>JBEKVN010000015.1:0-67709 GCA_049513915.1 Candidatus Aminicenantales bacterium | reverse complement strand
ATGCCAGGGGGCCCGGCTGAAGAAGGAAAGTCTTTCGGTCAAGGTCGGAGGGATGAACGTCCACGAGGTCGGAGAGCTGGCCATCAAGGACCTCCTCCGCGCCGTCGGGATCTTTGAGTTCCCCCCGGCCGAACGGATCATCGCCTCGAAGATCCTGAAGGAGATCAGCGCCCGGCTGGCCATCATGGAAGACCTCGGCATGTCGTACCTCCAGCTGAACCGGTCGACGGCCTCGCTCTCCGGCGGGGAGGCCCAGAGGATCCGGCTGGCCGCCCAGGTCGGGTCCCGGCTCCGCGGCGTGCTCTACGTCCTCGACGAACCCACGATCGGGCTCCACCAGCGGGACAATGGCCGGCTCATCTCCCTCCTCAAGAACCTCCGCGACGACGGCAACTCCATCGTCGTCGTCGAGCACGACGAGCAGACCATCCGGGCCGCGGATTTTATCCTCGACCTCGGGCCCGGCGCGGGGGAAGCGGGAGGCTACAAAGTCGCGGAAGGCCCGCTCTCCGCGATCCTCCAATCGCCGGATTCCCTGACCGCGAAGTATCTGCGGGGCGAACGGAAGGTGCCCATCCCGAAGGCCCGGCGGGCGCCGTCCGGCTGGCTGACCGTCCGGCGGGCCACCGAGCACAACCTGAAAGGGATGGACGTGCGGCTGCCGCTGTCGGTCATGACCGCCGTGACCGGCGTCTCCGGTTCCGGCAAGAGCACCCTGGTCTATGACATTCTCTTCAAGGGCCTGACCAACAGGATCTATAACGCGAAGCACCGGGTGGGGAGCCACGCGGCCATGGAGGGGGTCGAGCAGATCGACAAGGTCGTCGCCGTGGACCAGAAACCGATCGGCCGGACGCCGCGGTCCAATCCCGCGACTTACACCGGGCTGTTCACGGCCCTCCGGGAACTCTTCTCCCGGACATCCGAGTCGCGAATGAGAGGCTATTCGGCCAGCCGCTTCAGCTTCAACGTCTCCGGCGGCCGCTGCGAGGAATGCGAGGGCGCGGGCGTCAAGAAGATCGAAATGCATTTTCTCCCCGACGTCTTCGTGACCTGCGACCGCTGCGAGGGAAAGCGCTACAACAAGGAGACCCTCGCCGTCCTGTATAAAGGGCGGACGATCGCCGATTATCTGGCCATGACGGTCGACGACGCCTATGAACTGCTCAAGGCCCATCCCCAGCTCAAGCGCAAGCTGGCCACGCTCAAGCGGGTGGGCCTCGGCTATATCCGGCTGGGCCAGCAGGCCCCGACGCTCTCCGGAGGCGAAGCGCAGAGGATCAAGCTGACGAAGGAGCTCGGCCGGCGGAACACCGGCCGGACCCTCTACCTGCTGGATGAACCGACGACGGGGCTCCACTTCGACGACGTCCGCAAGCTCCTCGAGGTCCTCTCGGAGCTCGTGAGCCTCGGCAGTTCGGTCATCATCATCGAGCACAACCTTGAAGTCATCAAGTATTGCGACTATATTATTGACCTGGGTCCGGAGGGCGGCGAGGACGGGGGGCGCATCGTGGCCCAGGGGACGCCGGAGGCCGTCGCGGAGGCGGCCGGCTCTTACACGGCCCCATACCTAAAAAAAGCCCTGCGCGACGGCGCCCCGGAACGAAAGGACGGCTGAGGCATCATGGCCTTCAAGGATATCGCGGGCAACAGCCGGGTCAAGAAGATCCTGAAGCTGGCCCTGGAGCGGGACCGGGTCCCGAACTCCCTCCTGTTCTGCGGCCCCGAGGGCATCGGCAAGCGACAGATGGCCCTGACCGTGGCCAAGGCCCTGAACTGCCTGGAGAAGACCGGCGATTCCTGCGACCGGTGCTCCTCGTGCCGGGCGATCGACGAGGGCCGCTTTCCCGACGTCATGGAGATCGAGACGCGGGCCGACAAAAAGGCCCTGGCCATCGACCAGATCCGCCTCCTGAGGCAAATGGCCTACCTGCGGCCGCTCGCCGCGAAGAAACGGGTTTTCATTCTGGTCGACGCGGAGGACATGAGCGGCGACGCCTCCAACTCCCTCCTCAAGGTTCTCGAGGAACCGCCGCTCTTTTCCCATATCATTCTCGTAACGTCGAGCCCGTTCCTCCTGCTGCCCACCATCCTCTCCCGGTGCCAGACCCTGGCCTTCTCGGCCATCAGCAAAGAGGAGATCGAGGAGATCCTGATGGAGCGCGATTACCCGGCCGCCCAGGCCCGCATCCTGTCCCTGCTTGTGGACGGGAACCTCGAGCGGGCCATGGAGCTCGAGTGGGAGGACGTCCAGGGCCTGAAGGACGCCTCCTGGCGGCTCTATGAGGCGATGCTCTCCGGCCGCGGCGCCTCGGCCTTCCTGGACCGGTTCGGCACGCTCGCCAAATCCTCGCAGGAGGAATTCGGGCAAACCCTGGAGATGTTTTCGTCCTTCACGCGAGATGTCATCCTCCTCGGGCTCGGCGGGGACGTCCGGTTCCTGCTGAATCCGGATTACGAGGCCCAGTTGCGGGAGGCCTCCGGGACGCTGCCCGTCCGCCGGGCGGCGGCGCTCCTCGCGGAGCTCGAGTTCGTCCTTTTCGAGCTTCCCAGGAACTTGAACAAAAACTTGCTGGCGGCGACTTTTTTTTCGAACTTTGGAGAATTGAGCCATGTCTGACATCATCTGTGTTCAGAGTGAAACATCGGGCCGCGTGATGCGGGCCCACCCCGGCGACTTGTCTCTCCAGAAGGGCGACCGGTGCATCGTCGAATCCGAACTCGGCGGGGACCTGGCCCTCGTCGTCGACGACGCGAGCCTCATGTGCAAGAACCCGAAAGCGGCCCAGTGCGCCGTGCCCATCGTGCGCAAGGCCACCGAGGACGACCTCCGGAAATTCGAGTGGTTGAGGGAGAAAGAAGCGCGGGCCTTCGAGTTCTGCCTCCAGCGGATCACGGGCCGGAACCTGCCCATGAAGCTCGTTTCGGTCCGCTATTTTTTCAGCGAAAAGAAGGGGATCTTCTACTACACGGCTGACGGCCGGATCGATTTCCGCCAGCTCGTCAAGGACCTGGCCAAGGAACTCCGGATGCGGATCGAGATGCGCCAAGTCGGGGTCCGGGACGAGGCCAAGATGATCGGGGGCCTCGGCGTCTGCGGCCGGAGCCTCTGCTGCACGAGCTTCATGCGGACGTTCGAGCCCGTGACCATCCAGAAGGCCCGCAAGCAGCAGATCGTCATCAACCCCACGAAGATTTCCGGGTTGTGCGGCCGCCTGATGTGCTGCCTCGGATTCGAGGAGCAGACCCGCGGCCGGTTGTACACCGAGGACAACGACCGCGAAATCGAAGACTGAAGCTCCCCGGACGTCCTCAGGACTTGGGGACGACCCTGAACTTGACGCGTCCGGACACGGCGACGAGCGTCCCGTCGGCCTTGAACGCCTGGACCTGCCAGGAATATCTCACACCGGGCTTGATCCGGGCCTTGACATCGTTGGGAAGGGCGATCCGGGTTTCCTTGGTCGAGGCGCTCATGAGGGAGGATTTCCCGGACAGGGAAACCTTGTACTCGAGTTCGTCCCCGGCCGCTTTCCATTCGAGAAAGGCGGGGGTGTCCCCCACGTCGGCGACGGGAGAGAGGATCGTCAAGGCGCCGCCACGCACGGTTGCGTCCCCGGAGAGGATGAAGGGTGAGGAAACGGACCCCGGCCTGGGGATGAGGAGCCAGACCGCCAGGACGATCGCCGCGGCCGAGACGCCGATGGCGACCCACCGGCGGGGGGTGAGATGGACCGCGACCCTGTCCAACCACGATTCCCCCTTGGAATCCTCGAACCTGTACTCGCCGGGAGCATTGAACATGCCCTCTTTTTTAAGGACTTGAATGATCTCATCGCGATCCGACATCTTGCTGAAGCAAGAGCGGCAGATGAAGTAATGCTCCTCGAAATCGGTCTGCTCCTCGGGCTTCAGCTTGTCCAGGAGATATCCGTCGATCAGGTCTTCATACCGGCATTTGATCATGTCCGACACCTTGGGCGATTTTCAACATTTTAGTCGGCCCGGGGGGAAGAAAAATGGAAAAAATCAGGGCTTGACGAACTTCTTGACGAGCTTGATCGCGTAGTTCACCCGCTCGCTGACCCGGCGCGGCGAAATGCCCAGCTCCCGGGCCACCTCGTCCCGTGAAAGTTCTTTATAATAATAAAGATAGAGGACATCGCGGAACTTGGGCTTGAGCCCTTCTACGGCCTCGGAGATCTGCCGGGCCCGCTCCCGCCCCTCGGCCTCGAAGTGGGGGTCCGGGAAGGGCGCTGGTTCGGGGGCGTGCCGGAGGACTTTGGTCTTCTGGCGGATGTGATCGATGATCCGGCGGCTGGTGATGGTATAGAGGAAAGTACCGACGGAGCTGTCCCCCCTGAAGGACCCGGACTTGACCTTTTCGATGGCCTGCATGAGGATCTCGTCGACGACGTCCTCCCAGTCGGGCGTCGAGCTCCCGAGGGCCCTCCGGACCCGGAAAGATATGACGGTCCTGTATTGGAGGATGGCCTCATCGAGCGGGAGGTCTTTCTTCTCGATTTCCACTGTACCCTAATTATATGGACGCGCCGGATAACCACGCAACCTCTCCAGGAGTCAATCTTTCCTCACCCCCAACGACTAACCTCCTGCCTTCCAAAGAGGATTCGGAGGCCCCGCCCGGGGCGGTAGATTTGCGGCGCCGAGGAAGCCACGATGAGATCGGACAGCCCGTCTTTCACACGCGGTCCGGCCGGGGACGACCCGGAACTGAACGTCAGGATCATGGGAGCGCGGCGCGTCCTGCGGCAACTGGACGCATCCTGCGGCCGCCTGACCCCGGTTGATCCCGGCTTTCCCGCGGGCCGGTCCGGGCGCGATAGCTGGCTCACTTCGGGGCTCCTCTATTTCGTGGCCGCCGCCGACCCGCGCCTCGACCTGGCCAAGCATTCCCGGACGGCGGCGCGGTACGCCGTGCTGCTGGCCAGGGCCCTCGGTATCGAACGGGCGGGATTTCTCCTGGATATCGAGCGCGGGGCGCTTCTCCACGACGTCGGGAAGGCTGTTGTCCCACCCGAAATCCTGCGGAAGGGCGGCCCCCTGACGGAGGTCGAACGGGAGATCATCCGCGAACACCCCGTGGCCGGCTACCGCATGATCGAGGAATTCGGGTTCCTGCGGGCGGCGGCCGAGATCGTCCTCCGCCACCATGAGCGGTTCGACGGCCGCGGGTACCCCGCCGGCCTGGCCGGCGACCGGATTCCGCTCGGGGCCAGGATCTTCGCCCTGGCCGACACCCTCGACGCGATGACTTCAGACCGGGTGTACAGGCGCGGCCGGACGTTCGAAGAGGCGCTCGGGGAAATCGAACGGGCCGGCGGCTATCAATTCGACCCGGCCATGGTGGATGTTTTTCTGACCGTGCCGGTCAGCGCCTGGCGCTGGGCCGGGCTGGAGACGGCAGGGCTTGCCTCGCTCCCGACGGTCCACTAACCGGGTCAGAAATCTTCCTTCTTGAGCTTGCTGCGATCCATGTCCTTGAGGTAGGCCTTGCGGTCCACGAGAATCTCGCGGGGCTTGCTCCCTTCCGAAGCGCCTATCAGGCCTTCCTGCTCCATCTGGTCGATGATCCGGGCCGCGCGGGCATACCCCAGCTTGAGCCGCCTCTGGAGATAGGACGCCGAGGCCTGGCCCGTGGTCAGCACCAGCTGGACGGCTTCTTCGTACCGTTCGTCCTTTTCGCCCGAGTCGTCCCACATCTGGTCGGCGCCGCCGCGCACGGCCTGGACGATCCTCTCGTCGAAAGTCGGCGTCCCCTGGCTCTTGACGAACTTGACCAGGCGGCGGACTTCGGGGATGGAGATGTAGGCGCAGTGGAGGCGGACGAGGCGCGGGAAATTGGGCGGCAGGAAGAGCATGTCGCCCATCCCGAGGAGCTTGTCCGCGCCGATCGTATCGATGATGATCCGCGAATCCACCTTGGAGGGGACCCGGAACGCAACGCGGCAGGAGAAGTTGTTCTTGATCGTACCGGTGATGACGTCGATGGAAGGCCTTTGGGTCGCCATGACGAGGTGGATGCCGACGGCGCGGGCGAGCTGAGCCAGCCGGCCGATGAAGAACTCGACCTCCTGCGCGCCGACCATCATCAACTCGGCCAGCTCGTCGATGATGATGACGATGTAGGGAAGGGGCTGGAAGGCTTCCTTCTCTTCGTCGCTGAGCCGGCCCTTCTTCTCGGCCAGGATTTGCTTCATCTGCTGGTTGTACTGGTCGATGTTCCGGACCTTGATGCCCTGGAGCTTCTTGTACCGCTCCTCCATCTTCCGAACGATATCCATGAGGACGACGTGGGCCTTTTTGGGGTCGTTGATGACCGGACAGAGAAGGTGCGGGACATCTTCGTAGAGCGTGAACTCGAGGCGCTTGGGGTCGATGAGGACCAGTTTCACCTCTTCCGGGGTGGCCTTGTAGAGCATGCTGGCGATGAGGGCGTTGAGGGCGACGCTCTTGCCCGTCCCCGTCGACCCGGCGATGAGGAGGTGGGGCATGACCGCCAGGTCCGTGACGTACACGCCGCCGTGGACGTCCTTGCCCAGGGCAAAGGTGAGCTTGGAGGGCGAGCCGAGGAACTTCTCGGATTCAATAATGTCGCGGAGCTTGATGATCTCCCGCTTGTTGTTCGGGATCTCGACGCCGAGCGATGATTTGCCGGGAATCCGCTGGATGCGCACGGACTCGGCCTCCAGGGCCAGCGAAAGATCCTCGGTGAGGTTGGCCACCTGGCTGACCTTGATCCCCGGGGCCGGGTAGAACTCGTAGGTCGTGATGACGGGCCCGGGGTGGTATTCCCTGACCTCGCCCTCGATGCCGAACTCCTTGAGCTTCTCCTCGATGCGCCGCTTTTTGTCGTAGAGCTCTTCCTTGTCGATCTTCTCGGCCGGCTTCCCCGGGTCGAGGAGGTTGAACGGCGGGAAAGTGTATTCGCCCTTCTTCCCGAGGTCCGGGAAAAGGAGTTTTTCTGGGGGGGCCGCCGCTTTGGGCGCCGCGGCCGCTTCGCGGGCGGCCTTTCGGGCCTCCTTCTCCTCCCTCTTCCTTTCTCTTTCGGCTTTCTTTTCGGCCTTGCGGCCGGCCTTTTCCTCAGGTTCCTTCGCCGCGGGCGGCTCTGACGGCTCCGCGTATTTCTTCATGACCTTTTCCCTCATCTTGTCCCGCTCCTTGGATTTCTGGTAGCGGGTCACCCGGATCCGGACCGCCTTGAAGGTCGAATCGAAAGTCCCCTTGAAAAAATGGAGCGTCTTCGCCAGAGACCAGCGGGTGGAGAAGAGGAGGAAGAGGCCGAACGCGGCCAGGAGAAAGACAAAGGAGCCGACCGTGTTGAGGTACCGCTCGAGAAAATTCAGGACGAGGCCGCCGAGGATGCCGCCCGCCTGGATGACCGTGCCCCTGAAGGGAATCTTCTGGAAAAGAAGCGCGGCCAGCGGGCAGATGATCAAGAAGAACAGGAAGACGAAGCCCAGGCGGCGCAGGAGGCCGCCGGCGGCGCCGCGGAGGACGGCCTTGACGGCGACGTAGCCGATGCCGAACGGAAGCAGGAAGACCACAAACCCAAGGAACCAGAGCAGGGCCTCGGCGAAGTGCGCCCCGGCGTGACCGGCGAAGTTGCGCACGTGCCGGCCCGGCAGGGGCGCGTTGGCGAACGAGGGGTCCTTGGAGTCATAACTGACCAGGCTGATCAGGGAGAAGATGGCGAAGAAAAGAAGAAGCAGACCGATGATCTCGACGGCGCGGCTCTGCTTCCTGGCTGCGGGCTTGCCGTTCGCGGCCCCCTTCTTCGGTTTTTTCACGCCGCGATTATAGCATAATTACGGTGTGCGACGATAAGGGACCCGGCCGGAGACTCCGCTTCCTTTTTGTATGGGCCCATCAAGATCCAAGACTCGTTCCGGATAATTCTCAGAAGTGGGGCTCCGAGCCGCTCCGCCCCCCTTCTGATGGCCGCTCCGAAGACTCCGCCCCCTTTCTGTATGGGCCTGTTAAGATCCAAGACTCGTTCCGGATATTTCTCAGAAGTGGGGCTCCGAGCCGCTCCGCCCCCCTTCTGATGGTCGCTCCGAAGACTCCGCTCCCTGCCGGAGGGCCTCGAAGAGCCCGGCGAATTGGTCCGGCGTGAGCTCCTCGGCCCGGGCGTTTCTCGTCAGGCCGCAGCGATCAAAGGCGGCGGCGAGGGCCGCGGCGCCGGCGCGCTTTTCGAGGTTCTTCCAAAGAAGCTTGCGGCGCTCGGCGAAGGAGGCCTGCAGAAAAGCGGCGTAGAGCGGCTCGCCGGCGACGGCCAGGAGCGGTGACGGCCTCCGGCGGAGCGAGAGGAGGGCGGACTGGACCTTGGGCGGCGGCGAGAAGGAGCCCGGGGCGACCGTAAATTCGACGCGGGCCTCATAGTAATTCTGGAGGAGAATGGACAGGGGCGCGTATTTCTTCGACCCGGGGCCAGCCGGGATCCGCGCGGCGACCTCCTTCTGGAGGAGGAACACGCAGGCGGTGAAAAGGTCGCGCTCCGCGAGGACGCGCCTGAGGAAGGGAGACGAGATCGAGTACGGCAGGTTCCCCACCACCCGGACCGTCCGGATGCCGGCCGCCCCGAGATGGCCGCGGAAATCGAAGGTCAGGGCGTCGCCCCGCACGACGTCGACGTTCGCAGGGACCGACTTCTCGAGGTCGGGGACGAGCCGCTCGTCCTTCTCGACCGCGATGACCCGGCCGGCCCTTTCCGCCAGGGCGACCGTCAGGGCCCCTCTCCCGGCGCCGATTTCGACCAGGACCTCATCTTTCCGGGGTGAAATGACATCGACGATCTTCCGGAGAACGGCCGGGCTGGCCAGGAAATGCTGGCCGAGGGCGTGTCTTCGCGATTTTTTCATCGGTTCTGGCTCACGGGAGGCCTTCCCGCCGGCGCCTATATTACAGCTTTTGGGGCGCGGCGGCTACCCCGGGGCCGCGGGCCTGCCGTTGACGGAGGGCCCTCGTCCGTCTATAATTCAACCCTCAGGGATAACGGAGTCTACCGTGATGCGCATCAAAAAAATCGTCCTGTTCACGCTGGGCGTCCTCGGCGTTATCGCCGCCTTTCTCTCGATCAGGAAGCTGAGGAAATAGCCGGGGCCGGCCGGGCGCTCGGGCGTCCCGCGCCGCACAAGCCGGGATCCCGGGGTTTGACACGGCCCCGGATTTTCAATACATTAAGGAATCGCCCATGGCCGAGAAAAAGATCCTGATCGTCGATTATGACACGCCGAGCCTGGACTCCCTGACCAAGCTGATCAAATCGCAGAAAATCCAGGTCGTCACCGCTTCCGACGGCCAGATGGGCTACGAGAAATTCCGTTCCGAGAAACCGGACCTGGTGATCCTGGAAGCGATGCTTCCCAAGATCCATGGCTTTGACCTGACGAAAAAGATCACCCAGGAATCCGGCGGCCAAGTCCCGGTCGTGATCGTGACCGGTCTTTACAAGGGGCCGCAATACCGCCACGAGGCGATCTCCTCGTTCGGCGCCTCGGACTACTTCGAGAAGCCGGTGGACCCCGACCGATTCGTGGAGGCGATCCGGCAGCTCATCCGGGACGAAGAGGATATCGACGAGGTCCTCCCCGACTCGAACACCGTTATCGAAAACCTGGCCCAACGGGTGCGGGACAAATCCGCCCAGGGCAAGGCGAAGCCCCGCTAAAGCAAAGGACGACACGCATGACGAGTCTCTGGACACGCTGCAACAGCTGTCAGCGCATCCTTTACAAACAGGATATCCTGGACAACCTCTCCGTCTGTCCCTCGTGCAACTTCCATTTCCGGATTTCCGCGGAGGAACGCCTGGGGATGCTTTTCGACGACGGGGCCTACAAGATGGAGGACGCAGGCATCCATTCCGTCGACGCCCTTCATTTCGTCGACACTAAAAAATACGCCGACCGGCTCGTCGAGAACGAGCAAAGGACGGGCCTCGCGGAGGCCATCGTCACGGCCAAGGGGACGATCGGCGGCATCCCGGTCTACGTCCTGGCCATGGAATTCAGCTTCCTGGGCGGCAGCGTCGCATCCGTCGTCGGCGAGAAGATCGCCCGGGCCTGCGAGCGGGCCATCGAGGAGCGGCGTCCCGTCATCATCGTGTCCTGCTCCGGCGGCATGCGGATGCAGGAGGGCATGCTGTCTCTCATGCAGATGATCAAGTCGAGCGCCGCCATCGCCCGGCTCGGGGAGGCCAAGCTCCCGTACATCTCGGTCCTGGCCGACCCGACGACGGGCGGCACGACCGCGAGTTTCGCGATGCTCGGGGACATCAACATCGCCGAGCCCCAGGCCCTGATCGGATTCGCCGGGCCCCGCGTCATCGAGCAGACCATCAAAGAAAAGCTTCCCAAGGGCTTCCAGAGGGCGGAATTCCTCCTCAGCCATGGCATGGTCGACGACGTCGTCGAGCGCAAGGATCTGAGGAACTACCTGATCAGGGCCCTTCGTCTTTTCCTCAACCGGCCTCAATGAACCCCGCCGCGTGCCGGGATTATCTCGGCCACCTTCAGTATTTCGGCATCAAGCTCGGTCTCGAGAATATCCGCATCCTTCTCCGGGCCCTGGGCGACCCCCAGCGCGCGTTTCCGGCCGTCCACGTGGCTGGGACGAACGGCAAGGGCTCTGTCTCGGCGATGCTCGACCGCATCCTCCGGGGCCACGGATTTCGCACCGGCCTCTATACCTCGCCCCACTTGGTGAGCGTGGAGGAGAGGCTCCGCGTCGGCGGCGAAGCGATCACGACGGAGCGCTTCTGCACCCTGCTCGACCGGGCCCGGGAGACGATCGACCCCCTGATGTCGTCCGGCCGCCTGGTTTACCATCCCACATTCTTCGAGGTCCTGACCGCGCTGGCCTTCCTCCATTTCGCGGAGCGGCAGGTGGACGTCGCGGTCCTCGAAGTGGGCATGGGCGGGCGCTTCGACGCCACGAACGTGGTCCGTCCCCTCGTTTCCGTTATCACGACGATATCCCGGGACCACCAAAAGCATCTCGGATCCACCCTCCGCGAAATCGCTTTCGAAAAGGCGGGGATCATCAAGCCGAGCGTTCCGGTCGTCTGCGGCGTCCCGAAAGGCGAAGGCCTTAGGGAAATCCGGCGGCGGGCCCGGGAACGGGGCGCTCCTCTCGTCCAGGTTTTCGGAGAAGGAAGGACCCTGACTGCCAGGCGGACGCAAGGGGGATTCCGGTTCAGGTACTCGAGCGGGGAGGACGACTACGATTTCGCTCCCGGCCTGGCCGGCCGCTGGCAGGGGGAGAACGCCGCCGTGGCCATCGCCGCCGCCGAAGTCCTGAGCCGGACGTGGAGGCCGCTTGGGAAATCCAAAATCATCCGGGGGATCCGTGAGGCCCGCTGGGATGGACGGCTGGAGACCGTCTCCCGCAGGCCTCTGGTCATCCTGGACGGGGCCCATAACGAGGAAGGCGCCGCGTCCCTGGCGGCCCACATCCGGGACGTTCTCCGGAAACCCGTCATCCTGGTTTTTGGAGTCATGAAAGACAAGGACATCAGGGCTATGGCCCGCCGTCTCTTCCCCCGTGCCCGGACCGTTATCCTGACCCAGGTCCCCAACACGCGCTCCGCCACGCCCGCCTCGATCCTCGATGCGGCCCCCGAATTCCGGGACATAATCCGGATCGAGCCCGACACCGCCAAAGCGGTGCGCCTGGCGCTCCGCGAATCGGCGGGACGCGTCCCCATCGTCATCGCCGGCTCCCTCTTCCTCGTCGGCGAGGTCAAGAAGCTCCGGCTGTTCAACTAGCCCCGGTCGCCGCAAAGACAATTGGGGAATTTGCCTCTCCCCCCTTTCCGTTGACGCACCGGGACAGGACCCATTAAACCTTTTTGTCGGGGTTGATTTTTGGCGCCGATGGTGCTAAAGTTTTCTCTACTTTTCCGCCTGGAATTGACAATTGAACATCGTCCCTGATGCAACGGTTCTGATCACGTTCGCCCTCGTTTGGATCCTGGTCCTCGTCCTGGCGCGCGTCTTCTTCAAGCCCGTGGGGCGCATCCTCGGCGAGCGGGCCTCGCGGATCGAGAAGGCCAAGGCCGAGGCCAAGATGGCCCTGGCGGCTACAGAGGAGGACCTGAGGCTGGTCGAGGAGGAGTTGAGGAAGGCGCGGGCCGCCTCGGCGGAAATATGGGACCAGGCGGAGCGGGAGGCCCTGAAGGAAAAAAGCCGGCTGGTCCAGGAGGTCCAGGCCGAGTGCCGGGCCCAAGTGGAGAAGGCCAAGCAGGAGCTTGAGCAACATGTCGAGCTGCTGAAGAAAGAGCTCGAGGCGGGGACGGAGCGGATGGCCGACGACATCGAGCGGAGGATCCTGAACTGATGACGCTGCGCAAGTCGGTCGCCGCCGTGCTGTTCGTCCTGCCCCTGTTCGTTTTTATGAGCGCGGAGGAGGGGGCCCGGGCCTCGGCGACCATGGATTTTGTGGGGAAAGCCGTCAATTTTCTGATCCTTTTCGGGGGCCTGGCCTTTGTCCTCCGGAAGCCGCTCGCGGCCATGCTCGGCAAGAGGGCGTACGATATCCAGGAGACGATACGCCTGGTCGACGCGTCGAAAGCCGAGGCCGAGAAGAAACATCAGGAAGCGGAGCGCGACATCAAGGGGCTGGCCGAGGAAATCCAGCGGATGACGGAGACGGCCCAGGCCGTCGCCGGGCGCGAGAAAGAGCGGCTCGCCCGCCTGGCCGCGGCGGAGGCCGCCCGGATCAGGAAATACACGGAGCAGGAAATCGATCAGCAGGTGAGGGGAGGCCTCCGCGAGCTCAAGGCCTACGCGGCGGAGAGGGGAACATCGCTGGCCCGGGAAAGGATCCGGAATAAGCTGACGCCGGCCGACCAGGCGGCCCTCATCGATAAATCCATCGAGAGGCTCTCGCGGTTTTATGAAAAATCAGGTCCTCGTTAAGAAATACGCCCAGGGCCTCGTCCAGGCGGTGAAGGACGAGCCGGAATTCGAGTCCGTCCAGGCCGCCCTCGGCAGGTTTCTCGATATTTACACCCGGAACGACGACCTTCGCAAGGCGCTGACGAGCCCTTTCATCAACGCCGGAACCAAGGCCCGTATCCTTGAAAACGTCCTGGCCCGGATCGCCGCCCGGGATAAAACGGCCCGCTTCCTGTCCCTGCTTCTCGAGCACAAGCGGCTCGACCTCCTCCAGAATGTTTCGGACATCCTGACCGAGGCCTGGAACGAGAAGCTCGGGATCCTGACCTTTGAAGTCGCGTCGGTGGTCCCCCTGACGGAGGCCCAGAAGACAAGGCTCCGGCAGATGATCGAGGCCGCGGAAAAAAAGCCCGTCAGCCTCGTCTTCAAGATCGACCCCGGCATCATCGGGGGGCTCGCCCTGAAGAGGGGACACATCGTCTATGACGCGTCCGTCCAGGGAAATCTCAACCAGATGAAAGAGCAAATCCAGCAAGGCTAGAGGTCGCCATGAGCATCAAGGCCGATGAGATCACGAAGATCATCCAGCAGCAGATCGAAGGCTATGAAGCGAGCGTCGATATCCGTGAGGTTGGGACCGTCACCTCCGTCGGTGACGGGATCGCCCGTATCTACGGCCTCGACCGGGTCATGTACAACGAGCTCCTGGAGTTCCCCCGCGGCGTCTTCGGCCTGGCCTTGAACTTGGAGGAGGAGAACGTCGGGGCCGTGCTCCTCGGGGAAAGCCACCTCATCCGGGAGGGAGACCAGGTCAAGCGGACCCGCCGGATCATGCAGGTCCCCGCCGGACCCGCCCTGATCGGACGCGTCGTCAATCCCCTCGGCCGCCCCCTGGACGACAAGGGGCCGATCAAGACCGAGACCTACATGTTCGTCGAGCGCCTGGCGCCGGGCGTCGTCGAGCGCCTGCCCGTCCGGGAGCCCCTTCAAACCGGGATCAAGGCCATCGACGCCATCGTGCCTATCGGCCGGGGCCAGCGCGAGCTCATCATCGGCGACAGGCAGACGGGGAAGACGACCATCGTCCTCGACACCATCCTCAACCAGAAGAACTCCGACGTCGTCTGTATCTACGTGGCCATCGGCCAGAAGAATTCGACCGTTGCCCAGATCATCAAGACCCTCGAGGACTTCGGCGCCATGGAGTACTCCGTCGTCGTCGTCTCGTCGGCGAGCGATCCCTCACCCCTCCAGTATCTCGCCCCGTACTCCGGCTGCGCCATGGGGGAATACTTCCGGGACCACGGCCGCCACGCCCTGGTCATCTATGACGACCTCTCCAAGCACGCCGCCGCCTACCGGGAGATCTCACTGCTCCTCCGGCGCCCGCCGGGACGCGAGGCCTACCCGGGGGACGTTTTCTACCTCCACTCGCGGCTCCTGGAACGGGCGGCCAAGCTCAACGACGAGCTCGGCGGCGGCTCGCTGACGGCCCTGCCGATCATCGAAACCCAGGCCGGCGACGTCTCGGGGTACATTCCAACCAACGTCATCTCGATCACGGACGGCCAGATTTATCTCCAGGCCGAGCTGTTCAACGCCGGCGTCCGCCCGGCCATCAACATCGGCATCTCCGTCTCGCGAGTCGGGGGCAACGCCCAGATCAAGGCCATGAAACAGGTCGCGGGCAAGCTCCGCCTGGACCTGGCCCAATACCGCGACCTCGTGACCTTCGCCCAATTCGGCACCGAGCTCGACCGGACGAGCCAGGCCCAGCTCGACCGCGGCGAGCGCCTGACCGAGGTCCTCAAGCAGGGCCAGTACGCTCCGCTCCCGGTCGAAAGGCAGGTCCTCATCATCTACGCCGGAAACCGCGGCTTCCTGGACGAATTCCCCGTGGCCCGGCTCAAAGATTATGAGAAGAGGCTCTACGAATATATCGATAAGAGCCACCCGGACCTTTTGACCAGGATCCGGGAGAGGAAGCAGATCGATTCGCCGCTCGAAGCGGCGATCAGCGCCGCCCTGACGGATTTCAACGCCCTGTTCAAGGGGGAACTGAACTAGTATGCCGACCCTGATCGACCTCCGCCGGCGCATCCGGAGCGTCCAGAACAGCCAGAAGATCACGCAGGCGATGAAGACCGTTTCGACGGCCAAGTTCCGCAAGGCCCAGCGGACGCTCTTCGCCTCGCGGCCGTTCTGGCACCTGTTCCCCGGCCTGATGAACCGGCTGGCCTACTGGGCCTGCCGGGCCGGACACCCGCTCCTCGACCGGCGGGACGAGAAGAAAATCGAGGTCCTGGTCCTCACCTCGGACAAGGGCTTGGCCGGCGCGTTCAACTCCAACCTTCTGGCCGGGGCCCATTCGTTCATCGAAGAAAAACAGAAGTCCGCGGACGTCCGGCTGGTCCTCCTGGGCAGGAAGGCGGTCGCCTTTTTCAAGAAAGGCCGCTGGCCCGTGGACCGGTCGGTCGGCGACCACACCGATAAACTGACCCGGGACGAGGTCCGGGACCTGGCGGAATTCCTGATGAGGCAGTATGCCTTCCAAAAAACCGACGCCGTCTACCTCATTTATAGCGAATTCAAGTCGATCATGGCGCCCAGGATCGTCACCGAGAAGCTCCTGCCCTTCGCCCCTGACCCCGGGCCCGAGGCGTCGGCGGGCTGGACGCCGGACTGGGAGCCGGACGAGACCGGCCTGGTCCGATTCATCCTGCCGCTCTACGTGGAAGGGCAGATCCACCATGCCCTCCACGAATCGCAGGCCGCGGAACAGGCGGCCCGGATGATGGCCATGGACAACGCCACGAAAAACGCCGGGGACCTCGTCGAGGACCTTGTCCTCGTCCTCAACAAGATCCGGCAGGCGGGGATCACGAAAGAGCTCCTGGAGATCATGACCGCCGTCGAAGCGCTCCGTGAAAACGCATAGGGAGAAAGCGATGGAACAGACATCAGCCAAAACCGGAACCGTCGTCCAGATCATCGGTCCCGTCGTCGACGTCAAGTTTCCCGGCGGCGAGCTGCCCGAAATCTATACCGCCCTCCGGATCACGAGCGAGGGCTTCGACGTGACGACGCCCGTCGATATCGTCGTCGAGGTCGAACAGCATATCGGCGAAGACCGCGTCCGGTGCGTGTCCATGCATCCGACGGACGGTCTCTCCCGGGGGATGAAGGCCGAGAACCTCGGCGGGCCCATCCAGGTCCCGGTCGGCGAGGGGACCCTGGGCCGCCTCATGAACGTCATCGGCGAGCCGGTGGACAAAATGGGCCCGATCAAGACGGACAAGAAATATCCCATCCACCGGGATTCGCCCCCCCTCGATGAACAGAGCACCAAGCTCGAGATGTTCGAAACAGGCATCAAGGTCATCGACCTCATCCAGCCGTTCCTCAAGGGCGGCAAGATCGGCCTCTTCGGCGGGGCCGGGGTCGGCAAGACCGTCATCATACAGGAGCTCATCCACAACGTGGCCATGAAGCACGGCGGCTATTCCGTCTTCGCCGGAGTCGGCGAGCGGACCCGCGAAGGCAACGACCTCTGGCTGGAGATGAAGGGATCGGGCGTCATCAACAAGACGGCCCTGATCTACGGCCAGATGACCGAGCCCCCGGGAGCGCGGCTGCGCGTCGGGCTCTCGGCCCTGTCGGTGGCGGAATATTTCCGCGACGAGCTCGGCCAGGACATCCTCCTGTTCATCGACAACATTTTCCGGTTCGTCCAGGCGGGGGCCGAAGTTTCGGCCCTGCTCGGCCGTATGCCCTCGGCCGTCGGCTACCAGCCCAACCTGGCCAGCGAACTCGGCGAGCTCGAGGAGCGCATCACCTCGACCAAGCGCGGGTCGATCACATCGGTCCAGGCGGTTTACGTCCCGGCCGATGACTTCACGGACCCCGCGCCCGCGACGACGTTCTCCCACCTCGACGCGACGACGAACCTGTCCCGGGCCCTGACGGACATGGGCATCTACCCGGCCGTCGACCCGCTGTCGTCCTTCTCCCGGATCCTGGATCCGAGAGTCGTCGGCGAGGACCATTACCGCGTGGCCCGGAGGGTCAAGGAGATCCTCCAGCGCTACAAGGACCTCCAGGATATCATCGCCATCCTGGGCATCGAAGAGCTCTCGGACGAGGACAAGGTCGTCGTGTCCCGGGCCCGGAAGATCCAGCGCTTCATGTCTCAGCCGTTCCACGTCGCGGAGGAATTCACCGGCCGGCCCGGAAGGTACGTCCAGGTCGAAGAGACCATCCGGGGGTTCCGGGAAATCGCGGAGGGCCTCCACGACGATAAGCCGGAGCAGGCGTTCTACATGATGGGGACGATCGACGACGTCATCCAGAAAACCGAGGAGCTCCGGTCGTCATGAGCAAACAGATTCCCGCGACCATCCACCTGACGGTCGTCACCCCCGACCGTCTGCTGGCGGAGGCCGACGCGGAATCGATTTCGCTGCCGAGCCTGGAAGGGGAGATCGGCATTCTGCCGGGCCACCGGCCCCTGTTCGTCGGGATCGGACGCGGTCAGGTCCGTTTCCGCATCGGCCGCGACGAGGAAGCGTTTTCCATCCGGGGCGGGTACGCCCAGGTCCAGCCCGAGAAAGTCGTGGTCGTGACGGACGTCGACGAAGATGAAGAAAACGGCGGAGCCGCGGCCGCGTAGCGGCGAAACGCTGGACACGTTCTACCGGGGCCGGATCCGGGTCCTCCAGAAAAAACGGGGCTACCGCTTTTCGGTGGATGCGCCGCTCCTCGCGGACTTCATCCGGACGCGGCGGGCGGACGACATCCTGGACGTCGGGACCGGGAGCGGGATCATTTCCCTCCTGCTGAGCACCAGGCCTTTCAAGCGCATCACCGCCCTCGAGATCCAGAAAGGCCTCGCGGGCCTGGCCCGGCGCAACTTCGCCCTGAACGGGCTCGGGAATCGGGCCGAGGTCGTCCGGACGGATTTCCGGGACTACCGTCCCCGCCGGAAGTTCGACCTGGTTGTCTCCAACCCCCCCTACATCCGAAGATCCACGGGCTGCCTCAGCCGGGTGGCCGAAAAATCCGTCGCCAAGCACGAGATCCACGGCGAGATTGGCGACCTCATGCTGAAAACGGCGGAGTGGCTCAAGCCCGGCGGCCGCGCCTGCTTTATCTATCCGGAACGGCGCCGCTGGGATTTCGTGAAGGCCGCCGAGGCGAGCGGGCTCCGGATGCTGAGAACGCGCGCCGTGCGGGCCCGCGCCGGAGAGCCCCCCAACCTTTTCCTGGCCGAGTTGGGATTCGCGGCCACGCGGCCAAGCGTCCTGCGCCCTCTCATCCTCTTAAATCGATCCGGACGGCACACGGCCGAGGCCGAAGCGATATTCACCGGCCGCCGCTGATAAGGAACCTATTTTCCGGCGAAGGCCGAATGGATCTCCATCAATCCGACACCGAGAACCTTCCGGGCGATCTCGTCGAGTGCCGTGTCCGGCCCCTGGAAGTGGAGCGTCGCGTGGACGTGGGTCAGCGTTTCCCCCGGCTTGAGGGCGGCGGCGGGCGACGACGATTCCAGCTCATAGAACGGCCCGAGCGGCTTCGCCCCGGGCGAGGCCGGCCCGTCGTTGTAGCTGTTGACCACGTCTCCGGAGAACGGGTCCTCTTGGATCTTCCACATGGAATTGACGTAGTCCGTCGCCCCCTCGGGGACCGTCACGTGAATGATCGTCAGGACTTTGTTCGCCGCGTCATAGCTCCCGGCGAAGGGCTTGACGCGCCTGGGCGGGATGCCGATCTTGCTCCGGAATTTTCCGTCCCCGCTGAAGAAGAGGACGCCGTCCTTGTCCCTGACGGCCAGCCGGTCCGCCGGGACTTTGCCGAAGTATGCGTCATTGACGACAGGGCCGAGCTCCGCTTGCGGGCCCGGCTTGAACGGGACGACGATGGTCGTCGCCGGCGAGGGATTGAACATGCCCAGGATCCAGACGGACAGGAGACCCGTGTCCTTCGTCCAGGCCTTCGTCCCCGTGTTGGTGATCTTGTTGTCCGACGCGAAGGCGACCATCTTGACCCCGGGGGGGACCGGGACCCCGAAAGCGACGACCTCGTCCGCCCCCAGGATCCGGACCTCGCGGTTGAGCTCGAGGTCGAACTTCGTCCCCGAATAATTCACGAGGTGCATGGCCTTGCGGAAATGGATGCGGTCGGCCTTCCTCGCGACGATCTGATAGGCGCCCTTGTTGATCGGGGGTGGCGTGAACCAGTGGTCGAGGTCGAAGGGGTCGCGGGCTTTGAAAAAAATCGAGAATTGGCCGCCCTCGGGGCCGAGCCAGAAACGGTCCTCGCCGCCAAAGGCGTTCATGTGCAGGTTGTTCCCGCCCGCCAAGAGCGCCTCCCGGTTGATCCAGCCGAAGCTCAGGCCGTTCGGGCCGTCCGCCGTGCTCGTCATCACGCGGCCCTGGAGGTCGGCGTTGACGGCGACCTGGGCGAGGCCGTTCGTCGTGGTCAGAATGATGGCCCTGGTGTGCGCCTTGAGAAAGGTCGCGTCATCCTTGAAAAGAACGGCCTGCGGCGCCTTCGCGCATTTCGCGCAGCCCGCGGCCAGGGCGACGATCAGACATGCGGTCCAGATTCCGTATCTCATGGGGCCTCCTTTATTTGCCGTGGCTTTCGACGAGACGTTCCGCGAACCACTTCCAAATCGCCTTGTTGAACTCGAGGCTCGGCGGCGTGCCGGCCAGGATGGCGTTATAGCTCGTCAGCGGGTCGCCGGGCTTCTGGCGGAACCGGGGGTCGGTGTCCCAGAGCATGGGATGCTCGGGGTGGAACTGGACGCCGAGGACGTTGGGGTACGTCTTGTGCTCCATCGCCTCGATGATCTTTCCATCCCGCGACGTGGCGACGGCGATGAGGTCCTTCCCCAGGGCCTCGACGGCCTGGTGGTGCGAGCTCAGGATACGCGGATGGTCGGCCGTCTTGAAGCCCATGGCCGTCACGAACTTGCTCTTGTCGCCGAGCTGGAGGGTGTGGAAATTATAGCCCATGAGCTTGTCGAGCGGGTAGAGAAGCCGGTAGGGATTGTTGTGCCACTGCTCGGGGCCCAGGGCAATCGCATCTTCGACATACGCTTTCCCGTAGAACTCGGCCCAGATGTCCTGGATCAAAGTGCCGCCCGTTCCCACATTCAGGGTTTGGAAGCCCAGGCAGATACCGAGGACGGGGAAGCGCGGCCGCGAAGCCAGGAGCGCCTGAAAGGCGCCGTCCTGCGAGCCGCCCAGAAAATGAAAGACGGCCGAGAGCTCGAGATAGTGCCGGTAAGGGTCCGTGATCTCCGTCAGCAAGTTCGTCTTCTTGCCGAAGACGGACGGCGGGATGTCCGGCCCTCCGAAGAAAATGACGCCGTCGGCCTTCTGGACGATCGCCTCGAACTCGGGCGTGCAGGCGTTCTTCTTGAAGACGGCGGGCTCGCTGATCTCGGCCGAGACCTCGTGGAACTTGAACCAGCCGAGCTTGTTCTCCTGGACGTACTTGCGGGACTCGTCGAATTTTCCGGTCTGCTTGACGTGATAAACCCCGATGACCGTGAGATTGGGGATGTCGATGATCCGGTTTTTGCGGAGGGCCTCCAGGGCCCGGATGTTGAAGGGCTCCGGGTTGAAGACGACCAAGCGGACGTTCGGGTCGCCCGAGGCAACGTGGTCGAGGTATCTGTCCGGCGCCTGGGCCGGAAGGTGGAGGCCGAGGAGCGGACCGAGAACACCGAAGGCCAGGATCATCAGGATGGCGCGTCTTTTCATGCTGTCCTCCGAGCGTGAAATCGGACCCGCGGTCATTATAATGATTTCGCGCCGGCTTTCGCAACACGGCGTCCATTCCTTCGCAGGACCGGCCGGTGATTCCGCTTCGGAACGGGCGCGATGCGGGGGCCGGTGATATAATGAGAACGGAAGGAAGCGTGAATGGGCCGATACTCCCCTGACTCAAACGACCCCCGGCGCCGTTGGGAGACGGCGCGCGTCGAATGCTATTCGGGGCACCGCGAAGGGGAGACCCCCCGCGCCGTCATCCTCGGAGGGATACGGTTTCCGGTGGCCGAGGTTCTCTCGCGGGAGCGCGTGCGCGATATCCAGACCGGCCGGACGGCGGAAACGTTCCAGTGCCGGCTCGAGGCCGGCTGGCCGGTTTCGCTCGAGCGGTCGGAAGACGGCTCGTGGCGGGTCCGCCGGAGCGCGACGTTCATCGGCGCCGCAAAATAGCCGCGGGAATTCCCGGCCGCCCATGCCGCTAATAGCCATAATTCGAAGGCGTTAGGTCTAATTTTTCCTGTAAACACCGAAAGAAGGTAGACCTGACCCTTCTTGGTTCGTATAATAGCCCGGTGAGTCTCGATTTCCTGTTCCACACGGACGAATTCCGGGGCCTCATGCAGGCCGTGGCCCGCGGCGAGCGGCCCCTCTCCGTCCACGGCGTCGTCGACCCGGCCCGGCCCTATCTCCTGTCCTGCCTGGCCATGAAGTCCGGCAAGCCCCTCGTCTTCATCCGGGCATCCTCGGCCCCCCTGGCCCAACTCGAGAGCGAGTGCCGGTTCTTCCTGTCCCGTCTTTCGGCTTCCGTTGGTCTCTCCTCACTCCCGCCCTTGTCGGAAAATCCCTATTTTGAAGTTCCTCCGGCCCTGGACGCCGTTTCGTCGCGGATGAGATTTTTCCACGCCCTGCTGCACCGGCCCCCGTCCGTCGTCTTCACCAGCCTCCCCGGACTTCTGAAGCCGTTCCCCGCCCCCGGCGACCTGGAGCGGCTGTTCCTGGAGCTCGCCGTCGGCGTGTCCGCCGACCGGGATGGGATCCTCGAAACTCTGTCCCGATTCGGATACACCAAGGAAGACCTGATCGCGTCGCCCGGCGAATACGCCTGGCGCGGCGGGATCATCGACGTCTATTCGCCGTGGGAAGCCAACCCCTTCCGGATCGAACTCTCCGGCTCCGAAGTCGCCTCGCTTAGGGAATTCGACATCTCGAGCCAGCGGTCGCTCAAAAAGCTCGAGAGGCTGACCGTCCCCGGACTTCGGGAGTTCGCGGCGGGTCCCGAATTCCTGGACGAATGGAAAACGGCGGCGCGCAAGAGGGGCAAGGGGGCCGGCCGGGACCTGGACGTCAAGATCTCCGTGCTCGACCGGGGGGAATTCAATCCCAGCTTTTCCTCTCTGGCCCTACTCGCCACGGACCATTTCGTCCCTTTCACGGACTATCTCCGCGACGCCGTCTACATCGTGGACCGGCCGGAGGAGGTCGAGCATGGCTGGGAGGAATGCGTCAAAGAACTCCAGGACCAGTACGCGGACCTCGTCGTCAACGGGACCTTCGGGCTGCCGCCCGACGAGATCTTCCCGCCCCGGCTCTGGGAACGGATCCGGAAAGAAGCCGTCCGGTTCGAGGAGTTCGCCGCGCCCGCCCCGAAAAGAAGCTTCTCATTCTCCTTCCAGTCCGTGCCCCGGTTCGACAACAAGATCCCGTTCTTTCTCCAGTACCTGAAGAAACTCCAGGGTGACGGCGACCTCTGTTATATCTTTCTTTCGAACCCGGGGACCCGCCACCGCCTCGCGACTTTGCTCCGCGAGGACGAGATCCCCGTCCTCGAAACCGACTCGGCCACCTTCGTGGCGCCCCGGTTCGAGATCGCGCTCCTTCTCGGCGGGCTGGAGCGGGGTTTCGGCTATTCGAAGGAGAAGGTCAACTTTTTCTCCGAAAAGGACATTTTCACCGAGGAAAAGGTCATCGTCAGCCGGGCTTCCCGGAAGGCGTTTTTCTCCCAGTTCCAGGACCTCAAGGCCGGCGATTACGTCGTCCACACCGATTACGGCATCGGCATCTTCCGGGGGCTTCAGAGGGTCGAAGTCGAGGGGAAGGGCCGGGAGTTCATCGAAATCTATTATCGCGACGGCGACAAGCTCCTCGTCCCGGTCGAAGACCTGAACCTCGTCCAGAAATTCTCCAGGGTCGGCGCCGACCTCCCGCCCCTCGACAAGCTGGGGACGGCGACCTGGGAAAAGACCAAGACCCGGGCCAAGAAGGCCGTCGAGGCCGTGGCCAAAGAGCTCGTCCAACTCTACGCTCAGCGCCGGTCCCTCAGAGGGTACGCGTTCACGCCGGGCGGGGAGTGGGAGGAGGAATTCGAGAAGATCTTCGAATACGAGGAAACCGAAGACCAGCTGCGGTCGATCAAGGAGATCCTCGAGGACATGGAAACCGAATCGCCGATGGACCGTCTCCTCTGCGGCGACGTCGGCTACGGAAAAACCGAGGTGGCCATGCGGGCCGCCTTCAAGGCCGTCATGGACGGGAAGCAGGTCGCCGTCCTCTGCCCCACGACGGTCCTGGCCAGCCAGCATCTCAAGACCTTCCGGGAGCGGATGGTCCTTTTCCCGGTGCGGATCGAGGCCCTGACGAGGCTGCAGACGGCCCGGGAGCAGAAGGCCATCGTCGATGACCTCCGCAAAGGATTCGTGGACATCGTCATCGGAACCCACCGGATCCTCTCCAAGGACATCGGGTTCAAGGACCTGGGGCTGCTCATCGTGGACGAAGAGCAGCGGTTCGGCGTCGGGCACAAGGAGAAGATCAAGCAGCTCAAAACCAATATCGACGTCCTCACGCTGACGGCGACACCCATCCCGAGGACGCTGAATATGTCCCTTTCGGGGCTTCGCGACATCAGCCTGATTGAGACGCCGCCCCGGGACCGCCTGGCCGTCCATACCGTCGTGACGCCTTTCAGCGCCAGGCTCATCGCGGCGGCCATCCGGCAGGAACTCAGCCGCGGCGGCCAGGTCTACTACATCCACAACCGGATCGAGGACATCGACAAGGTGGACGAACTCGTCGTCAAGCTCGTCCCCCAGGCGCGGGTCGTGACCGTTCACGGTCAGATGACGGGTTCCGTTCTCGAAAAGCGCATGCTGGAGTTCATCGCGCACCGGGCCGACGTGCTGGTCTCGACGACCATCATCGAGAACGGCATCGACATCCCGCTCGTCAACACGCTGATCGTGGACCGGGCGGACCTTTACGGCCTGGCCCAACTCTACCAGCTCCGGGGCCGGGTGGGCCGGTCGTCGCGGCAAGCGTTCGCCTATTTCCTGGTGCCGCCCTACATGGAGTTGACCCCCTTGGCCAGGGAGCGGCTCAGGGCCCTCAAGGAATTCAGCGAGCTGGGCTCCGGCTTCCGGCTGGCCGCCAAGGACCTGGAGATCCGCGGCGCCGGCAACCTCCTCGGCCACCGGCAACACGGTTCGATGGAAGCCGTGGGGTTCGATTACTACATGCAGCTGCTGGACCAGGCCATCCGGGAGCTCAAGGGCGAACGGGTCGAGGAAGCCAACGTCGAAATCAACCTGAAGGTGGACATCCGCATCCCCGAGGATTACCTTCCCCAGATCAACCTGAGACTCAACCTTTACAAGCGCCTGGCCTCGGTCGAGGACCTCAGGGAGATCGTCAAGATCCGCGAGGAGGTGAGCGACCGTTTCGGACCCGTCCCGGCGACGATCGAGAACCTTCTCCGCTACGGGACGATCAAATACCTGGCCCGGAAGTTGAGGATTGGGACGATCGACCGGGTCGAAAACCGGGTCGTTTTCCGTTTTCTCGAGGGAACGCCCGTGGACTGGTCCAGGACGCCGGCCCTCCTCAAGCGGTATTCCGGCTCGCTCTCGCCACAGGGCGTGATGTCGCTGTCGCTCCGGGCGGAGGGAGAGAGCGACCTCCTGGATGAAACCGTCCGGGTCTTGATGGAGTTATCCAAATAGATTATAATGAGCTGATATTAAAAAAGATGTGCGGAATACAGAGAACCGGGCGCGCCGCTCTGGCCGTGCTCGCCCTTTCGAGCCTGCTCGCTTCCGGCTGCAATCGCGGCGAGAAGTCGAATCCCGTCTCGCGGGTCGCGAATTATGTCCAGGGGAAGTTCAAGCGCGGCCCCATCCTCCGGGTCGAGAGCCAGGAGTTCACCAACGATGACCTGGCGGCCTATATCAAGGCGACCGGCGGGAACGAGGCCAAAAGCCTTTCGGTCGAGTCCCTGAGCCGCCTTTTCGACAGATTCGTCGACGAAAAAGTCATCCTCGAAGCGGCCCGGCAACGGAATATGACATTAACCGCGGACGAGAAGAGGAATTACCTCGAAAAGCTGGCCGGGGAGTCCAATCCCGACCGCTCCGCCCCCGCGCCGGACGCGACGGCGACGGACGGCATGTTCGACGGCCTCCTTGTGGAAAAATACACGTACCAGGTGATCAAAGACGTCCGGGTCGAGGATCCCGAAGTCCCGGCCTACTATGACGAGCACAAGAAGGACTTCCTCCTTCCTGAGCGCGTCCAGGTCAGCCAGATCCTGGTCCCCACGGAGCAAAAGGCCGTCGAGGTTCTGCGGAGGGTCGAGAACGCTCCCGAGGCGGAATTCCGCAAGTCGGCCAGGGAGGAATCCTCGGGCCCCGAAGCGTTCAAAGGCGGGCTGATGGGCATCTATAAGCCGGGCGACCTGCCCTATGACATGGAAAAGGTGATCTTCGCGTTGGACGTCGGGAAGATCAGCCAGGTCGTCGAGTCGGCCTACGGGTATCATATTTTCCGGCTGGACCGGAAGTTCCCCCCCCAGTTGCAGTCCTTGAGCGAAGCCGCGCCAGCGGTCAAGATCAAGGTCCTCGACCGGAAGATCAAGGACGCCCTGGCGGTCCACCTGGGCGGGCTGAAGGACACCCTGTCCTGGAAGATCTTCCCCGAGAATCTTTTCTTTTCCTACCAGAGGTTGGATCAATGAGAAAAGCCGTTGTCGCACTTGTCCTGCTGGGGCTGGCCGGGACGGGGTTCCTGGCGGCCGCGCCCCAAGTCGTCGAGGAGATCGTGGCCGTCGTCAACGACGACATCATCACGCTCTCCCAGTACAAGCAGCAGTTCGAAATCCAGCTCCAAACGCTCAAGGCCGCGAAGCTGCCCCAGGAGGAGTACGACAAGCAATACAAGATCATGAAGGCCGATCTGCTCAACGCCATGATCACCGAGCTCCTGGTCCTCCAACAGGCCAAGGAGATGAACCTCAACGTCGCCGAGGAGCTGAAGAACAACATCGCGGCCATCAAGAAGGACAATAATTTCAGCTCCGACGATGACCTCCGCCGGGCCGTTCAGCAGCAGGGGATTTCCTATGAGCAATGGCTCAAACAATACGAGGAGACCCTCCTCAAACAGCTCGTCATGGTCACCGAGGTCTACCGGTCGATCGCCCTGGACGAGTCCGAAGTCGTCCAGTACTACAAGCAGCATCCCCAGGAATTCACGGTGCCGGCGGAATTCAAGCTCGGCGCCATTTACCTGGACAGCGCCAGCCGGACGCCGGAGGCCCTCGAAGCCTTGAAGGCCGAGATCAGCGGCAAGGTCAAAGGCGGGACAGCTTTCGCCGATGTCGCGGCGGCGTTGTCCGACCCCCCCTTCAAGGACGCCAAGGGCGATATGGGGACGTTCAAGAAGGGCGAACTCGATAAGACGCTCGAGGAGGCCGTCGACAAGCTGAAGGCGGGCGAGGTCAGCCCCTGGGTGAAGACCAAGACCGGCTGGTACCTCCTCAAGCTCGATGACAAGAAGGACAGCTATCTGAGGACCTTCGACGAGGCCAGGAGCGAGGTCCAGGAAAAACTCATGGGCGCGAAACGCCAGAAGAAAAGCGAGGAATACATCGCCTCGCTCAAAGAGCACGGCTATATCAAGATATTGAAGCCCAACCCGCTAGATTATTGATGGATTAGCCATTTCGGTGACATACAACTAATTACCGAAATTCTTTCGGTGATTTCCCTAAGTGATGGCGGCAATGGGGGACGTCCCTCTATTTCGGTAATTAGTTGTATGTCACCGTATTTGTTTATGAGATGAGGACCGCGGCCGCCAAGGCCGTCGTCCAAAGCCCCGCCTCGCCCGCCCCGGTCTGCGAGATGCTCCGCGTTTTCAGGGACATCCCGTTAGAAATCCGGTAGGCCGACCGCCCCTTGCCGGGCTCCGTCAGATGTTGCCCCATTTTCGTGGCCAGCATTTCGGCCGCGAGGTATTCGGTGTGGAGCCCGGCTTCCTTTTCCGTGGGCCCCGTGCCCTCGTGCTCGGCCAGGTAGCCGTAGCACGTGGGGTCCCGGGGAATGGCCATCCCGATCGACGCCGAGACCAGCCGCTGGGGTTCGTCCGTCGCGCTCTCGCTCAGGACGACGAAGAGAATCTGGCCCTGCCGGAGGAGCTTCAACCCTTCCGGCTTGGACACCAGTTCGCAGTGGGGTGGATAGATGCTCGAAACCCGGACCAGGTTGAAGGGGGCGATCCCCGCTTCCCGGAGGGCCTTCTCGAAGCTCACGAGTTTTTCCTTGTGCTGTCCCAAGCCGCGGGTCAGGAAGACTTTGGACGGAACGATGATGCTCATGGTCCTGGCCCCCGGGCTATTTCTTGTCGCCTTCTTTTTTGGGCTGGAGGGTGGTGTCTTCCTTGAAATCGATGAACTTTGACACGTCGAAAACGCCGAGGAGGACGGGTTGGGTGCCCTTGGATTGGGCGAAGAGCCGGACTTCGGCCTGCCGCCAGGCTGGATTGTTCTGGATGGTCTTGAGGTCCTTGCCGTCCACGCCGAAATTGCTTTTCAGGGTGACGATGTCGCTTTTGTCCCCGGGGGCCACGGCGCCGCCCCTGATGGCGGCTAGGAAGCAGTCGCCGAAATTCTCCCGGTCCCCCTTGAAGTTGTAAACCGCGTTGAAATTGACGTACGTCAGCGGCTTGGCGCTCTGGTTCTTGACCCGGAACGAAAGCTGCGGGACGAGGATCAGCCGGGGAGGCCATTGCTGGTAGAGCTTGGAAACCCACTTGGTCTCGACGTCCGTGATCTCGATGGCGGCCTTGAGTTCCTGGGGCGTCATGCGGGTGCAGGAGGCATGAAAGAGCGGGGACAGGGCCCCGAGGACAAGGACGATCGCGGCGGTCTTCTTCATGGGAATCCTCCACTCCTGATGGGATTTACTATAACGGAGGGAGGGAAATTATGCAACCACTCCTCAGTAAACCGGAAGGCCCGTCCGCGCAAGGTGACGCACGCTTATTCACGGATTCTTGACAACTTCTTGACAATCTATTGACAACTTTCCACCCGCCCGAACCCATTCTAGGGGCGAAGACCGGCCCCACGGCAAGACCGGGAGGATCCGGCTTCCGCGAGGCCCCATTCTGGGAGGGGCGCTGGTTGACTCGCCGCTTGAATTGTCATACGGTGTGACGAGGGGAGGGAACCAATGAAACACCGAAGGCCTATCTCTATTCTTCTCATTTTGGCGTTTTTACAGCTTACGATGTCATGCCTGCGCACGAAGACACGCGCGCCGGAACAGGTAAGCTCGGGCACCAAAGTCTATAAAGTCGTGCGCGTGCTCAAGAAGTCCGGGGAAACGGTCGATTTCGGCAAGGACAGCCCCGCTTATCTTATCGGCAACGAAATCCGCTCGTCCGGCGAGATGCATCTGGATGCGGACGGCTTGAGGATCGAAAAACAGGGCGACACGTACACCGTAACGACCAAAAGCGGGACGATCTATAAGACGCGGGAAGCCACTCGGGCCGGGGAGTATTACACCATCAAGGCGGAAGCGTTTCCGCCGATCCCCCTTTCGGAAGTCGCCATGGTCTGGACCAGGGAAAATAACGACCTCGGGACCGCCCTGGTCGTCGTGGGCGCCATCGCCGGGACACTCGGCATCGTCGCCCTGATCATCGCCTTGACTAAGAAGTCCTGTCCCTTTCTTTATGCGAGCGACGGGACGGATTTCAACCTCGAGGGAGAGCTCTACAGCGGGGCGATCTTCAAAGGGATCGAACGCGGGGATTTCCTCAAACTCCATTCCCTCAAGGCCGGGCCGGACGGCTACCGGGTGAAGATCGCCAACGAGGCCGATGAGACGCAATACACCGACGAGCTGACGCTGCTCGCGGTCGACCATCCGGCGGAGATCGGCGTCTATGCCGGCTCCGACGGCCTCATCCATACCATCCAGTCGCCGGTGACTGCTCTCGCCGCCGAGGATTTTGAGGGGAAAGACTTTACCGCGTGTCTGGCCGCCGTCGACGCGCAGATGTGGAGTTCCAATCCGGTCGGCAAGGACCCCGAAAATCCAGCCAACTGGAGGTCGGGGTTGACCCTCCGCTTCCCCAGACCTCCCGCCACGGACAGGGCCAAGCTCGTCGTCCGGATCGGCAACACCTATTGGGCCGACTACGCCTTCGGACGCTCCCTGGGCATGCTGGGGAGGACGATGCCGGCATGGTATCAAAAAACCGGGCAGGACCCGGACATCCGGGCCAAAGCCGATAAATTCCTAAGCGACCTGGGGGTAGGCCTGAAGGTCCAGATCCAAGGTAAAGAGGGCTGGCGGGACGCTGGTTTCTTTTACCCCACGGGACCCTTCGGCATTCAGGACGATATCATCGTGCTTCCCCTCGATGGGACGCCCGTTGACACCCTGACTGTCCGCCTGCAGGGGGGGACGTTCTTCTGGATGATTGACTACGCGGCCGTCGATTATTCTCCGGACCGCCCCGTCGACGTCCAGGCGCTGGCCCCTTATGAAGCCGTGGATGACGGCGGCCGGGACATCACGGCGTCGCTCGTCCGAGCGGACGGCGATTATTTCGTCATGCCCAAACCAGGAAATTTCGCCCTCGTTAAGTTCCCGGCGCCCCCGCTCAAATCCGGCATGGAAAGGTCCTTCCTGCTGAGGTCCAGGGGGTACTACACGATCCATCCCGGGGAGGATGGTCCGCCCGATGTCTTGAAACTCCTGGCCATCCAACAGAATCCCGACCTCTTCCTGAAGTTTTCGCTCCAAGAGATCCAGAAGCAGATCACGGCCGCCGCAGCCACTCGCAAGACCGAGCCCGTCAAGGATGCTGTCCGGGAGAAACGACCGTAGGGAGCGGCCGGGACGAAGATCGGTTCGGCGGATTAGCAGGACGCTTGGGCTTTATCTCCTCACCGGCCCCAGATACTTGTCGAGCCAGGCCAGGGTTTCCTTGATGAACTCGTTGACGGGCGGGATGTGGTCGGTTTCGGTCGTAAAGAGCTTCTTGTTTTCGGCCGGAGTCCCGAGCAGGTCGAACATCGGCTTGATGTTCGCTTCAAAACTCTGAAGGGTATCATAGATCCCGTTCATCACCAGGGTCGGCATCTTGACGCGGCCGACATAGTTGATGTCGTCGACCTCAGGGCGTCCCAAGCCAAAAATGCTCCCGCCCAGCAATATGCCGGCTTTGAGCCGCTCCTCGACGGCTTCGATATAGACTCCGGCCGATCCGCCCCAGCTCATCCCGTAATAAGCGATCTTCCGGCCGTCGATGTCCGGACGCGTTTCGAGGTAATCGACGGATCTCCGCAGGTCTTTGACCTCCTGCACGAACAGGTCCACGAATTGATGGGAGTTGAGGTCGTTGGCGTTCAAGATCGCGGCCAGCGCGTCGTTGCCGCGTTCGAAGGTCCCCTTATAAACGGGATAGAGGGCCGCCCGGCCGTTCTTGACGATGAAGGACAGGAACATGGGGAATTCGTAATAAGTTTCGATGTCCCGGCTGGATCTCTGGTTGACGGACTCCCCCCCGGGAAAATAGATGACGGCTTGATAGGGGGGCGGCGAGTTCTTCGGAAGAAAAAGGTGAGCCATGACCCGCTCGCCGCCGTAAGCGGCGTTGAAAGTGACCGTTTCATGGACCCAGTCCGGGCTTTCCTGACGGGATTCGACACGGGCCTTCAGGTCCGTCTTGTCATAGGCGAATTGCTCTCTGTAAACCTGGAAGACGGGATCGGGGACGGGCTTCTCCTTGTAAAGATCCTTGGCCTCGACGGGTTTCACCGGCTGGAACGCAGCCGGCGGGACGCTCTTCGGATCGGGATAGACCGCGCAGCGGAATCCGTCCTTGGGCAAGCGCTCCATAGCCGGGGCCTGGCTCAGGGTGCCGAACATGTAGGGATTGTCGTCCCAGGCACCACCCCTGATCGATCGTCCCTTCGCTGTTTCGTTCCAGCACCATTCCCGGACGTTCCCGGCCATGTCCAAGGCCCCGTACGCCGTTAGCCCCGGCAGGCTCCCCGCGGCGACCGGGCCCTTGCCGCGGAAGTTGCTGAAGGGGGCCAGGATGGCGAAGCCTCCGAGCTGGGGGACTTGGATAAGGGTCGTGTATTCCCCCCTGGCCATCCCCCAATGCTCCCCCGTCGGCAGGCTCTTGCCTGCGAATTCCGCGTAAGCCGCGGCTTCGTACCAGCTGACCCCCGAAACCGGATAGTCGCCCTGGCCTTCGGGATAATCCCCCGCCTGCCAGGTCGACGGCCCGGGCAGCCCCGTTTGGTCGACGAAGCCCTTGACGGCCTCTTCCCAAGGCAGCTCTTTTCCGTCCTTGACGAACTTCTGGGTCCAGAATTTCCTGTTCCTGTAGCCGCCGCTCGTGACGAAGTCCTTGAATTGCCTGTTCGTGACCTCGCACCTGTCGATGAAGAAGTCCGGCACTTTCCCCGAGCCCGTCTCCTCTCCCTTGACCCGGACCATCCCCGGGGGGATCGTCCCCGTCTTGTCCAGCACCCTCGAGAGATCGTTGGGGACGAGGATGTCGTGCTTGCCAAGGTCGGGGCCCCAGGTGGAGGCCGCGGCCAGGACCGTTTCATAACCGTCCTTCTCCATCTTCCATCGGAAGATGCCGATGGGCAGCCGCATCTTCTCGATCGGCGAAACCCCGAGATAGGTCCACTCGCTGTCCGGGGCCATGTAGTCCTTCATGGAGATCTTCGCACCAGGAGGCTCCGTTTTGATGGTGACCTTGAACGAACAATCCGAGAAGAGCTTGGCGAGCTTGGGGTCGCGCGGGATGTATCGTTCCGCCTCAACCGCGAGCTTGTAGACGGCGACGAGATCGCGCCAAACGTTGTTCTCCCCGATCATCCGTCCGATCTCTGGAATGGCCACGTTCCGGGCCCAGCGGACCCGAGCCTGGTGCTCGGAGAACCGGACACCGGCGAAGGCCAGGAGCGCGAGCCCGGCGACCGCCGGAACGGCGACCCGGGGTTTGCGGAGACGGCGGCCGAGCGTTTTCAGATTGAGGACGCCGGATCCCTCCATCTGGAGCGAGGTCTGATAGGCCTTGAGATCCTTCAGCATCTCGTCGGCGGAGCCGTAGCGGGCCTCGCGGTTCTTTTTCAGGGACCGGGCGATGACCTGCTGCAATTCCTCGGGGACCGGCGGCTTGCGGACCTTGAGCGATTTCGGATCCTCATGGACGATGGAATAGATGATCGAGACGTCCCTGTCGCCCTTGAACGGGACCTCGCCGGTCAGCATTTCGTAAAGCACGACCCCGAGCGACCAGAGGTCCGTGCGGCCGTCCAGATCGTCGCCCCGAGCCTGTTCCGGCGACATGTACGCCACCGTGCCCAGGGTCGTCTGGCTTTTGGTCAGGGAGCTTCCGCCCCGCACCTTGGCCAGCCCGAAGTCCATCACCTTGGCCTGGCCCTTATCCGTGACCATGATGTTGGCGCTCTTGATGTCCCGATGGATGATGCCCTTGCGGTGGGCTTCCCCGAGTCCGGCGGCAATCTGGCTGGCGATACTCAAGGCCTCATGGGGAGCCAACGGCCCCTTTTTGATCTTGTCCTTGAGCGTCTCCCCTTCTACGAACTCCATCGCGATGTAAGGGTGCTCTTCGCTCTCCCCGACCTCATGGATGACGCAGATGTTCGGATGGGACAGGGCCGCGGCCGCCTGGGCCTCGATGAGGAACCGCTCCTTGAGCTCCGGCGAGTTCATCAAGTGGGGCGGCAGGAACTTCAAGGCAACGGAACGTTTGAGCTTGAGGTCTTCGGCCTTATAGACGACGCCCATTCCGCCTCGGCCGATCTCCTCGACGATCCGGTATTTCCCGGCGATGAGGCTGTCCTTTGAGACGGCATAGGCCGCGATCCCGATGGTCTTCGTCAGGGAGATCGTGGGAGACCCGACTAGACTCAAAGGCGAGGCGCAGTTGCTACAGAACCGGGAGCTATCGTTATTCTCGGAATGGCATTTCGGGCACTCGATGGGCATAGTTCCCTCCTCGATCTATTTCTTTTCGTTCCCCTGGAGGCCCAGGCGTCGAAAGAGCGCCTGAAAGCGCGGCTCGGATCGTATCGTGTCATAGATCGGCATCCTGAGATACGGCATGCTCGGGTCATGCATCTCATAGGCCCGCTCGGTCCACTCTAGACCGTTCTTCTTGTCTCCGGCGATGAGAAAATAGGCGGACACATCTGAGGGGAGCACCAGACCCTGGTTTGCCAGTGTCGCGAGTTTTTCGGCCAAAGTTTTCATCGCACCTTGGAAGCCCCCCTGCTTAAATCCTCTATCCAGAGCGGCATCGACATCGGTGATGCCATAGATCTTGATGGATTCTCTGACCATAGCAAGGGTCTCTTTTTCCATTCCCTTGGCCGCATACACATAGAGAAGTGCCGAAATGGCAATGGGGCTGCCCGGCTGGAGCTCCCGCGCCTTGAGGGCCTGGGCGACGGCCTCATCATAGCGGCGTGCCATATAGAGGTCCACGGCGTAGAAGGTTAAGACCATGACGTTGTACGGGTCGAGCTTCACGGCGCGCTCGATCTGCCTCATGGCCTCTTCCGGACGGCCCATGATCATCAGATAATGGGAATAGCCCGCCAAACTGTCGGCATAGTTGGGGTTGAGCTCGACCGATCGCTTCCATTCTCCGTCCGCATCCTTCAAGTTCCAAGTGGTCCAACTCATAATACTGGCTAACGCAAAATGGGCTTCCGCGGAGCTGCCGTCCAAAGCCACGGCTTTTTGGGCGGCTTCCTTGGCTTTGGGGCCGGCTTCGGCTGGCGGTACGTATCCGATCTGCTGACGGCAGGCCCAGACCAAGGCGAGCCCCGCATAGGCCAGCGCATAATTCGGATCCTTCGCGAGCGCCAGCTGGAAGTATTTATCCGCGGTATCGAGGTCCGCTTTGGTCATAAAAATATAATAATGATAGCCCCTCAGGCAGGCGTCGTAGGCCTCGGGGTTGACGGTGGGGGCATTGGCCAGACGCGCCTGCTCGGTCGGGAGGAGCTTGAGGGCGAGGGCCCCGGCCACCTTTTGAGAGACTTCGTTCTGCAAGGCCAATATGCCCGACATCTCGCGTTCATAGCTGTCGGCCCACAATTGCGTCTGGTCTTGAACCTTGATCAGTTCGGCCGTGATCCGGACCCGGGTTCCCTCGCGCTGGGCGCTTCCCGCCAGGACATAACCCACGTTGAGTTCGCGGCCGACCTGGTCGATGGGAGTGTTGGTCTTTTTATAGCGCTTGACCGATTCGCGCGCAATGACGCTGAGGGTCTCAGGGTGCAGGCGGCCGAGCTGCGCGATCATCTCACCTGTCATCCCGTCGCTGAAGTATTCCTGCTCCGGGTCCCCCGACAGGTTTTCGAACGGAAGAACGGCCAGCCTGACGGCTCGCGCCGGAGCGGCGCGGCCGAGAATCCGATCCCGCACCCCCCCGACATTGAGACCGACGGCGAGGACCGCCGCGACCCCAAGGACGGAAAAGACATACGCCGTTCTCATCCCCAGAACCTTTCGGCCCGCCCGCCGGGGCCTGGCTTTCAGGGGCTTCAGGCCTTCACCGACGTCCTCGACGTCCTCGCGGAAATCATCCATGGTCTGATAACGATCGGCCGGCTTCTTGGCCAGGGCCTGTCCGACGATCTGCTCCAACTCAGGCGGCGTGTTGGGACGGGCCTTTTTCAGGGACTCTGGCTCGTCATGGAGTATCGAATGGATCACGGCCTGGTCGTGGTCCCCGTGAAACGGCATCTTGGCGGCGACCATTTCGTAGAGGACCACACCGAGCGACCAGATGTCGGTCCGGTGGTCCATTTCGCCGCCCCGCGCCTGCTCCGGAGACATGTAGGCCACCGTGCCCAAGGTCGTCTGGCTGCGGGTGAGGGAGGATCCACCTTGGAGCTTGGCCAGGCCGAAATCCATGACCTTGGCCTGGCCTTTCGCCGTGACCATGATGTTGGCGCTTTTGATATCGCGGTGAATGATGCCCTTGTGGTGAGCCTCGCCCAGGCCGGCGGCCACTTGGCTCGCGATCGTCAGGGCCTCATAAGGAGCCATCGGCCCCTTCCTGATCTTGTCCCGGAGCGTCTGCCCTTCCACGTATTCCATGGCGATGTAAGGGTGCTCGCCGCTTTCCCCGACTTCGTAGATGACGCAGATGTTTGGGTGGTTCAGGGCCGCGGCCGCCTGAGCCTCGATGACGAACCGCTCCTTGAGCTCCGGCGAATTCATGAGGTGAGGCGGAAGGAACTTCAAGGCCACACAACGCTTGAGCTTGATATCGTCAGCCTTGTAGACAATCCCCATCCCGCCCTGGCCGATCTCCGCAATGATCTTGTATTTGCCTGCGACGAGGCTGCCCGGCTTCATGATCTGGAGGGGGGTTTCGAGAGTCTTTGTCAGGGGAGCCCCAGCCTCGCCTGCAGGCCCGAGGGGGGCCGCGCAGTTGCTGCAGAAGTGGGAGTGGTCGTTATTCTCGGAATGACAGCGGGGACATTTCACGGCCCCATCTCCCTTTGTTGCCAGTTGAGGGGAAGATAGCACCGATAAGGGGGAGAGTCAACGAGGGAGTGCGCCGTCAGCCCGGCGGGAATCAGACGATATCCGGCAGGTCGAATTCTCCGAGCCGCAGCGGGTACCTGCCGTATTCGCGGACGAGATTGACGACAAACTCATAACTCCGGGCCGAGACGTTGCCCGGCACCGAATGGTCGGATTGGAAGATATAGCCCCCGCCCTTGGCCGCGTTCAGCTTGATGAGGACGACGCGCCTGAGCTCCTCCTCCGACCCCAGGGCCCAGGTCAGGACGTCCATGTTGCCGCAAAAGCCGATCTTGTGGCCGTACTGCCGCCGTAGGGCCACGACGTCCAGCCCGGCCTTGGCCTCGAGAGGATTGTAAGCATCTACGCCGATCTCGATGAAATCCTCGAAGATCCGCTGGACGTTGCCGCAGCCGTGATAAATCACGGGCAGGCCGTGCGCGTGGCACTCGTCAACGAGGGCCTTGACGACCGGTTTAAAATATTTCCGCCAGTAGCTCGGCGAGAAAAAAAGCCCGTTGCGGTAGGCCACGTCACCCCAGATGACCATGCCGTCGAGCAGGCCGCCGGCGGCGCGAATCTGGGCCCCGGCGATCCCCAGGACGAACTCGCCGATCCTCCCGATGAACTGCCCGACTTCGTCGGGGTAGAGCCCGATCCAGAGCATGACGTTCTCGAGCCCGATTGTCCGCCACAGCATCTCCTGGGCTTCGCAGACGCTGCCGTAGACGGGGATGCCGGGATGCAGCGCCCGGACCGTCTCGACCCAGGCGGGGGAGTTCCGCGTGAAGCCGTCGCCCATGCCGGCCAGCTGGTTGTCGCCCGCGCCGAAGTAACGGCGGTCGTCCCGGGGGTCGTCGAACCGGAAGGCCTTCATCTTCTCGACCGTGTCCGTATCGAACCCCAGGAAGGCCGGCATCGGGTCGGCGAAGTTCTTCTGGATCACGGCCTCGAACCCCGTCCGGACCGTCACGTGATCATGGGTCTCCTCGAGCGTTTCGAAGGCTTTGATGTGCGGGTCCATGTTGGGGACTGTTACCGTCCAGTCGAGGTCGTAGTATTTGTAGATATCCGTGCCCGCGGGCAGGCCCAGCTCCCTCCGCCACCGCTCGAGAAAACTCCCCCAGAACAAATCGCTGACCGGCACGCGGTCCGCCTCCCGGTGATGGAGCGTCTTCGTCATCCGGTCGAGCTTGGCGAGGCAGCCGGCCGTTCGTTCCGCCATGGTCCGTCCTCAGTCCGTGTGAAAAACTTCTTCCATCCTGGCCCACCAGTCGCCCTCGGCCCGGCCCGGGAGAGGCTCCTGCAGGGGCATCATGATCTTCCACCACTCCTGCGTCTTGGGGTCGGCCGCCATCCTGGCCATATCGGCGGCGTAATTGGCGCCGTGGTACTCGAAATAGGCGAAAAGAAGGCCCTGCCAATGGAAGATCGAATAATTATGAATATGGCACCGGCGGATCGTCGCCAACACCTCCGGCCATACCTTGGCGTGGTAGGACTTATAGTCCTCGAATTTCTCCGGCTTGACCCGGAGGAGCTGACCGTATCTTTGCATAAGAGCGACCTCCTTTGAGTTTGGGGCCGGGAACCGGCTCACTTTGCCCCGGCCGGCCCGTCGAGCTCGAGCTTCACGATCGTGTCGAGCTTGTCCTGGCTTCCAGCGGGCATCCGGATTACGATGCCGTCGGACGCCTGCTCGACCTTCGCTTCGCCTCCGGTCAGGACCTTGCTCGAGACGATTTTCGCTTTCAGGGCCCGCAGCCTGACCGAGTCCCCATCCCATTTGAGGATATGGACGTAGGCGATATTTCCTTTGTGCGTCATCCCGCCCCAGGCGCCGCTCCTGACCGGTCCGCCGCGCGTGCCGTAGATTGATTCCCCGTACTTGCCGAGCCAGGCGCCGACCCCCTTGAGCACATCCACCTGCCGGGGCTCGATCTCGCCGCTGGGCATGGGGCCGACGTTCAGGAGCAGGTTGCCGCCTCCGGTCACGCACTGAACGAGGATCCGGACGCACTCTTCGGTGGATTTGATTTTGTCGTCGGGTTTCCAGGACCATTGCGTGCCGAGCGTCATGCATGTTTCCCAGGGCTTCTCGATGTCGAACTCGCCGACGCGCTGCTCGGGCGTCGCGTAATCGGCCTGCGGGCCGACGCGCTGGGCCTTGTAATCGTCCATGGTGCCCATGTCCAGCCGGTTGTTGATGATGATCTGGGGCTGAAGGGACCGGACGATCGCGTAGGTCCTTTCCTGGTCCCACGGGGCCGGGCCGCCGTCCGTATCGAACCACAGCCTGTCGATGTGCCCGTAGTTGCCGAGGAGTTCGCGGAGATGGCCCTGCATCCGGACGACGTACGCGGCGTTCCTGTCCGTCCGGCAATCCGGGTCGCGCCAGTCCATCGGCGAATAATACCAGCCGACGGGCACGCCGGCCCGGTGGGCGGCCTCCGCCAGCTCCCCGCAGATGTCGCGCTTGAACGGGGAGCGGCCGATGTTGTAGTCGTCGACCTTCGACGGCCAGAGGCAGAACCCGTCGCAATGCTTGGCCGTGAGAATCATGTACTTCATGCCGGCCGCCCGCGCGACGGCCACCCATTCCGAGGCGTTGAACTTGACGGGGTTGAACCGCTTGTAGAGGTTGTCGTATATCTCGACCGGGATCTCGCCCTTGCCCTCGATGCCGCGCCTCTCTCCGCCGCGCGACCAACTGATCTCCGTGCCCATCAGGCTGACCGGGCCCCAGTGGATGAACATGCCGAAATGCATGTCCTGCCATTCCTTGAAGGCGGCCTGGTTAGCCTTCGGCTTAGGACCGGCTGCGCCGCCCGCGGCGACTTGCGCCGAAGCCGCCGCGCCCCCGGCGATCAGCAAGAGAAACAAAATTATAAAGCGGACTTGCGCGAACGTTCGAATTTTCATGACCGTCTCCTCCCCCCGGAAAAATCCGTGGCCATCGTCATGGGTTGCCCGCGTAAACCGGATTTTATAACAAATCCGGCTCCTCATGTCTATTTACGGGCGAGCTTTGAAACGGGCACGACCTCGAGGCCGTAATCCGCGAAAAGCGCAAAATTGGCCTTGAGGGCTTCAAGCGTTTCCGGGAAGGGATGGCAGATGCCCACGGCCGCGCCCTTTTTCTGGGCCGCCTTGAAGAGCTCGATGAGCCGGCCCTTGATGCGGCTCCTGTCCGTGTCCGCGTCCAGGAACACGTTCCGTTCGACCGTAGGGATGCCCATCCGGCGGGCCTCGTCGTAGGCCACCGTCTGCGCCGTCGTCCGGCTGTCCACGAACAGCAGGCCCTTCTCCTTCAGGGGTCCCAGGAGCGTCCTCATCAGCGAGTGGTCCGCGGTGAATTTCGAGCCCATGTGGTTGTTGACGCCGTCGGCGAAAGGCACCCGGGCAAGGCTGGCCTCGAAGGACCGGACGATCTCTTCGGGGCTCATCGCCGCCGTGATCATCCCCTCGGTGTCGAGCGTCGTATCGTGGTTGTTCAGGGATTCGAGCGGCAGGTGGAGCAGGATCTCGAGGTTGTATTCGTGGGCGATCCGGGCCGTTTCCTCGGCGTGAGAACTGTAGGGGAGGATCGAGATCGTCACGGCCTCCTTCAGGTTGAGGAGGTCGTCGAGGGCTTCAAGGCTGTTGCCCATGTCGTCGACAATGAGGGCCACCCGGCCCCGGGGCGCTTTTTTCGGCGGCGCCTCCTTGCGGGAGGGCTCCCGCTTAACCACGGGCTCCGCCGGGCAGACAAAGAGGATCCGCGCCGCCTCCTTTTCTCCTCGCACGACCCGCCAGTGGTATTCCGTCCGGTTCTCCTGGGCGTCCTTTTTCTTTTCCAGGACCCGGGTGTTCTGCCGCCGGAGTTCCTGTTCGATCGTCTTTTCGGCGGACTCGTAGACTTTAGGCGCCACACTGACGCCGACCAACGGCTCGCCCTCCGGCCCCATGGCCGTGGTGATGGAATCCCGGGCGATTCCCGCCTCGGCCAAGATGTCCTCGAGCACCTGGACCAGCGTCTTTTCGACCGGCGGCTTGACCTCGGGGACCCGGACCACCGGCTTCTCGACCGGCGGCTTGACCTTGGGGACCGGGGCCGGCTTCTTTTCACGCTTCACGAAGAGATAGGACCGCTCGCCTTTCCGGAAGTTGATGAAGTCGAGGGTGACGACCGAGACGATCCCCACTGCCACCATGATGACAGTGATCAGGTTGAATGCCGGCCAGGGCTCCTGACCTTTTTTCAGCGGGAGCTTTTTGATCATCCGCTAGAGTTTGGAAAGCAGGGGAAGCGTCTTGTCGAGGTACGCCTTTTCGCTCTGGTCGGCCGCCGCGATCGTGACGTCGGGATTCAGCCCCTGGCCCCAGAGCGAACGGCCGGAAGGCAGCGAGAATACCCCGGAGACGAGGATGATCGAGCTCCCGTCTTTGAGCGGGTACCGTTCGGTTCTCGCGACGGCGCCGGGCGTCGGCTGGCCGAGGACCTTGACTTTCCCGATCTCCTGAAGCACCCCGGCCACGAACTCGGCGGGGCCGATCGTGGCCGCGTTGGTCCAAACGACGACCGGGATGCCGGCCAATTCGGGCGTGGCCAAACAAACGACGTCGTCCTTGACCCCGCCCTTTTTTTCGAACGTTCCGACCGCCGCGGCCTTGAGGAAAAGGTTGGTGAAGGCCCGGGCCTCTTCGATGTCCCCGGAGGTGCAATTCCGGAGGTCGAGGATGAACGGCTTCTTCCCGGCCTTGAGGGCCGGCACAACGCTCCTCGAGATCTCGGCGTTTAACGAGGGCGGAAAGCCGTGGATGCTCAGAACGGCCGGCCGTCCGGCGGCCGCCATGAAAGTGTAGGCCCGGGGGAAGACGACGGCGCGCGGCAGGGACAGCTCACGGGGCTGGTTGCCCCTCAGGATTTTGACGGCGACGGGCGTTTCGTCCGTCCCGGCGAGGAGCAGGTTGACCTCGGTCATACTCAGGTTCAGGGTGTTCCGGTGGCCGATGGCGCTGACGAGGTCACCGGGCTTGATATCGGCCTTCTCGGCCGGCGAGCCGGGGACGACCCCCACGACAACGGGGAACGTCTCGTATTTCTTATAGATGAAAAGGCCCGGTTCCGTGTCACCCGCCTTGCGGGCGGCGTACTTCGCGGTGAGGTCCTTATTGAGGTAGCTCGAGACGGGGTCCAGGGAGTTGACGATGCCCCTGTAGGTGCCTTCCGCCGTCTGGACAGGGTCGCGCTCCTCGAGGTAGTCGTTCCTGATGAGCTGCATGAGGATGTCCACGAGCTCGAATCCCTTGGGAAAAGAGCTCCTCTGGGCCGTCCCGGGAAGGATCCTCATCTGGATCAGGAAAAACAGGAGGGAGGCCACGAAGACCGTAAGAAGGACCAGGCGGTATCTCGGCATTCTCATTTTAAAACGGACATCTATTTTATCACCTTCGCTTCAGCCATTGCAAGGGATCGAGGGCCTTGGTCTTGTAGCGGACCTCGAAGTAAAGGCATTCCCCGTTCAGGGACCCGGAGTCCCCGACCAGGGCGATGGGCTGGTCGGCCCGGACCATGTCCCCGACGTTCGCCAGGAACTGGGAGCAATGGCCGTAGAGGGTGAAATAGGTCATCCCATGGTCGAGGATGAGGAGGTTCCCGTATCCCTGGAAATAGTCCGCGAAAACGACCTTACCCGGGTGGACCGCCAGGATGAGGGCCTTGTCCTTGGCCGGCGCGATCTCGACGCCGTTGTTCATGACGATGGTGTTGAACCGGGGGTGTTTCTGCAGGCCGAACGACGTGATCACCCGGCCTTCGAGCGGCCAGCCGAGTTTCCCCCGTTTTTCGTAGAGGGGGACGAAGGCCGACGGCAGGGTCCATTCTTCGCTCGCGATCTTCTTCATCATGACCTGGAGCTGTTCGGCGCTGTCCCGGAGCTCCTGGAGGGTTTGCTCGTAGATCTGCCGGTTTTTGCGGACCTGCTGGACGAGGTCCGCGTTCTTTCTCTGCTCCGCCTCGAGCTCCTGCTTTTTGAGACCGGTCGTCCGGAGGATCTCGGCGATGTCCTTTTTTTTCGCGGCCAGCCGGCTTTCGGCCTCCCCGAGCTCGGCCAGGATCTTGAGGTAGGCGACGACCGCGTCCTCCTGGGCGCGCGCCAGGAGGGCCAGGCGCTTGCTTTCCGAGGCGTAGGCCTCGAAATTCTGCGTCTGCAGGAAGAAGTGGGAGAAATTCAGCCGGCCGAACTTGTAGAGCATGACCAGGGTTCTTTCGATGTCGGCGTTGTCCCTGTCGAGCTCGCCGTTGAGGACGCGGACGTTTGCCTGGATCCCGGCGAGTTCGGAACGGGCCTTTTCCATCTGAACGTTCTGGGCCGCGATCTCCCTCTCGACCAGGTCCCTGTTAAGGTTGATCCGCGTCAGGTTCGAGAGGATGGACGATTCCTTCAGGGCCTCGGTCTCGATCCTGGCCCGGAGCTCGCTGATCTGGCCGTTGATCTTGGCCAGCCGCTTCTCGAAGTCCGGCATGTCTTGGGCGGATTTCGGGGCCGGGGATTGGGCGAAGAGCAGCCCGAGGCCGGCGAGAAGGGCCAGAGCGATTGGGCGGACGCCTCTCATCGTATCTTGTCAAATCCTTTTCAGGCTTTCGCGATCGTAACGCTTGCCCGGTCCGTCCTATTATGAGGAGCCCCGCGGCCAAAGGCAAGCCGCCGGCCCCGTCCGCCGTCCCGCGCGCCTTCACGCGGCCGCGCGGAAGGGGTAGAATGAGGTCAAGATGGACGGCAAACCGGGGCATTCCTCTCTAATCGATGACGCCCGGGCCATTTACGAAGCGGCCATAGGGGCCGTGGATCCCGTGCGCCTCGTCAAAGCGAATCTGTCCCTCGAGGGCAACGGGCTCAGGATCATGGGGGAGACCTTCGACCTCGGCGGCTTTGAAAATGTCTATGTCATCGCCTTCGGCAAGGCCGCGGCGGGGATGGCCACGGGGCTCGCGGAGGTCCTCGGAGATCGTCTGAGCGGAGGGCTGGTCGTCTCGCCTTCGACGGGCGGGGCCAAAGGCGGCCCAGGGCGGAGATCGGATACTCCTCATGCCCATCGGTCGGGGGCGCCTGGGAACGCCGCGCGGCTGGAGGAAGTCAAGGCTTCTCATCCCCTTCCTGACGACACCAGCGTCGAGGCCGCCAGGCGTGCGCTCGATTTTGCCGCGGGGGCCCGCGAAAAAGACCTCGTTTTGCTGGCAATTTCCGGCGGCGGCTCCGCCCTTCTCTCTCTGCCCGCGGAGGGGATCACCGTGGATGAGAAAAAAGCCGTAACCCTCGGGCTTCTCCGGGCAGGGGCCTCCATCAGGGAGCTGAACGTCGTGCGCAAGCATCTGTCCGGCGTCAAAGGCGGGCGTCTGGCCAAGGCGGCTTATCCGGCCACGGTCATCAGTCTGGTGATTTCCGACGTCGTCGGGGACGACCTGGAAACGATCGCTTCCGGCCCGGCTCACTGGGATTCCTCGACCTTCGCCGATGCCCGCGACCTCCTGGCGAGATACGGGCTTTGGGAAAGCTCTCCTCCGTCGGTCCGGAAGCATATCGAGGGTGGGGTGCGGGGCGAAGAGCCGGAAACCCTGAAAAGCGACGACCCGGTTTTCGGGAGCGTCCACGAGCACGTCATCGGCAACAACCTGACGGCCCTGCGCGGGGCGCGGCGCGAGGCTGAACGCCGGGGGTTCGAGCCGTTTATCCTGACCTCCGAGGACGAAGGGGAGGCGCGGGCGGCGGCCCGGAGCTACGTGGCGTTCATCGCCAGCCTGGCCTGTTCGATGAGTGGAGCCCCCTTGCCCTTCTGCCTCCTGGCCGGCGGCGAGTTGACGGTTTCGGTGACGGGCAAGGGAACCGGCGGGCGGAACATGGAGTTCGTCCTGGCCGCCCTTGTCGAAATGCGGAAGGAGGGCCTCGGGCCGTCGTTTTGCGGGACTTGCGCCTTCCCTGGGGATAGGGGAGGACTAGCTGGGAACCAGCCCCTGGACTGGCTGGTCCTGAGCCTCGGGACCGACGGCATCGACGGTCCGACCGACGCGGCCGGCGCGTGGGCCGACGCCGCGACCTTCGACCGGGCAGGCGAGCTCGGGCTCGACCCGGAGAAGTTCCTGGGCGAGAATGACTCCTACGGTTTTTTCGAGAAGACCGGGAACCTGATCGTGACCGGCCCGACGGGCACGAACGTCTGCGACGTCCGCGTGTTCTTAATCGCCGCACAGCCGGGATGACCTCGCCGCCATGAGCCCGAATGAACAGGCCCTCCTCTTCCGGGTCGGCGGACTGGGAGATCTCCTCGTCGCCCTCCCCGCGATTTCTCTCGTCCGCAGGAGCCTTCCCCGTTTCTCTCTGACCCTCGTCGGGCGCCCGGAGTATGGGGCGCTCCTCAAACGAGCGGGGCTTGTGGACGAGGTCCTTTCCTTCGACGACGTCCGCGTGGCGGAGGTTTTCAGAGGTCCGGACCGGGCCGCCTCGGGCGCCACAGCCAAGGCCGACCCTGCCGCGGCCTGGTTGGGCGAATTTTCGCTGGCGCTGGGTTGGCTGAACCGCGATCGGGATTGGCCCGGAGGCGGCTGGTGGGCGAGGCGCGGAGTGGCCCGGGCGTTCTTCACGTGCTTCGACCGGAGCGCGGACGTGCCCATGAGCCGGTTTTTCTTCGACCGAACGGGCGATTTCCTGAATACGCCGTCTGATCGATGCTTCGATGAATTCGCCCGCCTGACGATTCCAAGTGTCCTGAGGGAAAAGGCCCTGGCTGACCTTGGTCTCCGCAAGCACAAGCCGGGCGAGAAGCGACTCGTCGTCCATCCCGGAAGCGGGGGCCGTGCGAAGTGCTGGCCCTTGGCCGGCTTCCTTGAGATTATCCGCTGGGCGGGTTCGCTTGGCGTGCCGGGCGTCCTCGTGACCGGTCAGGCCGAGACCGATCTCGAAGCGAAGCTCGACGGGCGGCCGCTTCCCGATGGCTGGTCGAAGGTTGCGCGACTGCCCGCCGAAACGCTGGCGGGCCTGCTCTCGGAGGCGACGCACTACCTTGGAAACGACTCGGGACCCACGCATCTCGCCGCGGCGTGCGGGGCCTCAGTCCTGGCGCTTTTCCGTGAGGATAACGTTCCGGCATGGCGGCCTTTCGGGAAGACGCGGATCCTTGCCGCGCCCGCCGTCGAGGCCATCGCGATCCAATCGGTGTTGAACGCGCTCCAGGATCTGCTGGCGGAATAGGAACCGCATTTCTGCTAATACCCCCGGTGCTCGCCACCCCCCATATATGGTGGTCGCGATATGGAATAATGAAAAAAGTGTCCTTTTTTTGGTATTTATTTCTTGCATAAGTCCCCGGGTCTGATATAATACATATGACTCTCTTTTGCCGGGTGGAGAGGGTTCCCTCAAAATTTTCCAATCATCACCCCCCTTTTGCTGACCTCACCCGGCGCTTACCTCTCCTGCCGCGCGACCGGGGACATTTTCCCGTTTTCGCCGCGGCGCGTTTGTGGTATCATACCGGCGAAATCCCCGGAGCTGGACCAGGATGGGAAACAAAGATTGGAAAATGGAACTCAAGAATCATTTCGAAAACGTCCGGATTTTGGCGAAGTGCCAGGCCGAGACGATCGTCCACTTCGATCAGTTGTGCGAATTCATCGTCGAGCCGGCCTTCGAGATGCTCGCGGAGGAGATCGCCTCTTACGGCGTGAAACCCCGCGTCCAGAGGACCAAGGGCCGCGACATGCACCTCAGCCTCTCCTTCCCCGGCGGCAAGGACGAGCAATTTCAGTACATTATCGTCTTGCCCAAGAACTCGATCGAGCTCCGGCTGGGTCTTGTGACCAAGGGCCGGAAAAGCCTGAAGACCGATTTTAAAACGTGTGACGAAGAGTTCATGCCGGGGCTGAGTTCCGCCGAGGTCCTTAAGCTGCCCAAGGAGGACCTCATCCTCGACGTCCTCGAGCACTACCGCAACTTCAGCTACGAAGCCCTGACCTCGCCCGATTGACGGGGTCGCGCGCGAACCGATCGATCGTTCCGCGCGGTCTTGACTTCCCCGGACGGCGTGATTTACGATTCCCGTGCGCGCGAGGGAGCCGTGACGCGGAATCCCTCCGGCCCCCGTGCCCGTCGAAAACCCGATCCATGAACGACGCGCAAAAAAGTCTTCCCCGAAAATTCCTCTCGTTCATCCTGAACATCGGCGCCGACCCGCGCGATTCCGAGTACATCCGGCTCATCAAGAGGATCTGGTACGTCGCCGCCGTCATCTCCCTGCCCACGAGCCTTTACCGCGCCGTCAGCGAATACTTGATCGGAGAAGCGTTCGGCGCCGCCGGGTTCCTTTTTTCTTTCTTCCTCTTCCTCGTGGTCCTGGTGGACGGCGCCCGGTTTCCCGGCCATTTCGAACGCAACTCCTTCTATGTCCTCCTCTATTTCCTCCTGGCCCCGGTTCTCTTGACCTTCGCGGCGGGAGGAGTCTGGCGCTCCCAGGGGGTCATCCTGATCGGGCTGCTCGGCCCTCTTTTCGCCCTGCTCTTTCCCCGTAGGCGCCGGGCGTTCTATCTTTTCGGAGCCTACGCGGCCCTGGTTTTGATTGTGGGGGTCTTCTGGCCGTTCCCCTTCGAGAGGTCTTCGGCGCCGCTCGGGCTGAACCCGTTTCAGTTCTGGTCCGGTTTCCTCATCCTTCTCGGGTTCATTTTCGGCGGCATGTACTTTTTTGTCGTCCAGCGCGAAAAGGCCTATGTTCTTTTGGGCCTCGAAAAGGAAAAGACCGAGGCGCTCCTCAGGCGGATTGAAGCGGACCTGAAAGAGGCCGCCGAAATCCAGAAGCGCCTGCTCCCCGCCGGGACCCCGCGGTTCGAGGATTTCGACATCGCGGGGGCGAACATTCCCTGCTACGAAGTGGGCGGGGACTATTACGACTTCGTCCCCATCGACGCCGACCGGCTGGGCATCGTCATCGCCGACGTCTCGGGAAAAGGGATGAGCGCCGCGCTCCTGATGGCCTCGCTGCGGGCGGCTCTCCTGGCCGAGGTGCATCCGGGCTTCGACATCGCGGGCATGGCCGGCCGCCTGAACGATTTCGTCCACAGGAGCACGGACTCGAAAAGCTTCATCACCTTTTTCTTCGGCGCCCTCGACCGCCGGACCGGGGAGTTCCGCTACGTCAACGCCGGGCACAACCCGCCGTTCGTGGTCCGGAGGTCCGGCGAGCTCTCCGCCCTGGACACGTCGGGCTTTGCCCTGGGGATGTTCCCCGGCGTGGGCTTCGATCCGGGCTCGGTCCGCCTGGACGCGGGGGACACGGCCGTCCTGTTCACGGACGGAATCCCCGAAGCCCGGAACGGGGAAGGGGAGGAGTACTCGGAGGAACGGTTCCGCGAGCTGGTCAGGGCCCGCCGCGGCCTCGCCTCCGCCGGCCTATGCCGCGCGGTGCTCGAGGACGCTCACGCCTTCGCGGCCACGGGCCAGCCGTGCGACGACATCACCCTGGTGATCATCAAGCGCTAGGCGGGCGCGCCCCGCCTCCGCCGGCCCGTTGAAACCGCCCTATTTTATCCCGTTGATAACGTCCAGGACCTTGAAGAGGTAGTCGTAGCTCGGTCGGTCGGTCGTATTCTGGCCCATGTACTTGAAGAGCAGGACGCCGTTCTTGTCCAGGATGAAAACGCTGGGGACGTTCTGGTCGACCTTGCTCCCGCTCCACTCCGTCCGGAAGAGGCCGAGTTTGGACGAGAGCGCGTGGTCGCCGTCGATGAGGATGGGGAATGGGGCCAGGATTTCGCCCTTGTTCAGGCTGAAGTCCTTGGGGAAGAACTGGCGCCAGCGCTCCATCCGCCGCCGGCCGGCCTCGTCGAGCTTGGCCGGGTCGACCGGGTTCTTGGTTTCCCTGATCTTATCGAGCTGCCCGGGAAGGGCCTCGAGCCAGGCCCGAACAGTATCGCGGTCGTAGGGGAAAATGACCAGGACTTCGACGCTATATTTTTGCCGGATCTGCCGGGCTTTCTCGAGCATCGCCAGCTCGACGTACCGGTAGTTGCAGATCGTGCACCAGGTATTCGGCGCGGCGTATCCGCGCGGGAAGATGATCATGACGTTCTTCCCCCGGAGTTTCGAGAGCGTGACGTCACCCCCCTGGTAAGCCGGCAGGGTGAAATCCGCCATGGGTTGTTCGATGATCGCGGGCTTGACCTCCGGCGCCTGAGGCGCGGCCTGCGGCGTCTGATGAGACGCGGCCGGACCGGACATCAGCGCCAGCGCGGCGACGGCCGCCACGCCCATTCCGAGTGAAAGTCTCCTGACTCTGCGGTTCACGGTTTCTCCTCTCGCGCGAATTCTGCTATTTTTTATCATCTTTCTTTTTGTCTTTCTTGCTCTCGTTCAACTTCTTGGCCGTCTTGTCCAGGGCCTGCTGGATGTAAGCCCGGGCGACCTCCGGGTCGGTCTCGTCGATAATGATGATGCCGTTCGGGCCGCTCTGGCCGAAGTAGAAATTGCGCCCGACGACCGTCACGCCCTGCATGATAGCCCGCGAAATCCTGACGTCCATCGCATGGTCTTTGAACAGCCGGTAAACCTTGCCCGGAAGGTCTTGGGGCGGCTGTCTGAACTTAATGAGGATGAGCTTGCCCGTCCCCGGGCCGTACTTGGCCGAATAGGCCTCGGTCAGCCCTTCCTTGAAGCCCCAGAACTCCGCCCCGAGGAGCGGCGATTCGTTGGCGGCGGCGATGTCCCCGCAGATAAAGCGCTCGGTCCCCGGGATGAGGTTGAACTCGGGCAGGCAGGAAAAAGCCTCCGGCATGGGCGTCTCTCCCGCGGGGAGATTCACGACAAGCGAGGCCAAGAAATCCCCGACTTCGGCCTGCGTGCAGCCCGCGGCTAGGATATTGACGAAGAGGTTGCCCTTGACCAGGCTCGCCTGTTCCCGCCCGAGCCAATGGAAGGTCTTGATCCCGGGCGAGACGGCTTCGCCGCCCTCGCGCCTCGTCGAGAAAATGCCGAAGGCGTCCTTGGGCGAATCCATCCGGAAGATTTCGAGGGTGATGGCCTTCTTCGGATCGGCCGCCTTATCCGGGATGAGGCTGAAGACCGTGAGGTCCCGGAACCCGTATTGAAGAAACACCTCGGCCCCTCCGTCGACGTAGCCATAAAGCCCATCCCTGGAAAAGGTCCGCGGGTTTCCGGAGAGGACCCAGCCCGTGATGCCTGTCACTCCCATGAAGTCGGGCGGAAAATTTCTTTGAACGGCCGGCTGTCCGGCTTGTCCATCCTGAGCGGCCGGGCCGGCCCCCGCGGCCGCCGGCGTCGCGCCGTGCGCGAAGATAATCAGTCCCGCCGCCGCCAGGACGGCCGTTGCCAACCCCATTCGCTTGTTTTTCATGATCGTATTCCCCCTAATTTCCTCGCCTCAATTCTATCACAAAGCGGTCGTTCCGGCCCGTATGGCGCGTGAGAGTTGGCGGACGCCTTTGGAATCCGGAAAGGTCCTGGCGAAAATCCTGAAAACGTTTATGATATTAAGGATGATCCGCCGTCACAAAAACCGTTTTTTCACCCTGTCCGTCGGGGCCGCGGCCGCGTTCCTCCTCGCCTTGGGCGCGCTCCAGCTCTCGCTAACCGTCCCGGGCTGGTGCCAGGAGCCGGCAGCCGCCGCCCGGCCGGACAAATTTTCCCCGGGCCAAAAAGTCCCCGTCGACCCGAAGATTACGGCAGGCGAGCTCCCTAACGGTCTGCGCTACTACATCCGCGAGAACCGCGAGCCCAAGAACCGGGCGGAGTTCCGCCTCGTTGTCAACGCCGGTTCCGTCCTTGAGGACGATGACCAGCGCGGCCTGGCCCATATGATTGAGCACATGGCCTTCAACGGCTCCCGGCACTTCGCCCGCCAGAAGCTCGTCGAGTTCATGGAATCGATCGGCATGCGCTACGGCCCCGACTTGAACGCCTTCACGGGTTTCGACGAGACGGTTTACCTTCTGAAGATCCCCACGGACTCGCCGGCGATCATCCAGACCACCCTGCTGATCCTCGAGGATTGGGCCCACGGCCTGACCTTCGACGACAAGGCCATCGACAAGGAGCGGGGCGTCGTCATCGAAGAGTGGCGGCTGGGCCAGGGCGCGGACGCGCGGATGCGTGACAAGCAGTTCCCGGTCCTCTTCCGCGGCTCCCGGTACGCCGACCGCCAGCCGATCGGGAAAAGGGAGGTCATCGAGACCTTCAAGCCCGAGACCCTGAAGCGATTCTACAGGACTTGGTACCGCCCGGACCTGATGGCCGTCATCGCGGTCGGGGACTTCGACCGGGGCAGGATGGAGGAGCTCATCCGGCGGCAGTTCTCCGGCATCCCCGGGAGTCCGGGCGCTCGCCCGCGGCCCGTCTATCCCGTTCCCGATCACGACGAGCCGCTCTTCGCCGTCGCCACGGACAAGGAGGCGTCCCGGAGCACCGTGTCCGTTTATCACAAGCTGCCCCTGCGGGACCAAAGCACGGTCGGGGACTATCGCCAGAGGATCGTCGAAGCCCTCTTTAACTCCATGCTCAACAACCGCTTCTCCGAGATCGCCCAAAAGCCCGATGCGCCCTTTCTCGGGGCCGCCGCGAGCGAGGAACGCTTTGTCGCCTCGAAGGAAGTCTTCGCCCTGTCGGCCATCGTCGCCGAGGGCGGGATCGCCAGGGGTCTCCGGGCCCTCTACACCGAGGGGGAACGGGTGGCCCGCTTCGGCTTCACCAAGTCCGAGTTCGAGCGCCAGAAGGCTGACATGCAGCGCTTTTACCAGCGCGCCCTTGTCGAACGCGAGACCGAGGATTCCGGAGAATTCGCCGACGAGTTCACCCGGAGCTTCCTGGAGGGCGAGCCCATCCCCGGCATCGAGTACGAACACGAGCTCCAGTCCAATTTCCTGCCCGGGATCACGCTTGACGAAGTCAACCGGCTGGCGGGGGAATGGATGACGGGGAAGAACAGGGTCATCATGGTCAACGCCCCGGACAAAGCCGGCGTCGCGGTCCCGACCGCGCCCGAGCTCCAGGCGGTCTTCGACGATGTCAAGCGCGAGCCGATCACTCCCTACCAGGACACGGTCAACAGCGCGCCGCTCCTGGCCGCGACGCCGGCGCCGGGCGAGATCGCCTCCAGCCGGACGATCGAGGCCGCCGGGATCACCGAATGGATCCTCAGCAACGGCGTCCGCGTCGTCCTCAAGCCGACGAATTTCAAGGAGGACGAAATCCTGGTCCGGGCCACGAGCCCGGGCGGGATCTCGCTCGCCGCGGACGAGAACCTCGTGCCGGCCAACACCGCCGACGACGTCATCGGCTCCAGCGGCCTGGACGGTTTCAGCGCCGTCGACCTCCAGAAGAAGCTGGCGGGGAAGGCCGTGTCCGTGACGCCGTCGATCAACGAGCTCGAAGAGGGGCTGTCCGGAAGCGCCTCGCCCCAGGACGCGGAGACCCTCTTCCAGCTGATCTACCTGACCTTCACCGCGCCGCGGGCCGACCCCGCGGTTTTCGAGGTCTTTAAGAGCCAGCTCAAGTCCGTTCTCGAGAACCGGGCCCGGAGCCCGGAAGTCGTCTTCTCGGACATGCTGAGTAATACGCTGCAACGCGATCAGCCGCGCTTCCGGCCGATGACGGTCGAGGAGCTTTCCCGGATGGACCTTGGAAAGTCCATGGCTTTCTACAAGGACCGGTTCGCGGACGCGAGCGACTTCACGTTCGTCTTCGTCGGCAACCTGGACCTGGAGAAGATCAAGCCCCTGGTCTGCCGCTACCTGGCCAGCCTGCCGGCGCTCGGCCGCAAGGAGACCTGGAAAAACTGGCGGGTTTCCCCCCCCGAAGGCGTTGTGAAAAGGAAGGTCATCAAGGGGGTCGAGCCGAAGAGCCTGGAAGCCGTCGTCTTTTCCGGGCCCTTCCGGAGCAGCCAGGAAAGCCGCCTCGCCATCCGGGCGTCGGCGCAGGTTCTCGAGACCCGGCTTCGGAAGCGCCTGCGGGGGGACCTGAGCGGAACCTACGACATCACGGTTCAGCCGTACTACAGCAAGATCCCGCGCGAGGAATACCGCGTGACGATTGATCTCGGCGCCGACCCTAAGCGGATCGATGCGCTGACCAAGGTCATTTTCGCGGAGATCAAGAAGCTGAAAAACGAGGGGCCGAGCGGGGCGGAGGTGGCGGACGTGCGGCTGGCCGAATCGCGCGACTACGAGACCAATGTCCGGCAGAACGGCTGGTGGCTGGCCGAGCTCACCAACCGCTACAGGCTCGGGGAAGACCCGGGGGCGCCCCTGCGCATCCCGGAAACGCTGGCGCGTCTGTCGGCCAAGGCGGTCAGGGACGCGGCCCGGACGTATTTCAACACCAAAAGGTACGTTCAGGTCACGCTGTATCCAGAGAAATGATGGGCGATCTCTGCCCAGGGAGGAATCATATGAATCGTGCCCGCCGGAAATCCGCCGTGTTTGTGCTTTTCGCGCTCATCGCCCTCGCCCTGGCGGCCGGCCATGCCCAGGCTCCCGCCCAATCCGGCCCCGACCCGCGGATCGGCCGCGTCGAAAACGGGTTGTTGCCGCCCGTCCTCGTCAAGGGGCAAACGACTTGGAACATCCTCGACCGGATGAAATTCCACAAGGTCCCGGGCGTGAGCGTCGCTGTCTTCTTCGACAACAAGGTCCAGTGGGCCAAGGGATACGGCGTGATGGACAACGACACGAAACTGCCGGTGACGGATAAGACCCTCTTCGTCGCGGGCTCGATCAGCAAGCCCGTGGCCGTGATGGGCGCCCTGCGCCTCGTCCAGGAAGGGAAGCTCGCGCTCGACGCCAACATCAACACTTTCCTCACCTCCTGGAAGCTCCCGGAAAATGCGTTCACCGCCAAACAGCCTGTCACCCTGCGCCTGATCGTGAGCCACAACGCCGGCCTGACGGTGCACGGATTCCGCGGGTACGCCGCGGGCGAGACGCTCCCGACGCTCGTTCAGATTCTCAACGGCGTTCCCCTCGCTAACTCTAGCCCCATCGTCGTCGACATCGAGCCCGGCAAGACATGGCGGTATTCCGGGGGCGGTCTGACCATCATGCAGCTCGCCCTCATGGACGTCGAGAAGAAGCCCTTCCCCGAGATCCTCCGTGAAAAAGTCTTCGGGCCGATCGGGATGACCAGCAGTTCGTACGAGCAGACTATGGCGGCCGACCGGCTGAAGCTCGCCGCCTCGGGCCACGACGCGGCCGGGAAAGTGATCCAGGGGAAGCGATTCATCTACCCCGAGATGGCCGCCGCCGGGCTCTGGACGACGCCCACGGACCTCGCCAAGTTCGCGATCGAGGTCGGGTGCTCCGTCCGCGGGGAATCCAACAAGGTGCTGACCGCGGATATGGCCAAGCTCATGGTCACTCCGCGGATCGTCATCCAGGGAACCCGCGAGGGGGCGCTCGGGCTTTTCCTCGAGCGCCACGGCTCCGAAGTGTATTTCGGCCACGGCGGCCAGGACACGGGCTTTATCGCCTCCTTGATTTCCGACCGGGACGGGGGATACGGCGTCGCCGTCATGACGAACTCCGACGCCGATGGGGCCGCCGCCATCATCAACGAAATCACCATGAGCGTCGCCAAGGAGTACGGTTGGGGAGGGTACGTGCCCGCGCCTTATGACGTCATCTCGCTTGACGCCAAGGCTCTCGCCCCGTTCCCCGGGAGATACACCCTCGATTCGGATAACACCCTTGCCGTGACCTTGGAAGGCGGACGCCTCATGGGCAAAAGAGCCGGCGGGACCGCCTTCGAGCTTCTGCCCATTTCCGCGGCCGAGTTCATCGGCACCGACGCCCCCGTGACTTACACGTTCGCGGACGGGAAAGGGGCGCCCTCAGCCGGCGTCACGATAAAATCCGAGGGCGGGACGAGGATCGCAGCCCGCGCCGCGGAGGGGGTCAAGGCCCCGGCCGACTGGCTCGAGGCAGGGGACACCGCGCGTGCCATCGAAGGCTACCGGGGCCTCTGGAAGAAGGACCCGAAGGATCCGAACGTCGATGAGCCCCGGCTTAACAGCATCGGCTACATGCTTCTTGGGTACAAGAAGATGGCCGCGGCCGTCGCCCTCTTCAAGCTGATCGTCGAGCTCCATCCCGATTCCTGGAACGCTTACGACAGTCTGGCCGACGGATATGCGGCAAGCGGGGAGAAGGCCCTGGCCATAAAGGCCTACGAAAAGTCGCTGGCCCTCAATCCGAAAAACGTCAACGGCGCGAAGAAGTTGGAGGAGCTAAGGAAAAAGTAGGCCCGCGCTCAGGCGTCTCCTTCGACCTTGAAAACCAGGTCGCCTTCCCGAACCGCCTCCTTCACCTTCACGCCGGCTGTGCCGCCCACCTTAACCTCCGGAATGGCTTGATGCTCCAGCTGGAGCGATTCCACCGTCTGCGAAAAGTCGCTGGTGTGCCCCTTGATGTGGATGATCTCCCCGATCTTCAGACTGCCGGCCGTGACCTCGATAATGGCCACGTTGATTTTGTGGAAGAAATGCGTGACGCGCCCGATTTCTTTTTCCATCATCCCTCCTTGGAGTGCCATGAAGAAAATAACAGAAGGAAGGGCGCTTGGCAAGGGCTTTCGCGGCCGGCTATGACCGCCCGCGTTGACATCTGACAGCCCGGGAGAATATATAATGGGCGGGACAGAGTGGAACCGATGAGAAACCGTTCTTATATCACTTTCTGCCTGAGCGCGTGCCTCATCTCGATTGCGTGCCCATCCAAGCCTTCCGCACCCGGCGCGGATAAGGCCACGGCGCTCGAACGCAAGGTCAATTTCATCAACGGCCTCTTGGGTCAGCGTCCCTTGGCGGCGCGGATCGTTAACGAGTTGGTCGCGGCTCTGCCCGCCCGGGTTTGGCTGACGGAGGTCGTCTATGACTCCGAAGGGATCCGGATCAAAGGCCGTTCCCCGTCTAACGACCTCATCGCCGACTATGTTTCGAGCCTCGAGCGAAGCTCCAGTCTGACGGAGGTCAATCTCCTGTCGTCCGTCCAGAAACGGGCCCGGAATTATGAATATCAGGAATTCGCGCTCCGGGCGCTTGTCAAAGACGGAAGCGGAGAGAAGCCCTCCAAATCCGGACACGAATCCGGCCCGGACGCGGTTGACGCGCTGACCAGGCGATTGGGGGAACTCGAAAAGGCCATTCCGCCAGGGAAGGAAACCGCCGATATCCTGAGGCAATTCCAGCTGGCCGCTAATGATTCGGGTTTGAAGATCACGAAATTCGCCCCGGGAAGCGAAATTCCCGGGGAATTCACAAGCGAATGGCCCATTTCGATCGAGGCCACGGGAAGCCGTCAGAGTCTCCGGCGGTTTTTCGATGGAATCGTGGAATTGCCGCGGCTCTGGCTGATCAAGAAATTCTCTTTTACCGCCGTTTCGAACGAAGCCGCCGATTCGCCGGTCCGCGCCTCAATTACGGCCCAAACGTACTTTTTGCGGGAAAAACCGGCGGAACGCGCGGGGCGCCAGCGATCTAATCCTGATATGTGAAAGTCTTCTTCCCTGATTCTTGAATTGCGCCTCACCCCAGGTTTAAATCCGCGACCTTGATCCTCTCCGTGCCGCTACGCCCAGCCCCAGCCCATGATGCCGTCTACGATTGCGCGCCTTGGCAATGCCCCTTCGTTGACTGGGAATTGGTTGAATCTTACCGGGCGATGCGGCAAACCGTTACGAAACAGGGACAATCCGCCGCCGCGAACGGCGAGCCGGAAATTTCCGCCAACACGCCCGTGTACGGATTGATGGAAAAGGCGGAAACCTGGTCGGTCTCGCTGTTGGCCACGTAAAGGAACTTGCCCAAAGGGTCCACAGCGATGGAAGCCGCCATGGGTTGGACGGCAAAAGGCGACCCGGCGACCGGCGTCAACGCGCCCGTGGAAGCATCGATGCTGAACGCCGAGATCGAGGAGGAAGGGCAATCCGCTACATAGGCGAATTTTCCCGAGAGGTCGAATACGATAAAAATGGGCCCAGGCCTTACGGGAAACGGCGAGCCGGATACGGGTGTCAATGCGCCCGATGAAGAATTGACGGTAAACGCCGAGACATTATCGGAATAATAATTCGGCACATAGGCGAACTTGCCGGAAGGATCCACGGCGACGTAATAGGGATAGATCTCCACGGCAAAGGGTGAGCTGGCGATCTCCGATAAGGCGCCAGTCACTTCGGAGACGGCAAAAGCGGAAACGGTGCCGGCGCCCATGTAGGGCACATAGGCGAACTTGCCGGAAGGGTCGACCGTGATGGAATTGGGAGAGTTCATGCCACCCGAACTGACGGTTCTTGCCAACGCTCCCGAGGTCTCGTCGATTGAAAAGGCATCGACGCTGTTGGAATAGGGTTTCGCTACTAAGAGGACCTTGCCCGAGGGCGTGACCACGCAATAAACGGGCGCATGTCCCGCGTCGAAAGGCGAGCCGCGAATCGGGGTCAGCTTGCCTGTGGAAGCGTTGATGGTAAACGCGGAGATCGTGTCACTCCCCTGATTCGTCACGTAGGCGAACCGGCCCGAAGGGTCGACAGCGACCGAAGTCGGCGTGGACCCCGCGGAAAAGGGTGAGCCCACGACGGGCGTCATGGCGCCCGATGTGATGTCTATCGTAAACGCGGAGACGTTGTTGGAGAATTGGTTCGTCACATAAGCGAAGTACTTGTCGGTTGGCGTGGAATCGCCCCCGTTTCTTGCGCCGCCGCAGGCCCCGCAGAACAAGGCTAATAACCCGATCCAGGCCACGTGATTCGCAGGCCTCTTTTGGATCGAGAGCGTCATGATCGTCCCCTATGCAGGCCAATTATGATGAAGATCTCGGCGAGGCGCAAGAGGTTTTCGCCAGCCCGCGGCTTCAACGTGATTCGAGCAAAGAATTGGCCGGGCTGCCCCGGCCTAGGTCAAGCTCACATCCGTTATCTTGACCTTCTCCCGCGCCGCTACGCCCAGCCCCAGCGCCTCGGCGATATAGAGGAACTCGCTCTGCTTCTTGTCCTCGATCTGCTGGACGCCCCGCGCCATCCGCTCCTTGACGATGATGTCGTGGCCGACGGCGTCCACCGCGACCGGGTCCGTCCCGAAGAGCATGACGTTCGAGTCGTAGACGAACTTGGGGTTCGCCCCGGGCCCGCCGTCGTAGCAGGCCTGGAGCCCATCGACGATGTTGAGGACGACTTTGTCCCGGAGGCAGGGGAAGGCGCAGGGCTCGGCCACGGACTTCATCCAGAGCGCGTGGAGGCGCGCCGTGTTGCTGAGGGAGCCGTAGGACAGGTTCTTCAGGCAGGCCGTGACGGTCAGCCCGGCGTTCTTGAGGATGGGGACGTTGATGATCTTCGTGCAGACGTCCGTGACCAGCCGCGTGAAATAGGAGTGCTTGCCCTCGTTGATCATGTAGGGCATGGTCTCCCGGTCGTATTTCATCTCGGACTCGGCGACGTAGGGGAGGGCCTCGCGGTCGATGTTGTCCTTGCTCCAGAGCTCGTCCTTCGGGTCCCAGAAATCGCCGTTGGGGCCCTTCATCTCCGTCCCGAGGATGCGGATCCCCGGGAAGCGCTCGGGCGTGAACCCGGCTTCCGCGAGCTGGAAGTGGCGCCTGTCCCAGATCACGATGTTTGCCTTGGGGACGCCGGCGGCCTGCAGGCCCTCGAGGATGACGTCCACGACCTCGGGCTTGGTCGAGAAGATCTTCCCCCCGATGGGATTGACCTTGATTCCCACGATATCGGACGGGGAGACGAACTGCCTCCAAACGTCCCGGATGTCCTTCTCCCCCGTGAGTTCGGACAGGCCGCGGTTCACGGCGGCCTTGACCTTGGGAACGTCGAGGGTCCCTCTGTTGGAGGCCGTGCCCGTATTGATCTTAACGACCCGGCCGGGGTATTCCCCAGGCATGGAGTCGGCGACGCGCGGGATCGAACGAACCTCGTCGATGTTCGTCTTGATGACGGGGGACACGGACGGTTTGGGCTTCTCCTCGGCGACCTTCTCCTGGGAGGAGAGGCGCGGGGCCAGGGCCAGGCCGGCGACGCTCATGGCCGAATAGCGGAAAAACTTCCTCCGTGAGAAAGAATCGGTGGGCTGAGCGTCTTTTTTACCTGTGAGGGTTAGGATGCCGGATTGTTTCATTGATATTCCTCGATTGCGAGGTTATTCCCAGTTAGTATAGGATACGGAGGCAAAATGTCAACGCTTATGGGAAGGTATGAAGTCATAATGGGGAAGGGCGGGGGCATCTTAGTTAAGCGGCGGCTTGACTTACCGTCATCCTGCTTTTTATAATTCTTCCACGAGTTGCGGGATAAGTGAGGAGAATGAGGAGGATTAGGGTTCTTTTTTCTTTTCTTTTCATCGCCAGCATTTTGAGTTTTCCAGCCAATCGTAAGCCCTCCGGACTGCAGCGAGAAGAATTATCTGCCATTGCGTTGATTAAAAAAGGCGAGGCTTATAAGCGCTCCGGCGATTTTGAAAAAGCCTTTGCGGCGTTCACGGAAGCATTGACGTCATCAAAAAAAATGAAGAACCCGGGAGGAGAAGTGATTTGCCTTCTTAAATTAGGCATTACTTCCTGGGATCTCGCTAACATTTCAGATTCGGGCGTTTTTTTTGAAGAAGCTTTGTCTCTCGCGCAGAAGCACAAGGATGTTCTGAACGAGCATTTTTGTAGATCAGCCTTAGGGGTTGTGCATTTTTACCTCTTGGGAAAAGAGTTCCGCTCAAAGAATCAAAACCAGAAATCTCTTGAGTCTTTCGATCGGGCCCTGGCCCTCGGGGACGAAACTGGCATCGAGGACTTTGCGCTCAAATGCCTCCGTCAAAAGAGTATGGCCTATTGGCAAATGGGCGATTTTCAGGCGTTTTACGCTTGCGCCAAGCGCGGCCTCGAGATATCAAAAAAGATCAACCACCGGACAGAAATGGGAAGATGCCTGAACAATCTGGGCGCCTTTTATGAACGGCTGAGTGATTATTCAAATGCACTGAAGTATTTAGAGGAAGCCCAAGTTGAATCAACAAAGGTGGGCGACCAGGCGACAGAAGCTGAAAGCTTATCCAACATTGGAGGAATCTACCTAGAGCTTGACAACCTAATCCAAGCCGAAGTTCATTATCGTAAAGCCCTTTCTATCGACAGAAAACTCGGTAATGAACTGAACATAGTCATGGATCTCAATAATCTTGGCATTGTGCTAACAAAAAGGGCTCGAACATATAATGAACTCGGCGCGCTTAGCGCAGCACTTCAGTATTTTCGCGATGGTCAGGGAATATTGGAGAATCGGAAAGACAAAAGGATATTAATTCAAATAATTAATAATATTGGGTATGCATATTATTTGGATGGAAAATTCGAAGAGGCGGGACGCAATTATAAAATTGGCCTTGCTGAAGCAGTGGCGTCCAACTATAAGGAAGCTACTTGTGCCATAAACCTAAATTTGGGCAATTTGGATATGGCCAGGAACTCAAATAATGCCGCAATAACATGCTTTAATAGTGCAGTTGAGAGCGGCATAGCTTCAGAATCGCAAGAAATATTGTGGGAAGCGTATTCCGGGCTTGGCCAATGCTATGAGGCAAAAAAGGAACTAATGACCGCTCTCTCGTATTACAAGAGGTCCATAGAAATTATTGAGAAGATCAGGAGCCATATTAACCTCGATATATTTAAGATCAGCTTTACGCGCGACAAACTTATTGTTTATCAGCGCGCCCTGGACGTTCTCAGTTCCATCTATTCAACCAACCCCTCGGAGACGGTGCTTGAAGAATTGTTCCAAATCATGGAAAGGGCCAAAGCCAGATCATTCGTGGAGAGCCTTATCGAGGCGCGAGTTAATTGTGAGGAAGGGCTAAACCCGAAATTTATTGAACGGGAGAAAGAGATCTCAAAAGATATCTCAGCGATCTCCTGGCAATTGTCAGAATCCCGATTGGCTGGGCCGGCGAAAGAAAAGCGTTTACAGGAACTGGAATTCAAGGAAGAGAAATACTTACGGCTGATATCCGAGATGAGAGTTGAGAATCGAGATGTCGCCAACATAGTGTTTCCCCCGATTGCCAGCCTTTCTCAGGTGCAGACAAGCCTCCTCAACGAAACCACGGCCCTTCTGGAATACTTTGTTGGCGACAAGAACTCCTTCCTTTTTGTGATTTCCCGCCGACAAATCAGGTTTTATAAGTTACCTGGACGATCGATCCTCGAGGACTCTCTGCGGGCCTACCTGAAAATCCTCGCTTCTCCTTCCCCGCGTCCGTTTGGCGGCATTCAGGCCTCAGAACGGATCGCAGGGGAGCTTGTATTTCCACTTAAGGAAAACTCCAGGTCAGAAATTGATACTCTGGTCATTATCCCCGACGGAGTGCTTCATTATTTGCCCTTTGAAACTTTGAGAATGACGGCTGAAGGGAAAGCTATTTACCTCGTAGAAAAATACAATATTTCCTATGGCCCTTCGTCGACGTCGCTCTTGCTGTTGAGGGAAAATCCTCGGCGCCTTAAGTCCGAAGAAACCCTTTTGGCCTTCGGCGACCCGCTCGAGAGAGGAGGAATCCCAGCAGAAGGAGCTCCCCAAAAGGCATCTGCCGATCTCTCCGGTGCGCGTTTTGTTTTTCCTCGTCTACCCTATAGTAGGCAGGAAGTGCTCAACGTCGCCCGTCTATTCCATGCGCAAAACAGGGCCGTATTCATGCAAGACGCAGCGACGGAGACCATAATCAAGAAGATGCCACTTGAGAAGTACGATGTCATTCATTTCGCGTGCCACGGACAGCTTGATGAAAAATACCCCTTTCGGTCAGCATTAGTCCTTTCTTCAGACCAAAACCAGGAAGAGGACGGCCTCCTGCAGGTCAGAGAGATTTACGGCCTGAGAATGAATGCCGGCCTGGTCGTTCTTTCCGCTTGCCATTCCGGGAATGGGACGGTAGAGAGAGGGGAAGGACTCTTCGGCCTTGCCAGGACGTTTTTCTACGCGGGTGCGAGAGCCGTCTTGTCTTCGATCTGGTCCGTGAATGACCGGTCAACGGCGGTGTTCATGGAAGACTTTTACAAGGGCCTGGTCCGCGGCCAAGATAAGATTGCCGCCCTCCGAATGACGAAACTAAAGATGCTAAGATCAGGACATTCCCACCCCTATTATTGGGCGGGTTTTGTGCTGAATGGAGATTCTGCGCCGCTCTGGTTTGATGAAAAAGCCACCCATCGCGCGAATTAGTCTTTTTTCGGCCTGACAATGAATCGCGAGAGTTCGGATTCGGCAAGTTTTTCCCTATTCTGGTAAGCCGTAATCATCCAGAAATACGGCTTGTTCAGTTGCAGCTGACGGGCCAGATCTTCCGGCATTGTCACGGGCGGTGAGGGGAGTTCCTGACTCTTCCAGACCGGCAACAGAGTATCATCATAGAGTTCCAGAATGTACGCCTGGGCGCCCTGGACCTCTTTCCATATGAATATCAGAGGAAACGAGGCGGGGTGTATTGTGTCCGGCTGGACCAGCACGATAGAAGAAGATGTCGCTCGAACACCCACGGGCCGGCCCGATTCTCGGATGACGATGATGAGAGAGGCGATGACAAATATCGCTCCGGCAACGATGGGGGAGATTCTCCAGGAATGGCCGATCGTACGGAGCTTGCCTAAGGGTGTGCTGAAAAATCGTCCGGGATCCGTTGCCTCCCGGACCTGAGGGACCAGCTGATCCTGATACCTCTGGATCTCGAGAAGAAGTTCAAACTCCCTGGCGCAGGCCGAGCAATTCGTCAGGTGATCGACGATCTTCAATTTCTTCCGGGTCTTGGACCGAGAGACAAAAAAGGAAAGGAGAGTTTCCGGCGAAGGGCACCCCTCCCGGTTTCCAGAAGTCTTCATTTTGACATAGGACCGGTAAAGGCCTCTTAGCTCTTCATCTTTTAGATTCATAATGAATATCCATATCTTTGAGGGTCTTCTTGAGGTCCGAGAGGCCCCGATAAAGAAGGTTCCTGGTTTTATCGATGCTCCAATTGAGATAGCCGGCGATTTCCGGGATGCTCAAATTGAGCAAATACAATTTAACCACCTGGCGCCTGGATTCGATCAGCGATTCAACGGCCCGGCCGACGGTCTCTTCGAGGTTTCTGTAACGGGCCATTTCCATGCTGTAGGCCAATTCGTTTTCCGCCACCTGTTTTTCGTGGCTAAAGATCCCCTCCTCTCTTCGAATCTTCCTGAGTTGGTCAATGACTGAGGAATTCACGATCTTCTTTATATAAGACGGGTAATTGGAGATATTTTTCTCACTATGCAAGAGTTTCCATATTTTAATCCGGATGATCTGGGTGACGTCATCAGGGTCGAGGCCATATTTGTACAGATTATACTTTTGGACGTGGATCCGGATAAAATTGGCGAACCGGTTTAACAGTTCTTCAAACTGCTTTTCTTTAATTTGCTCGGCATCCATCATCATGATCCTTAGCAGCCCAGAAGCCCCCTAATTTCGCATCGTATAAATATAGATGTCAAGAGGGTGACTTTTTTCTCACGGCGTCGTTATTTTATGAGAATTTTCCGAGGGAATACCGTTTTCTTTATGGGGGCCGGAGGAACTTCGGTTTTGATTACCCGAGTCCGAGTGGATGTAATTGACGATGAGCGTTGTCATGGTTGGTTCAAGTCCCGCGATGGTCTCAGTTTCCCGGGCCCTGAGCCGTGCGGCTCGGTATGACAAGAGTGTGTTGATCCTTGGCGAGACTGGCACAGGAAAAGACCTAGCCGCAAGAAAAATCCATGAGTTGAGCTCACGGGAATCTTCTCCTTTTGTCGCGATCAATTGCTCGAATCTCCCCGAGGGCCTCTTTGAGTCTGAGCTGTTCGGCCATGCAAGAGGGGCTTTCACCGGGGCCGTACATGAAAAAGCCGGGTTGCTCGATGTCGCCGGAAACGGGACGGTTTTTCTCGACGAGATCGGTGAGCTTGCCCTTCACTTGCAGGCCAAAATATTGAGGTTGCTTGACAAACGAGAATCAAGAAAAGTAGGGGGCACGCAGATGAAGACGGTCGCGGCTCGATTCGTCTTTGCCACGAACAGAGATCTTATTGAGAGGGTTCAGGAAGGAAGCTTCCGAAGCGACCTGTATTATAGGATCAGTGTCATTCGAATTAGGATTCCCGCATTGCGGGAACGGCGAGAAGACCTGCCAGAATTGGTGAAGCACTTCGCCGAAACAGAGAACCGGCGCAATAATTCCCGTAAGATTCTGGCCCAAGACGCCCTGGACAAGCTTCTGTCCTATGATTATCCGGGAAACGTCCGAGAGTTGGAGAACGTTTTGGAAAGGTCATTCGTTTTTTCCGACCATGATCTAATACGAGCGGAGGATCTTCGCTTTGATCTTGAGCCAGGCATCAACCCTACGGAAGCAATGCCAGGTCTTCTAGTGCGAACCCTGGAACAGTGTCATTGGAACAAGACGAAGGCAGCTTCCAAGCTCGGGAAGAGCCGACGGCAACTGTACAGGCTCCTTGAGAAGCATAACATGAAGGCCTGCATCAAGAAATTGATTTTCTAGCAGTTGATCATGGTCGGAGTTTTTTGTGTTTATAAGTTGCCGCGACCAGAACAATCAGCAGGCTGATTCCGACCAGACTTACCAGCACCAGCACAAGATTGCGCCTCCCGGGGAAAGTCCGGGAGTCCGCGTTGCCGCTGATGATGAATCCCGCCCAATAATACGGGTGAGATAAAGTACCGGAGCTGATCATCTCGAGCTTGGCGTTACGAAGGGCCGCCATCAACGACTCCGATCCGCGGAGATGCCGATAGAAGCGCTCCATCAGTTGTGATGTGGCCTGGTCGTTCACCGCCCAAAGACTCATGAGAACTGATGAAGAGCCCGCATAGAAGAACGACCGGCTCAGCCCCTCGATCCCCTCTCCGCGGATGAACTGCCCCAAACCTGTTTGACAAGCGGATAGAGTGACGAGATCGGCGTTTAATTTAAGGTTATAAATATCTCTGGTCTGTAAAAGGCCGTCCTCGGCCTGGTCCGGATTGAAGGAAAGGACGATCGCCGACCGCGCCGGCTTTTTATCATCGATCACGCTGTGGGTCGCGAAGTGAATGATCCTGTAATCCGCAAGAGACAGGGATCGCAGTCTGCGCTTGGTCGCGTTCTCTCTCTCCAGGATCACTACCTTATTCTTGCGAAAGAGCCGCGCTATGTTCTGAATTTCCAGCCCCGAATATTTCAGGGGAGTAAGGCTGATGCCCGGAGATGAGCCGAGGCCATAGAGGATGTCCGGCTCGGGGATTGTCCCCATGTCATTCCCCTCTGGACCATATGTGGTGTCCCCGATCGCCAAGAGGTCGCTTCCCGGCTTAGGCCCGTTCATATGTCTCTGCCTTAAGACCCTCAGCGAAGAAAGGGAGGGCACGTAACTGATCATGTAATCACGAATCAGCCAGGAATTGGTTTCAGCGTGCGTAAGCAGAGTTTCAAAGGGCAGAAGATTCAGGATATCATCCGGGACAAATACGATCTTCTTCAGTCCCGGCTTCAGCCCGGGGGACACGAGCTCTTGAAAGAGTTCCACTCCGAGACGAAAATCCCGATTTTGATTATCGGAAATCGCTTTGCGATATGCGGAAACCTGCTGCTGTAGAACCCTTTTCCCAGGCAGGTCGAAGATCTTGAGGCCCTTGCGTGTAACTACAAAAGCATGGGATTTTTCTTTTCCGACGGAGTAAGCGAAATAGGCTTCTCCCGGAGACATAAGCTCGTGCTGCACTTCGTCGTAAGTAATGACTTTCGGGTACTTGAGATCGGCATAAGCCGGGCTCGACATTCGGATTTCCCGCTTCAGGGCTTCGAGTTGATCTTCAGAGGATTTGATTTGCCCCGATATTTTTTCTTTTTCCTCCGCGGAAAAACCCGGTGCCAAGAGCTTTCCATACGCTTTAGAGAGATCACGCATGAGCTCTTTTTCGTGGTTGGCCAGGACGGGATTTATCCCTTGAGAAATGTCAACCTCCGCCACCTCGAGACTGTCCAGAAAGGCCCTGGCCTTAGCTCTCTCCAGGTAGTTGAACGCTTCCTTATCGTAGCCTTTATTAGGATCGGTTTTCTGAAGGGTTGCCAAGAGGTCAATAAGATTCTGATAGGCCTCGATCCGCTTGTCAGCCCCTAAATAGCCGGCTTTTAGTTCCTCTATTTTGATTGAAGACCGGATGTCTTCGATTAATGAGATAGAAACCTTGTATCTAATTAGCGCATCTTGGTAGTTAGCCGCTCTAGCGTAGCTATTTGCGCTTTCGAAGTATGCTTCCCATAATAGTTGCCCATCGTGATTTTCGGTTGCAAGATTAATTGCTTGCTGCAAAAACCGAGATGATTCTTCAAAATATCCAAGTTTATAACTGACGATGCCCAAGTTATTGAGGAGTCTGCTTTTCTTTTCATTGTCTTGGAGTTTTTCTAAGAGTCCCAAAGCCTTTTTATAATTCTCGAAGGCATCATTAAACTGTCCTCGGTCAGAAATCAGCGAACCCATATTATTCAATATCGCAGCTTCTAGCCCCTCATCCCCCAGCTTCTTTGCTAATTCCAGGCTTGAAACCAGATCCGCCAAAGCACTCTCGTGGTCCTGCGGACTGTTCGAACTTAATCCTCTTTTTCTAAATATAATCCCGCGATTGATAAAGTCGAAAGCAATTTGCTTGGTGTCTCCCAATTTTTCGTCAATAAGCAGAGACTTTGAGAGGCAGTCGAGCGCCTTCTCATAATTGCCGACTTCTTGATAGATCATGCCTAGATTACTAAGAGAATCGGTTTCTCCCTGATAATCGTTAGCTTCTTTCGCAATTGCATAGGCTTGTTCACAATAGTTTATTGCTCGGGCATAACTTTCTAATCTGATGAAATATATCCCAATATTATTGAGGCAATTGCCTATTTCTCTCCTATTCTTGATTGCCTTAGCTAGCGTGAGTGCGGTGCTATTTAGAGAATAATATTCGTTATAATTGCCTATATCCCAATAAACCAGGCTCAGCTGCCTTTGGCATTTAATTATGTGGTCAAGGCTTCCTATTTTATTGGAGATTTGGATTGCCATACCGAATCGATTGATGGCTTCAGTCTTATTATCTGATAGCCTCAGTTTTTTTGCTTCCTGATATTGTTTTTGGATTTCGACTGAGCTCGATACGAATAATAGGATGGATTCGTCCTTCTGCTCCCTAGCCAAGAGCGATGCCTTCTCAAAATACTTCTGCGATTCCTTAAGATTTCCCGTGTCCCAATAGAGAATCCCCAGTTCTTTATAACAGTTTAGCTCCAGGCTTTTGTCGGAGCTTCTTCGTGGGTAACTGAGAAGCTCTAAGTTCAGCTCAATCGCTTTGCCGTATTCCCCGTCTTTTCGATTTGATATGGCTTCACTCATCTTAGCAGAGAAATTTTCCGCCTTAGCCTCAGCAAAGGCTTTATCAATGTTGAACAACAATAGGGCGGTATATAACGACAAAGTCCCTTGAATTAATAATTTTAGCCGCATGTTTTTAGATAGTAACCCTAAATTGTGATCTTATGTGATTAACCTATCAGACCGGGGTGATTCTTCAATACTCGAAAGGGGGGAATTGCAGGGTGATATCTTGAAGAAGACTTCACCCCTTTAGGGGATATAACTAATTAGCAAAAATAGAGGAATCCACAAGAAAGGCAAGAGCTAGTCTTTGCTGCTCGGCCTCAGAATCATGATATCAGCTGTTGTTCTTATTTTGTTCGCAGAACTCGACGTCGGGGGCTGAAGCTGCGTGGGCTGATCTGGGTTGATGATGTTGCGCAAGCCGGGGAAGAGGGCGACCAACCATTGAGCGGGGACCTTCAAGAGCATGCTGAAGGTGAGCTTCGCCGGTTTCTGCGAGGTCGTCGCGGCCGAGAGGCCGGATGCCGAGAGCCCCAGGAAAGCATAGCAGACGACCAGGACGACGGCTTTTTGAAGATTTCTTTTCCGCATAGCGGCCTCCTTCTGTGCAAGGCTCGCCTTGGGAAAATGACCGAAGAAAGGACGGGGCGGAAGAGACGGCTAGTCGGGTCCTCTCTTCAAAAATTCATCCAAGGCTGATCTAAAAATAAGTCAATAAAATGCCGTTGTCAAGCCCCCGCGGGCCCGGGAATCCCCCCCATATGGACCCCTGGGGGCCGCGGATGTCTGGAATCCACCGTATTTGGTATTTAGGGGCCCGGCCGGATCAAGATTTAGGGGATAGAAAAATGATCCGGGGGCCAAGAAAAAAGTGCGCTTAGCCCTGGCTTTTCGGGCGAAAATCGGGCGGTCGGCCCGCTTCCCGGCCTTATATCTTCGACACGAAGAACTGCTGAATTTTCCCGTCCGGCGTGCGGTACATAAACCCCCGCAAAACTCCCTTTGCGAACGTGAAGCGGACGATCGAGACTTCCATACCGCCGCGCTCGTTCTGGGATTCGAGGTCGGCCTTCGTCGGCTCGCCGTAGGGTTTGAGCTTCAGCGAGGCGGCCTGGAGCTTGACGTCCGTGAGCCACCAGCTGAATTCCTCCCCGAGCAGGGCGCGATCGACCTTTCCCGCCTGGTAGGCCGCGAGCATGAGTTTGTGGGCCTCGACGGCGGGCGGCCCGGCGATAACCGGGGCGTTGACCGGGGGGACGGGGAGGATGGCCTCGACGAGCTTGTCGTAGATCGCGTTGGTTTCGCCGCTGTCGAGGTTCGAGAGAAGGACGGCTGCCGATAGGGTGCTCGGCACGGCCGTGTTTGAGGCGACGAACCCGGCCACGGCCCCGCCGTGCGAGAGGACCTGCCGGCGGTTGCGGACCGAAAGCGACAACCCGCAGCCGTACCAGCTGATCCGGCCGTCCGCGAGCAGGCGTGTTTGCGTCATCAGGGCGTAGGAGGCCGGCTTGAGCACCTTGCCTGTCATCAGGGCCAGGTCCCAGGCGGCCAGGTCCGAGCCGGTCGAGTAGATCGCGCCGGCGGCCGCGATCCAGTGCTTGGCTTCGGGGACCGCCTTGTCGGGGCCGGTCAGGGCGAAGGTCGTGTATCCCTGCGCCAGGCCGGGCTGATCTGCGTCGGGCTCGTAGAACGT
>JBEKVN010000014.1:0-102719 GCA_049513915.1 Candidatus Aminicenantales bacterium | reverse complement strand
AGGCCGACCTCGGTGAAAAGCTCGGCCGGGCTGATTCCGGATTCTAGGCGGGCTTGCGCGATGGCCGTCGTCGGGAGGACCGTGATATCGCCTACGACGCCTGTTTTTCCGCTCGCCGTCCCCTTCAAATCAACAACCTTGCCGCCAAACGCAGCGACAGAGGCCGCTTGAGCCTCCTCCGCCGCCTTCTCGCCGTGGGTGATCTTCGTCGCCTCGAACGCCAGGATGCGCTTGGCTTCGTTGATCTCGCTGTTCTTGAGGGCCTCCAACCGCTTGATCTCATCGAGCGGAAGCAGGGTGAAGAGCCGGAGAAACCGGCCGGCGTCCCGGTCGTCCGCGTTGACCCAGTACTGGTAGAAATCGTACGGACTGAATTGCTCGTGATCCAGCCAGACAGCCCCCTGGGCGGTCTTGCCCATCTTGGCGCCGGACGCGGTCGTCAGGAGGGGAAACGTCAGCGCCTCGACCGTCGCCCCTTCGATCCGGCGGACGAGGTCGACGCCGGCGAGAATATTTCCCCACTGGTCGTCGCCGCCCATCTGGAGGGTGCACCCGTGCTTCCTGTAAAGGGTCAGGTAATCGTAAGCCTGGAGAAGCTGGTAGTTGAACTCGATGAAGGACAGACCCTTCTCGAGCCGCAGCTTGTAGGCTTCGGCGGCCAGCATCCTGTTGACGCTGAAATGCCGGCCGATGTCGCGGAGGAACTGGATGTAATTCAGGGGCAGCAACCAGTCGGCGTTGTCGACGGCGATGGCGTTGGCCCCGTCGAAGTGGAGGTATCGGGAGAGCTGGATGAGGATGGCCTGGCCTTGAGTCCGGATGGTCCGTTCGTCGAGCATCTGGCGCATCTCCGTCTTGCCGCTCGGGTCGCCGACCATGGTCGTCCCGCTGCCGACAACGGCGATGGCCCGGTGTCCGGCCCGGCGGAGGTGGACCATAGCCATGATAGGGACGAGGCTCCCGGCATGGAGGCTCGTCGCGGTGCTGTCAAAGCCAACGTAGAAGGCGACGGGGTCGCCTCCAAGCGCCTTCCGCACGGCGCCCTCGTCGGACACCTGGGCGACAAAGCCGCGCTCTTTGAGTTCGTCATACACGTTGCCGCTCATGCTCCACGTGCTCCTTTTTCGCGGGGCGCCCTCGCTTCGGGCGTCCCTGGAACCCCATTTATAGCACAGTGCCCCGCGCGAGACAATTCGCCGTCTTGACTCGGACAGGTTTTGCAGGCGCCGAGGAAGAGATCAGCCCGGCGGTCGAATCCGGTCCCGGGGGGGGCGCGACGGGCAGGCCCGGCTTCTTACTGCAATCCGCGCTTCTTGAGCAACGGCTCGATCCGGGGCTCGCGGCCGCGGAAGCGCTTGTAGAGGACCATCGGGTCCTCGCTGTCGCCCTTCTCCAGGATGTTCGTCCGGAAGGACCGGGCCGTCGCCTGGTCGAAGAGGCTCGTCTCCTTGAAGGCCTCGAAGGCGTCCGAGTCGAGGACGGCGGCCCAGAGATAGCTGTAGTATCCGGCGGAATACCCGATCGCGCTGCTGAAGATGTGGGTGAAATAAGTCGTCCGGTAGCGGCTGACGATCTCCGGGATGAGGCCGATGCGGGCCATGGAGTCCGCCTCGAACTTCAGGGGGTCGACCTCCCTGGGCTCCGTGATCGTGTGCCAATCCATGTCCAGAAAGGACGCGGCGACATATTCCACGGTCTCGAAGCCCTGGTTGAAGAACTGGCTTTTCTTGATTTTCTCGATCAGCGCGTCGGGGATGGGCTCGCCGGTCTTGTAGTGCCGGGCGTAGGTTTTGAGGACCTCGGGGTCGGTGGCCCAGTTTTCCATGACCTGCGAACAGAGCTCGACGAAATCGCGCGGCACGTTGGTGCCGGATACGCTCTCATACGTGCACTTCGTGAGGAGCCCGTGGAGGGCGTGTCCGAACTCGTGGAAGAGGGTCGTGGCCTCCTCGAAGCTGATCAGGGCCGGCTCCCCCGCCGTGGGCTTGGAGAAATTCCCGTTGTTGACGATCACGGGACGGATGTCCACGCCGTTCTGGACGGACTGCTCCCGGTAATTGCTCATCCAGGCCCCGCCTTCCTTATTCGGCCGCGGGTAATAGTCGACGTACAGGATGCCCAGGTGGGAGCCGTCGGCGTCCTTGACCTCAAAGACCCGGACATCTTCCTGGTACTTGGGGATATCCGTCCGCTCGGTGAAGGTGATCCCGTAGAGCTTGTGGGCCACCTCGTACGCGCCGTTTCGGACGCTCTCGAGCTGGAAATACGGCCTCAGGGCGCTGTCGTCGAGGTCATATTTGGCCTTCCGGAGCTTCTCGGCGTAGAACCACCAGTCCCAGGGCTGAAGCTTGAAGTCCTGGCCATCCTTCCGGGCCAGGGCCTGCATTTCGGAGGCCTCGTTCCGGGCCCGGCCCAGGGCGGGCTTCCAGATTTTCTCTAGGAACGCGTAAACGGCCTCGGGGGTTTTGGCCATGTTCTCCTCGAGAACGTAGGCGGCGTGCGTCTTGTAGCCGAGGAGGTTGGCCCTCTCCACGCGAAGATTGGCGATCCTGACGGCGTTGGCCTTGTTGTCGAGCTCATTGCCGTTGTTCCCGCGCATGATGTAGGCCTTGAACATTTTTTCGCGGAGGTCGCGCTTTTCGGAATACTGGAGGAACGGGATGAGGCTCGGTTTGGCGAGCGTGAAGACCCATTTTCCGGGCTTGCCTCTCTCCTTGCCGGTTTCCGCGGCGCCGGCGACGACGGCCGCGGGCAGGCCGGCCAGGTCCGCGTTATTATCGATGACCAGCTCGAAGGCGTTGTTCTCTTTGAGAATGTTCTCGCCGAACTTCACGGTCAGGACGGAGAGCTCCTCGTTGATCTTGCGGAGCCGGGCCTGCTTGTCGGGAGGCAGGTTCGCGCCGCCGCGGACGAAGCCCTTGTAGGTTTTGTCGAGCAAGCGGCTCTGCCCGGGCGTCAGGACAAGCTTGTCGCGGGATTCGTAGACGGCCTTGACGCGGGCGAACAGCCCGGCGTCGAGGGCGATGTCGTCGCCGAGCTTGGCCAGCTTGGGCGCGACGTCCTTGGCGATCTGCTGCAGCGCGTCGCTCGTGTTGGAAGAATTCAGGTTGTTGAAGACGGCGCCGACCCTCTTGAGGAGCGCTCCGCTCCTGTCCAGGACCTCCAGGGTGTTGGCGAACGTGGCCGGTTCGCCGTTTTTCACGATGGCCTCGACCTCCTGTTTCTGGTCGGCGATGCCCTTATCAAAGGCGGGCATGAAGTGCTCGGGCTTGATCCGGTCGAAGGGCGGGACACCGAAGGGGGTCTGGAATTCCGTGAAGAACGGGTTGGCGGGAGCGGGGGGTTCCACGGACTTCTTAGCGCAGCCCGCGGCCGCAATGAGGATGACGGTCAGGACATAAAGGGTTCTTCGCATGGCTGGTCCTCCTGAGGAATAGAAAGGCGGCGGGGCCGGACGGCGCCGCCGCGGGATGGTCTGTTCGCTGATTCATCACCGGAAGCCGACAATCTAGCACAGGCTTCCGGGGAAAGTCAAAGAGGCCCGGGCCGCTATTTTTTCCGGGCCAGCTCGATGACGTTGGAGTTGTTGTCCGGGTCCACCCAGCTGCCTTTGAGGGTGTCGGCTTCGAGCTTCAACTCGATTTTAATGAGCCGGGTTTCGGCCCCCTCGGGAAGCTCAATTTCGAAGGACAGAGTCGGGTTTTTGAAGCTGACGTTCTTGATGGTCATCTCCGGAATTACGCCCGTCTCGTCCGTGATCTTGCCGGTATACGTTTCGCCCGCCTTTTCGAGGATCAGGTTGAAATCGGCCCGGTTGCCGTCCCCGAGAATGGTGTAGCCGGTCCAGGTTCCGGCCAGGTTCACTTCTCCGGCCTTCTGCGCGAAAGCTGAGGCGGCCGCCGCCAGCGCCAGGACCGCTAGGGCCAGGATCAGGCTGGTTTTTCTCATGGTAACGCTCCTTTTCGCGGGACTCCGCCATATCCGCTATCGGGCCTCCCGGACCTCCCGGGCGCCGGGGATACAGTCGTTTCCCTTCACGTATTGTATACGAATCTCCCTCCGTTTGAGTTCCAGGAAAATCCGCCCGCCGCGAAAAACACCCGGAGGCGAGCTCAGAAGCCGGCCGGTCTCAGAGTTGAAGCGCGTAGGAAATCTTCATGAAGAATGTCCGGTCGATCCGGGTGATGGCCACGCGCCCGAGCCCCGAATTATCGAAGTTCCCCCCTAGCGAATTGTCGGAATAGCCCAGGAACAGAACGGTCCTCGCGTTGAGCTTGTAGGAAAAGAGGAATTGGGTGAACACCCTCCGGCTGCGGGAATCGACCGGGTAAACATACATCGCCGGGTCGCGCTCGAGGTCCTGGTACTGGACGATGGCCCGGACGAAAGCCCGGACGCTGAAGTTATAGATGAACCGTCCCTGGGTCAGATTCACCGTATAGATCGTCCGGCCGCCGGCAAACAGGCGCTCATAATCTTGGGAGGCCGTGACGTTGAAATGCCGGCCCAGGTTGAGCGAAGCCCGGGGGCCGAGGGAGAATTCCTCGGCCGGCCGAACGTTTTCGAAATCGACGGCTTGTCCGACGTTGCCCTCCAGCCCGAATTCCGAGCCGCTGAATGGGCGGATATGGGAATCGAGGTTCATGCTGGCTGTATCGAACGACTGGCCGCTATAGACGATCTTCGAAAGAATCCCGTGGAGGTTGACCTGGGATTCGAGCTGTCCCTGGTATACGAGCCCGACCATGAGGTTCCGGTCGGTCAGGTTCCCCTTGTGATCATAGATCGCCTCGCCCAAGATGCCGACCCGGATGAGGTTGTACCAGCCGCCCGGCTTTCCCCAGAACTGCCGGAACACGGTGCCGGAGATATCGCGGATGTCCACGCGCGGGACGAACCCGTAATCGGCCCGGAAGCCCGGCGTCATGTCCTGGTAGGTGGCGTTGACGATCCAATCGCGCGTCCAGAGCTGATAGCTGGCGCTCAAGGCGTTGCCGCCGAACGGCGTTTCGCTCTGCCCGAAATCCTGCGCCGTCTGGAGCGGATAATCGGTTTCGGAGTGCAGGAATTGAAAAGTCAGGGAGTTCATTTGGTTGAGGCGGAGGAAAGCGTCCACGCCCGCGACATGGTTATAATAGCCGTCCCCCGCCCGGCCCGTGTACAGGACGCCGATGGTCGACATACGGCCGACGTCCTGGCGGGCCCGGAAAACGCCTCCGTAAACGCGCTGGTCGAGCGAACCCTGCCCCGAGCCCTGGTTCGATGGGAAAAGGAGGTTCGTGATCTCGTCCTCGGCGGTGAAGAACCCGACGGCCGTCCCGCCGATCTTTCCGGTCATCTTGGCGCCCCAGGCGGGGTCGGCGACGGTCCGGGTGAAGACGGCCTGGACGGGCGTCAGAAAGAAGTCCGCGCCCTCGAGGAAGAAGGGCCGTTTTTCGGGGTAAAACAGGGCGAAGCGGCGGTTGACCTGGAGTTGGGCGACATCGGCTTCGACCTGGGAGAAATCGGGGTTGGCGGTGGCGTTGAGGATCAGGTTGGGCGTGATGCCCCATTTGGCCGTCAGGCCGGGATCGACCTTGGCCTTTCCTCTCTCCAGGGCGCCGGCCGGATACTCGGCCATGTCCATGGCGTCGGTCCGGCTGCCGGTCAGGGTGGGGTTGAGCTCGACGTTCCGGCTCGGGGTGATGCCCTCGAAGCCGGTCAGCTTATTGAACTGGCAAATAACGCAGGCGACATTCCTCGAGCGGATGTGGGACGTTATCCGGTGCCGGGCGTCCCGCGGCCATGCCCGCTCGGCGCTGAAGCCCCAAGTCTGGGGGCCGTCGGTTTTCTTGAAGCGGAGCTGATTGAAGGGAATGGCAATTTCGATGGCATAGCCCCAGTCCGTGATCTTGCCGGCGGCGTCCCAAATGGCGTCCCAGGAAAAATCTTCATAGCCCTCGGACTCGCTGAAATTGGCGTCGGCCTGCACCCCGAGCGGATTCACCCGGAACTCGAAACCGCGGCGTTCGTCGTTGAACGCGTCGATCATGAAGTTGACGTGGTCGTCCAGGATCAGCCGGTCGGAGTCGTCCCGGTCCATGAGGTGGGCCCGGATCTTCCGCGGCTCGGGGTCGTGACAGCGGAATGCCAAGTAGAGGTTGTGGGTGTCGTAGGTCACGAGGCACTCGGTGCTGACCGGGGCGGGGATATTGTCGCCGGGCGACCATTCGAATAGCAGGGGAATGACCACGGCGGAGGCCCAGGCGTTCTCGTCGAGGTTGCCGTCGATCTTGATAGTGGATGTCGCACTGGTCACCGTGAACCTGGGAGCCTCGACCTTCTGCTTCTCGGTCTGGGGAGCGGCCACCGCCTGGGGCAAGGCCCTGGCCGCGGCTGCCCTCAGAAACATGGCCATGACCGCGATATAGAGCCGGGGCGCGAATTTTCTCATGCAAACTCCTGGCAAGGGAATCCTCCTCTAACTACGGTCCCGCGGCGGCAAAGGTTTCAGCCCCCGACCCGAACCGTCCTCTAGAAGAGCTCGGCGGCCGAGTCGTCCTCCCCGACCTCGCTGTAGCTCAAAGCGGAAACCGGCAGATTGAGGCTGGTAAGCTGAAGCAGGTAGCCGCAGAGGTCGAGCTGGTTTTTGATCAGCCCTTCGAGGACCGTTCCCTCGTCGTCCCGTTCGACGGCCAGTCCCGAGAACAGCCCCGCCGATTGAATATCCAGGCGGCCCCGGACCTCGATCTTGCAGTAATATGGAGTTTGGAGAGGGTTTTCCAGGTGCATCTTCGCCTCCCGCCTTTTAAGGAGCATAAATTATGCCAATCCCTCAGCATTGTGGGACCAGGGGGTCGGGTGTATAAGAGGTTGTCATCCCGTAAACTTCTTTTACTGGATCATATTTGCGTCCATAAACGTCTTGGCGCCCCGGGGCGAATTTAATTTGAGGGAGTTTGTTCCCGCTCCCGATGCCCTGGCGGTCCGAGAGGAGGCGAGCCGATGTCCACCCGAGGAATGCCCGCGGTCGTGGTCCTTGTGCTTTTGGGGATGGTTTCGTGCGCGCCAGCTAAGAAAGTCCCGGCGGCCGCCCCGGCCCCCGCAACGGATTGGGCCTCCAAGCTGCAGGAGGCCGATTCCCTTTACGCCGAGGCCAGCTACCTGGCTCTCGGTCGGGCGCTCCTCGTCCTCCAAAACGTCCTGGCCGTCCCCGAATGGAGGGGAGCCGCCACGGAGCGATACGTCAGGACGGTCCTGGCCTTGGGGCTCCGCGAATGCGAGCTCGGAATGTCAGTCAAGAGGACGCCCGGCCGGCTTTCCAGTCTGGCCGCCGACGAACCGGCGGTCGGCTCGTACGGTCCCTGTGTCGAACTCCTCGGCTACCTCCCGAGCAAGCTCAAGGGCATCGCCGGCGACAACCTGCCTGCCGGCAGAACCCTCGACGAGTATTTCGACTGGATCAATGCCCATGTCCCGGCGCTCGACCAGGATCTCAAGATCCGGGCGGAATCCGACGACCTCGTGGCCTGTTTCCGGGCCGCCCTCCGGGAAACCTTCTCCTTCAAGTTCGCCGATAAGCTCAACGCGGGATACTGTTCCGCTCTGCACCCGGAATCTCGGCTGGCGGAGTTTCAAGATGCCGTTTCTCCGCGTCCGGACCGGGACCGTCTGAACGCGCTCCTCGACCGGAACCCGGAGTTCATAGAGGTCCACTATTACCTGGGCAATCTGGCGCTCGAGGACGGCCGGCTCGTCACAGCCGAACAACACTACCTCAAAGTCTATGACCGTATCCCCGAATCACCCTCGGTCCTCATCTCCCTGGCCAACATCGCATTTCAAATGGAGGAGCTCGAGCCCTGCCTGGAATACAACGAGAAGGCTCTGGCCCTCGTGCCCGCCTATAGGGACGCGCTTCTCGGAAAGGGTATGTGCCTGGGGTATCTCGGCAAGCATCATGAAGCTCTGGAAACCCTCCGGAGGATGCTCGAGCTCGGGACCTACTATCAGGGAGAGGCCCATTACTGGACGGCCTGGAACCTGAACGAACTCGAGCGGCTCGACGAGGCGCGAAAGAGCATCGATGCCGCCAAAATGTTCCTCTTCGGCCAGTCGGACGTGACCACGCTCTCCGGCCTCATCGCTTACAAGCAGGGCCGGCTGGACGACGCCGAGCGGGACCTTCGGGCCTCCCTCAAAAGCGATCCCTCCGACGCCGACGCCGCCTACTACCTCGGCAAGCTCTACGCGGACCGGAAGGATTGGCGGAATTCCGGGGTTTATTTCATGGGCGCCGCGGAGAGCTTCTGGAAAAAAGAGCTCGGCCTCGAGAAGAAGATCGGGGAAATTGAGGAATCAACACTGACCCCGGAGCGGAAAGAGCGGTTGCTCATCAAGAAAAAGCGCCAGATGATTGCGGTCCAGGCCTCAAAAGCGACCTGCCAGTACAATGGAGCGGCCGGTTTCTTCAATGCCGGCAGCCCGCAGCTGGCCCTGGGGCTGGCAGAGCTCTCGGCCGGCCACCCGGCGTTTTCCGAGAGAGCCGCCGCGCTCGTCCGCTTGATAAAGTCGAAGATCCGCGGCGCCGAGCGCTGAAGCTCCACGGACTTGCGCCCGTGGGACCCGACTTGCTTTTTCCGGAGGGATTGCATTAAGGTATATCCTGTGAAACCTGCCGCCGATCGAATCACCCCCCGTGCCGATGGAAGACGTTAGCTGCCTGTCCCACCTCGAATGCGGGCTGTGCGGCGAACGGCTCGAGGCCGACCGGCTGTGGAACCTGTGCCCGAAGTGCGGCAAGCCCCTGCTCGCCCGTTACGATCTTCAGGCCGCAGGCGCCGCGGTCGACCGCGCCGCAATCTCCTGCCGCGGGCCCAACCTGTGGCGGTACCGGGAACTGCTGCCGGTCAGGGACCTCAGGTTCAAACTTTGCCTGGGCGAAGGTTTCACGCCTCTCCTCAACGCCCGGAGACTCGGCCAGGACGCCGGATTCGAGAATCTTTACATCAAAGATGAAGGACTAAACCCGACGGGCTCGTTCAAGGCCCGGGGCCTGTCCGTGGCCGTCTCCCGGGCCTGGGAACTCGGCGTCAAGGCGGTGTCCGTCCCCACGGCCGGGAACGCCGGCTGCGCCATGAGCGCCTATGCCGCGGTGGCGGGGCTCGAAGCTCATGTCTTCATGCCGGCGGACGTCCCCCGGCCCTTCATCAACGAATGCCGGGTCCTCGGCGCCGAAGTGACCCTGATCAACGGCCTGATCACGGACTGCGGGAAAGCGGCCCGGGAAGGCGTCGAAAAATACGGCCGCTTCGATGTCTCCACCCTCAAGGAGCCCTACCGGATCGAAGGGAAGAAAACGATGGGCTACGAGCTGGCCGAACAGATGGGCTGGACCCTGCCCGACGTCATCATCTACCCGACGGGAGGCGGCACGGGGCTGGTCGGGATGTGGAAGGCCTTCGACGAGATGGAAAAGCTGGGCTGGATCGGCGGCAAGAGGCCGCGGATGGTCACCGTTCAGTCCGACGGCTGCGCGCCCATGGTCAAGGCCTTCCGAGAGGGAAAGGAGTTCGCCGAACCGTGGGCGAACGCCCGGACGATCGCGGACGGGATGCGCGTCCCGGCCGCGGTCGGGGATTTCCTCATCCTCAGGGCCCTCAGGGAAAGCCATGGGACGGCCGTCGCCGTCCCGGACGGCGAGATCCTGAGGGGGACCTGGCTCATGGGAAAGACCCAGGGAATTTGGCCGGCCCCGGAGGGCGGGGCGACCCTGGCCGCGCTCCTCGAACTCAGGAAGCAAGGCTGGGTCGGCGAGAACGAAAAGATCGTCCTTTTCAATACGGGAAACGGCGCCAAGTACTCACATATTTGGGATTGAACGTACATCATTCGCGATCATGTCTATCCCTTACTTAAGGAAAATACTGGAAATGAAAAAAAACGCACTCCTTCCTCTGGTTCTCTTGGCTTTCCTGGCTTCGTATGGCGTCTCCGCCGGGGAAACGAAGATCTTGACCAACCATGTCGGGTATGAACCCGCCGGGCCCAAGCTGGCCGTGATTGAGGGCCACGGGGGCGACGTCTTCAGCCGGTTCACGGTCGTCAACTCCTCGACCGGAGAAAAAGTCCTGTCAGGCGTGCCGGGCCACGCCGGCCCCGTCCGAAAATGGAAAGACTGGGACTTTTGGACGATCGACTGGAGCAGCGTCGACCGGGAAGGGTCGTACATCATCGAATGTGTTTCCTCCAATGGGACTTTCCGCTCCCACCCCGTTTCCGTCCTGAAGAACGTCCTCGAGAGAAATACCTTGTCCGACGTCATCTACTATTTCAAGGGCCAGCGGTCGTCCGGCCCCTGGGACAAAGCGGACAAGGCCATGAAATTCGAGGGCAAGGAAGGGACGGTCGACGTCCACGGCGGCTGGTTCGACGCGACGGGAGACTACGGCAAACATCTCTCCCACCTCTCCTTCTCCACGTACTTCAATCCCCAGCAGATCTCCTTGACCGCCTGGAGTCTTTTCCAGTCCCTCAGGGAGATCGACCTGCGGAACGAGCCCTTTTTCAGGCAATACCGGAAGAGGCTCCTCGACGAGGCCCTGTTCGGGGCCGACTATCTGGTCCGGATCAAGAATCCGTCCGGCTCCTTTTACATCACGGTCTCGGGGCGCGGGCCGGAGAAAAAGCCGGAGGACCGCCTGATCTCACCCAAGGCGGAACGGCATATCATCCTGACCGCCGAGACCAAGGACAAGTTCCGTGACTACGGGAAGGAAAAGATCAAGGGTGACGCGGCCTACGAAGCGGCCTACAGAGAGGGGGCCGGGTTGTGCATCGCCGCCCTGGCCATGGCCTCGACGGCCGGCGTTTCGGGAGATTTTTCGAGCGCCGACTACCTCAAGGCCGCCGAGGACGCCTTCGCCTTCCTCGAGACATACAACCTCCGATACACGAATGACGGCCGGGAAAATATCGTCGACGATTACTGCGCCCTGACCGCGGCCACCGAGCTCTTCCGGGCGACAAAGAATCCCAGGTATAAAGCCGCCGCCGACAAGCGCGCCGAGAACCTGATGGCCAGGCTGGCGTCCAGAGGGGCCTGGAATAATTATTGGCGAGCCGACGATGGGGACCGACCGTTTTTCCACCCCGTGGACGCCGGCCTGCCCGTCGTCAGCCTGCTCGAGTACAGCGGGATCGCCGACCCGGGGGCGCAGGCCAAGGTCCTCCTCGCCGTGAAAAGGTCGCTGGCTTTCGAACTCGCCGTGACCGGAGAGGTCACGAATCCCTTCGGCTACAGCCGTCAGCTCGTCCAGAGCAAGACCGGCGCCCGGCGGACGAGCTTCTTTTTCCCCCACGACACCGAAACCGCCCCCTGGTGGCAGGGCGAGAACGCCCGGCTGGGGTCCCAGGCCGCCGCGGCCAGGCTGGCGGCCCGGCATTTCGCCGGCGACGCGGCCTTCCAGGCCGAACTGCAGTCCTTCGGCCGGAACCAGTTGAACTGGATCCTGGGGCTCAACCCGTTCGACGCGTGCATGCTCCATGGCAAGGGCCGGAACAACATCGCTTACATGTTTTTCGACTCCTACGAATACACGAACGCGCCCGGCGGGATCTGCAACGGCGTCACGGCCGGCTATTTGAATGAGGAAGATATCGATTTCGGCCTTCACTACGCCGGGACCGGGAAGGACGACGACTGGAGATGGGCGGAGCAGTGGCTGCCCCACGCGGCCTGGTACCTTTTCGCCGTTTGCCTGGGGGGCAGGTGAGCCTGCCGCCCAAAACGGGGCGGGGGCGAATCCTCCGGCTCTTGACAACATGCCCAATCTTGATATCTTGGTATTCAGTTAAGGATACCCCGGCCTGTCATAGGCGGGACGATGACGGCGAAAAAGGAAGAAATACAAGAGCGGCGATCCACGATCTTTCTTGAAACCGCTTTGCGGCAAAGCCCGAAAGAATCCGGAGGAAGGGGGTCGATATGAAGCGAACACAGGTCAGAGCTCTGGCGGTCTTCTTGGGACTCATCGTGGCGGCGGGGGCGGCCGGCTACGGGGCCGAGGTCAGGCTCGGGGCACATGGCGGTCTCAGCATTCCGGATATCCGCGGGAATCAAACCGACATTTACAGCCGGAATTTCACATCGCGGGAGGGGCCGTTCTTTGGCATTTTCATCGAGACCAGGCTCGACCCCCATTTTTCCCTCGTCGCCGAGCTTAATTACACATCTCAGGGCGGGCTGAGAAAAGGCCTTCAGCCGATCACGATGGACCTTCCGGCCGGGCTGCCCATTCCCCCGGGGACGATCCTCTACGCCAATTTCCGGAACGAGACCATCCTGGACTATCTCGAAGTGCCGATCATGGCGCGGATGACCTTCGGGAACAAGCTCCGCTATTTTATCAATGCCGGGCCTTATGTCGGGATCCTCATCAGGGCCCGGGCCGAAACCAGTGGCACGAGCGCCCTTTACCTGGATGAGGCCGGGACCATGCCCATCATCATTCCCCCCGACACCCAACCTCTGGAGGTCGACCTCGGGGCCAACACCAACGTCAGGGACAGCCTCAAGAGCACGAACATCGGGCTGAGCGGAGGCGGCGGGCTGATGTATCCGGTCGGGCCGGGCGACCTCATCCTGGAGGCCCACTTCCAGCTCGGCCTGACGGTCATCCAGAAAGATGTCGAGACGAGCGGGACAAGCCGGACGGGCGCAGTCGTGGTATCTCTCGGCTATTCGTTTCCCCTGTCCGCGAAAAAATAAGCGCCCGGACGTTTTCGCATCTCCGAGAAGGCTGGCCGGAGCCATGCTATGAAGAGTTTCATCCTGGCGCTCGTCCTGGCCGGGATGAGTCTGCGCCCTGGTTTCGCCTCCGGGTCGCCCAGCCCCGTGCCGGATGGCCCCGCGACGGTCCGGGCCGAGGCCGCCCCGCCCACGGGCGAGGCTGTCCTCCGCCGCCCCAAAACCTGGCGGGCCCTGATCGAAGAGGCCGTCCTCCTGACGGCCTCGACGATCGATTACTGGGAGGCCTACAACAAGTTTTCTGTCGACTGGGAATTCACATGGGCTACCTTCGGCCGGAAATTCTTCACCGCCCAGTCCCCCAAGATGGACTCCAACGCGTTCTGGTATAACTGGTCCCATGCCGGCGCCGGCGCCGGCTACTACAGCATGGCCCGGGGCAACGGCTTCGACAACCGGGTCTCCACCCTTTTTACGTTCATCACGTCCGCCGTTTGGGAATCCGCGACCGAGTGGCGTGAACTGATTGCCATCAACGATATGATATTCACCACCTTCGGCGGGCCGGCCATCGGAGAGCCCCTGTATCAGATCAGCTCGTACTTCAGCCACAGGGCAGGCGTCGTGAACGGCCTGGCCGGCTTTGTGTTCAATCCCGTCCTCGCCGTCAACAACTGGTTCGACCGCCGGAGCGGGCCGGCGGCGAACAGCGTCCCGGACGCCGGCTGGCACCGTTTCAATTTGTACGCCGGCTTGAAGGAGGACAAGGTCTCCCCGGCCGGGACGACCGCCGCGGACCAATCGGGGCTCGGCTACCGCCAGTTCAACCTGGGATTTGATATGGAAACCGACACGTCTCCCGGCGCCGGCCGGGCCAGCAACGACCGGCGCTTCCTTGGCGACACCCTGTCGAGCCGGGCCGCGATGGACCTGAGCTTCAGCTCGGCCGGGATGGAGGAAATCAGGATCCGCACCTCGGCGGTCCTCATTGGGCAGAGTTCATCCTCCGTTGCGCTGGACCCGGAGGGGAGCCTCCGCGGGGGCAGCGTCGTCCTGGGCTACGGCACGGCCTTCGAAATGCTCAAAAAGCGGTCGGTCGCCTGGTATGACGGCAACGATGAAGTCCCGGAGGGGGGGCAGGCCCCGACCGGAGATGCCCGTCTCGTCCGGCCCGCGCCGACCGGGTTCACGGCGCGCTTCCACTTGCGTTGGACCTCGGCGGCGTACGGGGATTTCGCCATGGTCAACGCCCTGGCCTACAACAAATTTACGGAAAGTCACGACACCGGCGGCGTCAAAACGACCCTCCTCGACTGGGGATATTATTATGCTCTGGGGATGACGCTCGCGACCGACGCGGCCGTGGATTGGCGCCAATGGCGGTTCCGGGGGGAGGCAAGCTGGCAGTCCTATTATTCGATCCAGGGCCAGGACCGGTATCAATACACGGGGATTGTGACCGACGACTTCAAGCTCCACGACACCCGCCTGTCCTGGCGATTCACGTTCGGATACCGCCTGAGCGGGACGCCGCTCGAACTGGGCCTGGCGGCGGAGGGCATCGGCCGCGCCGGCCGTCTCCCAGGCATCAGCGAGCATTACCGGGAGCTGAGTTTCTTTTATCAGGCCCGCCTGGTCTTCTGACCCCGGCCGTATCTCCCCGGCGCGGAAGGCAGGTTGACTCCGCCGGTTTCCGGGGATATATATCATGAAAACCGAGCGCCGGGCGCCTGAACCGGTGACCCGACAACCCCCAAGGAGGTGGATGTCATGAAAATCCCGAAATCGATGATTCTGGTCTTAGGCTTCGGAGGCATTCTTCTGGTCGTCACCGGCATGCTGCCGGGCCAGGCCGCCGGGAAACCGGCCGGCGACCTCCCCGTCCGATACGAGGAGCTCACGGCTCCGGAGTTCATCCAGGCCGTGGCCCGGGCCCAGTCGACGTGCGTCATCCCCGTGGGCATCCTGGAAAAGCACGGCCCCCATCTCCCCCTGGGCACGGATCTTCTCGACTGCCGGGAGGTTTCGCTACGCGCAGCCAGGAAGGAATACACGATCGTCTTCCCGGAATACTACTTCGGTCAGATCTTCGAGGCCAGGCACCAGCCGGGCACGATCGCCTACAGCACGCATATCATGATCGACCTCCTCCAGGAGACGTGCGACGAGCTGGCCCGCAACGGCATCAAGAAGATCATCATCGTCAACGGCCACGGGGGCAACGACCAGTTCCTCCAGTACTTCTGCCAAGTCCAACTGGCTGCCAAGAAGGATTACATCGTCTATCTCTTCACCCCGTCCGACGACCAGGCCATGGAAGAGCAGCTCAAAAAGTTCCGCAAGACGACGATCGACGGCCACGCCGGCGAGGAGGAGACGTCCACCATGCTGGCCCACCGGCCGGACCTCGTCCATCTCGACCGGGCCAATCTCGAAAGCGGCGACGACCTGATGCGTCTCTCGGGCCTGAAACACGCCTACACGGGGATCTGGTGGTACGCCGGCCAGCCCAACCATTACCGGGGGGACGGGAGCTTCGGCAACAAGGACCTAGGCGAACTGGCCCTCAACCTCGAGTCCGGGCTCCTCGTCGAGATGATCCGCTCCGTCAAGGCCGACAAGGTCGGGCCCGAGCTGCAGAAGCAGTTCTTCGAGAAGACGGATAAACCCTTGGCCACGAAGCAGACGAAATAAAGCCCCGGCCCTATTGAGCCTCTGGTCAACATTTGAACGGGATGCCGCGTTCGTGCTATAAGATACTTCGACAAGGAGGCCGGAATGACCACAGTTTTGAAGGTCGAAGGACTCAAGAAATCCTACGGAACGAAAGAAGCCCTCCGGGGGATCGATTTCGAGGTCCAGGCGGGGGAGATCTTCGCCTTGATCGGCCCCAACGGGGCCGGCAAGACAACGACGCTCCGGATCGTCTCGACGCTCCTCTCGCCCTCGGGCGGGAAGGTGACCCTCCTCGGGTACGACTTGAAGAAGGAGCCCGAAAGAATCAGGGAGAACATCAGCTATTTGCCGGAAGAGGCCGGGGCCTACCGGAACCTCAAGGGGACGGACTATCTCAAATTCATGGCCAACTTCTACGCGGATACGCAGGAGAAAACCGAGGAGATGGTGAAAAGGGCCCGGGACATCGCGGAGCTGGGGGGGGCACTAGGCGACAAGGTCGGGACCTACAGCAAGGGCATGGTCCGGAAACTGCTGCTCGCCCGGGCCCTGATGACCAAGCCCAAGATGGCCATCCTGGACGAGCCGACCTCGGGCCTCGACGTCATCAACTCGCTCGAGATCCGGGAAATCATCAAGAAATTCGCCAAGGAGGGGATCTCCGTCCTGCTCTCCTCCCACAACATGCTGGAGATCGAGTTCCTGTCCGACCGGGTGGCCCTCATCGACAAGGGTGTGATCCTCGACGCGGGGACCTCCGGAGGGCTCAAGGATAAGTATCAGGCGCCGAACCTCGAGGTTGTTTTCAGGAGTGCCGTCAGATGAAAAAGTTCACCAACCTCCTCGTCAAGGAAATCCGGGAGCTCGTCAACAAGCAGCTTATTGTTTCCCTGGTCATGACCATGACCATCTTTTATTTCGTCGGCAACCTGGCCAAGACGGAGATGAAGAAGGCCGCCGCAACGCAGAAGATTTCCGTCATGGACCTGGACGAGTCCGATGTCTCGCGGGGCCTTACGGCCGGTCTGAAGACGGCCAATTTCGAGATTGAAAGCATCCCGGGGAAAAACCCCGAGGCGGCCGTCCAGGCGGCCAAGCAAGGAGAGACCTACCTTCTCCTCGTCATCCCCGCGGGGTTCGGAGAGTCCATCGTCCGCCTCGAACCCAGGGAGATCTCGACCTACACGTTCCTCCGGAGCTTTTCGGTCGGCGGCATCAGGAAGTCCGAGATTCTCAGGGCCGTCATCTCGGCCACCAACAACTATCTCAGTAACGACATCCTCAAGAAAAAGGTTCCCGACGTCCCGCCCGACATCCTGAAAAGCCCGATCAAGACCAAGGACTTCGTCATCGTCAAGGATAGAATGGCCGAAGGCTCGGCCTCGGCCATCTCGGGATTCGTCTGGTCCCAGTCCTTCATCATTCCGATCATCCTCTTCATGATCATCATGTACTCCTCACAAATGGTCATCTCGGCCGTGGCCATGGAGAAGCAGAACAAGACCCTGGAAACCCTGCTGACGGTCCCCATCCCGCGGACGTCCATCGTGACGACCAAGATGCTGGCGGCCGGTATCGTGGGTCTGTTGTCGGCAGCCATTTACATGATCGGCATGAAGTCGTTCATGGGAGGGATGACGGGGGGCATCGGCTCCAGCACCATCGTTAGCGGGGTCATTAAGCAGCTTGGACTGACCCTGGCCGGCCGGGGCTACGTGCTGCTTGGGATCTCCCTGTTCTTCGCCATCCTCTGCGGCCTGGCCATGGCCATGATCCTCGGTGTCCTGGCCGAGGATTTCCGGAGCGCCCAGACCCTGATACTGCCCCTTATGCTGATGATCCTTATCCCCTATCTCCTCTCTTTCTTCGCCGACGTCCAAACGCTGCCGCTGCCGGTCAAAATCCTGATCCTGGCTATCCCTTTCTCCCATCCTTTCCTGGCCACGCCGAATATCATGCTGGGCCATTATTCGGCGGTCCTATACGGAATCCTCTATATGGCCGTCGTCTTTTTCGTCCTTGTTTTTATCGCGGCCAGGATCTTCTCCACGGACCGGGTGCTGACTATGAAACTCAGGTGGGGAAAAAAGAAAGTCGTCCTATAAAAGGGGAGACGGCGCGTTAGACTTTTTCATTGGCCGCGGGAGGCGGAATAAAGGACCATTCCGAAGCCGACGTTTTTGGCTATTTGATTTATATACAATAAGTTATTGAGGCCCGGCCCGGGGGTTCGACACCGGAGCCGCCCGGGCGACATCATCCGTCGAATCACCCTTAGAGGCGATTGACGAGAGTCCCCCCTTCCGGGAAGATGGAAGCCTGACGAGAATAGCCTTGGGAGATCGCGGCATGAACAAGCGCAAAGAAAAGAGGATCGCGGAACGAAACACCGTCGTCATCAAGTCCTTCGGCGACGGCAACGGCAACGGCCCCACGTCCAGCCTGAGCGCCAACGCCTATACTTATGACTTGTCGCTGGGCGGAACAAGATTGTTCACGGACAAGCCGTTCGCCGTGGGCACGGTCATCCGGATCGTTATCGAGCTTGCCAGGACGTGCCAGTCCATCCAGGTGGACGGCGAGGTCAAGTGGGTGAGGGAAAACCAGGCCGACGGGGTGCACGAGATCGGCGTGGAATTCCTCCACGCCATTTCCCAGACGATCCTGACCCTCATCCGGCACCTTTACAGCGCCGGGACGGAGATCCCCACGTCAGTCACGACGCTCGGCGTGCCTCCGGACTGAAGCTCCCCGGACAATCCTTCATTTGAGCCACTGGTCGAGCCAGGCGATCACCGTTTCGTGCCAAAGGATGGAGTTCGCCGGCTTGATGATCCAGTGATTCTCGTCCGGAAAGTACAGGAACTTGCTCGGGATGCCGCGTCTCTGCAGGGCGTTGAAGCTCGACATCCCTTGGGTGTCCACGACCCGGAAATCCTGGCCGCCGTGGACGATGAGCATGGGCGTTTTCCAGTTCTTGACGAAGTTCGCCGGGTTGTGCTTTTCGTAGCCCTCCGGGTTGTCCCAGGGTGTTCCCAGGTGGTCCCATTCCGGGAACCATAACTCCTCGGTATCGAAGTAGGCCGCCCGTTCGTCCAGGTTGCCGTCGTGGCTCACCAGGCACTTGAAGCGGTCGGGCCAGTTGCCGGCGATCCAGTTGATCATATAGCCGCCGTAGGAAGCGCCCAAGGCCCCCACCTTGTCCGCGTCCATCCAGGGGTATTTCTTCAGGGCCGCGGCCAGGCCCTTCTTCAGGTCCTCGAGCGGCTTCCCGCCCCAGTCGCCGCGGATGGAATCGCAGAACGCCTGGCCGTAGCCGGTCGAGCCGTGGAAGTCGACCATGACGGCGGCGTATCCAGCCCCGGCATAGGCCTGCGGGTTCCAGCGGTAATGGAAATCGTTGCCGAAGGAGCCCTGCGGCCCGCCGTGGATCAGGAACGCCACGGGGTATTTCCTGGCCGGGTTGAAGTCCACGGGCTTGACGATGATGCCGTAAACGGTTTCGTTGTTCCAACCCGCGAAGCTGAACGGCTCGAAATCGCCCAGGCGGGCGGCGGCCACCTTCACGGCGTTCGTCCGGGTGATCGCTTTCTCATCGCTCCCGTCGTTCGCGACGGAATAGATCTCCGTCGGAGACTTCAGCGTGTTTCTCTCGAAAATGACGCGGTCCCCGGCGGATTCGAATCCCGCCACGGTCCCCTGGCCGACGACCGCCGCGGCCTTGCCGGTCGCGAGGTCGACGGCATAGAGCGCCGTCTGGCCCTTGTCCGGAGCGGTGACCAGGATTTTCGTCCCGTCGCGCGACCAGCCCATGGACGCGACCGAATAATCCCAGGCTTCCGTCAGGACCCGTCCCTTGTCGTGTCCCGCGGGCCAGGGCATCAGCATGATTCGGAAGCGGTCGGCTTCGTATCCCGGACGTGACATGGCCAAGTAGGCCAGCGTTTTTCCGTCAGGCGAAAAAACAGGGGTCGCATCCCAGGCCTTATTGGCGGCCGTAACGCTCCGCGGCGGCCGGGACCCGTCAACCGGCACATAGAAGAGATCGTAGTTCGTCGACCAGGCCTCCTCCCGGCCGGCGTCCCGGGCCGTGAATACGAGGCCCGTTCCATCGGGCGTGAAGGCGATGTCCTCCGGACCGCCGAAGGGCTTTCCCGGGGTGTCGGCGTCCATGGCGGGCATGAGGTCTCTCGCATTCCCCCCGGCCGACGGCAGCACGAAAAGGTGCGAGCGGCGCCCGTCGCTCCACGTATCCCAATGCCGGATGAAAAGTCTGTCATACAGACGCCCCGTGGCCATTCGTTTCTCCGCGGCCGCGATCTTCCCGGCGGTCTCTTCGACGCTCCGGCCGGGAAAAACCTCCATAGCGACGGCCAGGCTCTTTCCGTCGGGCGAGACGAGGAGCGCCCCGACGTCGAGCGGGAAATTCGTTATCTGCTGGGCCTCCCCCCCGTCGAGACGGATGCGCCAGACCTGGGACGACCCGGAGCGCGTCGAAAGGAAGACGACGCTCTTCCCGTCAGGCGTCCAGCGGGCGTTGAAATCGGCGGCCGGGTGCGAGGTCAGCCGGCGGAGGTTCTGGCCGTCGGTGCCGACGAGCCAGATGTCCGTCCGGCCCCGGTTCGCCTCGAGGTCGGTCGTCCGGAGGTTGAAAATGGCCCAGCGGCCGTCGGGCGATACCCGCGAATCTGAAATGCGGTCCATGGCGAGCATGTCATGGATGGAGAAGGGATGAGTTCCGGCGGCCTGGGGCGGGGTTCCGGGGACCGCGGCGAGGCTTCCCGCGCTCCCCAGCCCGAGCCATGACCCTCCAAGGAACAAGATAACGAAAGCGCAAGTCAAGGCGGTGCGACGCATGATACTACCTCCGAGGAGAATTCAGGCCGTCCAGTTCGCCCGGTCCTGACGGTCGAGGCGGATCGCCGTCCGGATGGACAACACGATGAAAACGGTCATCAGCCCGGCGCCGGCGGCGAACGCCAGCACGTCAGTGGTCGTAAATCCGTATCCGAAAGCCCTGAAGAGGACCGGGTTCCAGAAGGCCCCGGCCGTGGTGATGGCCATGTAGACGACGCGCAGCTCGGTCGGGCCGATGCGCCCGTACGAGATCTTGAAGACGTGGTCGACGTAGGCCTCGATGTGGGCGTAGACGTTCATCAGGAGGTAGCCCATGGCGACCGACAGGCCGACCCCCAGGTGGACGAGCGGTGAAAGGGCCAGGCCCACCGAAATGAGGGCGACCGTGAACGCGTCGCAGACGTGGTCGACGAAATAGCCGAACTTTTCGCGCTCGCGGTGACGGACCCGGGCCAGCGTTCCGTCGAGGCTGTCGGCCCACCAGTGGAGGACGAACCCGGCGTTGCTCAGCATGATCCACCACCGCGAGGACCGGAGGAGCATGAAGCCGGCGAAGATGACGAAGCCGGCGAAAATCCCGAGAACCGTGAGATGGTCCGAGTTGACCCACGGGGGCAGGGCCCGGGCCATCCTGGGCAGGACGCGTTTTTCCCACGGACCCGTCAGCGTTTCGATGACGCGTTCCGCCCTTTTTTCTGTCTCCATACCGGAAGTCTCCATTTTGCCCGACCCGATTCTAGCACAGATCCGGGTTTGGGTTTCAGATAATCGTGAAGCAGGGGGATGACGGCCAGGGCCAGCAGCACGAGGAACAGGCCGATGATCAGCCAGTCCGGAAGACGGAATTTATTGCCGATGAGGGCCAGAATGTAAAACCTGGGAAAGCGCGAGAGAAGGACGGCCAGGGCGTAAAGCGGCAGAGGGTAGCGGGCCAGCACAACCAGAAACCGGAACGGATAGAACGGCACGGGCGTCAGCCCCGCGACCCAGAGCGTGGGGAAAGGCGCCTTCCGGAAAACCGCGACCAACCGGACGACGAGCCGGCCGGCGCTGATCCGCTGGAAGGTTCTGAGGTCGGCCAGGTACTTGAAAATCGAGTAGTTGATGATCTCCGTGATCAGGGTGCCAGCCGTCGCCACGAGCGCCGTCGTCCAGGCCGGATAGAACTTGCCGAAATAGAGGATCACAGGCTCGTGAGGAACGGCGGCCAGGACGAACTGCGACGGAAAACAATAAAAGAAAAGAACCCAGAGACTCTTGCTGTGCCGCACGGCCGCCGAGGTCACCCAGATGGCGAGCAGGGCGAGGACGAAGATCACTTCGACGATGATGATGAACGCCCGGAGACGCCGGCGGGGGGGGGATGAGCCGTCGATCCCGAGGGCCTGCGGGCTGGCCTTTTCGGGCTCGCTCGTGGGCGGGCGTTCCCCGTTCGGAAACGCCATCCCAGCGTTTGGGGCGGGTTCGGGGCCGGGGCCGCCGGCCGTCATCACGTCGTCCACGCGTCCTTTCTATCGGACCTGGGGAGGCATGAGCCGGGTCAGCCTTTTGGAGGCGGCCTTGAGGGCCGGGAGCTTGGCGCTCTGGCCCTCCTCGAGGCCCCTCCAGATCGTGCAGAGGTGCCCGAGCATCCGGTCCGACTTATATGTCCATGAATAATCGATCAGGCTCCTGACGGCCTTGGGGTCCCGGTAGCTCGTCGGCAAGACCCGGAAACCCTTCTCCAGGAACAAGGGCACGGACGGAAACCCGTAAGTCCTCATGTCCTCGTAGGCCCGCTCATAATGCCAATCGCAGATGATGATGTCTTTCGGGACGAGGTCGATGGCCGGATAGGTCGCGTTCTTCGACGCTTCCCACAGGCCGTAACCGGTTTCCGCCCCGTCCAGGAGCCGGTCGCCCCACATCATCATCTCCTTGCCGCGGGTTTTCACGATGTGGCCGTAGGCGTCGTTAACCGCTTTGGCGAAGAGCCGGGCCGGGGCCTGGCCCCGGCACCTGGGGCAGGCGTCGTCGCCGATGATGAAGACTTCGTCCATCCCCACATGGAGGGCGTCGGCCTCGAAGATGTCGATGAGTTCGTCGTAGAGAGCGAAGATGATGGGGTTGAGGTCCGGGTGAAGAGGGCACCAGCTCCGGCAGTAGAGGTCGAAGCCCGACTCGTCCTTACCCTTGTTCCCCGGGTATTTCCCCGGCGATTCATCGAACTGGGGGTACTTGACGAGCAGGGGGTAGGTCTTGGATTCCCAGGACTGGTGTCCGAGACTCTGGAACTCCGGGACGAGCCTGATTTTGTATTGCCGGCAGAGGCCGACAATCTGCTTGACCGTCTCCCGGGAAATGGGATCCTCGGTCCTGAGCTCCGGGTGGGAAACGTACTCGTAGTTGTAATCAATCTCGGCGACGATCAGGTTGACGCCGAGCTTAGCCAGGGCGGGGATTTCGGAGATGAGCCCCGCGGCGTCGGCCCTTTTCTCGACCATCACATGGAAGCCGAACCAAAGCGGCCGGCGCGGCCCGGGCACGGTCGAGGGTGCCGGGGCGCAGGCTTGGCCGGTCAGGATAGTCGCGGCAAGCAAAGGCAAAAACGCGCGCAGAACGGACCTCTTCATATCAAACCTCGCTTGTGAAACAGAACAATGTCGGGCCGCATGGCCGGCCCTGATTATTCCTCAAGTGCCCCGGATTATCAAGAGGAGGTATGGTCGTGGACGATCCGCCAGCCCTCGGCGGTGCGCTTGAGGATCAGCGTAAAAACCCCTTCTTTCAGAGATCCGTCGAGGTCGAGCTTGAAGCGGCCGAGGACGAAGGCCGAATCCGGAGACAGGATGTGGACCGCGAGGTCGGCGAATTCGAGCTTGCCCATCTTTCCGGACGGGTACGTCTTCTTGTAGCGGGCGAGGACTTCGCTCCAGCCGTGCGTCCGCTTGTTTGCCGACTGAAAGGTTAGGTCCCCGGACTTCCAGTAGAAGGCCATGAAGCCGTCGATGTCGCCCCGGTTCCAGGCGGCCTGCTGAAGGTCGAGGACGGCCATGATTTCCTTCTCCGCGGCCGGCGGAGCCTGGCCGAACGCCGCCGCCCCCAGGACGATCATCACGAGGATCAGGGTGCCCGTTCTTTTCATATCACCTCTCCGTTTATCTCTGGAGCTATCCAACCACTTTACACTTTTTTCCGGCAAACTCATACGGGCGGCGAACGGGGGTATGGACGCGGGGCGGCTGAGGCGTCAGCCGGCTTGACAACCGGCCCCCGCGGGCGATATCTTCAGGGGCATACGAGCGGCCGGGAGCCGCCCGAAGGAGGTCACGTGCGTAGACCCGATCACCGGCAGAAACCACCGCTGACAGGCTGTGCCGCCCACGGAATGACACGGCGACGGTTCCTGGGAGGCTGCGCGGCGTGCGCCGGAGCGGCGGGCCTGATGGCGGCGCCGTCCTGGCTGAAGGCGGCGCGTACCGCCTCCGGAGCGAACGGCAAGCTCAGGATCCGGACCCTGTATGCGCTCCACGCCCCCGTCCAGGACGGACCGGACTGGCCGAACAAGGGCTTCGATTTCCGGCCGGTCATGGAAAAGTATAACACCGAACTGGCCGGGCGCTTCCCCGGCATCAGCTTTATTCCGACTCTGGCCACGGGGCCGGCCCAAGCCCAAAAGGCCCTCGATGAGGACAAGACCTCTCCGGTCGACGGATACCTTGTTTTTCAGATGAACTGCTGGAACCAGGTCGTACAGACCGTCGCCGGCTCGGGCAAACCGGTGCTCTACGTCGATTTTCCCTATGCCGGAAGCGGAGGTTTCCTCGTCTACACGGCGGCCTTACTCCGCTCAGGAGCGCGCAACGTGGGTTTCGTCTCGTCCTCGAAAAGCGAGGACCTGGTCGACGCGGTCCGCTGCTTCGAGCAGGCCGGCGCGCGGGACGCGGGATTCGATTTCGCCGCCGCGACGGCCCAGGTCCGCAAGTGGCGGACGCCCGGCCCCTGGGACGTCACGGGCAAGGCCGACAGGCTTGAGACGCTGCCGACGGCCGAAACGGTCCGGCTGACGAAGGAAGCGAAGCTCCTGGCCGTCCGGGACGACAAGGCGGGCCCGGCGGTCAGCGTGATGGGCGTTCCCGTCATCCAAATCCCTTTCGCGGACGTCAACCAGGCCTGGGCCGCCGCGGACAAGGACGAGGCGCGGACCATCGCCGACCGGTGGTCGAAGACCGCCGTCGCGGTCCAGGACGTGGGCCGCGACGAGCTGGTCAACTCGGCCGCGATGTACATCGGCATGAAGGCGGTCCTTAAGAAGCACGGGGCTCACGGCATCACGGTCAATTGCCTGGGCGGTTTCTACGGCAACCATATCCATGCCTATCCCTGCCTGGGTTTCCACGAGCTGAACAACGAAGGCCTCGTGGGCGGCTGCGAATGCGACGTTCCCTCGGCGGCGGCCATGACCGTGTTCGGGATCATGACCAAGGGCCGGCCGGGCATGATCTCCGACCCCGTCATCGACAGCTCGGAGCGTCATATCATCTACGCCCACTGCGTGGCCTCGAACCGCGTCTTCGGGCCGCGCGGCCCCGCCAACGCGTTTGAGATCCTGACCCATTCCGAGGACAGGCAGGGGGCTTCGGTCCGCTCGCTCATGCCGTCGGGCTACATGACGACGACGGTCGAGATTTCGGAGGACCGCAGGGAAATCCTCTTCCACCGCGGCAAGGCCGTCGGCAACGATCCCAACGACCGGGCCTGCCGGACGAAGCTCGTCGCCGAGCCGCTCGGGGATTTCGAGAAACTGTTCACCATGTGGGATAAGTGGGGCTGGCACCGGGTCACGTTTTATGGCGACCTCAAGGAGCCGGTCTACGCCCTGGCCGAGGCGATCGGCTGGAAGGTCGTCGAAGAGGCCTGAGTCCCGGACTTGCGCAACTGGGTCCCCCCGCAGCGGCCCGCCCGGCGGACGGATCAGCCCCCGGAGGGGACTTTGCATGACGCGATCAGCTCAGTCAGCTGTTTCTCCTTGAGGCCGGAAAGGTGCTTCCCGTCGAGCCGCCGGACGACCGCGCCGTTCTTGAAGAACAGCACCGTGGGGTAGACTTCGACCCCGTGCTCCTTAAAAAGGTCCTCGTTGCCGTCGAGGACGACCCGGACAAATTCCCGCTCCCGGCCGGCCGCATGCTTCTCGTAAACGGGCAGGAAGGCCATGGAGAACGGGCACCAAGACGCGTAAAAAAGGACGAAAACGCCCTGGCCGGAGTTCGCGAAGTCCCGAAGTTCCAGTGGGCTGCAAAGCTTGCTCATGTTTCACACTTTCCATCAGGCGGATTCGGAGGAGGCATTATAGGCCGGCGGCCAAATGGGGTCAAGAATCCTGGCCGTGACGGCGCCGCGTGTCCGGCAGCCGGACCGGGCCGCATCAGCGCTGCCAAAGGATCTGGCCGGCCTCGAGCGGCACCCGGACCCCGGGGAACCGGGGGAATACCCGGACGGTGTAGTCGGATAACGGACGCGTTGCGGGCACGCGGGCGACGAAGGAGAAACCGTTCCCCGCCGCCAGCCGGGTCCCGCGCTGCATCGCCTGCCGCGCCGGCTCTTTTCCATCGGCCCCGTCGGCGTAGAGTTCGACGTCGATCCATTCGGGGTCAATGTTGCCGAGGTGGACCTGGGCTTCGACGAGGAGGGTCCCCCCGTCTTGCGTTGCCTGAACGTCCCCAAGCCTCAGGTTCGCCCAACCGCGGTCGAGGTCATCCCGCCACATCGCGATCCTAGCGCCCCCAGCGCCTTTGCGGGCGGTGCGCCTCCGGAACTCGGCGGCGGCCGGGAGATAATATTCCTCCGCGTACTGACGGACGGTGCGGTTGGCGGAAAATCGGGGCGTCAAACGGGCCATGCTGTTGCGGATCCGGGCGACCCAGGCCGAGGCTACCCCGGCCGCATCCCGGTCATAGAACTCAGGGATCACTTCGTTCTCGAGCAGGGCATAAAGGGCCTCGGCTTCGGCGGCGTCCCAGCCCGGATCTTCGCCGTGCTCCCCACCGTCCCCCAGGGCCCAGCCCAGGTCCGGCTCGTAAGCCTCCGCCCACCAGCCGTCCAGCTCCGAAAGATTCAGGCCCCCATTGACGAGCACCTTCATCCCGCTCGTGCCGCAGGCCTCCCAAGGTCTCCGGGGCGTATTGATCCAGACGTCCACGCCCTGAACGAGACGCCCGGTCAGAAGCATGTCGTAGTCGCTGAGAAAAATCACGTTCTTTTCCGCCTTGTTCGTTCTGATGAAGTTCGTCCAGTCCTGGATCATGGCCTGCCCTTCGAGGTCGGCCGGGTGGGCTTTGCCGGCGATGATGAGCTGCACCGGCCGGGCGGGGTCACCGAGGAGGCGCAGAAGCCTCCCGGGATCGTGAAGGAGGAGGTTCGGCCGCTTGTAGGCAGTGAAGCGGCGGGCGAAACCCAGAGTCAGGGCGTCGGAGTTGAAAACCGTTTTCGCTTGCTCGACATCCCCGGGCAGCCCGCCGGACATTTCGACCTGGCGCGACAGCCGCTCGCGGACGTAGGCCACGAGGGATTTGCGGCAGTCGGCGCGGAGCCGCCACAGGTCGGCGTCGGAGACCTGAGCCATTTGGGCCTCGAGATCCTCCGTTTGATCGAGCCAGCGTTTCTTCGTGCACTTTTTCGTCCACAGCTCGTCGGCCTCCGGCGAGTCCCAGGTCGCCATATGGACTCCGTTGGTCACATGACCCACCGGGACGTCGGCCTCCGGCCAGCGCGGGAACAGGACCTGGAAGAGGCGACGGCTCACCTGGCCGTGGAGGCGGCTCACGCCGTTGACGGCCCCGCTTCCCCGGATGGCGAGATAGGCCATGTTAAAAGGCTCTTCCGGGTCATCGGAGTTCAGCCGGCCTAGGCCGAGAAGGTCGCGGACCGTGATGCCGAGAACGTCCGTGGCATATCGCCCGAGGTAGTGGGTGATGAGGGCCGGTGAGAAACGGTCGAAGCCGACCGCCACCGGAGTGTGGGTCGTGAAGAGGTTGCCGGCCCGCGTCGCCGCCAGGGCGGCGTCGAAGGGACGCCCGGTCTCCTCCATGAAAATCCGGGCCCTCTCCAGGGCCGCGAAAGCGGCGTGCCCTTCGTTCAAGTGGCAGACTTCCGGTTTGATGCCGAGGGCTTTGAGAAGCCGCCATCCGCCGATGCCGAGGACCAGCTCCTGGTTCAGCCGCATATCGGCCCCGCCGCCGTAGAGCTCGCTCGTGATCCCGCGGCGGGCCGGAAGGTTCGCCGGGTCATTGCTGTCCAAGAGATAGAGCTTGACCCGTCCGACCTGGACCTGCCAGACGCGCAGCCAGACGGAGTATCCGGGGAGCGCGAGCTCGAAACGCAGCCATTCCCCGTTTGTTTCGCGAACGGGCGTCAAGGGCAGCTGCCCGGGATCGTTGTAAGGGAAATAGGCCTGCTGGGCGCCATCCTTGTCAATCACCTGCCGAAAATAGCCCTGCTGGTACAGGAGCCCGACGCCGACGACCGGCAGGCCGAGTTCGCCCGCGGTCTCGCTGAAACCAGGCGGGGGACTCCACCTCCCGGCGCCGGGCCCGCAGGAGGTCGGCCACCTCTTTGTGGAAGGCGGGATCGGCCAACGCCCGGCGGAGCCGGCGGCGCGAAACCGTTTGAAGGACGACCCACGGGCTGTAAGTCATTTCCCAGAGCCCGGGGTCGAGCCGTTTCCATATCTCATCGGCGGCATGGTTCCAATACCAGTGCATGTCCAGGGCCAGCGCGGCGAGCTTGTCGAAGCCCTCGACCTCGGTGGGAAAAAACGCGTAGATCGGACTCCCTGCGCGCCGTGTCCTTTTCATGGTCTCCCCCTTCATTAAGGGCCGGTCAGGCCGCGGCCGCCAAAGCCCCGTCGACGATGGCTTGAGCCTCACGGATGATGCGGCGGAGGTGATCCTCCCCACGGAAGCTTTCAGCGTAGATCTTGTAGATATTCTCCGTCCCGGAAGGCCGGGCGGCGAACCAGCCGCTCGCCGCCGTCACCTTGACACCCCCGATGGCGGCCCCGTTCCCGGGGGCCCTCGTCAACACAGCTTCGATTTTTTCGCCGGCGAGGTCCGACATCCGCAGCTGGTCCGCGGAGAGCCCCGCCAGGGCTTTTCTCTGTTCCGCCGTCGCGGGGGCGTCGATACGGTCATAAACGGATTTGCCGAACTCCCGCGTGAGCTCCGCGTAAACTTGGCCGGGATCGCGTCCCAAACGGGCCGTGATCTCGGCGGCGAGAAGGGCCGGGGCGATGCCGTCCTTGTCCGTCGTCCATACGGTCCCGTCCAGCCTGAGAAATGACGCCCCGGCGCTTTCTTCCCCGGCGAAGCCCAGCGACCCGTCGAGGAGGCCGGCGACAAACCACTTGAAGCCGACCGGCGTTTCGAAAAGCCTGCGGCCGAGCTTCGCCGCGACCCGGTCGATCATCCGGCTGCTGACCAGGGTCTTACCGACCGCCGCGCCGGGAGCCCAGCCGGGCCGCTGGCGGAAGAGATAGTCGACGGCCGCGGAAAGGTAGTGATTCGGGGGCAGGAGGCCGGAGCTCCTGGTCACGATGCCGTGACGGTCGGCGTCGGTGTCGCAGGCGAACGCGACGTCGAAGCGGTCCTTCAGGCCGATCAGCTTGCGCATGGCGTAGGGTGACGACGGGTCCATGCGGATGCGGCCGTCCCAATCCAGCGTCATGAAGCGGAAGGTCGGGTCGACGGCGTCGTTCACCACGGTGAGGTCAAGTCCGAAGCGGTCCGCGATGGCCTGCCAATAATGAACGCTCGCGCCGCCGAGCGGATCTACCCCCAGGCTGATGCGGGCGGCCCGGATGGCCTCCATGTCGATGACCTGGCCAAGGTCCTCCACGTACCGGGAGAGAAAGTCGTGCCGGTGGGTCGTCCCGGCCCGGAGGGCCTGGTTCAAGGGCGTTCGCGTCACGCCCCGGAGCCCGGCCCTCAGGAGGACGTTGGCTTCGAGCTCGATCCAGCCGGTCACAGAGCTTTCCGCCGGCCCGCCTTCCGGCGGGTTGTACTTGAGGCCGCCGTCCTCGGGAGGGTTATGGGAGGGAGTGATCACGATTCCGTCGGCCAGGCCGGTTTTGCGGCCACGGTTATGCGTGAGAATGGCGTGGGAGATGGCCGGCGTCGGCGTGAATTCGTCCCCCTGGGCAAGCATGACCTCCACGCCGTTCGCGGCCAGCACCTCGAGCGCGCTCCGGAAGGCAGGCCCGGAGAGGGCGTGGGTGTCGAACCCCAGGAAAAGCGGGCCGTCGATCCCCTGGTGTTTGCGGTATGAGCAGATCGCCTGGGTGATCGCGAGAATGTGGGATTCGTTGAAGGCCGTCTTCAGGGATGACCCCCGATGCCCCGAAGTCCCGAACGCGACTCTCTGCTCGGCCACGGAGGGGTCGGGGACCTTCGTGTAATAGTCCCGGATGAGGTTGTCCACGTCGACAAGGCGCGAGAGATCGGCGGGTTTCCCGGCTAACGGACTGACGGCCATGCCCGAACTCCTCCTCTGTGGTGCGCAGAACACATCCATCATAGCATACACAACGAAAGCTTCGAGCGGCCTGCCGGGCCCTCCTTTTCAACGCCGCCTGGCGCGGGTATAATGGCAACCTTCGTGAGCCGGGCGCGCCTCGCGTGTCCCGCCGCTTGCGGGAGAGTTGCCTGATGTTTCTTCTCAATGAATTGCTGCTCCTATCGCCGCTCATCATCTACGCCTTTCTGCGGGTTTTGTGGCTGATCAAGAGCAAGGCCCTAAGGGTCCTCTTCGGGACGTTCTTCGTGCTCCTCATCGCGGCGTTCCCCGCGGCGGAGACCCTCTCCCATCGCGGAGCCGACGGCTGGTTGAAAGGCGTCATGATCGCCGGATACGACGCCCTCCCCCTGCTTATGTATCTCGTCCTGACCGTCGTCCTGGCCGACCTGGTGATCGCCGGGGCCCGCCTGCTCAGGCTCGTTTCGAAGGACGCCGTCCGCGCCCCGGGCTTCCGGCGACTGCGGCTTGCCGTCATGCTCATGATCCCAGTCCTGGTCGTGATCGCGGGAATCATCAATTTTCACTGGCTGAGAATCCGGGAATACACCGTCGAAGTGTCCCGGAGGTCATCTTTGCTGGGGGACCTGACGATCGCCTTCGCTTCGGACTTTCACCTCGGGGCGATCACGGAAGACGGGTTCATGAACCGCTTTGTCGCGAAAGTCGTGGCGGCGAATCCCGATATCGTCCTCATTGGGGGAGATATCCTGGAGGGCGACCGGCGGAACGAAGACACCAGCAGGTTCGAAGCCCAGTTCCGGCGGCTCCGCCCGAAGTATGGCGTCTACGCGGTCCCGGGAAACCACGAGCGGCATGGCGGCAGCGGGAAGGAGTTCTTCGACGGGGCGGGTATCCGCCTGCTCGAGGACGCCGTCGTGAAGATCGACGACGCGTTCTACCTGGCCGGCCGGAACGATGCCCGCTCCAGAAACCGGAAGTCCGCCGCGGACCTCCTGAAGGATACGCCCGGCGACCTGCCCTTGATTCTGCTCGACCATCGCCCGACGGACCTCGAGAACATCAGCCGCACGGGCGCCGATATCCAGCTCTCGGGCCACACGCATAACGGCCAGCTCTTCCCGATCAACTGGATCACCAACCGCCAGTACGAGCTCAGCTGGGGACATATCAAGAAAAACCGGACGCACGTCTTCGTGACAAGCGGCGTTCAGCTCTGGGGACCGCCGGTCAGGACGGCCGGCTCCTCCGAAATCCTCATCATTCACGTTATGTTCAGGGAACCGGCCGTAGCGAACCGCGTTCGTTAGAAGGCGTCGGCGACGAACGTCCACGCACCTCCGCTGATGGTCCGTCTCATAATCCTTGGACGAGGCGTCCCGGGATCCGATTGCAGCGCCCTTCTCCCCTGCTTCGGAGGTTCTCGGGGAATATCGGGTATCATTCGGCGCATCCCGTCAGGCCTCTGATCCCCAACGACAATTTGCGCGCGGCCAAGGCCCGACGATCCGGGCCTCTTCCGTCCGGATCGCAAATCGGGCTTCCGGCGCGGACCACCGGCAAGTATAATGGGGCCGCCATGCCGAACACGCCATCCAAAAATAGGAGGGACGCGATGCGCCGGTCCGTCAACCACATTCCCACGGTTCTGACCCTGGTCCTGAGTATCGTCCTGGCCTGCCCGTCGGTCGGCCCCGCCGAGAGCCTCGAGCGCTTCAAGGCCGCGGGCGCATTCGATTCCACGGCGTCAGCCGTCACGACCTCGGGCCAATTCAACGGCTACACGAATTACTGGCACGATATCTTCTGGACATGGTCGCAGTACGGAAACCTGTATCTCATCAGCCGGCCCGATGTTCCGAGGACCATCGCCCAGAACAAGGTCGACGTCGCTGAAGAACTTGGCATCCCCGGACTCTGCCTGGCCGAGGGTTTCCTCGCCGCTTATCTCGAACGCCCCGCCCGGGAATTCATGGACCCCGACCCGGAGGCGCTCGAGAAGACGCTGGATCGGGAGGACGCCCTGGTCTGGGCGAAGCCCTCGAGCGCGGCCAGCAGGAAGCTCCTCTCGCTCCTCCCCGGTCCGGCGCCATGGCGGGACACGCTCCGCAGCCACCAGCTGAACGCCCGGGATTTACATGACGTCCGGGCCGTTCTTCTCACGAGCGGCGCCCGCCGGCTGTTCGTGGTCGTGACGGATTGCGATAATTGCCGGGGCCGCTTCAAGGAGCTTCTCGCGGGCCTTCGCGACGTCCTCGGCCGCTACGACCTCCACCGGGGCTGGTTCGGCACGGGGACGCTTCTCCACAGCGTCACCTGCTTTCCGGGCCATCCGCTTGAAGTCATCGGCAGGGGCCTCAACCAGGGCAACGACTGGTTCACGTTCAGCGGATACATGGACTACTTGATGCTCGACCAGCTCCCGGCGTGGCTCGCCAAGGTGGGGCTCGACGTCGTCACCGACGTGGGCACCGGAAAGGCCACGCACAGCCTGGGCACGATCGCCTATGGTCTTCGGAGCTGGGAGGGCCTCAAGATCCAGGACACGCCAGCCGAAGAGGAGTGGATCAAGTTCGTCAAGGACCGGGGCGGCTACCTCTTCCGGCCCGTCTACGCTCCCGAGTGCGACAAGTTCAAGTACGACGGGTATATCGCGATCGACGGCAACAAGAAACAGGTCGACGAAGAGAACGTGCCCTTCATCCTGCAGACCGGGATGGTCCGCGAGGAAGCCCCGCCCTGCATGGTCCTCTTCACGAAGAAAGGCAGCGCGCTGACCCGGGACAGCATGTGGCAGGCGCTCCTGTCCAGGCGGGCCGTCGGCGTCCTGCCGCAAGGCAGGATGCAGGGGCCCGGGCTGTTCCGGAACGCCCTTCAGATGCTCCTCCTCGACCGGGTATTCCTAGAGAACTACTTCGGCGACAGGGTCCAGCTCGAGGCCGCGATGGATGGCCGGGAACTCGTCGTGCGGGCTTCGAACCTAGGCGGCTCATCGCTGGACGGCCGGCTCGAGGTCAAGCCGGCGCCTGAGCTTCAGGTCAGGAACCGGTTCGCCGACGCGGCCCTGCCGCCGCAATCGGAGCGGACGTTCCGTTTCGCGGTCGAGCCGTCCCTGGCCGCTTTGGCCAAGGCCAACCCCATCCTGGTCGAGATGCGCTGGAAATCGGGCCGGAAGAGGACTCTCGCGGTCTTCGATCTTCCCCCGGCCGTTTCGGTCCACCGGCTGCTCTTCGGCCAGGAACCTGATGTCGTTTATCCCGTGTCCGTTTATAATTTTACAGGTCAGTCAGAATACCCCGTATCGGTCAAGGTCTTCGCCGGGGGCCAGCCGGGGAAACCCGTTTTCGAGGCGAGCCAAGCCGGGAAGGCCCGCCCGGGTGACCACGAAACGCTGACTTTCCGCCTGCCGCTCAAGGCCGGCTCTTACTCGGTCAAAGTCGCGGCCCTCGGCGCCGCCAACGAAACCCAGCTGGGCGTCGGGCCGGCCTCCGGGAAGGCCACGGCCGCGGAGGTCGACCTCAACGGCGACGGGATCAACGAATACCGCCTGGAGAACGGCAAGGTCCGTGTCACCCTTCTGCGCACGGGCGCCCGGATCATCGAGTATTTCGTCAAGGAGAAAAACGACAACGTCCTCTTCAAGCTCTGGCCCGAGAAGGAGGACACGGACAAGCGGCCTTTCCGCGAGCGGGGCTTTTACCCCTACGGCGGATTCGAGGATTTTCTCGGGCAGGCCTCGATCGAAACCCACAAGGTTTACGACGCCGAGCTCGTCCGGAAAGAGGGGCCTTTCGTGGAGGTCCGGATGGAGGCGGACTATTACGGCAACCGGCTCGAAAAAACATTCACGCTCTACGGGGATTCGCCGCTCGTCGAGGTCCGGTTCGCCATCGAGTTCCGCAACCCCGAACTCCACATGATCGGACCTCAGCCTATCCTCGAGCTGGGGAAAAGGCACTGGACGGAGGATGTCTTCGTGATTCCCTCGGTGCAGGGACGCCGCGAGGTCCGGATGCGCCCCGGGGAATATTTCGGCGAGGTCTTCAACCTCAAGGAAGGCTGGAACGCCGGCCGCGACACGGTCGAGGACGTCTCGTTCGTCGGCGCCTTTCCCGTGAGCGAGCCCGAGTTCCTCCACATGTGGATGAACCACCCCTCGAACGGCGAATCGCATCACTACTACGCCGAGCTCCAGCCCTGGGTCCCCATTTTCCAGAAAACGGTCCGCTATTTCTCCTATTACCTGTGGGGAGACGCCGGTCCGTGGGAAAAGGGGCTTGAAGAGCTCCGCAGACGGAACCTCATCACGACGAAATAGCCCGCCCCACGAACGGAACGGGACCCGGGGAGGGAGCGCGCAGAAACGGGCCGGAGGGCTGTGCCGGGCCGGGGCGGTTGACCCTGGCGGAGTCCTGTGGTATTCAATAAAGAAAGCCCAGGGACATGACGGTAGAAGAAAGTTCGATTATCGGCCGGACCCTCAAGCACTACAGGGTCGAAGCCCTGCTTGGCAGGGGCGGCATGGGCGTCGTCTACAAAGCCCTCGATATCCGCCTACAGCGCCCGGTCGCCCTGAAGATGCTGACGCCGAACCTCGTGGCCGACCCGGAACGCAGGACCCGGTTCCTGCGAGAGGCGCAGTCCGCCGCGGTCCTCACCCACCCCGCCATCGCCCAGGTCTACGATATCGACGAGGTCGAAGGCGGCATCTTCATCGCCATGGAATTCGTGGACGGCAAGACGGTCACCCGCCTGATCAAGGACGGCGAGCTCGACCTTATGGGGGCCGTCGAGATCGCGCGCCAGATCGCCGACGGCCTGGCCAAAGCCCACGAGCTCGGCATCCTCCACCGGGACATCAAGTCCGACAACATCATGGTCACAAAGGACGGCCATGCCAAGCTCCTCGATTTCGGCCTGGCCAAGCTGCTCGAGCCCCGGGGGGAGGCGCCCGGCGCGGCCGGGGACCCCATGGCGACATTGACGAAGAGCCACGGCCAGACCATGCCCGGGGCCGTCATGGGAACGCTCAGCTACATGAGCCCGGAACAGGCCCGGGGACAGGCCCTCGATCCGAGGAGCGATATCTTTTCCCTGGGCATCGTTTTTTATGAAATGGTGGCCGGCGAGCTGCCTTTCAAGGGCGAAACGCCGATCGATACGATGCACGCCATCGCCTATGAGGAGGCCAAGCCCGTGACCGTCGTGCGGCGAAACCTCTCGCCGCAGGTCCACAGGATCGTGTCGCGGTGCCTCCGGAAGAAGCCCGATGACCGCTATCCGGATGCGCGCGCCCTGGCGGCCGACCTCAAGCGGCTGGAGCAGGACCTCGAGACGGGGACCCGCTATTCGCTGCCACGGGGGGAACGCCTCAGGAACTGGCTGGAGAGGGTCAAGGCGTCCATTCCCTACGGGAACAAGGGGATCGTGATCATGGCCGTGGCCATCGGCCTGACCGCCGTCCTCCTGGTCGCCCGGATCAACTGGGGATCCCTCATCGGCCCGGCAGTCCTCGGCCTTCTCGTCTACCGCGCCGCCCGGAACAGAAAAAGGCATATGCTTGGAAAATTCGCCCAGAAGATCGCCAAATTCCCGGACGTTCGGGCGGTCATCATCCGGGAGGACAAGGTGACGGTCGTCGTGGACAAACCACAGGCCAGCGTCTACCTCCGGGTCACGAGCCTCATCGAGGAGATCAACAAGAAGCTCTACTACGGCAAGCACGTCGAAGCCGAGGTCAAGAGCGAACTCGCCGAACAGGACTTCCAGAACCTTCTCCGGCAGACCGGCGTCGTGTACATCAGGGATGACGCCGCGCCCGCCCCCGCCAAGAAATAAAAAAGGGCCCCCCCCTTTGAGGGGCAGCCCTTGGCATCGTCGCACGCGGAGGGGTCCGGCGAAGCGGTCCGCAAGCCGCGGTCGTTTTCCTATTTCGTGAGCGTAATCGAGCCGTTGGTCGTGTGGAGCGAGATCTCCGCGCCGCCCTGCCCGATCTGGGCTTCGATCAGCCGCCGGGACTGGCGCAGGTTCTTCAGGGTCACGGGGAAATCGACGGAGATATGGCCGTTCGTCGTTTCCGCCAGAAGCGAAGCGTTGATCTGGTCGGGGGCCTCGATGGCGAGGGTGATCGAGCCGTTGGTCGTCTCGGCCCGGATGCCGTCCTTGAAGGTCAGCTTCTCGAGCCGGATGTTGCCGTTCGTCGTCCCGGCGCGGAGCTTGCCTTCCTGACGGGCGACCTTGATGCCGCCGTTCGTCGTCGAAACGTCGAGGGCGCCCTTGACCCCATCCGCAGTCACCGAACCGTTGGTCGTTTCGAGCTCGGCCGAACCGAACTGGCCCGTGACATCGACGTCGCCGTTGACGGTCTCGACCTTCCTCAGGTTCACGCCTTCGGGGACCTTGATGTCGAAATCGACTTTGACGTGGAAGTTGTTCCGGTGCCGGGGCCAAATGGCCTTGACGGACACCATCCCGGCCGCTTCATCGACCCGGATTTCCACGTCCTTGAGGTCCTTCTCGTCGTCCCGGGCCACTTTGACGGCCTTGATCTCCACTTTGTTGTCCTTCCACGTGGAGATCGTGACTTGGCCATTGACGTTGTCCAGGGAGAAGATATCGCCGGCCTTGAGAGCGAGGGTTTTCGAAAAATCCTCCCGGTATTCGGCGGCCGCCAGGGTGAAGAGGCCGGCGAAGAGCAGGGCGAGGACGGTCAGAATGACCAGAGTTTTCGCTTTGAGCATAAAAACCTCCTTAAAGTTCGACCTTCACATTTAATGACGAAATCGGCCGGGAATTGGTTGCCCGCGCCGGAGGGAATTTTCAGGCGTTTTCCGGCGGCCGCGGAACGGGGACGTGGAAACCTCAGAAATCCGGGACGAGGCCCATGAGCTTCTTGGCGCCGGCGACGGTGTCCTGGGCGATGCTCCGGGCCTTTCGCGCACCCTCCCGGAGGGCATGCGTCACGAAGCCGGGGTCGGCCAGGAGCTCGCGGCGGCGCTCCCGAATCGGGTCGAGGACGCGGCACAAGTTGTTGAAAAAGACCTTCTTGCAGTCGATGCAGCCGATTCCGGCCGAAGTGCATCCCTGGACGATCTCATGGATCTCCGCGTCCGGGGTCACGAGCTTGTGGTAGCTGAAGATGTTGCACCGGTCGGGATTCCCGGGGTCGCTGCGGCGCTTGCGGGCCTCGTCGGTCTTGGCCGGCCGGAGCTTCTCCCAGATCGCCGCCGGCTCCTCGGCGACGCCGATGTGGTTCCCGAGCGATTTGCTCATTTTGGCCGCGCCGTCGAGGCCCATGACCCGGGCCCCCCGGCCGATCAGGGTCTGAGGTTCCGGGAAGTAATCGCCGAACCGGCCGTTGAAGCGGCGGGCCACCTCACGCGTGAACTCGAGGTGCTGGGCCTGGTCCTCGCCGACCGGGACGGCGTCGGCCTTGTAGATGAGGATGTCGGCGGCCTGGAGGATCGGGTAGTTCAGAAGCCCGGCGGTGACGTTATCCCGTTCCCGTTCGGATTTCTCCTTGAACTGTGTCATCCGGCCGAGCTCGCCCATGGGGGTGACGCAGTTGAGCAGCCAGCAGAGTTCGGTGTGCTCCGGGACGTGGCTCTGGACGAAGATCGTGCAGCGGGCCGGGTCGAGCCCCGCGGCCATGTTGTCCACGGCAGCTTCGAGGATCCTCTGTTGCATAAGGGCCGGCTCGTAGCTCACCGTGATGGCGTGATAATCAACGATGGCAAAGAAGCATTCGTACTCTTCTATCAGCCGGACCCAGTTCTCGATGGCGCCGAAATAATTGCCGATATGGATCGTCCCGCTCGGCTGGATGCCGCTCAGGATGCGTTTGCGTTTGCTCATGGCCGGACCTCGTTTCAATGCCACGGGTATTGTATAGGCCTTCGGGGGGTCAATCAAGAGCGGGGGCTATTTCCTGCGGAACTCGAGGAACTCGACCGGAGCCCCATTGTCGACGATGAAGGCGACCGTCACTCCCGGAGAGGGGCTGTTCGGGGGGATGATCACCTCCCTCCCGGCGATCTCGGCGGCCAGGTTGTCGACCTCGAAGGCAACGTGGGGGACCTTCCGGACGAGCTCGGGCAGCGGGCAGCCGGGCCCGAACCGCATCCACTCGATGCCGTAGGGGCTTGTCTCGAAACCGGAATGGAAGGTTTTGAGCTCGGGGAGGTAGGACTCCCCCGCCCGGGGAAGATCGGTCGGGATGCCGATGTGATGGTATTTTCTCATGAGATCCTCATTCGCCGGAGGTATCGAGGAGCGCCAGAAACTCGGCCAGCACCATGGCCGTGGCTCCCCATATTTTGCACGCGCCGTAAGCATAATAGGGGACGTTCACGGTCCGGTTGCCGATCGTCCAAGTCTCCTGGCACAGGTTTTCCAGGGCCGCGAGATTGCTGACGGGGACTTCGATGACCTCGGCCACCTCGTCGGGCTGGGGCTTGAAGTGCGGGGCGCCGGGCAGAAACGCCACGGTCGGATAGATGCAGTAATTGCTCGGAGGGATGTAGAGCGGGGTCAGCTTCCCGAGGACCCGGACCGGCCCGAGGTCCAGGCCGAGCTCCTCCGCCGCCTCGCGCAGGGCCGTGGCCTCGAGCGATTCTCCCGGATGCTGTTCCCCGCCGGGAAAGGAAATTTGGCCCCGGTGGTGAAGAACGAGCTCGGTCCTCCGGGTCAGCAGGAGCCGGAGCGCGCCGTCCCTATCGTAGAGCAGGATGAGGACGCCCGCCTTAAGGCACGTTCCCTCGACCTCGAAATAGGCCCGGTGCCCGGGCCGGGGCGCCGTGGCCATGCGGAGCTGGGCGGGGACGCCGGGGAGCGGCGCCCGGAGCCCTCGTTCGATTTTCTCAAGAACGGCACGATTCGGCATGTGTTATCTTCGTTGTCCGCCGCTCCATTATATCAAAATGGCAGCGCGGGCGCGGGGGGATAAGGACCTCGGGGAATGACCGGAACGTCATGTGCGGCTTAGCGCAAGCCGCACGTCTGCCGGTCGCTCCTCAGAATCCGCCCCGCCAAGAGGCGGTACTGCCCGCGTCTGGACGGATCCGGCAGGAGGCGAGACTGCTCCCTGCCGGAGGCCATCCCCGAGAGGTCCTTAGTTCCTTGTAACGGGACGGGCTATTTCCGGGGTCGCCCGGCGAGCAGCTTCTCGATGTCCTCGATCTCTTTGGGGACGTCCCTGGTCAGGACCTCGCAGCCGTTTTTCGTGACGAGGACGGTGTCCTCGATCCGGATGCCCAGGGCCTTTTCGGGATAATACAGGGCCGGCTCGATCGCGAACACCATCCCCTCCTTCAAAACGCCGCCGAGGTCGACGTCATGGACCGAGAGCCCGACGCCGTGGCCGAAGTCCCCCCGGAGACCCCGGGGATCGATCCCCTTGGACTTCATGACGCGGGCCACGTGGTCGCGGACGTCTTCGGGCGTCGCTCCGGGCCGGTAGGCCTCGATGCAGGCTTTCTGGACTTCAAGGACGGCCCGGTAGACCTCTCTCTGCCCGGCCGTGAATCGGCCCGACGCGGGCCAGGTCCGCGTAATGTCCATCGTCAGGTGGTCCAGGTCGGCCCCGAAATCCATGAGGACGACGTCGCCGGGCCCGACGCGCCGCGAGTTCTGGTCGTAATGCCAGATGCAGCTGTTGGGGCCCGAGCCGACGATGGGGGCATAGGCCGCGCTCCTGGCGCCTCCCCGCAGGATCACGGCCATGGCCGCGGCCTCGATCTCGTATTCGAAAACGCCGGGCCCGGTGGCCAGCATGGCCTGCCGGACGGCCTCGGCGGAGATCCGGCCGTCCCGCCGCAGGATCTCGACCTCCTCAGGGGTCTTGATCGCCCGCAAGGCGTCGATCGCCGGCACCACATCCTTCAATTCGCATTGGGGATAGCGGGCCTTGAGCTGTTCGATCCGCTCCAGGTCCAGAGAAATCCGGCTGTTGTAGTGGCTCCGGGCCTTTCGCGCGTCCATCAAGGCCGTCTCGGAGCGGGCCTCGTCCATCGTGTCCCTCGGGGAAAGTCGCAGGTGGAGACGCCCGTTCGATCCCGGCATCCGGCGGGCCAGGAATTCGTCTAGATAGGCCACGGGGTAGATATCGGCGAACCCGGTCTTCGTCCGGGCCTCGGGGTCTTTGAGGAGGTTCGGTCCGTCGACCATGATTTCCCGGGCGGATTGCTCGGGGAGGAAAAGGAAGGCCTGCTTCGTCTCCGGAATCATGACGAGGACCGCGGCCAGATCCTCGTTCCCGGCGAAATAATAGAAATCGTTGTCCTGCCGGAAATGGGCCCCGGCGGGAATCGCGATGTCGCCGAAGAGGATGATTGCTCCGGTCTTGACCCGGTCCATCAGGGCGGCCCTCCGGCGGACGAATTCATCCCGCGAATAGCCCGTCCTCTGGGCGAGGGCGGCGGCGTTCGAGGCGAGAAGCAGGGCCGACGTCAGGATCAGCCGATAGGCAAAATTCCGTCTCATGTGCCGACCCTCCTTCCTTCCGGAGGGCCTAGTTTAAATCAACGCCGGGGCCGTTTCAACTGTCGGCCGGTCCCCCCGACTAAACCATCTTGGGTATCGTTATCCCACCAAGGATCAGGTCTTTATGGATCAGTCGGACGTCGTGACCCGCCCGGAAATCGGGCGGCGCCATTTTCTCCATGACCCGGAGGCTTTCGACAGGGAAATCCGCTATTTCGTGCCCTGCCAGGTGGAAATCCTGGACTCACTTCTCGAATCTATGCTCCTCATGGAATCGGACTATTCCCCGATCCTCGAACTGGGCTGCCGGACAGGCATTCTGAGCTCGCGGCTCATCGAGGAAAAGCCCTATGTGAAACTGACGGCCGTGGACCAGGACCCGGCCATGCTCTTGGCCTGCAAGGAACGGCTGGGCCGGGCTGCCGACTGGGTGGAAACCGAGCGAAGGAGCATCCCCCGGTATTCGCGGCAGAGCGCCTTTGATTATATCCTGTCTAACCTGGCCCTCAATTTCCTCGAGTCTCCCGAGGACAAGGAATCCGTATGCCGGAACGCCTTCTGGTCTCTCAAACCGGAGGGAATCTTCGCCTTCTCCGTGATGCTCGATGTCGGCTCATCGGAAGCCGGGAGCATGCTCTGGAAACAATGGGAGCGGGACGTCATGGGCATGGGCGCCCAGCGGCAGGACATCCAGGACTGGCACCTGAATAATCGCCCGGCTTACGCTCCGGTCCCCCAGCAGACCTGGCTGGAGTGGTTGCGCGAGGCCGGTTTCATCCACAGCGAGCTCGTCTGGTGCGAGACAATCTTCGGGACGTTCTGGGCCAAGAAACCTGCCGACGGGGGCGCGCGTCGAGCCTCTGGGCCGAGCTGACCCGCCCGTTCTCTAGCCCCGCCCCTCCCCTTCATCGTCCTGAGATTCCGCGGAAGTGTCGTTGCCATGGGAATGCGCCGGGCGTGGGCCTGCTCGCCCGGCACGGAAAGACCTTCGGGATCAGGAAGAAATAAAGCAGAGGAGGGGTGCCCCCGCGGCACCCCTCGCTCCGGAACAAAAAGAAGGAGGGTTATGGAAGGGTATCGGGGAATGAACTAGCTTGTTGACCTCTCGCATTGCACCTTTTGCAACTGCATATTTTATGCCACTCTCCCGGGGCCCCGGTTCCCCCTGGTGAGCCCGCACGCGGGATGGAAAATTTCTTTCATCCTGTAAACTTCGTTTACAGCGGAGGTCGGACGGACGAGGCCCCCCCGGACCTGGATTTCCGTGTATCGCGGAATGGGGAGGCGCGGGGATTCGGCGGCTCAGGCGTGGGATTCGAGGAGCTTCTTCGGCTGGAGGACCCGGTCGATCGACAGGTTGAGGACGTCGAGGTCCAGCGGCTTGACGAAGAAGTGGCTGATGGATAACCGGCTCAAGTCCTCGATCTTCACCAGGTCCGGATGGGCGGATATCAGCATGGCCTCCCCTTCGAATCCCGAGGCCCGCAGCCTCTTGATGAGCTCCATGCCGTTCAGGCAGGGGAGCTTATAGTCGGCGATCACGAGATCCACCTTGGCGCTGTGGAACTTGGCCAGGGCTTCCTCGGAGTCCTTGACCGGATAAACCCGGTATTTTTTGCCGAGAAGGAGGGAAAACGTCTTCCTGATGTTCTCGTCGTCGTCCACGATCACGATCCTTTTTTCCGGCATGTTCGACCTCCCTCTCCGGCCAAACGAAAAAATTGCATAAATTGTGCCAATTCACCGTGCGCGAATTCTCTCGGGGAAAGCGGCGCTCCGCGGCGGACGCGCCTCAAGATTATTTACATGCCGCGAAGGGAGTTTACACGGGAGGCCGTCAGCCCGATTCCCCCGTGTCCAGCCCATAATCTTTGATCTTTTTATCCAGGGTCGGCCGGCTGATCTGGAGGATCTGGCTGGCCCGCGTCTTGCTGCCTTTGACCGCGCTGAGGACGTGCTGGATATAGTTCTTCTCGATCTCCTCGAGCGGCACGAGCTCCTTCGAAAAGACGCTCTTTTCGTCGTGATCGACCGGCAGGTTTTCCTTGAGGACGACGTCCCCCTTGGCCAGGATGACGGCCCGGGTGAGAGCGTTTTCGAGTTCCCGGACGTTGCCTCTCCAGGGGAGGCCCATGAGGATCTGCATCACGTCGGGGGGGACCTTGCGGACGCTCCGACGGATGTCACGGTTGATCTTCTCGAGGAGGTAGGCCACCAGCTCCGGAATGTCCTCCCGCCGGTCCCTGAGCGGCGGCAGCATGATTTCGACGACCTTGAGCCGGTAATAGAGGTCTTCCCGGAACCGGCCTTTCTCGATCAGGGCCCGGAGGTTCTGGTTCGTGGCCGCGATGATGCGGGCCTCGGTTTTGAGAACCCTCTCCCCCCCGACCTTCATGAAGTCCCGCGTCTCGATGACCCGGAGGAGCTTGGACTGGAGATTCGGGGACACGTCCCCGACCTCGTCCAGAAACAGCGTTCCCTTTCCCGCGATTTCGAATTTCCCCTTCGTCTCGCAGACGGCGTCCGTGAAAGCGCCCTTGACATGGCCGAAGAGCTCGCTCTCGAGGAGCGTGTCGGAAATCGCGGAACAGTTGATCACGATGAAGGGCTCGTCCCGGTACGGGCTGTTATAATGGATGGCCTTGGCCACGAGCTCCTTGCCCGTTCCGCTGTCGCCCTGGATGAGGACGTTGGTCCGGGTGTTGGCCACCGATCCGATCATCTTGAACACGCCCCGCATCTGAGTCGAGTGCCCGATGATGTTGTCGATCGTGTATTCCTTCTGCCTTTCCTCTACGAGGTAGCTGACCTTCTCTTCGAGGGCCCGCACCTGCAGGGCCTTATCGATGGTCAAATCGAGCTCCGCCGCGTTCAACGGCTTGACCAGGTACTCGTAGGCCCCGAGCTTGATGGCCTCGACCGTGGTCTTCATGTCGTCGAAGGCCGTCATGACCATGATGATGGCCCGCCGGTTTTTCTCTTTGATCTTGCGGAGGACTTCGAGCCCGTCGATGTCCGGGAGGCGGACGTCGAGGAGGACGAGGTCGGGGCCTCTTTCGTCGAAACTCCGGACCCCGCCTTCTCCGTTCTCGGCGGCGATGATCTCGAACCCCCGCTTGGCCAGCTGGGAGGTCAGGGTTCTGCGGACGAGCGGGTCGTCCTCGATGATTAGGATGGATTTCATGATCCCTCCTCGCACGGGATGAGAATGACGAACGACGTCCCCCGGCCCCTCGGCCTGGCCAGCCGGATGGACCCGTTGTGCTGCTCGACGATCTTGCGGGCGTTGGCCAGCCCCAGGCCGAAGCCCGACGGCTTGGTGGTGAAAAACGGCTCGAAGATGACGTCCCTGTTCTTCTCGGGGATGCCGGGGCCGTCGTCCGAAATCCGGACCCGGATCTTCTTGTGCTCGGCGTCCCCGGCCAGGTCCAGGGTGACGGTGATGCGGCCGCCGGGTTCGAGGGCCTCTTCGGCGTTGCGCAGGATGTTGAGGAAGACCTGGCGCATCTTATCGCCGTCGACCAGGACCTGGGGCAGCCCGGGGGCGTACTTTTTTTCGATAGTGATCCCTTTCCGCGTCAACGTTTCCCGGAGGAGCTTGAAGGACTCCTCGAGGACCTGCTCGATCGGGAAGCGGTCCAGGTTCAGGTCCGCGACCCTGGTGAAATTGAGGAGCTCCTTGATGAACTTCTCGATCTGGCCGGCGCCCTCCATGGAGAGCCCGATATGCTCTTTCTCGACATCGTCGAGCCTCTCGCTCTCGGCCACCTTCTGGAGGTTGAGCTTGACCGAGGTCAGAGGGTTCCGGATCTCGTGGGCGATGGTCGCGGCCAGCCGCCCGATGGAGGCCAGCTTTTCGGCTTGCACGAGCTTGCGGTTGGCCGCGTCCATCTGGTCACGCGTCTGGAGGAGCCGGCCGGTCATCTCGTTGAAGCCGCGGGCCAGCTCGCCGATCTCGTCCCCCGACGGGACGTCGATGGCGTGGCTGAAATCGCCTTTCGAGATGCGGACCGTGCCATCGACGAGCTTCCGGAGGGGCCGAGTGAGCCTCCTCGCCAGCACCGTGGCCCCCAGGATTCCCAGCAGAACCCCACCGAAGCCGACCAGGATGAGGACCAGGCGGACCTCCTGGATGGCGGCGTACATGGACTCGAGCGAATGGCCGATCTTGACCGAGGCCCATTTCCTGTCGTTCCCCGGGAGGAAGATGGGGATCTCGACTTCAAGCACTCTCAGCCGTTGGTCCTGGAGCAGGACGGACCGGGTCTCCTGGGACTGGGCGCCCGGCTGGACGTCCTCGGCGAAATGGCTCCGGCCCAGGATGTCGGGGCGCGACCCGACCAGGTCGTTGGCGACGAAGGGGGTCCCGGACCGGTCGTAAAAGATGATATAGGGAAGCTCGTTGTCGACCTGTCTGTTCACATTGGCTTGGATGGCATCCCGATCATAGCGGACGAGAGGTTGAAGGTTGAGCTGCCACATGTACTGGGCCGTCAGGACGGCCCGGTTGCGGGCCTGCTCGAAAAGGGTTTGGACCTCCCGCCGCTGGATGATGAAAAGGACGGCGCCGAACAGCATGAAGACGAGAAACGTGATCCAAATGACAAGACGTTGAGAGATCGATAGTTTAAGTTTCACCCGGTCCTTCTCTTTCCTCAAGCCAAATATCTTTGGTGTCCAGGAAATAGAACCCCAAGGCCGGGAGCTTGGCTCCATGGACCCGGGGAAGGAGGGCGATGCGGACGCGCTCGGTGTAGAGGGGGATCGCGGGCGCGTCTTCGAAGAGGATCTGCTCCATTTGGCGGAAGAGCCCGGTCCGCCGCTCCCAGCTCGTCTCGACCTCGGACTGTTCGAGCAGGGCGTCGAGGCGAGGATTGGCGTAATGGGAGTTGAGCTGGTTGACGGGGGACCGGGATGAGAACAGGGGCAAGACCACATTTTCGGGGTCCGGGAAGTCCATGTTCCATTCGAGGAACTTCAGGTATGGGCCCCGGACGGCACGGATGTCTTCCGCCGCCTTGAGGTATCTGACGTCCAGGTTGATCCCCAGCGCGTCGAGCTGCTTGTCGAGCTCCCGGCTCAGGCTGAGATAAAGGTCCCGCTTGGGCAGAGGGAAAACGAGGGTCAGGTTCAGGCGTCCGCCCGTCTCCGGGAGGAGGCGGGCCAGGAGCATGCGGGCCTTCTCGGGCTCGTAGGCAGGGCTCACCTCTCTCGGAAAAAAACCCGGCAGCAGAGGCGGAATGAAATTCTCCGTGACCTGGGCCACCGTTGAGGCCGCGGAGGCGGCCTCGGCCAGCCGGGACTTGTTGATGCCCAGGGCCAGGGCCTTCCGGACCTCGGCCCGGTCCAGGGGCGGCACGTGACAGCTCAGGGCCAGGGAGGCCGACCGCAGGGAGCTGTTCTCGAGGATCTGGAATTTTTTGGGAAGAAGGGTTCCGGACGTCACCGGGATGATGTCGATGTCGCCGCTTTCGAACTCGTTGTCGCTGAAGTACGGAGAATACTCGAGCGCGTCCAGGTAGGGCTTTTTCCCGAAGTACTGGTAGTTCCGTTCCAGCCGGACGCCGAGGATCTCGAGGTTCGGGACGTCGAATTTCCGGCTCCTGATCCAAAAGGCGAACTTGAACGGACCCGTGCCCACGGGCTTCTGGAAGAATGCGCTGCCCTGGGCCTGAAGAAGGTCCTTGGGAAGGATCTTGCAATAATACATGCTCAGGAGGTTGAGGCCGAGGCTCGAGACATAGGGCCGGGTCCACTCGATCTCGAAGGTGTAGGGGTCGATAACGGTGAAGCCGCGGACGTTGGCAGCCTGGCCCCGCCAATATTCGTCCGCCCCTGCGACCCGCGATGTGAAATACTGGTAGCACACATTTCCCGGCCTGTTCTGGACCAGCCGTTCGAGCGAGAACTTGACGTCCGCCGCGGTCATCTCCCGACCGTGATGGAACTTGACGCCTTTCCTCAGGTAAAACGTGATCCGCTTTCCGTCGTCGGAGATTTTCCAGTACTCCGCCAGGCTCGGGATGACCAGGAAATTATTGTCGAACTTAACCAGCCCGTCGTAGAGCTGCTCGACGACGAAGTAGTGGGCCGAAGAGGCGGGATCGAAGACCGGGTTGAAGGGCGTCTGGTAGGCCTTGATATAGAGCGTCCCCCCGGGCTGGGGCTTTCCCTCGGGGTTTTTCTGGAACAGCAGGTCGGCCGGGGCCAGGGCGGCCGCACCGAGAAGAAGGAAAGATAAGCCGATAAACCGGCGGCAGGTCAACATGGGGCGCCCTTCATCTTAATCAAAATCCTGGAAAATTGCATCCCGGGGATCTCGGCGCGCAATTCTCCTCTCATGAGTTGAGATGAAGGTGCAAACTTCATGCCAATGGGAGAATTACGAAACGCCGCGAGCGGAAGGGATGGCCGGGATGCCGGATACGGATCAGGCCAGCCCAGGTTGTAAATATCCTTTACAAAATAATGTCAGCGGCCCCGCAATTCGATGACCTTGTTGAAAACCCGCATGAAGTTTCCGCCCCAGATCTTTTGAATCTCCTGGTCCGTGTATCCCCTTCGGATCAGTTCTTCGGTGACATGGATCATGCCGCTGACGTCGTCGCATCCGAGGACACCGCCGCCGCCGTCGAAATCGGTCCCGATCCCGACGTAATCCACGCCGATCGTCTTCCGGACGTGGTCGATGTGATCCACGAGGTCTTTTACGGTCGCCCTCTCCAAGGGGAATTTCCGGTCGATCGCCTCCCGCTCCGTCCTGACCTTGGCCCGCGTCGCCTCGTCCGTGATGGTCCGGAAATTCCCGTACCGGGCTTCGAGCTCGCTGAGGGCCTTGTCCCGTTCGGGATTGGGAGCCGGCTTCTTCACGTAGCTCCCCAGGAAGCAGATCTGAATGACGCCGCCGTTCTTTTTCAGGGCCCGGAGCATGTCGTCTGTGAGGTTCCGGGGGCTGTCGCAAACGGCCCGGCAGCTCGAATGAGAGGCGATCACGGGCGCTTTCGTGGCCTGGAGGACGTCGGCGAAGGATTTGTCCGAGGCGTGGGAAATATCCACGATCATCCCCAGCCGGTTGCACTCGGCGACGACCCGCCGGCCGAATGCACTGAGGCCCCGGTCCTGAGTATCCTGGCGGTCGGTCGAGGAATCGCAGATGTCATTGTCCGAGGAGTGGCAGAGAGTGATGTAGCGGACGCCCTTCTTGTAGAAGAACTCCACCAAGGACAGGTCCTGGCCGATGGGATAGCCATTCTCCATCCCGAGGAAGGCCGTGAGCTTGCCCTCGCGCTTGAGCCGGTAGGCGTCGCGGGGCTCGAGGCCGAGGCCGATCATCCCGGAATAGTCGGCCGTCATCTTCCAAACCGCGTCGACGACCTTGACCGCGGCCTCTTTGGCCTTCACATAGCCCTCGGGAGTGCGCGGTCCCTGACCGACGAAGGCCGCGAAGAACTCCGCGTCGAGGCCCCCCTCCTTCATCCGGGGCAGGTCGATCTTGCCGCTCTCCCGCTTGGCGGGATCGTGGCGGTCGCCGATTTTCCAATCGGGGCGCAGGAGGTTGAAGGCCGTGTCGCAGTGCGTGTCCACGGTGAGGATTTTCCGGTGCAGCGCCCGGGCTTGGGCCTCGACGCCGGCAGGTTTCTGCTCGACACGGCAGCCGCCGAAGACGAGGAGGGCGGCGGCCGGAAGGGTCAGGGCGAATCGTCCATGTGTCATGAAGACTCCTTTGAGAAGCGCGCGCGAAGGGCGGGGATTATTTTCCATGAGACCGGGATTATATCAAAAGCCCGGGATTCGTCCAGCGCCCGGCCGCGGTCGGGCGGCCGGGCCTTTAGTCAGGACGTAAAAGTTGGCTGGCGGAGTTCCCAGGTCCTTCAGGAAATCCGTCACCCGGTATCCCCGGCCGAGGAGGAAGACAAAGGCGCGGCGGGTGTGTTCCCGCCAATCAACGGGGATGCGGCGGACGTCAGGGTCCGCAACATCCGTCTCCCGCAGCATGCGGTAAAAATCGCTCGGGATCTGGAGCAGGAGCGCCGGGGCCTCCGGACGGAGGTCGGTGTCGCGCACGACCTCAAGGTCGAGGAGGCCCATCGTTCCCTGGACACGCCGGCCCTCCACCGAGAGTACGCGCGGCATATCCGGGCCGGGCCTTCCGGCCGCGCCGCTCCCGTCCCGGGCTTTGCGGGCCAGGTCCCAGGACATGAGAAACCTGTCCGAGGCGACGTCGGACCTGTTAAGCAGGCCGCCGTACTCGCCGTAGGTCGCCGCCCGGTACTCCAGGACGTCCATGCCGAAGTGGTGGACATTGCGGTGGGCGTTGACGCCCGTCAGGGGGTCATAGGTGCAGATCACCGTGCCGATCCCGAACCGGCGCAGGATGACGTCGCGCTGAAACTCCTTGATCAGGATCCCCAGCCCGAAGGATTGGTATTCGCGGCGGACCCCCGCGAACTGGGAATAGAAACGGAGGTTCGCCGGGTCACGGAAGCCGGTCTCCTTGTCGGCGACGCCCACGAACCCGTAGCAGAACCCCGCCAGATGGGCCCCGTCGGTCCCGAAGCCGCCGCCCTCCGCCTCGCTGAAAGCGCCGATGAAGAGGCTGCTTCCTTCGGCGAAGAAGTTCTCGCACATCATGTTCCGCGTCCCCGACAAGTGGTCGTCGGGAAACCCCCAGATCGCGTCCCGGATGTCCTCATACTTCTGATAGTCCGCCGCTTCGTGGGATGTTTCCACCCGGATAAGGAACTTCCGGCCTTTGCCGACGACAATCCGCTCGAGGTCGCTCATGGTCCCCCCATTTTAGCCGAAGGGCGGCGGCCTTTCAAACCCCTTTTCGCGTCTCCCGTTTTTGACAGGCCCCTCCCCACATGCTATAAAATAGTGCGTTACGGACAAATCATGAAAAAACTGCCCCACGGGACCAGGGTGGCCTGCCTGATCAATCCCCGCGCGGCCAATTCGCGGTGGCTCCGGCGCAAGAAGCTCAGGGCCTACCTGGAAAAGAAACTGCCCGGGGAGATCCACGACCTCTTCGGAGACGCGCGCACGACCGTCGAGAGGGCCAGGAAGGCTTCGCACGAATCCGATGTCATCGTGGCCATGGGCGGCGACGGCACGATCGCCGACACGCTCCAGGGCATCTTCGAGGCGGGGAAAAACAAGGACGTCCTGTTCGGCGTCATCCCCTTCGGCAGCGGCAACGCGTTCCGGAAAGCCTTCGGCATTCCCAAGAACCCGCGCAAGGCCATCGACCGGCTCACCGAAGGGGTGCCCCGCGAGATCGACGTTATGGAAACGGAAGGGCGCATCTCCAATTTCGCCAGCGTCGGGGCCACGGCCCGCGTGACAGGGGAAAAATACCTGAATCCCATCCCCGGCCTCTGGGGGTTTGCCCTGGCCGCCCGGAAGCTCTTCGGCTCCCGGATGGACGCGAAGGAGATCGAGCTGTTCGACGGCGTCGACCGGCACGGCGCCTTCGCGCACAAAACCGTCCGCTCGAATTTCTTCGATTGCATCATCGCCAAGACGAATTATTTCGGCTACAGCTGGAACATTTCGCCCCGCGCCAAGGTGGATGACGGCTACCTCGACATCACGCTCTATGAGATCGGCCCCATCAGGTACACCCTGCTATTTCCCTTGATCTACTTCGGCTTTTACCAGAGGCGGCTCCGTCACTTCAAGGCCAAACGGGCGGTCATCACGGGCCGCGAACTGCCGGTTCAATATAACGGCGAATTCATCGGGAACCGCGACCGCATCGAGTTTCGCGTCCGTCCTAACGCCATCAAGATGATTTGCCCGCCCGGGAAAAGGGGCAGCAAAAGATTCCAGTTCCCCGGCTGACGCCGGGCTGATCCGAGAGACTCCATCACCGATCCCGGCGAGACGCCCGCGGCATGATGATCGCTCCCGAATCGAAATCACCGTAAACCTCGGCCCGTCCTTGAAGGAAGAGACGCCCGACGAGGGCCCCGGTCGCGGCGTCGAGCTCGTGGTCGGAGGATTCGGTCAACAATCCCCTGAGGCCGAGCTTGACGAGCCCGCGGCGCAGGCCGTTCCTGTCGCGCGCAGCACGGGGAAGACGCCAGATATCCTGGGCGCCCCCCGGATACATCTCGACGGCCCGGATTTCTTTGCCCTCGAGCTCGGCCCGGAGCTTCATCCCCCGCTCCGTCAATCCCCGCATCGGGCCGAGGGTGATCGGGAAGAACGGGATTTTCCTTCGCCTGAGCTCCAGGTCGCACGGCCGGTAATGGGAATCGTTCCGCTCGTGGATGGACGACCTTCCGGGCGGGAGATGGAGCGGGGCGTCGATCGTGACCAGATCGGGATGCGCTTCAACGATCGCGGCCAGGATCTCCTCGTCCGAGAAAAGATCCTTTGTTTCCGCTCTTAGGCCGCGCAAGACGCAGAAACCCGTGGGCCGCTTTGGCGAACCCGCGAGGTCCAGGCCGATAATGACGGAGGCTTTTCCGCGCACGCGTGTCCTTAAAGAGAAGAGTCATAACACCGCCGGGGGCCCGAGTCAACAACGCGGCGATGGAGAACCAGGGGATGGAGGCGGAAGCCCTCCGGGCCGGCTGCTTTCTTGCCCGCCCGGCGGGAATCAGGAGGGCTGATCGCTATGTTATAATGGACCCACGAGGTTCTCTCAAGGAGAAGGACATGAAAAGGCCGGCGCTTTCCACCTTTTTGATCATGGCGGCCCTCGCCTCCTGTTCGCCCAATATCCACCTGGACTTTTTGGGCCAGGAAAAACTCGCCGAGGTCAGCCTCGTCCCTGGCCCGGCCAAGGATAAGGTCCTGATGATCGACGTCGAAGGGGTGATCTCTTCGGTCGTCAACACCAGCCTGTTCTCGAGAGAAAAAAACGCCGTCTCGCGGGTCTACGAGCGGCTGGAGCGCGCGGCCCAGGATCCTTCGGTGAAAGCGGTCATCCTGCGTCTCGACACGCCCGGCGGGGAGGTCACGGCGAGCGATATGATCTACCACGAGATCCTGAAGTTCAAAGAAAGAACCAAGAAGCCCGTCATCGGGCTGATGATGGGGGTCGCGGCCTCGGGCGGCTTCTACATCGCTTCGGCCTGCGACTATATCATGGCCCACCCCACGACCCTGACCGGGAGCATCGGGGTCATCTCAATCTTCCCCAATTTCGGCGACCTGATGGCCAAGGTCGGCATCAAGGTCAACGTCATCAAGTCGGGCGAGGCCAAGGACTCGGGCGGGCCCTTCCGGGACATGTCCGTCGAAGAGAAAAAGCTCTTCCAGGCGATCATCGACGAGTACTACCAGGACTTCCTGAACGTCGTCTCCGCGAACCGGAAGGACAGGATCGCCGCCGACGACCTCCGGGCGATCGCCGACGGCCGAGTCTATACGGCCCCGCAGGCCCTCAAGCTCAAGCTCATCGACGAGATCGGCTACTTCGACGACGCCTTCAAAAAAATTCTAGCTATGGCCCACCTCAAGTCCGCCCGCCTCGTCGCTTACACCTATTATCCGTCGAGCAAGACCAACATCTATGCCGCGCAGCTCGGCGACTTCTCCCCTCTCGATAAAAAAGTGCTGGAATCGTACCTCGCGGTTCTCAAAACGGGATTCTATTACCTCTGGCTACCGCAGACTCAGTAAAGAAGCGCCGGGGAGCGTCGGGCCGCGGGGGTCCGGTCAGACGATATTTATTTTTCCCGGAAACTTTACCCAAACCGAGAGAATGTTGAGCACTGCCAGGACGACCAGGAGAATGCCGAGGATAAGAAAAATCACCCGGAACACCCGGGCCTTGAGCGCCTCGGGCGTCCGGAGGATGAGCCGCAGCAGGATGAAATACCAAAGGGCGCTTCCGGCGCCGCAGGCCAGGGCGAAAAGGACGGCCGAGGGATGCCCGCGTTCGACCCAGCCGTGAGCCACGACCAGGCCCGCGCCGGTCAGCCAGAAGGCCGGCAGCGTCGGGCTCGAAACATAGAGGAGGATGGTTTTCCAGACCGGGTGAAGTTCCTTCTTTTCTTTGTCGGAGAACACGACCGCCGGGTCGAACGTCCTGGCCTGGCGGAAGATCCCGACGCCCACGAAAACGAGCACGGCCGTCCCCGCCAACTTCATGACGAGGGAATATTTCAGTATGAAGTGGTTGACAAAGGCCGCGGCCTGCACCGCGATCAGGCTGTAGATCGTCTCCATGGCGGCGGAGGCCATCGCCCCGGAAAAGCCTCGCCGGAAGCCGTAGCGGAGTCTCTGGGTCACGGCCAGGATGCCGATAGGACCGATCGGCACGGCGGCCGCGATGCCGAGGAATAGTCCCGCCAGGATCGCCATGCCGCGTCCTAGGCGTGAAGCCGGGCCACGATTTCGAACTGGGGCGGGCGCAGGATATGCGCCTTGACCGCGCAGTGGTCGACGGCCTTGACGATCGCATCCTTATACTTCTCCGGGAAACCGGGCGGCAGATCGACGTGGATCGTGACCTTCTCGATCATCTTGGAGACGGCTCCTCGTTCCGTGCTCATGCTGACGGCCAGTTCCCCGGTCGGGATCTTGCGCGCCTGGCAGAATTCGAGGGCGTAGAAGCCCGCACAAGTGGCCAGAGACGCCAGGAAAAGGTCGAATGGCGAGGGTGCGGTTCCGCCGCCACCCTCATGGACCGGCTGGTCGGTCTTGATGAGAAAGCCCTTGTATTCCGCGCCGACCTTCAGGCCGCCGCCGAAAACGATTTTGATCTCGCTCGCTGCCATGTCGGCTCCTTTATCGTGGTTTTTTTCCCGGCCCGCCGAGCAGGCCTCGGCGGAACATGGCCAGGATGACGTCCCGGTCCTTGCCCGTCAGGACCATCCGCCGGAAGATGTCCTGGACGCGTTCCGTGATAAAGGCCCGGCTGGTGTCGCGCATGAATCCCAGGCCGTCCAGCATCTCGCCGAAGCGCCGGCCGGCCGCTTCCTGTTCGGCCCGGGTCAGGGGCAGCTCCCGGCGGACCACGGCCGGCGGCTCCCCGCGCCCGGCGATTTCGAAGAGCGTCAGCGTCACCGCCACCCCCAGATTATAAGATGGCTGGCGGGCCGCCTGGGGGATGCGAAAGCGGATGTTGGAAAGACCGATCTCGTCCGCGGTCAGGCCCGTCCTCTCGTTTCCGAAGACGAGCCCGATTTTGGTCTCGGCAGGATACTCGGATATCTTCAGGACGGCGTCCCTCAGCGCGAGAAGGGGGAAATCCCGGCGGATGCGGGCCGTCGAGCCGACGACAATGTGCCGTCCCTCCACGGCCTCCTCGAGCGTGCCGAAGAAACGGGCGCCGTCGAGGATGGACTCGGCGTGAACCGCGGTCCTGTAGGCCGGGGCTTCGAACCGGTCGGCCCCGACGATCCGGAGGTCCGAGAAGCCGGTATTGGCCATTCCCCGGGCCGCCAGACCTATGTTCTCGGGGCTGTCCGGCCGGACCAGGATGATGGCGAAGCGGTCGAGCCCGGACGGCCAGGCCCCCTTTCCCCCGCCCGTCTCGGCCTGCTTTTTCATGTTTTTAGATTATAACCGAGGGGGGCGGAAAAGGCCATCCCCGCCGTCCAGTCAGGCGACCGGGTGAGCCCCCCCATTCGTCAGCCGCCCGGCAAGTGTGATATATTTTATGGGTTACCGAAGGAGCATCGATAATTGCGTAGAATGGCGGTCTTGTGCGCGGCCGTCCTCGTTTCTTCGGTCCTTTTCCCCCAGCAGGTCTCCCACGACGTCAGCGTCATCAACATCGAGGTCCCCGTCCGGGTCTTCCAGGGGGACACGTTCATCGACCGCCTCACGATCAACGACTTCGAGCTCTACGAGGACGGCGTCCTCCAGTCGCTCGACGCCGTCTATTTGATCCGGAAGACGGCCGTCGAAAGGAAAGATGAGTTGAAGCCGTTCACTCCGGAGACGTCACGGTTCTTCTACCTCTTTTTCGAGTTCTACGAATATCACCCCAAAATCCGCGAAGCCATCGACGCCTTCGTCCAGAAGGTCCTCAGGCCGGGAGACCATCTGGTCCTTTCCACACCGATGAAGACCTACGAGCTCAAGGCGGACGTCCTGAGCCGCATCCCGAAGGACAAGATCGCCGATACGATCCACGGCATGGTCCGGCGGGACGTCCTCATCGGGAACGATACCTACCGGCGCGCCTTCAACGACCTGAAGCGCCTGGTCGCCGATAAGACGACGTCGATGGGAACGATCGACCCCTCGATGGAAGCCGTCGGCGAAGGCTCCCTGCAGGAATATTTCATGCAGTACCAGGTCCTGCTCCAGCGGCTCGAGAGCCTGAGGCACATCGACGAACCGAAACTCCTCCAATTCGCGGAGTACTTGAAGGCCAAGGACGGCCAGAAATTCGTCTTCGTCTTCTACCAGAGGGAATTCATCCCGGTGATGGACCGGAAGGAACAGACGAAGCTGTTCGGGACGGATGTCGTCACCGACGGATATCTCGGCGACCTCTTCGATTTCTACCGACGAAACACCTCCTTCAACACGGACAGGATCAAGAAGGCATTCTCCGACTCCGGGATCACCGTCCACTTCCTGATGATGACGGCAACCGAGGACGACACCCCGTCGACCCAGCGGGTCGAACATTCAGAAGATTTCATCAGGCCCTTCACGGAGATGGCCAAGGCCACGGGCGGGATCTCGGCCAGCTCGGCCAACACCGCGGCCATGATGACCAAGGCCTCCGAAGCGTCGGAAAACTATTACCTCCTGTATTACACGCCGAAGGACAAGACGGCGGGAAACCGATTCCGCGAAATCACCGTTAAAGTCAAGGGCGGCGGCTTCCGGATCAGCCACCGCGCCGGGTACTATTTGAGGTGACCATGAGAACCGTCGACGCTCTGAAGAAGCTCTTTCACAAGCGCGGCTACACGGATTTCCGCTGGCTCGATCCCCAGGATATCGTCGTGGCCCACTGGGTCCGGATGAAGTGCCAGTTCGGCTGCCCCGACTACGGACGGGCGGGGGCCTGCCCGCCTTACACGCCCTCGGTCGAGGAATGCGAGCGGTTTTTCCGGGAGTATAAAAGGGCCGCGGTCTTCCACTTCGAAAAAAAGCTCGACCGGCCGGAGGACCGCCATGCCTGGACACGGAAGCTCAACCTTGACCTCCTCAAGCTCGAGCGGGACGTGTTCCTGGCCGGATTCCCCAAGGCTTTCCTCCTCTTTCTCGACACCTGCAACGTCTGCCTCGAGTGCTCGGGAAGCCGGGCGGCGTGCAAGGAACCCCGGCTCGGCCGCCCTGTGCCGGAAGGACTGGCCGTGGACGTTTTTTCCACGGTCCGGAAGCTGGGATACCCGATCCAGGTCCTCCCGGACTATAAGCAAACCATGAACCGGTATGCGTTCCTCATGATCGAATAAGCCGCCCCCCCGCCCCGCCGGTCCGAGTGGCTCCCCCCGGGGAAAAACGCTATAATGGCCTCAGCCTTTTTCCCTTCGAAGGAGTCCGAACATGTGGTGGGACGGCAAAATCCAGCGTACTCTCCGTTGCCGGCTGACTCAACAGCCCGGCGATTTGGGCCGCCTCCTGGCGGCCATCGGCGAACAGGGCGGTCTCATCGGCGAGATCCGGATCATCACCATGGGCGGCAGCGCCATGGTCCGGGACGTCACGGTCTACGCCGACAACATCGCGCATCTCGACCGGCTCGTCCGCCTTATCCGGGGGCTTCCGGACGTCGAACTGCTCGAGGTCCGCGACGAGGTCCTCGAGATGCACCAGGGCGGCAAGATCGCCATCCGCAGCCGCTACGACATCTCCTCGCTCTCGACGCTGCGGCTCGTCTACACGCCCGGAGTCGCCGAGGTCAGCCTGAAGATCAAAGACAACCCGGCCCTGGCCCGCCGCTTCACGTCCATCCGCCACCTGGTGGCGATCGTCACGGACGGCACGGCCGTGCTGGGCCTGGGCGACATCGGCCCCCTGGCCGCTATGCCGGTCATGGAGGGAAAGGCGAGCCTTCTTGAAACCCTGACCGGCCTCTCGGGGATGCCCATCCTCCTCAACACCAAGGACCCCGAAGAGATCATCCGGACCGTCATCCACATCTCCCCCACGTTCAGCGCCATCCAGCTCGAGGACATCTCCTCGCCGCGCTGCTTCGAGATCGAGCGGCGCATCCAGGAGGCAGTCGACATCCCGGTCATGCACGACGACCAGCACGGCACGGCCGTCGTCGTGACGGCGACCCTGCTCAATGCCGCCAAGTCCGCCGGGGTCAACCTGCGGGCGGCCAAGATCGGCGTCATCGGCCTGGGCGCGGCCGGGTTCGCCCTGTCCAGGATGCTCATGTTCTATTTCGGGTCGCCCGTCCTCGGCGCCGACATCGACCCGTCCGCCCTGGAGAGGCTGCGGCAGGCCGGCGGGACCCCGTCGGATCTCAAGGCCATCATGGGGGCCGCCGACGTCGTCATCGCCACGACGGGGGTGCCGGGGTTGATCAAGAAGGAGATGGTCCGCAAGGGCCAGATCATCCTGGCCCTGTCCAATCCCAACGCGGAAATCGAACCCGGGGCAGCCATGGAGGCCGGAGCGGCCTTCGCGGCGGACGGCAAATCGGTCAACAACGTGCTCGGATTCCCCGGGATCTTCCGCGGGGCGGTCGACGCCAACGTGCCTCGGATCACCCGGGAGATGCTGATTGCGGCCGCCGAGGCCATCGCCGGCTTCGCCCCGCCCGGAGAAATCGTGCCCAATCCCCTGGACAAAAACCTCCACAAGACAGTGGCCAGGGCGGTGGCCAGGGTCGCCATAGAACAGGGGCTCAACCGGGACGACCTGAGCGGGTATTTCGATTGACAATCCCGGAGGGTTCGGCTATATAAAGAAAGCCTCGAACAGGGGAAGGAGAAACCAGAATGGAGGGCAGCATGATCACCGTGAAAGATATCCTCGCCGAGAAGGGGACCAAGGTCTGGACCATCTCGCCGGACGCCAAGGTCCTCGACGCCCTCAAGATTATGGCCGACCGGGGGATCGGGGCGCTCCTCGTTTATGAGAACGACGATGTCGTCGGCATCATGTCCGAACGTGATTACGCCCGGAAAATCGTCCTCATGGGACGCCATTCGCAGGACACCAAGGTCCGCGATATCATGACATCCCCCGTTTACGGCGTCCACATGGAAAGCACGGCGGAGGAATGCATGGCGCTGATGACCGACAAGCACATCCGCCACCTGCCCGTCTGCAAGGACGAAAAACTGGCCGGCGTCATCTCCATCGGCGACGTCGTCAAGGCCATCATGAGCCACCAGAAAGTGACGATCGAGAACCTCGAAAATTACATCATGGGGAAGTATCAATAATAGTTCTCCGCTCTCATCCTGCCCCCTCGTCCGGGGCAGAGAGGATGGCCTCCACTCCAGAGCGCGGTTTTTCACGCCGCAAGAATCCCGTCCTTCTCGGCACCAAAACAACTCGCTTGGCGTGCGCTACGCCAAGCTCAAACAAGTTTTGTCGGTTCCCCCTGGAACTCCCCTCGAAGGGCGGGATTCTCGGGCTAAACCGCGCATGACGTTCCGGCCATTCCCCTCAGTCCCGTCCTTGGGCCCGGTTCGGTTCTCAGCTATCTAGAATTCCATGAGGCCCATGGCGCGAAGTCCGAGGTAGGCCGCTCCGAGGACGCCTGCGGAATCGCCCAAGATCGCTTTAAGGATGGGGATGCGCCGGCCGGGGATGCCGAAGACGGATTTGTCCATGAAGGCCGGGACGCGTTCGTACCAAAGCGGGATGTTTGATACGCCGCCGCCGAGGATGATGGCTTCGAGATCCAGGATGTTGACGCAGTTGGCGAAAAGCTCGCCCATGACCCGGCAGGACTCCTCGAAGAGCTCCCGCGCCTGCGGCTCCCCTTTTTCGTGTCGCGCAAAGATGTCCTGCGGGGCGACGGTTTCTCCGGAAAGGTCCCTGTAGCGCCGGGTCAGGCTCGGGCCCGAGAGGTAGGCCTCCCCGCAGCCCCTGCGTCCGCATTGGCACGGCCGTCCGTTGATGTCGATCGACGAATGGCCGATCTCCCCCGCGTTGCCGTTCGGGCCGCGGTGGAGCCTGTTTCCGACGATCAGGCCGGAGCCCATGCCCGTGCCCAGGATCACGGCCATGACCGTTCCGTATTTTCCATGGCATTGGGCGAAAAACTCCGCCAAAGCCAGGCAGTTGGCGTCGTTTTCGATAATGAAGGGAACAGCAAGCTTCGTCCGGAGCAGGCTGATGAGCCCGGGCTTTTCGTAGAGAGGCGTGTGGGGCGCGCCGTACATGATGTCGTCGCCGGGATGGTACGTCCCGGGGGTCCCCATGCCGACGGCTTCGTATCGCGCGCCGCCCGCCGTCTCGGCCACAAGATCAAGGATGTTGGAGACGACCTTTTCCCGCCCGAGCTGGGGTTCGGAGGGGCGGCGTTTCCGGGTCAGGATCGACCTGTTTTCGTCGACGAGGCACACTTCGACCTTCGTCCCGCCGAGGTCGATTCCGATCGCATAGCGGCTCATGATCATTCCTCCGCGATATTTTATGCGAGACGGCGGGCAGAGGCAAGACGTCCCCTGAGGGGCCGCGGTCGCCCGCCCAGGATCAACGCGCGAGTGTCACCGGTCCCACTTAAAGGGCGTCTTGAGCCGCTCCTCGACCCAGGCTTTGTTGATCCGCAGGCTGTATTGATCGTGCTGCATCGTCCGGCCGGTGTCCTGTTTCAGCGCTTCGAGATAAAAGCCAATGGCCGCGTCACGTTCGTCCAGGAGGTCCTTCGTAATCCCCATCCAGACGAGCGCGCCGAACGAGTTAATCTTGGAACGATCGAACTCGCCGCATTTCTTGAAAGCCGCGAATGATTCGGGATAGTGCCGGCCGTCGAAGAGGAGGAGTCCCAGCTTGAACCAGGCGTGCGCGTCCTTGATCCCGGCCGCCTCCGGTCTCTTGAAAATCGCCAGTGCGGCCTCCCCCGCCCCCGTCCAATCCAGGTTGTCGATGGCCTCGGCCAGCTCGGCGCCGGACCTCGGGATGGGCACGCTGACGACGGCCAGTCGGCCCCCGGGGTCGATCTTGGCCTCTTTCAGTTTCGCCCGGCTCTCGAACTTAAGCGTGTTCAGTTGCGCGAAGCGGTTCGTCCATTGGACCTGACTCGTGCCGTCCTCGAATCCCGCCCGGACCGGCACCGGCATCCGGATCGACTCCAGGGCGTATTCGACCCGGACCTCGCTCACGAAGCCGCCAGCGCCGGGATTCGACGTCTGCGACGTGATCCGGCATTCCAGGATCTTGTTCGACCGGACCCAGTCTTCAAAGAACCAGCCGAGGTCCTGGTCCGTCTCCGCTTCGCAGATCTTACGGAATTCGCGCCAGCCGAGACGCTTGCCGGCGAAGCCCGCGACCGTGTGCCGGTAAATCCTGTCGAAGGCCTCCGCCCCGATGACCGCCTCCAGGGCGCTGAGGACGGCGAAGCCTTTCCCATGGATGACGACGTTGTTGGTGTCGAATTTCTGGGTCCGGGCGAGCGACGGCGGCGCGTCCATCGTCGTGTCGGACTTCGCCTTGACCCCCTCGAGGTAGCCTTCGATGAAGCCCCTGTGCCGTTCAAAGCCGTGGCCGGTCGAGAGCATGTAGGCTTTATCCATGCCTATGCCCATGCCGATCATGAACCAGGAGTCCGTGAACGGGCCCCTGACGTCCTCCGGCATGATGAACTCGCCCCAGTACTGGTGGCCGATCTCGTGGGCCGTGATCCATCTCCACCAGTTCAGCTCCTTTTCGCCCTTCTTGGGGTCGAAGGTCTCCTCGCCGTGGATGACGACGATGCCCGAGGCATAGGGATATCCTCCCCACGGCTGGGGACCGCCGGGGATGATGAAGAGGGACTTGTGGGGATAAACACCGAGCCACTTCTTATAGAACGGGATGATGTCCGCCGCCGCGTCGAGGCAGTGGCGGGCGCAGTCCTTCCCCTTCTCCGTGAAAAGGGCGGTGACGAGAACCCCCTCCGCTTCCCGGCTCTCCGCCTGCAGGGTGTTCGATAGAAAAACCCCGAACCGTGTCGTCACGCAATCGTTCTCATAATAGCCGGTTTTAGGATTGAGCCGGCCGCTCACGGCCATGACGTACCCCTTGGGGATGTCCACTTTGATCTTGAAGGAGTCACGGGCAGGAAGGCCTTCCCACCACAGGCGGGGGTGCCAGGCCTTGAGATCGATCTGGCCGTCGCCCGTCCCGGCCCTGGAGGAAAAGACGATGTCAATCCTGGCCTTTTTCGCGGGTCCGAGCGGGTCCGGCAGTTCATAAAAAATCGGCGTCGTCAGGGGAAGCCCCAGGCCTTCGTTGAGCCGCCGAAGAGGCCGGCCGTCCACCGTCAACTCCAGGGTCTGCGCGGGGCTGGCCGTCCATTCGAACGCCAGGACGGAGAGCGGCCGTATAGCGGTATTGGACAGCGTGACCGTGCCCCTGCCGCTGACCACGGCCACTCCGGCCTCGACGACGATTTTCACGTCCAGCCGGTACTCCGCTCCGGGCGGGTCCTTAGGCGTCCAGAAAGCCGGCTCGGACGGCCCGCGACTGTCCCCGGACAGGGCCGTTCCCGACAGGAGTCCCATAAGAAAAACGGTGACAAGTAGCTTCGAAGGATTATGCGCGATCATATTCGGCCGCCCTCCTCTCAATGATTATACGCGACAAACCGGGCAAAGTTGGCATTGCATTTTGACACCGACTCGGTTAGATTGAAAGCCGAAGCCGTCGCAGACGGCCGCCGCGGAGTTCAGGCGTGGGGCGCACCATCCTCGAAATGATCGGAGAATTTGGAAAGAACGTCCAGGCCATAGCCGGAATGGGCGTCCGGGCCAAAGTCATGAGCGGCAGCGATAAAGTGACCTCCCGGACCGACCCCGCCGTCGTCGCCTGCTGGATGAAGGAGGCCGTCGGGCGTCTCGACGGCCTGGCCGGCAAGAGAGTCCGCGGCGGGATCATGGCCAGGTGCGGGACGGCCTGCATCAGGGCGAACGGCGTTTTCATTCCGCGGGCCGAAGCCCGGCGGAAAAAATTCGTCACCGAAGACGATTTCCTGGCCGCCGAAGTCCGCAGGCCCCTCGCAGGGACGCGCCTCGAGCGCCGTGGGAACATCCTCTTTCACACCTATACGCCCCGGTCCTTCAACCCCCCGAGGAGATGCTACTGCCGGCTGGTCGCGGCCCTGCCGATTCAGCATCGAATTGTGACGTTGGCCGGACCGAGGGGCGGCCCAAAGCCCGGGGACGAAGACCATGAATAAAGGGGACATGAAGATCCAGCTCTGGTTCCGAAGCATCCTCGGGGTCACGGTCCTGGTCGTCCTGCTTTTCCTTTCTGGCGGGCGTCTCGACTACTGGCAGGCCTGGGCCTACATCCTGCTCAACATCTTCTTCCTCGGCCTGACCAATTGGGTCTTGCGGGACAACCCTTCTCTTTTGCGCGAGCGCATTTTTCCCGGCCGGGGCGTGAAGCCGTGGGACAGAATCTACTCGGCCGTTTCGACGCCCCTGTATTTCCTGTCGCTCGTCCTGGCGGGCCTTGATGCCGGACGCCGGCACTGGACCCCGCGCCTGCCTCTGCTTCTCTACATCGGCATCATCGTCCTGTATTGCCTGGGCCAGTCCCTCATGCTGTGGGCCAAGTGGGCCAACAACTTCTTCTCGAGCGTCGTCCGGATCCAGGCGGATCGCGGGCAGACGGTCTGCTGCGAAGGGCCCTACCGTTACGTCCGTCATCCCGGCTACCTCGGGGGGCTGACTTTCGGGCTCAGCGCGCCGATTCTCCTGGGGTCCATCGTGGCCCTGGTCCCCTCGGTCCTGGCCGCGCTGATCCTGCTTGTCCGGACAGCGCTCGAGGACAACACGCTTCTCGGCGAGCTCGAAGGCTACAGGCAATACGCGAACGCCGTCAAGTTCCGGCTGTTGCCGCACATCTGGTGAGCGGGACGGGCCGTGCTGAGCCGCAGGGGAGGGACCGCATGAAACGCCGGGATATCCTGAAAATCGCCCCCCTCACGGTGCTCGGGTTGGCCGGGCGCGAAACCGGGCCGGCCCGCGCGCTTCCCCTCGTCAGCCCAACTCAACTCGGCGGTGTCGGCCGCGCGGAGGTCAAGCCACTCAACGGCAGCCCGGCCCTCTTTTTCGACGGGAAGCCGGTCTTCCCGGCCATCAACTGGGTATCGGGCCCCCGGCCGGACGGGTGGGATTTCGAGGAGCAGGCCCGCCGGAGCGCGCAGACCGGCCTCCACATTTACGCCTTCGACGTCGGCAAGGGGATGGAGTGGATCGGGCCCGGGCCGGGCCGCGCGGGCGATTTCGATTTCTCGACGGTCGAAGTCCGGTTCGGCCGCGTTCTCAAGGCCGACCCCGGCGCCCTGTTCCATCTCCGCGTTTACCTCGAGACCGGGCACGGCGACTGGTGGGAAAAAGCGCACGGCGACGAGTGCGAAATCCTGTCCGACGGCCGGCGGAACGGGATGTCCTTCGCCTCGAACGTTTGGCGGGAGCAGGCCAAGGAATTTCTCCGCGCCTATATCGGGCATTTCCGGAAAACCGGCCTCTACGACCGCATCATCGCCTATCAGGTCGGGGCCGGCCACACGGGCGAGTGGGTCAAGGGCGAATCTTCCATGTCCGCGCCCTGCGGCGACTTCAGCCGCCCCATGCGGCTCTACTTCCAGGACTGGCTCCGGAAGCGCTACGGAAGCGACGTCTCCAAGCTGCGCGCGGCCTGGCACGCGCCGGCAGCGTCATTTGAAACCGCCGCGGTCCCCGCGGCCGAACGCCAGCTCGAAGCCCGCCTCTACACCTTCCGCGACCCCGCGTCCGAACAGGACGTCATCGATTATTTCCAGGCGCTCGCCGACCTCTGCGGCGACGCCGTCGCCGATCTTTGCCGGACGGTCAAACAGGAGACGGGCGGGGACCGCCTGGCTGGCGCGTTCTACGGCTACCTCCTCGACCTGGCCTGGAACGGAGGGTTCTTCCGGGAGCGGCCGGATTCCGACTACTCGACCTATCAGCGGTCCGGGCACTTGGGCCTGCGCCGGGTGCTCGCGTCACCCGACGTCGATTTCCTGGTCAGCCCCTACTCCTACGGATTCCGCGGGATGGGCGGGGACTCGCCGAGCATGCTCCCGGCCGAGTCGGTCCGCTTCCACGGCAAGCTCCTCCTCATCGAAGACGACACGCGGACCCACGCCGACCGCGAGGACCCCAATTACGGCCAGGTCAAAACGCTCGCGGGGAGCCGCACGATCCTGAGGCGGAACCTGGCCCACTTCCTGACCCACGGCGAGGGGGCCTGGTGGGCGCTTTGGAAGGTCAACGCGGCCAAGGTGCCGGAGTTCGGGACTCTTCTCCGCGAGTTCAAGGACATCGGCGAGCGCTCCATGACTATGGACCGGTCTTCGGCCGCGGAAATCGCCGTCCTTCTCGACGACGAGAGCTTCTTTTATGAAACCTGCCGTTACAATCTGGACATCCCGCTGATATTCCAACAGCGACTTTGGGGCCTGCCCCGGCTGGGCGCGCCCTTCGATGTTTTTCTCCTCGACGACTTTCTCGGCGGCGAGCTCCGGCCCTACAAGCTCTATATCTTCCTGAATCCGTTCCGCCTCGACGCCGGCCGCCGGGAAGCCTTGGCCCGCGAGCTCCGGCATAACGGCCGGACAGCGCTTTGGATTTACGCCCCGGGGTATCTCAAGGAGGGGCCGGCGCTCGAAAACATGGAAGAGCTGACAGGTCTCCACTTCGGTTTGGGTGAACAGCCGTGGGGGCCTCTCGTCCACGTCACGGATTTCGAGCATCCGCTGACGAAAGGCCTGAGCCAGGACCTTTTCTGGGGCACAAACGCCAAATTGGCGCCGCTCTTTTATGTCGACGATCCGGCGGCCCGGGTCCTGGGGGAAGTCGTCTATTCGCAGGGGAATTGCCGGCCGGGATTCGCGGTCAAGGAATTCGCGGGCTGGAAATCGGTGTGGAGCGCCGCCCCGAATATCCCCGCCAATGTCCTGCGCAACATCGCCCGCTGGGCGGGGGTTCATATTTACAGCGACGCGGGCGACGTGCTCTATGCCAACAAGGGCCTGTTGGGAGTCCATACCGTGGCGGGCGGCGAGAGAGTTTTCCGCCTGCCCCGTCGGGCGGAAACGATCCACGATCTCTTTGAAAAAAGGATCATCGCTCAAGGCGTTTCCGAATTCCGGACGGTTCTCGACCCCCGGTCCTCGGCCCTATTCCAGATCATGCCGGGCCAGAATCGCGGAGCCGGCTTTACTTCTTCTCTTGGGCCGCTTTGAGCCGGTCGAGATCCTTCTTGTAGCTCGCTTTGACCGCCTCGGGCCCGAGTTCGACCGCCTTCTCCTTGGCGTTGATCGCCTCAGGGAAATTTTTCATCTTTTCGTAGACCAGGCTGAGGGTGCTCCAAAACAGGTAGAACCGAGGCAGAAGTTCTATGGACTTTTTAGCCGCGGCCAGCGCATCATCCAGATTCTTGCCTTGCCTAGCCCAGAACCCGGCGTAGGTGAAGAGAGACGTCGAGTCCGCACCGATTTTCCGGGCATAGGCGGGGCCATAAAGGGAGAGGGCCTGCTTTTCGTTCCCGGCTTTTATGTAGGCGCTGGCGACCTGCTGGGTGAGGTAATAGCTGTCGGGAACGAGGAGGAGGGCTTTTTCGGCCATCGCCAGGGCGCTCTCCTGGTTGGCGTTCTGATCCAGCCAGTAATTCGCGTAGGCGACCAGGCTGTAGGCCAGGCTCGTGACTTTGTTTTCCATGAACGTCTTGCCGTAAAGTTCGTCGACCTTGGCCTTGTCCCCTTTGAGCGCGTAGGCTTGTGCCAGAAGTTGATTGATGCCGGGATCGGGACTAAATTCCGTGAGTTGTTCGATTCTGGCCGCGAGCGTGATTCCCTGATCGACGGGTCCTTTATCCCTGACGATCCTGGAAAGCCAGCTGAAAAGGACCATCGGATCGTCCGGATATTTCGCCGTATACTCTTCGTAAAATCGAGCCGCATCTTCTTTGGTCGCCTGATACCCGTAGTAGGACTCGAGGCGTTCATACACCTGCTTTATCAGCCGGCTCTGCGGGTACTTGGCCATAAAAGCCTTGGCCGGCCCCATGTCCGGTTTCTGCCCGCCACGCGCTTGATCCAGGGAATTCGCCGCGATGGCAAACTCGGCGTACTCCGTGTAGGGAACCGTGACGTTGTAATAATCCTGCGTGTATGTGCCTGTCCGGCCTGCAGGATCTAGGGCCACCACCTCTTTGAACTTCTCAAGGGCCTTGGCCTCTTCGCGGGTATTGTACTTGCGGGCGAGCTTGAATACGGTCGCCACGTCCTTGGGGTTCTTGGCGTAGGCGGCCGAAAGGGACTTGAACGTGTCCGTGCCGTCGAGGATCGCCTGGAGTTTTTCCTGGACCTTTTCCCCCGGCGGCCGGTAGCCAACGTACCAATCGACCTCCGTGCCGTTCGCGTCGAGGACCATTGTCGTCGGGGTGCCCTGGATGCCGAATTTGTCGAAAAGGGCTTTGCCTTCGGGATCCTGCAGGACGGCCCGGAAGAGGACGAAATTCTTGCCGAGGAATTCCTGGAACTTGGGATTTTCGTAGAACTGCTGACCCAGCAGTTTACAGCTTGCTCACGTATAGGAGTAGAAATCGATGAGGACAACCTTCGATTCGGCCTTGGCCTTGGCCATCGCCTCATTCAAGGTTCCCTTGAACCAGACTTGGGCGGAAGCGGATGAGACGACGAAGAGCAAACCGGCTAGCGCGGCGAGCCTTTTCATGAGGGCCTCCTTTCGAATAACGACAACCTATCCTATAATACGTCCGGAACCCGAAGAAGGAAACAAAAAACGTTCAACTCGAACAGTCCGGCCGTGCCCGATCAGAAGAAGACGCCGGAGATCGTCCTGGCTTCGCGTTCACCGCGGCGCCGGGAGCTCATGGCCCGGGTCCGGCCGGATTTCCGCGTGTCCCCGGTCCACGTCGACGAATCCTCGGTGCGGGAGAATGACCCCGGCAAATTTGCCGTGGAGGCCGCCGTCCTCAAGGCGAAAACCGCCGCGGAAACCTCTCCGGACGCGATCGTCATCGGCGCCGACACGGTCGTGGCCCTCAACCGCCGGATCCTCGGGAAACCGGCCGGCCGCGACGCGGCGCGGTCCATGCTTCGTCTGCTCTCGGGGAAGCGGCACCGGGTGATCACGGGGCTCGCGTTCTTCCGCAAATCCGAAGGCCGCCTCCTCACCGGCTACGAGGTCACGTATGTGACATTCCGCGCGTTGTCCGACGAGGTGATCGAGGCCTACCTCGACCGGGACGATTACCTGGACAAGGCCGGGGCCTACGCCGTCCAGGATGTCGGCGACGCCTTTGTCCGCCGCATCAAGGGCGATTATGACAATGTCGTCGGCTTCCCCGTTGAAAAGGCGGCACGCCTGCTGGCCCGCTTCGAGGCACCGTCCCTCGCGGTGACGATCGAAGACACGGACTTTCCGGGCAGCTCCGGCGTCACCCGCTCGGATGGCCGGAAGATATTCGTCACGGGCGCCGTCCCGGGGGACATGTGCACGGTCCAGGTGGTCGGCGAAAGCCGCGGCGACCTCCGGGCCGAGATCATCCGCCTTGACAAGCCCTCGGCGTCGCGGGTCGAACCGCACTGCCCGCATTTCGGAACGTGCGGCGGGTGTCTTTTCCAGAACGTGGATTATGCGAGGCAGCTCGAGCTGAAGGAGCGTTATCTGCGGCAGACCCTGTTTGAAAGAGGCATCCCTGGACTCGAGCCGGACAGCGTCCTGCCGGTCGTCCCATCCCCCAGTCTTTACCATTACCGGAACAAAATGGAATTCGCCTTCGCCGACGATTGGGGAGAGCTCGTCATCGGCCTCCGCGAAAGGGGGGATCCGCGCCGGAAGTCCCGGGGCCGGACGGTCGGCCTCGGGCAATGCCCGATATTCAGCCCCGCGGTCGACGAGATATTCCCCGTGGTCCTCGAGTTCGCCAAAGAAAAGGGCCTCGCCGCCCACAACCCGCGGAAGGGCCGCGGGGTCCTGCGGCATTTCGTCCTCCGCGAGGGCAAAAGGACGGGCGACCTCATGGTCCTCCTGGTGACGGCTCCCGGCTCCGGGGTCGACTTCGGGGAGCTCGCCCAGAGGCTCGGGGCGCCCGCCTCCCGGGTCAAGAGCTTCTTCCACATCGTCAACGGACGGAAATCGGACATCGTCAGCTTCGAGGAAACGCGGCTCCTCTCGGGCTCCCCGTGGATCGAGGAAAAGCTCGGCGGGCTGACGTTCCGGATCCATCCCCAAACCTTCTTTCAAACAAATACCGGCGCGGCCGAGGCCCTCTACGGGAAGATCCCGGAGCTCGCCGGGCTGGCCGGTAACAGCCGGGTGCTGGGGCTCTACTGCGGCTCCGGCGCCATCGAGATTTTCCTGGCGGGCCAGGCCGGAAAGGTGACCGGCGTCGATTCGCTCCCGGACAATATCCGGAACGCCGAAGAGAACGCCGCCGCGAACGGCACCGGGAATTGCGCCTTCGTGGCCGGGACGGTCGAGGATTTTCTGAACGATCCCGGAGACGAGCCGCCGGACGTCATCGTCGTGGACCCGCCGCGCCCCGGCCTGACGCCCCGGGCACTCAAGAGCATCCTAGCCCTCGACGCCGCCAAGGCCGTTTATGTCTCCTGCAATCCGCCAGCTTTGGCCCGGGACCTGAAGCCCTTCATGGCCCGCGGTTACCGGCTCCAAGCCGTCCTGCCCTTCGATTTCTTCCCCCACACGCCGCACCTCGAGGTCCTGGCCGTTCTGGCGCGGTGAGCGTCGCGGGTCACGATGGAAGCGGCCGAAAAACCCGGGGGAATAATGATATAATCCGGAAGTAGAAATATCATGATACGGCATCTTAAGCTCTTCACCCCCGGCCCCGGCGACGTGGAAGATGACGTCCTCGCCGCCGCGGCACAGCCCGTGATCCGCCATTACGGGCCCGACTGGATGGACATTCACAACGAAATGACGGACCTCTTGAAGCAGATCTTCCAGACACGGAACGACATGTTCGTCGTCCCCGGCGCGGCTTCGGCCCTGCTCGACATGGCCATCGGCAGCCTGCTCGCGACGGGCCAGAAGATCGTCGTTGGACATAACGGCTTTTTCGGCGACCGGCTGGTGGCCATCGCCGAGGGATACGGCTTGACCGTCGTTCCGTTCCCGGCCCCCTTGGGCGGGCCTCTCGATCCGGGCGTCCTGCGCGGCGTGCTGCGCGCCCACCCCGACGCCCGGGCCGTGGCGCTCGTCCATCACGAAACCGGCACGACGGTCCTCAACCCGCTGCGGGAATTGGCCGCGGAGGCGCATCAGGCCGGCCGGGCCGTTATCGTCGACGCGGTGTCATCGCTCGGCGGCATCGAGCTCCCGGTCGACGCCTGGGGCATCGACGTGTGCGTGACGGCCGCCAACAAGTGCCTGGAAGCGCTACCGGGGGTGGGTTTCGTGAGCGTCGGCCCGCGCGCCTGGGAACTCATCGACTCCCGGCCGACCGCGGGGCACGGCTGGTATCTCGACCTCCGGACCTGGCGCACCTATGCCCGGGAATGGGGCTCTTGGCATCCTTCGCCCGTGACGATGCCCGTCAACGTCATCCTGGCCGCGAGGGCCGCCATGCGCCGGATCGTCGACGGTGGATTAGACGCCCACTTCGCCAAGTATGTCCGCGCCAGCCGGGCCGTCCGGGCCGGTCTGCGCAACATCGGTTTCGAGATGTTCGTGCCCGACGAGTACGCCGCCCCCGTCGTGACGGCCGTCAGGGCGCGTCCCGAATTCGAAGTTGCGGAACTGATCAAGTGGCTGGCTGATGAGCGCGGCATCGCCCTCGGCGGCGGCCTGGGCGAGCTGGCCGGCCGGATATTCCGCGTCGGGCACCTGGGAAAGGCCGCTTCGAGGGATTGGCTGACGGATTTCCTCTTTGCCGTCGAGGAGTTCCTGCGGGGCCGGGAAATTTCGGTCCCCGTCGGGGCGAGCTTGACGGATCTGTGATTGGCCGCAGGCATCCCCGGACCGCAAAGGTCAGATTTGGGAGGCCGGTTCTCCCCTCTTCGACGCGGCCGAGATGAACATCCAAACGGACGTATAAAGCACGACGCCCAGAACGACCCATTTCATGACGGTCAGGGGCAGCGACTTCACGACATAGGCGGCCAGCAGCACGCCGAGAATTCCGAAGATGGTCAGGGCGATGGCCGCCTTCCTGTCGTAGGCATTCTCCTTGACGAATCGGGCGCTGCCCGCGGCCATGAGCATGGCCGTCGCCGTCATCATGATCGGGAAGGCCGTCTTGGGGTGCATGCCCAGGGCGTAGACCGTCGCCATACAGGGCGCGTAGAATCCGACCCCGATCGTTTGGAGGGCGCCGAAGACGAAGCTCATGGCGACGGCCACGGCCAGCTTCCAGCCCGTTAGGCCGATCTCCACGCCGCCGACGGGGAACCAGTTAAGCAAACCCGCGAGGATGATCAAGGCTACGGCCAGCAGCCCGAATCCCATGCCAAGCTGGATTTTCCGCCGCGACATTTTGGAAACGACACCGGCCCCGAGGACGGCCCCGGCCGGAGCCGCCACGGCCATGGACGCAAGGGTCACGGGATGGACGTTGACCACGGTCATGAAGATGAAGGCCTGGACGACCGTGGGCAGGGTGTTGCCGACATTCATCGTGCCAGGGATGAATTTGTCGTCGACCATTTTGAAAAACTTGAAAAGCGCCGTCTGCTGGGCAAAACTCCCGATGCCCAGGGTATCCAGCAGATTGGTGATGAATCCCGTCCCTGCCAGCCGGGGCCAGGGCGTCGACGAAAACCCGGCCCTTTGTTTAAAAGCGTCCGTCAGATAATAGAATCCGAAGAGCGACGCCAGGACGCCCAGAGCGGTTTTCAGGACGATGATCATGGCGGTCCATCGTATCCGAGGTCCGGACCGCCGTCAAGTGAGGACCGCCTGCGGACTGAAGCTCCACGGACTTACGTCTGTGGAATCCCGCGAACGGGATCATTCGACGGTGCGGGTGGCGATGACGTCCGCCCCCGTTCCGAGGACGTCGGCGATCAGGACCTGGCCGCGCCTGACCGGCGCCATGGGCCTGAGCTTGGCGATTTCCCGGAGAACCGGGAAGATCATCTCCCGGGGCACGCGGTCGCTCAGCCGGACCGAGACGAGCCGCGTCTCCGACCCCTGGACTGGGACCGAGCTCGCCAGGTTCCTCTTGGGGTAAAGGACCTCCTCGGTCGCGAAGCCGATCCCTTTCTCGCACTGGTGGCCCTGGACATCCAGCCCTCGTTCGGAGCGGCGGACCTCGAGCTCGCAGCCGACGGGGCAGAGGATACAGGTCAGGCGGTCCGCGGGCGATGCGTCACTCATGGCATGCGACCTCGATGTCCTCATCGACGGGCGGACGGACCCTGATCTTCTGGAGCTCGGAAGGCAGGAGCCGGCCGAACTTTTTCCGGAAATAGACCTTCCCCGAACTCCGGCCGGTGGCCATCACGCGGCAACCCCGGAGCGGCCGCGTCACACGGAAATTCAGTTCGGCGCCCGCGGTCCCGGGCCGGAGGGACTGGGGCAGGCAGTAGCGGACGTTGACACCGGGCGTCACGCAGACTTTCCCGGCGGCCGGGAGCTCGCCGCGCGCGAACCTGGCCGCTGCGGCCCCCGCTTCGAACCCCTCGTGCGAGGCGAAGTCGGCGACGTCGTGGATGTGGAGGACGTTCCCGCAGGAAAAAATGCCGGGCACGGACGTCATCAGCGTTTCATCGACGAGGGCGCCTCCGGTGAGCGGCGAAAGCTCGACGCCGGCCCTTTTGGAAAGCTCGTTCTCGGGGATCAGGCCGACGGACAGGAGGAGCGTGTCGCACCGGACCTCGCGCTCCGAACCGGGGACGGGTTTGAGGTCTCCGTCGACCGCGGCCACCACGACCCTTTCCACCCGGTCCCGGCCCTTCACCTCGACGACCGTAGTCGAGAGTTCGAGCGGGATGCCAAAGTCCATCAGGCACTGGCGGACGTTGCGCTCGAGGCCGTTCGTCCAGGGCATGAGTTCGAAAACCCCGCTGACGGCGATGCCCTCGAACGTCAGGCGCCGGGCCATGATGAGGCCGATGTCGCCCGACCCGAGGATGACGGCGTTGTTTCCGATGCGGACGTTCTGAAGGTTGACGAGGCTCTGGGCGGAGCCCGCGGTGAAGATGCCGGCCGGCCGCGTCCCCGGGATTTCGATCATCTCCCGCGTCCTCTCCCGACAGCCCATGGCCAGGACGACGCTCGAGGCCTTGATGAGCCGATAGCCGGACCGGGCGTTGACGCGCAGGAGGCGGTCGGGACCGAGGTCGAGGACCATAGCGCCGGTCTCCATGCGGATTCCCTCGCGGACGGCCTCTTCAGCAAGCCGCTCGGCGTATTCCGGGCCGCTGATCGACTCGCCGTAAAGGAAAAGGCCGAAGCCGTCGTGGATGCACTGGTTGAGGATCCCGCCGAGGCGCTTTTCGCGCTCGATGAGGAGGACGTCCTCGGCCCCGGCGCGTTTGGCGCCCAGGGCCGCGGCCAGGCCGGCGGGGCCGCCGCCGATGACCACGACGCCGCGCGTTTCGATTTCGTCCATCGTTCAGCCCTTGATCCGCCCGTAAAAAAGGCGCGAGTCGCCGCCGCGCTTGGTGATGCGGTCGAGAGGCACGCCCTCCTCCTGGAGGATCTCGACGATGCGCGGCGTGCAGAACCCGCCCTGGCAGCGCCCCATGCCGCAGCGCGTCCGGCGTTTGATGGCGTCCATGGTCCTGGCGCCGCAGGAGTTGCGGAGCGCGGCCGCGACCTCGGCCCTCGTCACGTGCTCGCAGCGACAGACCATCTCGCCCCAATCGGAGTTCAAGGCGACGCGGGACGCCCTCTCGCCGTCGCCCAGCGCGGCGAACCTGGGGCTCGCCGGGAGCCCGGGGTCGAAGTCCGCCTTCGGCTCGAGCGCCAGGCTCTGACCGATCATTCCGGCCACCATCTCGGCGATGGCCGGCGCGGACGTCAGGCCGGGGGATTCGATGCCCATCAGGTTGATCCAGCCAGGCCGGACGGCGCTCTCCTCGATCACGAAATCGCGGAACTTCTCCCGCCCCTCCGGGCCGACGAGCTTGGGGCGAACGCCCGAATAGCTGTGGATGAACGGCGCGTTGCGGAGCTCGGGCATGAGCCGGCCGGCCTCGTCCTTGAGCTGGTCCATGACGGGCCGGGTCGAGGCGGTGTCGGTCTTGGCGTTGACGTATTCGGCGCTTGGACCGAGGATGACGTTGCCTTCCATGGTCGGGGTGATATGGATGCCCAGGCCCGGATCGTCTTTCGGCGGCACGGGATAGAGCGGCATGCCGAGCCGGAACCCGGGATCCTTGTCGGTGATGAGGTACTCGCCCCGGTAGGGAAAAATTCGGTAATCTTCGACCCCGGCCAGCCGGGCCACCTCGTCGGCAAAGAGGCCGGCGCTATTGACGACCCGGGGGGCGGCGAAGGTCCCTTTGGGCGTCGCGAGGCAAAAGAGACCGGCGCGGAATTCGACGGACACGACCGGGGCTTCGAGGAGGACCCGGGCCCCGTTCCGGAGGGCGCATTCGGCCAAGGCGATGGTGAACTCGTAGGGTGAGATGATGCCCGTTTGGGGCGAAAACAGGGCCCAGCGGCCTCGGGCCAGGGGCTCGATCCTGCGGATTTCCGTCCCTCCGACGATTTCGAGGTCCGGCGTGCCGCAGCGGCCGCCCTGCTCCTTGAGCTCCTCGAGCCGGGGCCGCTCGCCGTCCGTCAGGGCGATGACGAGCTTCCCCGTTTTCCGGTGCGGGACATGGAGCTCGGAGGCCAGGCCATAAATCTTGCGGAGGCCCGCGACGTTAGTCTTGGCTTTGAGCGAGCCGGGCGGGACGTTGAACCCGCCGTGGATGACGCCGCTGTTGGCCTTGCTGATCCCCTCGGCCAGGTCGGCTTCCTTTTCGAGCAGCAGGAGCCGCAGGCGATAACGGGAAAGTTCGCGCAGGACGGCGCAGCCGACGACCCCGCCCCCGATAATGATGACGTCAAAAGCAAGATGTTTTTTCGGTTGGTCCATGACCCCGCCAGCCAAACATCATACCAAAACGGGGTAGCTTAATAAATGCGCGTCTGCGGGTTAGGGGTCCTGAATCGCTCCGTCGGCGCGCCCGGGCCGCGCCCGAGGAGCCCAAGTCAGGCCAGGTACTCTGTTTCGAGCTCCTTGAGGAGCCGGTGGTATTCCTCGTGCCGGCCGTGGCCGATGACGTTCTCCTCGACGTCGGCGAAGCCGGCGGCGAGCTCGGATTGCTGGGCGGCCGTCAACCGGGCATCGGCCATGGGATAGAGGATGTGGTCCTCTTTGTGAATGTGCTGAGTGAGGAGGGCGCCGTAATTCCGGGCGCTCTCGACGAAGACCCCGGCCGCCCGGCGATCCCCCTTTTTGACCCCGGCCAGGGCTTCGGACATCGCCTTGACGTAGCCGCGGCCCGCGGCGTGCTCATGGAGCATGACGCCCAGGGGCCCGCCGGTCCTGGGAATGCCCGCCTTTTCCATGGCCGGGAAGAGCAGGTCTTCCTCTTTTCCGTGATGGCACTTATCGGCGAATACCTTGATGAAATCGACGGCTTTTTCGAGATGCGTCACGTCGACGGTCCCGCCGGCTGCAAGTTTTTCGGCCATTTTTTGGAGGATGTTGATCATCAAGAGGATGGCCTCATGCTCGTGGCTGAGTTCCTGTGTCGGTTTCATGGCTGTCTCCTTTTCTTGGCGGGCTCCGCAGATGCCCGGCTTTTTCAGGGCAGGAGCCGCGGCGGTCCTACGGCCGGAAAAGAGTCTCCGCCTCCCGGACGAAGCCCGCGTGGAAGGCCAAGCCCCAGACGGGGGTCGAACGGTGGCAGAAAAGTTCTTTCGTGGCAAGGGCGACCACGACCGGAAATTCGTAAGCCTGTAACCGCTTCGGCCAGTGGGAAGACAGGAAGGCCTGAGCCTCCGGCGGGCACGCCTGAGACAAGATCACGGGATATACGACGAGCGGCTGGAAGGAACTCCGGGCCAGGAGCGCTTTCTGGGTGCTGGCAAAAGTGAAGACGGTCTGGGAGAACGTCCTGACGGCCTCGGCCGTCAGGGCTCCGGGGATCCATTTGATGGCGCAAAGCGTCGTGACTTTGCCGGCCTTTCCCAAATCGAAGCGCTGCCGTTTGAAGACCCGGTCCGCGTCGAGGCCGGCCCCCCGGCCGACGGCCTCGAAACCGGCCGGCCCCAGGCGGGTGTCGAGGAGGGCCCAGTAGGCCGCCAGGGCGGCGTCCGTGTCCCCGGCCCCGCCACCTCCAAACGGAGGTGGCGGGGGGGCGGCGACCTGAACCCCGCATCCCGTGCAGAACTCGCTTCCGGGCTCGAGCTTGGCGCCGCAGTTCGTGCAGTGCGCGGGCGGCGCCGATCTCGGGGCCCCGACGGGCTGTCCGCATTCCACGCAGAATTTCGAGTCGGCCGGGACCGCCGCGCCGCAGCCGGCGCACGCCGGACTGCCGGCCGGAGCAGGTGAGGCCATGGCCGCGCCGCAACCCGTGCAAAACTTGCTGTCTTCAGGATTGTCCATCCCGCAGGACTGGCACTTGGTCATATTCATCCTCCTTCGCTCCGGGACGCGAGACCGTCGCCCCCTCCCTTTAAACCAGCGGCCGCTCTTCCTTGGAAATCAGCAGTCTTCCCCAGACGGCGGCGGCGAGGAGCCCGCCGTTCAACGCGATGGAAATGATCCCGCTCTTAAAAAAGAGGAGGGTGGCGATCGCGCCGAGGATGGCGTTGGCGACCAGGGCCGTCTTGGCGACCTTGATATTTCCCCTGGCAAGCCCCAGCGCGGCGTACGCGGTGAGGCCGCCGAGGGCGACATCCAGGATGATGAGGAACCAGGACGTCGACGTGTCGGCGAACTGCCCGTAATAGGCCCGGAGCTGGGACATTGAAGTGTAATTGAGATAGAGCCCCACGGCATAAAACCCGATGCACGCCCAGAGGATCATCTTCACCTTGGACAGGTTTTCACTGAGGGCGCCCGGCCTGGCCGGAGCTCCGGCCACCGCGCGGCCAGGGATGGGAGGGCCCCCCGTTAGGGGCGCCGCAGTCCGGGCCGCGGACTGGGCCGCGGCGCCGAGGACCGCTCCGCACTTCTTGCAGAACTTGCTGGCGGCCGGATTCTCCGTCCCGCACGAGGCGCAACGGGGATTCAGCGGGATGACCGTCCCGCACCCCGCGCAGAACTTGCTGCCGGCCGCGTTCTCGAGCCCGCACTTGACGCACGCTGGCATGACATTCTCCCTTCAAGCGATCCCCGGCCGCCAAAGGCTGGAACCCGCGCCGGACGGCGGGAATGCGCTTCGGCACTTGGGGCGATTATATTTGCGGGCGAGGAACGTTGTCAATGACCGGGCAGAGCGCCGGGACGTCAGTTGACTTGCGGAAGGACCTGTGCTAACTGGAAAGGCACAAGGTGCACATGTTCTGCACGAACTGCGGTGCGTCAGTTCCGGACCAGGCGAAGTTCTGCAACCAGTGCGGCCGGATCGTCCAGGCCCCGGCGTCCGCCGACCCAGCTTGTCTGGCCTGCGGCTCGCCCCTCTCCCGGGGCTCCATCGTCTGCGGGACCTGCGGTGCGAAGCATCAGTACTGCACCGGGTGCGGCAAGCCCGCGCTCGAGGCCGCGCTGGGCTGCGCGGGCTGCGGCACGCTCCTGCGGGCGCCGGCCGGCTACGAGATCCTCCCCTGCGAATTCGAGCACCCTTCCATGCAGCAGATGAACCAGACCCTGCGCCGCTCCCTCGTCCTCAACCGGATGGCGGAGGGCATTTCCCAGAAGGTCGGAAAGCCCTGGTACGAGTCCTGCTTCAACAGCGTCCAGACCACTGACAAGCAATACGCGCGGGTCTTCGAACTGGCCATGGTTGCCGCCCGGAGAATCGGGTTCAGCCGGGTCCCAGCGGTCTATATCGAGGCGGACCGGGGCTATCAGTCCAACACGTATGGCTCCGAGAAGGACGCCTTCGTCAACATCGGGACGTTCCTGCCAAAATTGCTCAACGACCGGGAGCTGCTGTTTATCCTGGGCCATGAATTCGGCCACCTCAAGTGTCACAACGCGCTGTGGACGACGGTCAGCATGTTCCTCGTCGGTCAGGCCCGGGGCAACCTCATGTCCGAGGGGATCCTCAGCTACGTCAGCAACCCGTTGAAAATCATCGAGAGCGGGGTCGAGTCCGTTATCTCGAGCTGGATGCGCGTCGCGGACCTCACGGCTGACCGGGCCGCCCTTCTCGTCTCGGGCGATATCGCCCTGGCCCGGAGGACGCTGTTCCTCCTGTACTTCAGGTCCCGCAAGGAGCTCGACGAAGTCGACGTCGACGAATGGACGAAACAGCAGGAGGCCCAGGCCTCGACGATGACCAAGGTCAGCCAGCTCGTGACGTCGTCGACGCCCTACCTGGGGCTGCGGCTTCGGGCCCTCGAGGAGTTCTACGCCTCGCCCCGCTATTCAGACCTCAGGAACAAGGTCGAGACGGGCTCGGGACTGGACCTTGGCGCTCTCTTCGACGCCGGCGGCGGCTTGAAGAAATTCGCGAAGCAGGTCAAGGGCCCCGCCGGAGCCCCATCGCCGCCACCGCCGCTGCGGACCGGGCCGGCGCCTCTGCCGCCGGCGAAGAAAGTCAAGGTCGTGGAAGGCGCCTGCCCGAAGTGCGGCCGGCGTTTCGCCTTTCCACTCTCCGCGCTCCCGGACAAACCGGCTCTCGACCTTCAGTGCAAGGGCTGCGCGGTCAAGTTCAAGGTCAACCTCGGACCCGTGCGCGCGCCCCGGCCGTGAGATAGACTTCAGCGTGGGGACCCTGTCCCCGGAAAAGGAGGGATCATGCAACTTCCCGGAGAAATGAACGTCCAGGGGCTGGCCGTGCTCGGCGGCGGGCCCGGGGCCGGGGACGAAGGGGCCGTCCTCGCGGCCCGCATGTTCGACACGGACGGCGACGGCCAAAACGATCTCTTTCTGGTCGACGCCGACAACGACGGCACGGTCGACGGCGCGATCCGCGCCCTCGATTCGGACCACGACGGCGTCAACGACACGTTCGTCCAATACGATGAGGACGGGGAAGTCCAGGCCGTCGGCCGCCTGGACCCGGCCTCCAGGGAATTTGAGGTCGTCACGGAGGACTCGGAGGGGTTCGATGACCTCGTCTCCTCTTTGGGCTTGGCCGAGGCGGCCGCCCCGGACGGGGCGCTGTTCACGACCTTCGACGACCCCTATTTCATCGAGTCCTTCGGGTCGACGGGCGAGGATGTGCCCGACGCGTTCGAGGACGGCGGGGTGTATGCCGACACCTCCGTGACCGAGGTCGACGAGACCGACCTCGGGTCGCTCGACACGGGCGCGACCATCGACCCCGGGGACAATGCTCCGGGCCAGCCCGATGCGGCTTCGCAGCCGGACGAGCCCGAGTCCGCTCCCCTTGAGGTGACGCCCCGGGTGGTCGAGATCGAGGATTACAGTGGCGCGGGAGACGGGTCCGACCTGCACGCGAAAATCGACCAGGACGGCGACGGGCTCGCGGAGGACGACCAGCGGCTCTTCCGGACGTCGGAGGGCACCTGGCACGGCGACGTCAACCGCGACGGGTACTCCGAAGAGGTCGCCTTCGACCGGGATCAGGACGGCCGGATCGAATCCGTGGACACGACGGGACAGGGCTCTTCGACCGACCAGGTCGGCGCCGAACAGGTCGTGGCCCCCGAATCCGACGGTATCATCGACCGGCACCCGGGCGAGGACGACACGCAGGCCGAGGCATCGCAGGCGGCCGCGTCCTCCGAGCCGGCCGACGCGGCCGGCTCGGAGGACGATTCGGGCTCGTCCTATGATTCCGGAAGTTCGTACGACTCGAGCTCGGGCGGCGGCAGTTCTCCGGATTCCGACATCGGCTCGACGACGATCGACAGCGGCTCGAGCGATCCGGGGGGAACGGAGCCCGACGGCTCCTGATGACCTGAGGACGGTCAGTAGCAGAAGAGAAGCTCGACCCGCATCCAGTTGAAACCGCTGGCCCCCGGTCTGTAAAAATCGCCGGGACGGAAATGGTCCCACTGGAAATGGCCCGTGACGAACCTGCTGATGATGAAGTTCAGCCGGCCGACCATGAGCATCCCGCGCGCGAGGCCCGTTCCCCCGGGGAATTCGCCGGGCACGGACTCGAGGGCCCCGAGGCGGTGGAGCGTGAGCGTCGCGTTGGCCCGGGCGCCGAAATCGAAGCCCAGCGAGCCGTAGATGGACGTCATATTGCTCCAGAAGGCGATCCTGCTCTCGTGGGTGAAGGTATAGATGTAGCCCTCGCTCCACTTAGGCCAGCGGCTGAACAGCGGGTCCCATCCCTCCATCTTTGCCGTCGCCGGGTCGTCGCCGGTCAGATAGATCCCGCCGAGCGTCAGCGTTTTGAGCCATGGGACGCGCCACCGGGGCGCACAGTCGAGATGCGATATCCCGCCGAAAGCCGACCAGCCGGCCTCGCCGTGGGAGCCGGTCTGGACGGCGCCTTCGGCGGTCAGCACGAGGAAGGCCGGGAGCGGCGCCTCCGCCCGGGCCCCGAAGGTGCTGGTCCGGGAGCGGACCGTTCCCGGATCGGGCGCGTTAATGAACTTCCGGATGAAGTAAGCGTCGAGCTTTGTTTTGCCCGCCGCCCCGGCGTAATAGAGGACCAGCGCCCTTTCCGGCTGTTCCACCAGAGGCTGGGAGACCCCGTGAAGGAGAGGCAGGAACCTGTCGGTTTTATCCATGGCGTGGAGGAAAAAGGTCAGTTTCTGGTCCGGACGGAAATCCCAATCGAAGCGGAGGGCGTTGAAGTAGAAGGACCGCGAGCCGTCGAGAGGCGTTCCGTCGGCGATGACGAAGCCTTCCCCGAACTTCATGTCCTGCCGGCCGGCCGTGAGGGTCAGAGGGACGGCGTCGGAGATTTTCCATTTCAGGTAGAGGTTGTCGAAGAAGACCTCGCTCCAGTTAAAGTCCCGGTCCTTGGGCGCCATGTAGACGCGGAACTCATTCGTGAGTTTCCCCGTGACCTCGAGATTCTTGGCGGCTAGCCAGCGGACGCCCAGGGTCGTTTTGTTCCGGGTGTAGGCGAAGCCCTCGTTCGAAGCGTCGTCGAGGTTGATGGCGTTGTCCCAGGCCTCGAACCGGAGCCGTTCGGCGAAGATGAGCGTGAAGCGGGGGGGACTCTTGTCTTCGGCCGCCGGCCCGGCAGCTAACGCCGTCGCCAGCAGGCCGGCGAGAGCGATCGTGCCCACCAGGGCGCGGGCTTGGGGTTTCAACATCCGGCCCATATTATCATAGGCGGGCCGTCCGCGAGAAACGGCTGGCGACGTTCGACCGGGCGGTCCTTTCAGTACAGCCCGGTCGAGCCGAACCCGCCCTCGCCGCGCGTCGTATCGTCCAGGCTGTCGGACTCGGTGACCGCGACCGCGGCCACCGGCTGGATGAGCATCTGCGCGATCTTCATCCCTTTCCTGATGGGGAAAGCCCCTTCCCCCAGGTTGATCATGACGACCTGGACTTCGCCCCGGTATCCCGCGTCGACGACGCCGGCCAGGCGGTGCACGCCCTTGAGGGAGATGCCGCTCTTGTCCCAGATGAGGCCGACGAAACCGGCGGGGATGGCCACCTGGATGCCGGTCGGGACCGCGAAGACTTGGCCCGGCCCGAGATCCCGGTCGACGACCGCGAACAGGTCCATGCCCGCGTCGCCGGGGTGTCCGTAAACGGGAATTTTCGCGTCGGGGTGAATGCGCTTGACCTTGAGTTCCATCGCTGTCACCTTTCAATCCCTGTCATTGGGGGCCAGCCCCGCCTGGCGGGCCGTCCTCCTCTGCGGGCAGTACCGTGACCAACACTGCCAGTGGTCACGGTGCCTCGATCCTGGCCTCTTTAAAATAGGGCCTGGCCGCCTCGACCAGGGCGTCCAGTTCCTCGCGGGAGTAAGGTTTTTTCTCGAGGTAGGCCGGGTCGATGGTCGTGTGGGGGACGAACTGCTGGATGAGGTAGGACTCGGCGCCCCGGAGCCACTCGCCGATCTTCACGATGTCCTCGCGGCCGACGAGGCCCGGCACGACCGTCGTCCGGAATGTCGACCGGACCCCGGACGTCCGGATGAGGTCGGCGCTCCGAACGACCGCCTCGATATCGACGTTCGACCGCGTGACCTCCCGGTACCGCTCGATCGACGTCTTGACGTCCATAGCCACCCAGTCGAGGAGCTTCTCCCGGAGAAGCCTCTCCAGCCGCTCCGGGAACGAGCCGTTGGTGTCGAGCTTGACGAGCAGGCCCCGGTCGCGGATGACCCGCACGAGGTCCTCGATGTCGTCGTGGAGGAGCGGCTCTCCGCCCGAGAGGCAGATCCCCTCGAGCCAGCCCTTCCGCCCGTCGAGATAGGAGAGGAAGATGTCGACCGGGGTCGTCTGGAGTTCCTCCGGCCTCAGCACGAGATCGGCGTTATGGCAGTAGGGGCAGCGGAACGTGCAGCCTCCGAGGAACACCGTCGACGAGATATGTCCGGGGAAGTCCCGGCTCGAGAACTTCTCTAGGCCTTTGATTTCAACCACTGGTCCAGTTCCTCGACGGAGTTCAGGACGGCCCGCACGATGCCCTGGTCGTTGAGGAGGAGGATGGGCAGGATGATCGAGCCTTTCTCATCGCGCTTGACGTACCGGATGAACTCCCTGATCTTGGCCTTGCCCGGCGGCTGGACCAGGCTGTACTCGCCGTAGGCCATCCCCTTCTCCGCAAGGGACGTCTTGAGGCGCTCGCACTTCTGGCAATTGGGGTAGGTGAAGAGATAGTAATCCATCCGCGGCTCATGCGATCTTCGTGTACGGGGTGCGGTCGTTGAACTCCTGCTGCTTGCCGTCGTTCCAGGTCCGGACCGGCCTCATGTATCCGACGATCCGGCTGTAGACCTCGGTCTCCTCGCCGCAGTCGGGGCACTTGAAGTGCTTGCCCCGGATGTAGCCGTGGCTCATGCAGACGCTGAAGGTCGGGGTGATCGAGAAGTACGGGAGCTTGGTCTGGGCGATCCGCTGGACGAGCTTCTTGCAGGTCTCTCCGTCGATGGCCTCGGGCAGGAAGGCGTGGAAGATCGTCCCGCCCGTGTAAAGCGCCTGGATGTCGGCCTGGTGCTGGATGGCCTCGAAGACGTCCCGGGTGGAATCGACGTTGAGCTGGGTGGAATTCGTGAGGTAGGGGTATTTCTCCGTGCCGGACGTGTGAATCCGAGGATATTTCTGCCTGTCGAGCCGGGCCAGACGGTAGGACGTGGACTCGGCGGGCGTCGCCTCGAGATTGTAGAGGCTCCCGGTCTCCTCCTGGAACTGGCGGAGGACGTCCCGCATGTACATCAGCGTTTCGAAGGCGAATTCGCGGCCCTCGGGCGTGCCGATGCCCTTCTTCAGGAAGTTCACGCAAGCCTCGTGCATGCCGCAGACGCCGATCGTCGAAAAGTGGTTGTCGAAATGGCCGAGATAGACCTTGGTGTAGGGCATCATGCCCCGGGCCATGATGTTGTTGACGATCTCGCGCTTGGTTTCGAGGCTGTCCTTTGCCAGGACCATGAGCTCCTTGAGGCGGGCGAAGAAGTCCTCCTTGGAGGCCGCCTCGAAGCCGAGCCGGTTGAGGTTGACGGTGACGACCCCGATGGACCCGGTCGAGTCGCCCGGGCCCCAGATGTTGCCGGGCCGGCGCATGAGCTCGCGCTGGTCGAGGTTCAGCCGGCAGCACATGGCCCGGATGTCGCCCGGGTTCATGTTCGTGCCGATGTAATTCTGGAAATACGGGATGCCGTACTTGGCCGTGGCGTCGAAGAGGAGGTTGGCCTTGGGGGAATCCCAGTCGAAGCTCTGGCTCAGGTTGTAGGTCGGGATCGGGAAGGTGAAGACCCGCCCCTTCATGTCGCCTTCGATCATGATCTCCAGGAAGGCCTGGTTGATCCAGTCGACTTCATTCTGGTATTCGCCGTAGCAGGAGTCGAGTTCCTCGCCGCCCACGACGACTTTCTTGTTTTTCATGTCGTCCGGGATCGTCCAGTCGAAGGTCAGGTTGGAGAACGGCGTCTGCCAGCCCCAGCGGCAGGGGACGTTTAGGCCGAAGATGAGCTTCTGGACATCCTGCTTGACGTCCTCGTAGCTCAGCTTGTCGTGGCGGATGAAGGGGGCGAGGAACGTGTCGACGCTCGAGAAGGCCTGGGCGCCGGCGAACTCGGCCTGCATGGTGCCGATGTAGTTGACCATGTGGAGGGTCAGGGTGTCGAGGTGCTTGGCCGGGTTCGAGTGGACCTGGTTCGGCACGTGGCCGAAGCCCCTGCGGATGAGGCTCTCGAGAGACCAGCCGGCGCAGTAGCCGACGATCGGGTAGCTGAGGTCGTGGATGTGGAACGCGCCCTCCTCGTGGGCCCGCTTCATGGGCTCGGTGTAGATCTGGTTGAGGGCGAAGTTGGAGAGGACCTCGCCGGAGACCCGGGCGTTGAGGCCGGAAAAGCTCGTCACGCCTTCGTTCGAGTTTTCGCGGACCTTCCAGTCGGCGTTGTTGATGTAATCTTTGATCAGCCGTTCGAGGTTGATCCCGGTCTTCTTGGCCTCGCGGATGCCTTTGTGCTTTTCACGGTAGAGGATATACGCCTTGGCGACGTCGTGGTAGCCCTGCTTCATCAGGACCATTTCGACGATGTCCTGGATCTGCTCGACGGATGGGACGGTGTAGCCGCCGAATTTCTCCTCGATCATGAAGGTCACGATGTCGGATGCGGTCTTGGCGATGGCCCGCTCCTTGATCCCCAGGCCCAGCATGGCCTTATGAATGGCGCTCGTGATTTTTTCCTGGTTGAAGTCCGTGACGGTCCCATCCCTCTTCTTGATCCGGGCGATCGTGCTCACCATGAAAAATCTCCTTCCCTTCCTGGACTAAACGTCTATCGTTTTCGCGGGGGACATGATAAAATCGAGCCGTTGACAGGTCATGTTCAAAGAAAAACGCCTCTCAGCTCCCATCCCATATCTTGTGTGGCTATTTGGAGAAAAATACTAAATGTTGTATTTTCTGGCCAAAATTTACACCCAACGAAAAGGCTTGTCAAGCGCTTTTTCGCTAATTTTTTAAGTTATTGAGGTCGCTATGGATACCATTGAGATCCACACCAAAAAGCGGGAAGAAATCATGGACTTGACGCGGGAGGTCTCGCGGATTGTGGCCGCGGCGGAGCGCAAAGACGGGGCCTGTCTTGTGTTTGTGCCGCACACGACCGCGGCGGTGACCATCAACGAGAACTCCGACCCCGACGTCAAAGCCGATATCCTGATGGCCTTGCGAACGTTCGTTCCCGACACTCTCCCCTGCGCCCATGCCGAGGGCAACTCTCCGGCCCACGTGAAGGCCAGTCTCGTGGGATCCTCGGTCACGGTCGTGGTCGAAGATGGCCGGCTCCAGCTCGGCACGTGGCAGGGGATCTGCTTCTGCGAATTCGACGGGCCGAGGACACGTCAAGTCTGGATCAAGATCGTTTAGCCCCGGCGAGGTGGCCTTCATCGTCACCTCATCGCAAAGAGGTAATCGCAATTCCCAACCTACTCGCTGGAAGGTCGAAATACGGCAAACAAGAACAATGGGGATGGGAAATCGATCACATCATGCCAGTTTCAAAGGGTGGCACAGACGACTTGAGCAATCTGCAACCGCTTCAGTGGGAGAACAATAGGCATAAGGGCGACGATTATCCCAATTGGTCCTGCAAAGTAAAATCGTAGGAAATAACAATACGGGCTAAATAGGGTTTGAGTGTCCCCTCTGCTCTGCCCGATAACGCCCACTAGACGCGCGGAGAGGGGGGAAGGGATTGAAAAGGCAGTTTGGTCGGGAATATGATCAAGTAAGGTCAGCCAGGAGGCGGATGGGAGAACAAGAAGGGCGGTACGAAGAAATGACCACCGACTACCATAGCCAGTATTGGGCTCATGCCCTCACGTTGCGAGGGGCAACCGGCACGATTGAAGCGCTGTCGCGGTCGATTGCGGGTGCTCGTGTAGACCTAAACCCTCATCAAGTGGACGCGGCACTCTTTGCCATTCGCTCGCCGCTGACGAAGGGCGTCATCCTTGCTGACGAGGTCGGTCTTGGGAAAACCATCGAGGCGAGTATCGTGATTGCCCAGCGTTGGGCGGAACGGAAGCGACGCATCCTTGTCATCGTGCCCGCGACTTTGCGCAAACAGTGGCAACAGGAACTCGAGACGAAGTTCTACCTGCCGACAAGGATTCTGGACTCCCAAGCCTTCAATTCAATACGGGAGGGCGGAATTGTCAACCCCTTCGACTCGCAGGACAAGCTGGTCATCTGCTCTTATCATTTCGCCTCCGCCAGGTCGCCCGAGGTGAGCCGCGTCCCTTGGGATCTTGTGGTCATTGACGAAGCCCATCGCCTGCGTAACGTTTACAAAAAGTCCAGCAAACTTGCCAGGAGCATCACGGACGCGGTCGGTCATTCTCCGAAGCTCCTCCTTACGGCCACGCCGCTTCAGAACTCGCTGATGGAGCTTTACGGCCTGGCCAGTGTCATCGATGTCCACCTTTTCGGAGACGCTGCATCCTTCCGCGATCAGTTTGCCCGGGCGACCGACGAGGCAGAACGTAACTCCGATCTGCGGAGTCGTCTTCACCCTGTCTGCATCAGGACATTGCGGAAGCAGGTGGTGGAGTACATCCCCTTCACGCGGCGGGTTCCGATAACACAGGACTTCCTGCCGAGCGACGCGGAGCAGGAACTCTACGAGGCCATCTCTGAATACCTCCAGCGGGAACAGCTCTTCGCACTACCGGCAAGCCAGCGGACGTTGATTACGCTGGTTCTACGTAAGCTCCTGGCGTCCTCGACGTTCGCCATTGCCGATACGTTGGAGCGGCTGGCCTCCCGGCTTGAATCGCTGTCCCACACCCAAGAGGGTTTGTTTGACGACAATGACATCGAGGGGCTTGACGAGCTTGAGGATGAACTGGAAGAAGAACAGGAGGAAACCGGAGAGACCTCCGCCGAGCCTCTGCCTTCGTTCGATCCCGCAAAACTGAAGGCGGAGATTGCGGACTTGCGGCGCTTTGTCGAGCGGGCAAGGCGTATCTCGGCAAACGCCAAGGGCGACGCCCTTATTCCGGCCTTAAAGACCGCCTTTGAAAAGGCCCAAGCGCTGGGAGCTGAGCGCAAAGCCGTCATCTTTACGGAGTCCCGCCGTACCCAGCAATACCTCTTTGACCTGCTCACGAGGAGCGGGTACGAGGGGCAGATTGTCATGATGAACGGCTCGAATAGCGATCCGCAGTCAAAGGTCATCTACCAGGCGTGGCGCTCACGCCACGGCGACGAGGATGGGGTGACGGGCTCCCGTGCGGTGAATATCAAGGCCGCCATCGTCGAGCACTTCCAGGAGCGCGCCGCCATCTTCATCGCCACGGAGGCGGCCGCCGAAGGCGTGAATCTTCAGTTCTGTTCTTTGGTGGTCAACTACGACCTGCCTTGGAACCCACAACGCATCGAGCAGCGCATCGGACGCTGCCACCGCTATGGGCAGAAACATGACGTGGTGGTCGTGAACTTTCTCAATCGCCGGAACGAGGCGGACCAACGGGTCTTCGAAATCCTGAGCGAGAAATTTCGTCTCTTCGACGGCGTCTTTGGGGCAAGCGACGAGGTACTCGGCGCGCTCGAATCCGGCGTGGACATTGAACGCCGCATCGCCCTGGTGTACCAGACCTGTCGAAACACGGAAGAGATCAAGATCGCCTTCGACAAGCTACAATCCGAACTGGATGAGCAAATTCAAGCGCGCATGGCGCAGACTCGAGTGGTTCTGCTTGAGAACTTCGACGAAGATGTGAGCGCTCGGCTTCGTGTCCGCCGGGATAAGACGCTGGAGAGCCTCGGCGAGCGGGAACGCTGGCTCCTGGAACTCACGCGGACCGAACTTAACGGCCACGCCAAGTTCGAGCCGGAGCGTCCGCGCTTCCAGTACATGGGATCCCACGCGCGCCAAGGCTGGTATCACTTCGACTGGAAGGAGGCCGAGAAAAACGGCGATACTTTTTATCGGCAGGATCACCCGCTTGCCGCTCGTGTCATCCAGGAAGCGATTGCCCGGAACCTCCCATCCGCCTCGCTTCGGATGGACTACGCGGGTCATGGACAGGTCGTCAGCATCCTGAAGCCGCTCTTAGGTCGTTCGGGGTGGCTCGAACTGTCCAAGCTGACCGTCGAGTCGCTCGACGTGGAGGAGTTCCTTGTTTTTGCGGCACAGACCGATGACGGAATGACGTTGGACGACGAGACCTGCAGAAAACTCATGCTGTTGCCCGCCGCCATCGAGGGGGCGGTTGCCGGTTCTATCCTTGACCTGTCCTCCATTCGGCAGGGCGAGGTGCAGTCGCGGATGAAACAGGTAGAGGAAAGGAACGGACCGTTCTTCGACGAGGAGGTTCTCAAATTAGACCGCTGGTCGGACGACCTCAAGCAGGGCTTGGAACGAGAAATCAAGGAACTCGACCGACAGATCCGCGAGGCGCGGAAAACGTCGGCGCTCGCCGCTTTGCTTAAAGACAAACTGGAGGCTCAGAAGACGCTGAAGTCGTTGGAGGGCGAGCGCAACCGAAAACGGCGGGAGTTGTTCGACGCCCAGGATGCGATTGACGGCCAGCGTGACGAACTCATCGAACGCATCGAGGGCCAACTTCATCAGACGCACGCGGTAAAAACCATCTTCTTGTTCCGGTGGAGGCTGGCATGAACACGAATGCCCAGGCCAACTTGAAGCAACTAACCGTTCAAGTCACCGACCAAGTCGCCCCACGAGTTACCCCACAAGTCGCCCGTGTTTTGGGAGCGGCTCGTTTGGATTGTTCCTTCGCGGACTTTCAGGCGGCCGCCGGGCTGAAGGACCGCGTTCACTTCCTGAAGACGCATCTGAAGCCGCTTCTGCTTGCAGGCTGGATTGAGCGCACCATCCCGGACAAGCCGCTCAGCAGCAAGCAGAAGGACCGGCTAACCGAGAATGGCCGCCAATCTTTACGGAGCCCGGACAAGAGGTAACGCCAATGAAAATGACGCATTTGCGGATTGAGAACTACAAGGGGCTTCGTGAGATTGACGTTCCATTGTCGCAATTTGTGTGCCTTATCGGAGAGAACAATTCGGGCAAATCGTCCGTGCTCCAGGCTCTTTCTCTTTTCTTCTCCGGTTCCGCTTTGCCCAAAACGCATTGGTTCGATGCCGAAAAGTCAATTCGTATCGATGTGCTTTTCAGCGAGATCACGGATGCCGACGTCAACCGATTGGCTGAGGAACACCGGACAAGGATCAGGGCAATTGTCAAGGATGGAGCGTTGACGTTGGTGCGGATTTACGGACAAGACGGCAAGAGCACACTTAAATATCGCAAATTGCTCCCAAGAGAGGAGCGATTCTCCGACGACAAAATTGCCGAGTTGGTGAAGAGCAAGAAGGCGGGCAACCCATTCGTCGAGGCTGTTGTATCTCAGTTCCCGGAACTCAACGACGTTGTTACCCCAGCTATGAACCAAGGCGACATGAAGGCCAAGATTCAGGAGTTGGCTGACAGTCTGCCCGACGACCAGAAATCACTCGCTGATGTTGACCTTCCTACGGGCATCGACAAAAGCATCTCTGCGATGCTGCCAGAACCGATTTACATTCCGGCGGTCAAGGACCTTAAAGATGACGTGAAAACAAGCGAGGGCACGCCCTTCGGCAAGGTGCTTGGCATTCTGCTCAAGGCCATTGAGCCACATCTTACCGAAGAGAAGACGCTCTTTGAACAACTCAACAAGAAACTGAATCGTGTCATTCAACCAGACGGCACCGAAAAGGACGACCGGCTTGTTCCCGTTAAGACCATCGAGGAGACGGTCGAACGGTTCGTCCAAGACAGTTTCAAAACCGTGAAGTTGCGCATCACTATTCCGCCTCCTGAACTGAAGGCCGTCCTGTCGTCCGCTCTAATCTATGCCAATGATGGCGTTGACGGCTTGATCGACTCGAAAGGTGATGGTCTTCGTCGCGCCATCGTTTTTGCCATTCTTCGGTCTTATGTCGAACTCAGCAAGACAGGGTTGATTATCAATGAGGCGGCACAGACAACGGCCGATCCTCGGCACTTGCTCCTGTTCGAGGAACCGGAGCTGTACCTCCACCCCAAGGCTCAGCAGGTTCTCTTCGATGCGTTGGGTACTTTTTCCTACAAACACCCGGTCGTCGTGACCACGCATTCGCCGCTGTTCTTTGGGCCGCAGTCCACCACGACATTCATCAAGATGCGGAAGAAAACGGATGCTGCAGTCGCTCCCAGGCCATTCGGAGCGGCGGACCCGATTGATTTGGGCGACATCAATACGAGGGATCAGTTTCAGATCATCTGTTACGAAAACAACAACATCGCCTTCTTCGCGGAAACGGTGGTGCTGGTCGAAGGCGACAGCGACTACATCGTCCTTCCGCATCTGGCGCATGTCATCAACCCCGCGTGGGACTCCGGCCAACTGCCTGTTCGTTTTGCCCGCATCGGCGGCAAAGGTAACATCCGACGATATAGGCAGTTTTTCAGCCGATTCCAGACACGCGTCTTGGTAGTGACTGACTTGGATTTCCTGTTGGGAACCGAGTTCGGACAGATTGATCCCGCTGATGACCTCAAAACCCAACGCGACGAACTGCTGGTGGCGGTCGATAAGGTCATTGACGCCAACGGCGGCGCGCCCGAGCCGAACGCGGAACAAGTTAAGGATACCCACGAACGAGGCGATTTGCACGCGTTGTGGAAAAAGGCTCGTGAGTTGCAGGCAAAGTACAAGACAGGCCACGCGTCCTTGGAGGATGTGACCAAAGCGGTTGATGAGTTTTTCGCATGGGAAAAATATTGGAGGCGGCGAGAAACGCTTCGGCAATGTAATGATACTCTGCTATCGCAGAAACGCGCGCTCCTTGCCGGTCTCCGAGGACATGGGGTCTGCGTGTTGGAGAAAGGCACTATTGAAAATTACTACCCCGCAGAAATAACCGGCGAAAGCAAGCCCGCCAAAGCACAGTGCTTCTGCAATACCGTGACCTCCAAAGAGCAAGCGCTGGCGTTGTGCGACACCGGGCACAAGGGGCCGAGGGGCGCGGACACCTCGGAGTTTGAGGCAATCTTTGAAACAGTGTTCGGAACTTGAGGAATAGGTATGGCCAAGCACAAGACCAAACTCGAACTCACCTGGATCGGCAAGGAGAATCGGCCGAGGATGAAGCTACGAATTCTCACCGAAACCTCGCCTGCGTCACGCATGTCGCGGCAGACAAAACGCACCATCTCCGACAAGTTTTACAACCGGTTACAGCGGGACATTCTCTTATGGCAGACTTTGACCAAGTAACAGCTGCTGTACTGCAAGCCGCGGAGCTTGTTCTTGCGGCCTTAAACCATAATCATCCGGACGCTGGTTGGCGCTGGGGATATAGTGATAACTTGCGCCCGGAGCTATTGCAGATCCCGGAATACAAAGAATTTCTGCGAATATCTCAGACGAACCCGTTGCTCAACAAGCACCTGGACAAGTTCATTGGATCGAGCATTAAAGCGTCATGGTATAGTGACGCCAGCATCTTCATTGATCTTCTACGTAGAGCCTATAATGCGGAAACCATGAGTATTGTTCATGATCATTTGATCGCCGAGTTGGATAAGCTCTATAATTTCGTGTCGAACGATAAGATTAAAGCAGAACTCATTATCCCACTCTATGGTCTGCATTTACGGGAGGGACCTTTTCGGATTGGTGTGCAGACGTCTCTTACAGAATCTGCCGAGGAATGGAATAAGTACGACGAATATCTTCAAAAACATCATCCGCTCAAGGGCGACAAACCAAGTGCCTACCTTCGGATGGAGTACGATATATCGAAATCCATCCATGCCCCCGACGAACCTCCGAATGCTGACTCTGATTGGAAACAAAGGGGTGATCTGGAAGAGCGAGCGGATATAGCCTTATCGGCGCTGAAAGCGGTTCTGCCCGAGGCACTGGCTCATGGCTCAATGGTCCACCAATATTATGATTGGAATGGACACGGAGGGCATGTCTGGACTGAAACTACCCCTCTCCAGTTCGCTGACCAGGATTTCGGGCCAAACGAGTTTCAGACATTTGTCTTGTTCTGGCAAAAGCTTGAGGGCTGCGCTACCAAACATCGCCAAATTCGGATTGCAATATCAAGGCTACGTTTTGCCACAGAGCGTCAGATGGAAGAAGATAAAACGATCGATTTGCTTATCGCGGCAGAGGCGCTCTTCCTGTCGGACACCGGCCAAGACAGAGGAGAACTGGGGAATAGAATAGCACTAAGAACCGGCAAGCTCATTGGTAAAACAAACATCGAACAACGTGAAATATATAATAATATGAAACAAATATATGGCTTTAGGAGTGCGATAGTTCATGGTGCACGCCCCAGAGTGCCTAAGGCATTCACGAGCCATGTTCAATTGAATGGTTTAGTCGAATCGTATATGCGCGCGGCGATCAGAAAAATCGTGAGCATCCATCCTACCGAAATGGTATTTGAATCTCAGTTTTGGGATGACTTAATATTTGGATCGAAGTTGGTTGAGGACTTGGAGTCTCATTGACACCCGAGATATCTCAACGAAAGGTCGCCGTCGCACGGTACGTGCTGAAGCTGGGGATAAACTATGGGAATTAGGACAAGGTTGGAACTCACCTGGATCGGCAAGGAGAACCGGCCGAAGCTGGAGCCGCGCATCCTCATCGAGGACACGGCGAAGTCCCACCACGCGCCGTTCCGTACCGGGAAGAACGACCTCTTCGACAACCGGCTCATCTTTGGCGACAACCTCCTTGCCCTCAAGGCGCTGGAGCAGGAGTTCGCGGGGAAGATCAAGTGTATCTACATCGATCCGCCATACAACACCGGCTCGGCTTTCACGCACTACGATGATGGAGTCGAGCACTCCTTGTGGCTGTCGCTTCTCCGCGATCGCTTGGAACTCCTTCGCCAATTGCTGACGCGCGACGGCTCGCTCTGGATTAGCATCGACGACAATGAGGCGCACTACCTAAAGGTGCTGTGTGACGAAATTTTCGGCCGAGTAAACTTTGTTGCCACGATCATTTGGGAAAAGCGGAAGTCACGCGAGAACCGCAGAGTGTTCTCCTTCAACCATGACTACATTCTCGTATTCGCCAAGGACAAGGAGGCTTTTGAAGGTGTCAGGAACGCAGTCGAAATGGATCAGGATGTTCTCTCGCGCTACAAAAACCCCGATAATGACTCGCGAGGACCCTGGCAGTCCGTTTCGGCAAACGCGCAGGCGGGACACGCAACCGCGTCCCAGTTTTACAGGTTGAGACTCCCGTCCGGACGGAGCATCGACCCACCCAAGGGAAGATGTTGGCTCTACACCGAGAAGCGCATGCGGGAAGAGATTGCTGCCGGGAACATCTGGTTCGGCCCTGCAGGTAACAGCGTCCCTCGTGTCAAGAAGTTCCTGACGAGTGCTTCCGAAGCAGGGCTTACTCCGGAGACTATCTGGCCGGCAGATGAGGTAGGAACCAATGACGACGCCAAGAAGGGCTTGATTGAACTGCTGCCGGATGCGCCGGTCTTCGACAACCCGAAGCCTGAACCCCTCCTTCAGCGAATAGTCCACATCGCCAGCAACGCCGGCGACTGGGTTCTCGACTCCTTCGCCGGTAGCGGCACGACGGGGGCGGTGGCACACAAGATGGGTCGCCGGTGGATCATGGTTGAACTCGGCGAGCACTGCCATACCCACATCATCCCGCGCCTGAAAAAGGTGATTGATGGCGAGGACAAGGGCGGCATCACCGAGGCCGTGGGCTGGAAAGCCGGCGGCGGATTCCGATACTACCGCCTTGGGCCGTCGCTCCTTCAAAAGGACGAGTTCGGCAACTGGGTCATCAGCAAGGAATACAACCCGGCCATGCTGGCCGAGGCCATGTGCAAACTGGAAGGCTTCACCTACGCCCCGAGCGACACGGCTTATTGGCGGCACGGCCACTCCACGGAGACGGATTTCATCTACGTGACCACGCAGACATTAACCCGCGAGCAGTTGCAGAAACTCTCGGACGAGGTCGGCGAGGGCCGGAGCCTCCTCATCATGTGCGGCGCATTCCGGGTCAAGAACCTCGACGAGTTCCCCAACCTGACGGTGAAGAAGATCCCGAAGGCGGTCCTGAACCGCTGCGAATGGGGCAAGGACGACTACAGTTTGGAGATCCAGAACCTGCCGGTGCGGGAGGAACCGCTGATTGGGCAGGTGGAGTCGGATACGGAGAGGAGGAGGAAGGGTAGGACGAAGGCGGAGCGGCGAGCGGAGGCGGCCGGACAGCCGTCGCTTTTTGACCTTCCGCCGCAGGAGAAGAAACCATGAAACGAGAATCAGGCATATCGAGACTGACCTTGCCGATGTATGAACGCATCCGGCAGATACTGGATTCCGCAAGAAGCACCGCGGCCCGCTCTGTGAACACGACCCAGGTGGTCGCAAACTGGCTGATCGGGCGGGAGATTGTGGAAGAGGAACAGAAAGGGAAAAGAAGGGCGGAGTATGGCAAGAAGCTGATCGAATCTCTGGCCGCCAGTATCGCCAAGGATTACGGCGCTGGCTACTCAGTCCAGTCTCTCTTCTACATGAAGCAATTTTACTTGTCGTACCCGGAATTGTGTTCAGGTGCACCGATTCTCCAAGCGGTGCGTGGAGAATCGTCGCGCGGATTGTCATCCAGAAAACTCCACGCAGTGCGTGGAGAATGGAGCGATACAGTCTCAATGCCCTTGGCGGTCATTCCGCACGCGGTGAGTGCGAAATCCTGGAAGCCGGGCGGGCTTCATCCCAACCTGTCCTGGACGCATTACCGGACGCTGTTGCGCGTGGATAAGGCGGAGGCCCGCGCGTTTTACGAGATCGAGGCGATCAAAAACAACTGGGCCGCTCGGGAGCTGGAACGGCAGATCAACAGCCTTCTCTATGAGCGCCTGGCCTTGAGCCGGGATAAGAAGGGGCTGATGCGCCTCGCGGTCAGGGGCCACGAGGTGCAGAAGCCCACCGATGTCTTCAAAGACCCGGTGATCATGGAGTTTCTCGGTCTGCCGGAATCGCCGAGACTCGTGGAGACCGAGCTCGAACAGGCGCTGATCGATAACCTGCAAATCTTCCTGCTGGAGCTGGGCAAGGGCTTTGCCTTCGTGGCCCGGCAGGAGCGGCTGACCCTGGATGGCGATCATTTCTACATTGATCTGGTTTTTTATCACACTATCCTGAAGTGTTATGTGATCATTGACCTTAAAACAGGCAAGTTGACGCATCAGGACCTTGGGCAACTCCAGTTATATGTGAACTACTACGACAGAGAACGTCGGACGGAAGGCGATGGTCCGACTCTCGGGTTGATCCTCTGTGCGGACAAGAACGATGCCGTGGTGCGGTACACGTTGGGCGCGGATCAGCGAAAGACCATCTTTGCCAGTCGCTACAAGCTCCATCTCCCCAGCGTGGCTGAACTCCGGGCCGAACTACGGCGCGAAGTCAGAGCGCTGTCCGCTCCGATTAAGATGGGAGGCGCGAAATGAACCCGCACATCAACACCATCGCCAACCGCCTGAGCCTCCGGCCGCCCCAGCGCGACTCGCTGGAGATTCTTGCACGGCTCTGCGACATTGTGCCGCTGGAGAAGAACACCGACGTGGCCCAGGCGCTTAAGACCGTTCAGGCCGAGTACGCCTCGGTCACCGACTTCGAGCGGGACTTTCCGTCGCTCTGCTTCGCTCTGGCGACGGGCGTGGGCAAGACCCGGCTAATGGGCGCGTTCATCGCGTATCTTTTCAAGGCCGAGGGCATCCGGCACTTCTTCGTCCTCGCGCCGAACCTGACCATCTACAACAAGCTTATCGCGGACTTCACGCCCAACACTCCGAAGTACGTCTTCCAGGGGGTTTCTGAATTTGCTGTAGAACCGCCGGAGATTATCACCGGCGACAACTACGAGAGCGGGCGTGGGGTTCGGGGCGGACGTCTCTTCGAGTCAAACGTCCACATCAACATTTTCAACATCTCGAAGATCACGAGCACGGAAACGCCCAAGGGAGCCGAGAAGACCAACGTTCCCCGATTCCGGCGGCTTCAGGAATACATCGGCCAGAGCTACTTCGACTACCTCTCGAAGCTGGACGACCTCGTGCTTCTCATGGACGAGTCGCACCGCTACCGGGCTTCGGCGGGCATGAAGGCCATCGGCGAGTTGAAGCCCATTCTGGGTCTGGAACTCACCGCCACACCGCACGTAGAACGCGGCGGCGGCACCCAGCCCTTTCAAAATGTCATCTATGCTTACCCTCTATCGAGCGCCATGACGGACGGGTTCGTCAAGGAACCCGCCGTGGCGACACGCGAGAACTTCAATCCGAAAAACTACGATGACGCCGGGCTGGAGCGGCTGAAGCTCGAGGACGGCATCCGCATCCACGAGAATACCAAGGTCGAACTGGAGGTTTACGCCCGCGAGAACGGCAAGCCCATCGTCAAGCCCTTCATGCTGGTGATCGCGCGGGATACCGGGCATGCCGACGCTCTCATGAAGGCCATCGAGGACGAGGCGTTTTTCGAGGGCCGGTACAAGGGCAAGGTCATTCAGGTTCACTCCAAGCAGAGCGGCGAGGAAAGGGACGAGACCGTTGAGCAACTCATCAATGTGGAGAAGCCGGACAACCCGACGGAGATCGTCATCCACGTGAATATGCTCAAGGAAGGCTGGGACGTCACGAATCTCTACACTATCGTCCCCCTCCGAGCGGCCAACTCGAAGACGCTGGTGGAGCAGTCCATCGGGCGCGGCCTGCGCTTGCCCTACGGGAAACGCACCGGCGTGAGTGCGGTGGACCGTCTAACCATCGTCTCGCACGATAAGTTCCAGGATATCGTGGATTATGCCAACAGCCCTGACTCCGTCATCCGGGGTGGACTGAAGGTCGTCTATGTCAGCGACGAGCGTTCCAAGGTCGTGATTGCCGAGCCGGAAATCATACAACGCATTCAGCCTCTAGCCGTCGCGGAGGGCAAGGACGAGTACAGGGTTAAGCAGCCCAAATTGCTGTTCGAGAACCCCAGAGAACAGGAGGCGGCCAAGGCGACGCTGGAGGTCATCCGCCGGGAGTTCGAGCACCTGCCGCGTTCCGCCGACCTGACCAAACCGGAAATCCAAAAGCAGATCGTCGAGAAGGTGAAGGAGATCATCACCCCGGTACAGCAGGAACTGGAAGGCATCGCGGAAGCGGTGAACGTGGCCGAGGTCGTGGCCAAAACCATCACGCTGCTGAACGAGCTTTCGATTGATATCCCCCGCATCACGGTCCAGCCCGTTGGCGATGTGACGCGGGGATACCGGGAGTTCAATCTCAACCTCGCCGGCATCCGTCTTCAGCCGGTGGATAACGAGATTCTCATCCAGGAACTGCACCGCCGCGAACAGCACCGGCTCATGAGCGGCACCGGTATCGTACCGGAGGCGAAGCTCGAAGACTACCTCGTGCGCGGCCTCATTGATTTCAACGACATCTGCTACGACGACCACGCGGGTTTGCTCTACAAGTTGGCCGGGAAAGTCGTGGCGCATCTCCGGTCCTACCTCAAGAACGAGGACGAGGTCCTTAACGTCCTTCAATACCACCAGCAGGCGTTGGTCAATCTGACCCATGCCCAGATGCAGGAAAACTACGAGGAGAAGGCGGCGGCTTACGAAGCGCATGTGAGCAAGGGGTTCACGACGCTACGCCCCAACAACTACTCGGCTCCTGCCGGGGAAACCGAGCGGGACTTCCGCGCGCCTGTGTCCGACAAGCAGGATATCCGCAAGATGCTCTTTGCCGGATTCGGGAAGTGCCTCTACCGGGTCCAGAAGTTTGACTCGGACTCGGAGCGACGGTTCGCCATGGTTCTGGAGAACGACAAGGAAGTGCTGAAGTGGTTCAAGCCCGCCAAGGGCGACTTCCAGATTTACTATGCGAGCGAGGCGTCCTACGAGCCGGACTTCGTGGTCGAGACGAAGACGGTGAAGTTTCTCTGCGAACCGAAGGCCGCAAACGAGATGAGCGACGCGGAAGTGCTGGCCAAGGCCAAAGCTGCGGCGGAATGGTGCGCCCTTGCCACCACGCACGAGAAGCAGCACGGCGGAAAGCCGTGGACGTATCTGCTCATTCCTCATGACGTGATTACGGATAACAAGACGCTTGAGGGGCTGGCCGCGACCTACACCTATGGCGGCGCGTCCAGCGGCAAACAGTGATTGGAGGAACCACCCGTGATTCGATTTCTGCATACGAGCGACTGGCAGTTGGGAATGACCCGTCATTTCCTTTCGGATGGCGCGCAGGAAAGGTATAGCCAAGCGCGCTTCGATGCCATTCGGACCATGGGGCGGGTTGCCAAAGATCAAAATTGCCAGTTCATGCTGGTGTGCGGCGACGCCTTCGAGTCGAATCAGGTGGACAGAAAGACCGTCGCCCGCGCGCTTGAGGCCCTCAAGGACGTGCCCGTTCCGGTATACATCCTTCCAGGGAACCATGACCCGCTGAATGCCGCGTCCGTGTATCGTTCAAGCACCTTTATTGACCGGAAGCCCGCTCATGTTCACGTCGTGGAGAACGCCATACCACTCAAGGTTGCCGACGATGTGGAACTGGTGGGCGCACCGTGGCTGTCCAAGCGTCCGGTCGCCAATCCGGTAGAGGAAGCCCTCGGTACTCTTTCCCCAGCGAGCGGGATCACACGCATCTGCATGGGACACGGGGCCGTTGACCAGCTTACGCCCGACCGGGAATCCGCCGGGGTCATTGCGGTTTCCGCACTCGAACGCGCCATTGGCGAGGGGAAAGTTCACTTCGTAGCGCTCGGCGACCGTCATTCCCTCACCAAGGTGGGTACCGGCGAGCGCATCTGGTATTCCGGGACTCCCGAAGCCACGGACTTCTCCGAAACACGGTCGGGGTTCACCCTTGTAGTCGAGGTCGGCGATGGCCGTGTAGCCACAAAGGAGGTTCAAACCGGGAAGTGGCGATTTATAGAACGTGATCGCATTGATCTGAATACCAGCGGCGACGTAGAGGCGCTTCGGAAGGCCCTGGAAGAAATCGAGAACAAAGAACGCACGGTCGTCCGGCTAACTCTTGTGGGTTCGCTTTCTCTGACCTTACAGGAGGTGCTGCAGAACCACCTTCTTGCCGCGAGCGATGTGTTTGGCGCGTTCGAGGTCCGAGAGGATGCCCTTATCGTGGTCCCGGACGATGCAGATTTTGCCAACCTCGGGTTCTCGGGCTTTGCCGATGGAACGGTGCAACGGCTCCGAAGCAAGCTCGCCCAGGGTGGAGATGAAAGTGTTGCTGCCCGCGATGCCTTAATGCTTCTTCTCCGGTTGGCAAGGGGAGCCGCATGAAATTCCTTCGTCTCCGAATCGCCAACTACCGGGGCATAACTGCATCCGAAGTGAAGTTCAGTGCCGCTGGCATCACGCTCGTGCAGGGGCCAAATGAGGTCGGGAAGACCAGTCTTGGCGAGGCTATCGGGCTTCTCTTTGAATTTCCCGATGACAGCAAACACAGCAATGTCAAGGCTATCCGGCCAGTGCATCGTGACGAGGGGCCTGAGATCGAATTGCAGGCTGATAGCGGACCCTACGCATTCACCTACTTCAAGCGGTTCCACAAGAAGCCGGAAACCAAGCTCACGGTCACCCGGCCGAAGCCCGAGAACCACACGGGGCGTGAAGCGCATGAACGCGCAGAGGCCATCCTCCGTGAAACCCTCGACATTGACCTATGGAAGGCATTGACTATTCAACAGGGCGACGCCATCCACCAACCCATCCTGACGAAACAGACATCGCTTTCGACTGCGCTTGATAAGGCGGCGGGTGGTCTTCCCGCCGATCCGCGGGAAGAGGGGCTGTTCGAGAAGGTTCGGGAGGAATATGCCCTCTATTTCACGGATAACGGTGCTGAACGGAAGGAACTCAAGGAAGCCCGCAGACTGCAAGAGGATACTCAAACCAAGGTTGCCGAGATCGAGCAGCAGATCCGCGACCTCGAACAAGATATAGAGAGAGCGGCAATCCTTCAGCGGGAATTGGGGCAACTGAAGAGGCGCGAAGACGAGTTGACGACGGAGGTCGTTGCCCACGCGTCCTCACTTGAGGAAATTGGCACACTGGAGAACGTCCTTGCGGCGGCTCGCCTCAAGCTGGAGTCGGAGCAAAAGTCCGTGCAAGTGGCGCGGCGCGACAAGGAGGCACGCCAAGGTCTCATTGACGCTGTTGTCAGGGCCACCAAGGCCCAGGGGAACCTTCAAGAGTCCAATTCGATGTCGCTTCCAGCGTTGAGCCAAGCCGAGGAAGATTTCAAGAAGGCCCAAGCTGCATTGAATGAAGCCGACAAGAAAAGGAAGGAAGCAGATGCTCTTGCCGCTCTACGGCGGGCGGATTTCGACTACTACAACAACAAACTGCATCTTGATCAGCTCCGGGAACGCAAGGAACGCATTGACCAAGCCAGGAAGAACGCCGCCCAAGCGGAGGAGGTGCTGGCGCGGAACAAAGTGAGTTCCCGAACCCTCCAGGCAATCCAAGAAGCGGAAAAGGACCTGTTGACTGCCAAAGCGAAATTGGAGATGGGAGCGCCACACGTTCTTCTTCATGCTTTGGCTGAATGCTGCGTGATGATTGACGGTGTGGACACCACACTTGACAAGGGCGACAATCGCTCCCTGCCCGTTGCCGACAGCTTGCGGTTAACCTTTCCGCGAAAGCTGGATATTGAGATAACTGCGGGCTCCAGTTCGGAAAGACTCCAAAAGAAGATCGAGGATACTCTACTTGTTCTTGAAAACGCATGTAAAGATGCGGGCGTTGCCGGTCCAGACGAGGCAAGAAAGGCATTCGAGGAACGAGGCGAGGCATCGCGGCAAGTGAAAAGCAAGGAGCAGGTCGAGAAAGACAACCTTCGAGACCTGACCTACGAGCAACTTGAGCGGAAACTGCTCAGTCTCCAGCAGAGCGTGCCCGACTATCTTGCCAAGCGTGTGCGGAAACCCACCATTTGCCCCGATCTCGATTCGGCAAAAAAGGAACGGGCAAATGCTGAGGCGTTACAGCAGGAGACGGTCAGGCAGTGGGAATCGGCTCGCGAGTCTCTTGATACCACCCGAAGCGTGAGGGACGGCTTGAACAGTAAGCACCAGGAATCGCGAGTCCAACTCGACCTTTTGTCCAAAGATCTCAACCAAGCACGCGAAAACATCGACCGGGCAAGAAAAGGCGTTCCCGATGGTGCTTTGGAGACGGCTCTGGCGAACGCTGTCCAGGCCGTGGCTTCAGAGGATGCCAGCGTTCGCGCTGCCGAGATATCACTGAAGGCAAAGAACCCCGAGCGGGTGAAGGCATTAGCCGAGACGGCGAAGGGGTCCCTGCTTACGACGCAGAATCGCCGGAATGTAGCTCAAACGGAACTGACCGAGGTACAGACCCGGCTGAAAATCCACGGGGAGGAAGGTCTTCACGAGAAGTTGCACGCGTCGCAGACCAACCTCGAGCGGATCGAAACGAAGAACCAATCGTTGTTCCGGCGCGCCGCGTCCGCCAAGTGCCTCTTCGATACCATGCACGAAGAGCGCGACAAGGCGCGACGGGCGTATGTGGCTCCGCTCAAGGAGAAGATCGAGGGGCTCGGCCGACTGGTCTTCGATGATTCGTTCCAAGTAGACATCGACGAGGACCTGCAGATTGCCACTCGGACATCGAAGGGGATCACGGTCCCGTTCGAATCATTGAGCGGTGGAACCAAAGAGCAACTCTCACTGATCTTCCGTTTGGCCTGCTCGATGATCGTAGCGAAGGATGGTGGAACACCGCTCATCCTGGACGATGCGTTGGGTTATACGGACCCGGAACGGTTGCGTCTCATGGGTGCCGTTCTGGCTAAAGCAGCCAAGGAATGCCAGATCGTCATTTTCACCTGCGTCCCCGACCGGTACTGCAATGTCGGGGAGGCCACCGTTGTCGCAATAGGTTGATATGTATGTGAGGGATTTCAGAGGCGTGGAATGACGAAAATCTTCAAACCCACATTCACGATCACCAACCGGATCACCGCCAGGCTAACCCGCATCGAGCGGGCCCGGGGATTCCTTGAGGCCGCGACCCTGTCCGAAGCCTGGGTGCGTGAGATGGGTCGCCGCGTCTTGATCCTGGAAGCCCACCACACCACACACATCGAGGGAACGCGCCTGACCCTGGAACAGGCCGAGCGGCTGCTGGAGGGGGACCCGGTTCCCGAGGCCGACATCGAGAAGCTGGGCCGCATCAACAGGAAATACAAGGAGGAGGGCTCGACCGTCATCGACCTCCTAAGGGGCTTCAAGGAGATCTACCAGGCGGCCGACCTCGAGGGCAAAGCCGCCATCCTCGGCGCGGTAGTCGACAGAGCTACCCTCAGGGGCGACGACCTCCACGTTTCTTGGAAGCAGCCCTTCGACATCCTGTTCACGCTCGGGGAAGGGGTTCTAAGAAATACAAAATGGCGTGCCTGAGATGATTCGAACCTCCGACCTTTGGATCCGGTGCTATTTCTTCAACTCGTACTTAGCCAGCAGCGTCTCGAAGCTCGAGTTCCCCTGTAGCGGGCGCCAGCGTGGGTCCATCCTTAGCCAGGGCACGCTGATCCAGCCCTGCCGGGAAATAAGATGCTCAAGCTGCACGACCGCCTTCTCCGGGTCTCCAAGCAACGTGTGGATGTGCGCGAGGTCGATGACATGCGGTATGCCATATACAGCATCCTTCGAGACCGGCAGCAGCTCGACACCGCGCTGTCCCTCGCGCACGGCCTCCTCCCTCCGGCCGAGCCCGGCATAGGCGACGCCAAGAGAACTATGGTAGCGGGCGTCCTCGGGGGTGGCTCGGACCTCGGCCTCGAGCAATGGGAGCGCGGTTTCGAATCCCTTCCTGGCGCGCTCCGTCTCCCCGAGCGACTTCTGTAGGACCGCTGCAAAAAGCACCTTCGGGGCGGCTTGGATCTTGATGCGAATCCAGTCGTCCGGATCCGCCTCCATGCGTTTTATGGCCTCGGCAGATCGCCCTTCGAATGCCTCTTGCCAGAACCATGACCACTCAGCCCACTCGTGATCCTTGGGGACGAATTCCAAGGCCGCACGCGTCTCAGCCAGCCCGTCGCGGCCTTTCCAGCTCCAGAGAACAAACACCTTCGTAAGGTACGACCAGGCCTGGTCCGGGGCGAGCGCAATAGCCTGGTTGGCTGCTTCAAAAGCCTCGGGATAACGGTGCATCCACCATAATGTCTCGGCGACATCGACCATAGCGGAGCCGTCGCGCGGGCTGATCGAGCTGGCAGCCTGGAACGCATTGATCGCCCGCGGCCAGTCGCCGCGCAGGCGGAACAGCTCTCCCAAGGCTCCCTGCACTTCGACGCTATTGGGCATTCCCCGGGATGCCGCCTCGAACTCGGCGAGGGCGGCCACGGGGTCCCGCTCCACCCATAGGTGATAATAGCCGGCCGCCAGGCGCACCTCCGGGGAGCCCGGAGCGAGCTCGCGGGCCCGGTCCAGGGCATGTAGCGCCCGGTCACGCCTCTGAGGAGATATGTCGTAGCGAAAGTAGACGAGTCGCGAATGACCCTTTGAAAGTTCCGCCCAGGCCAACGCGAAGCCGGGATCGAGGACAACCGCGCGCTCAACGTCGCCGACCGCAGAAAGCCAGGTCGAGAGCGTGAAATGGGGCTGCCTAGCGAGGAACCTGCCGCGCAGGAATGCCTGGTACGCTTCCATGCTTCCGGTCGGTCGGGCCTCAAGCGAGCCGGGCTCGTGCTCGAGTAGGGCGAGGCCGAGCTTCGACGCGACCGAGCGGGCGATCTCGGACTGGACCCTAAAAATATCATCCATCGTGAACTCGTAGATCTCAGTCCAAAGGTTCGTGTCGTCGGCGACGCGAATGAGCTGGGGCGTGATGCGGACTCTCTCGGTGGCGCCCTGTCCGCGTGCCCAACGCACGGTGCCGGTGAGAAGGTATCTCACCCCGAGCTCACCACCGATCTGCCGAGTACTCTTGCTCGTTCCAGCGTATTGGGAGGCGCTTGTCCTCGAGACGACTGCAAGGCCACGCACCGAGGCGAGACGTCCCGTGATCTCGTCCGTCACGCCAGTCGCGAAGTACGCATCATCACCAGTTCCCAGGTTTTCGAAAGGCAGGACCGCGACGCGCTCGCC
>JBEKVN010000013.1:0-142534 GCA_049513915.1 Candidatus Aminicenantales bacterium | reverse complement strand
CAGGTGGGCAATGAGGGAAAGAACGAGAAAGAAGGAGAAGCGTTCCTTCTTCCGGGCCAGCCAGGTTAGGACCAACCTTACGCGGAGCCGAAAGCGCGGGGTCCTGCGGAAGAAATCGAAAAGCTCCGGCGACGTCCGAATCATGACTGTCCCCCCCGCGATTCGGCGGGCCCTTCCTTCCCTCAATAATAATAACACGATCGGCCGAAATCGTTCAATGCGCTGCCTTGACGCGCTCCGGCCCCTGATTTACAATTCTTGCCGGATATGGGCTGGGGGGCCAAAGCTCAGAACCGCCGACAATAGCCAACATGGATGCCACGCGGGCGCGCGCGGCCAACCTGTGAGGCGATATGACGTGTCCGGCATGGCCGGAGGGGAGGTGCCCATGAGACGGCGGTTTTCGGTATCCCTGGGTTTTGGCTTGCTGGCTTGTATTTTGACGACACTCTCATTCCCCCAAAAGAAGCCCGATTGGAAGGGAAGGATCGATAAGGAGGGCGACGTCGTCGTCGTCAAGAATCCCCGCTCGCCCCAGTACGGCGCCGGGGCCTTCTCTCTCGAGGAAGACCTGTCGGTCGGCGGCCAGGACAGCGCCGACACACTGCTGGCCGAGATCACTTCGATCGCCGTGGACGGCCGCGGCGTGATCTTCGTCCTGGATGGGAAGGACAAGGACGTCAAGGTCTTCGGCCAGGATGGGAAACACATCAAGACATTCGGCAAGGCCGGCCAGGGCCCGGGAGAGTTCCCGAATCCACAATCTATCCGCTTCAACGAGAATAACGAAATCGTCGTGGTCAATGTGGCCCGGCTCTCCATTTTCGACGCGAGCGGGAACTACCTCCGGGATATCTCCCTGGGCGGCCAGATCCTCATGGGGATATGGCCCGACTCCCGCGGGAACTACTTCGGATATTGCATAGCAAACATGGGCCCGGAAGGACGCTATGAACTTCACAAGTATGACGGAGCGTTCAAAGATCTTTTTGTTATCGAATCCTCGCCCCTTATGAACTCCGGCCGCGATGGGTATGATCCGTTTTTCCCGGTGCTCCGGTGGGCCCCTCTGCCCGGAGGCGGCGTCGTCTGCGGCCACGCCGTTAAGCCCGAGCTCAGAGTCCACGACACGAACGGACGCCTCCTCCGAAAAATCCAATTCGATCCGGAACCCGTCCCGGTGGTGCAGGAGGACGTGAAGGAACGGACGGAGGGCACTCGCCCGGAGATGATGAATGTCCTGAAGGTTCCGAAGTATTATCCCGCCTTTCGATATCTGGTGTCCGACGATGAAGGCCGGATCTATGTTTTGAGTTGGGAGCGCCCTCCGGGCCGGAAGGGATATTATTTCGACGTGTTCGATTCCGAGGGGAGATATCTTGTCCGGGCTGTCATCCCCGTTCTTCAGCCGTTCATCCTGAAAGGCCGCCTGTATGCCTCCGAAGAAACGGACGAAGGCTACGCCGTGCTCAAGCGGTACAAGATCCGCTGGAATTTCTGAGCGGGCCCGCAAGTCCTGCCAAGCGCGCCCGCGCCAGGAGGGGTTCTGCCTCTCTTGACTCTCCCGGCGACCTGAATTACCTTGAAGCCGACGAAAGAAGGTGTCCCATGACCGTTCGCCCGCGCAAGAGAATTCCAGCCCTTATCATCTCTTCCCTGTTGGTCGCCTGCCTGGCCGCGCCTCTTGCAGCCCAGCGGCGCAGTCTGACCCCCAAGCCGTCGCCGGCTCCGAGGATCAACGGCCCGACGATCTACGGCTGCCGCCCCGGGGCGCCGTTCGCTTATGCGATTCCCGCCACAGGCGACCGCCCCATGGAATTCTCGGTGACGGGCCTTCCCTCCGGGCTGATGCTCGACGCCAAGACCGGCCGGATCACCGGAACGCTGAGCTTAAAAGGCACATACGCGGTCAAGCTCCGGGCCAAAAACGCGCTCGGCGTTTCGGAGAAGCCGTTCCGCATCGTTGTCGGCGATCAGATCGCCCTGACCCCGCCCATGGGCTGGTCGAGCTGGTATATGGCCTACACGAATATCAGCGACAAAATGATCCGGGACCAGGCCGCGGCCATGGTTTCCTCAGGGCTTGCCGACCACGGGTACACCTATATCAATATCGACGACGGCTGGAACATCAAGCTCAAATCGGACGACCCGGCGATCGGCGGCGAGCCCCGGGACGCGGCGGGCAATCTCCGCTCGAACAAGAACTTCCCAGACATGAAAGCCATGTGTGACGCCGTCCACCGGCTTGGGCTCAAGATCGGGATCTATATCTCGCCGGGTCCCGCGACCTGCGCCGGCTACGCCGGAAGCTTCGGCCACGAGGAGCAGGACGCCCGGCAATTTGCCGTTTGGGGTTTCGATTTCCTGAAATACGACTGGTGCTCCTATGGCGAGGTCGCTATCGACAAGGCACTTCCGTCCCTCAAGCACCCCTACATCGTCATGCGGGAGGCCTTGAACAAGGTCGGCCGCGACATGGTCTACAACCTCTGCCAATACGGCATGGGCGATGTCTGGGAGTGGGGGAAAGAGGTCGGCGGCAACTACTGGCGGACGACCGGGGACCTGGGCATCCCGCCCGAGGACAAGAGCCTCTGGACGTCCATGTCGCGGATCGGCTTCGGCCAGGCCGGCAAGGAGAAATTCGCCGGCCCCGGCGGCTGGAACGACCCGGACAACATCCTAGTCGGTTACATTCTCTGGAACGACAAGCTCGTCCCCGCCCCGCTCACCGGGGACGAGCAGTACACGTATTTGACGCTGTGGTCCTTGCTCGCCGCCCCGCTCATTTTCGGCGGCGACATCACCCAGCTCGACGATTTCACGCTGGGGCTTCTCGGCAACGACGAGGTCATCGAGGTCAACCAGGACGCCCTCGGCAAGCAGGCCGTGCCCGTCTCCAAAGATAAGGACTGCGAGGTCTGGGCCAAGGACATGGAAGACGGCTCCAAGGCCGTCGGACTGTTCAACCGCGGAAATTCGACAACGACCGTCACGGCCCGCTGGGAGGACCTGGGGATCAAGGGAAAATGGAAGGTCCGGGACGCCTGGCGCCAGTACGATTGGGGGGTGTTCGAAAATTGGTTCACCGAGAAAGTCAACCGTCACGGCGCCGTTCTCCTCCGGCTCCAGCCGGTCAAGGAAACCCCGATAAGGAAATAGGCATCTCGGAGGTGGGCCCTGACGATCGGAGGAAACTCGGTCACCTCGGGGCGCGGCGAGAATTTCCCGCGTTGAGAGGAAACCGTGCCGTCCCCCTCGCGGTTGGTGGATAGGATGAGCGCAAAGAAACTTCTGCTCCGGGCCGCCGGGCTTCTGGCATTCGCAGTCCTGGCTTATTTTCTCATCACCCCTCCCGCCAAGGTCGAGAACAGGGTCATCCTCGACCCGCGGCATCCTGCCGTGGTCTACGGGCAGGAGGCAACCCTGCGGAACGTCACCAAGAAGGACGTCCAGTACGTCATTGGGCCCAACCCATATATGAGCCGGCCGAAGACACGCAAGCTGGCCGTCGGGTCCGTCGACCGGATCGTGACCGAGATTCCGGTCGAGATCACCTTCGACAACGGTTCGCGCCGGAGCTCTTATACGGTTTTCCCCGGACGGCCTTATTCCTTCCGCTATGATGAGAACGGCCTGATCAGGGTTTACCCCGGGGCGCACGGCCGCGAGGACGCCGCCGACCTGGCCCCCTATGTCCCGACGCCGCCGGCCATCGTCGAGAAGATGCTGGCCCTGGCCAAGGTTGGGCCCGATGACATCGTCTACGATATCGGCTGCGGCGACGGCCGGATGGTCATCGCGGCGGCGAAAATCTACGGGGCCCGCGGCGTGGGCATCGAGATCGACCCCAAGCTCGTCGAGGAATGCGAGGCCGGCGCGAAGAGAGATGGCGTCGAGGGCCTGGTCCGCTTCATATGCGCGGACGCGACGAAGGTCCACATCGTCCCCGCCACGGTTCTGGCGCTTTACCTGCTGCCGGAATCCCTCGAGACACTGAAGCCTCTCTTCGAGTCGGATCTCAAGCCCGGCACGCGCATCGTTTCCCACAACTACCGGATCCCGGGCTGGGATGACCGTATCGTGGCCCAGGAGGTTATCCCGGGCGACGGCCCCCGGCCTCACAAAATCTACCTCTACCGGAAGTAAACGGGGGTTCATTTGAATGCGATGATCGGGTTCCTGGCGGCCTTCTGCCGGGAGCACCGGCTGGACGAGAAAATCTTCATCGTCCCGTCTTTCTCCATCGGGCACCAGATCGGGGAAGCCCTGGCCGCGGCGGGGGAGGGGTGGGTCAACCTGCGTTTTATCACTCTTCCCGCCCTGGCCCTCGAGGTCGCGGCCGTGGAGCTTGCGGCGCTCGGGAAAAAGCAGGCTGGCGAGATGGATCTCCTGGTCCTCGTCGACGGCCTCTTCCGCGAGCTCAAGAGCGGCGGCCGGCTGGAATATTTCGGCACGCTCCATCCCACGCCCGGCGTCGCGCGGGCCCTCCACCGGGCTATCCAATCGCTCCGGTTGGCCAAAGTCCGAAGCGTCGACCTTACTCCCTCGGCCTTCAAGAGGGAAGAAAAAGCCCGGGACGTTGCCCTTCTCCTCGGCCGTTACGAAAAAATCTTGGAGGAGAGGAACATCCTGGACCACCCAGGGCTGTATCTCTTCGCCCTGGAAACGATCAAGTCCGAGCGGCCGGCCGCTCCGGAAGGTTGGGACTCCAAGCCGCCGCGGGGAAAAACGAAAACGCAGGCCGCGGACCGGCTTTCGAAAAGAGCGGCCTGGCACCTGTGCCTTGAAGATCAGGGCCTCTGCGGTTTGGAAAAAGATCTCGTCGAGGCCGTCGCGGGGCCGGCGCTCGTCCTCGTCCCGCGGGACCCCGTCGCCGGGCTCGACCAGCCGCGGCTCTGGTGGGGGCCCGGTCCCGGATCCCCAGCCCCGCCCGCCGCGCCGTCATCGGACGCCGAGCGCCTGCCCTGGCTCTTCGACCCGGCGGCCGCGTCGCCGCCTGTCGGCGACGGCACGCTCAAATCCTTCCGGGCCGTCGGACCGGGGAATGAATGCCGCGAGATCCTCCGGCGTATCGCCGCCGGCAAAACCCGATTCGATGAGGTCGAGGTCATCCACCCTCCCGGCCCCGCCTACCCGGCGATCCTCCATCTCCTGGCCGAGCGGGCCCGGCTTCCCCTGACGTATGCCGGCGGCATTCCCGTTTCGTTCACGTCGCCCGGCCGGGCGTTCACGGGACTGGCCGACTGGCTCCAAAACGACTATCTCGCGGCCGACCTCTCGCGTCTCGTGGAAGCCGGCGACCTCGAACTCCTCCCCGGCGCGGCCGAGGATTCATCTGTTTCCCTGAGAATCAGCCTCCATCTGCGGCGGGCCATGATCGGCTGGGGGCGGGAGAGGTATATCGAATGTCTCACGAGGTTCAGAGCGGGCCGCGAGGCGGACCTTGACCGGCCGCCGCACGGCGATGACGAGGAGCGAAGCCCGGCCGAGATCGCGTCCCTGCGGCGCGACGTCGAAGAGATCGGACGGTTGACGGAGGCGGTCGGCTCCTTCCTGGCCCTCTTTCCCGAGGCCGGGGAATCCGGCGATTGCAGGCAGCTGGATTTCCCTGGACTCTGCGAAGGACTCAGGACGGCTCTCGAAACGAAGGTCCGGCTCCGGTCCGAGCTCGACCGTCAGGCGCTCGAGGTCATCGTTTCCGAACTGCGCAAGGCCGCGGGCGAGGGCGAGGGGCCGGCTTCTCCAGGGACATTGGACCGCGACGATGCCCTTGACCGGCTCCGCACGCTGGTCACGTCCCTATCCGTCGGCAGCTCCTCGCCGCTCCCCGGCCACCTCCATGTCTCGAGCTTTGACTCCGGGGGCTTTTCGGGGAGGCCCGAGACGTTTATCGTCGGGCTCACGGATTCCGCGTTCCCCGGGCCCGGCCCGCAGGACCCGGTCCTTCTCGACTCCGAGCGGGAGGCGATCTCCCCGTTCCTGCCGACCACGGCCGACGCCCTCAAATCGAATCTCTACGCGATGGCCGTCCTGCTCTCATCGCTCCGCGGGAGGGTGACGCTCAGCTATCCGGCATACGACATTATGGACGAGCGGACCCTGTATCCCTCCTCCGTTCTTCTCCAGGCCCACCGGCTTTCCCGGGGCGATGCGGGCTTGGATTATTCGGCCCTCGAACGGGCTTTCCAGAGCGAAGCGCTCCTGGCCGGACGACTGGACCCGGCCGGTTTCCTCCCGGACGACGGAGACAACGCCGTCGACGAGAGGGACTGGTGGTTCGGCCGCCTCGCCCGCGCCGGACGGTTCCTCGACGGGGTCGATGCCGTCATGAAGAACTTCCCCTCGCTCCGTTGCGGGCTCGAAGCGGCTGAGGCCCGGAGCGGCGATCCTCTGACTGAATACGAAGGCCTCGTCCGCATCGACCGCAGCCGTTATGATCCGGTCATCAACCACGAGATCGCCCTGTCGGCCTCGCGCCTGGAGCTATTGGCCAAATGCCCTTATGGCTACTTTCTGCGCTACATTCTGGGCGTCGAGCCGCCCGAAGAGCTCGAACTCGACCGGTCCCGGTGGCTCGACCCGATGCAGCGCGGCAGTCTCATCCACGAGATCCTTTGCGATTTCATGACCGCGGTCAGCGGAAAGAAGGAAAGGGTCGACGCGGCGAAGCACGCTCCGCTCATGGAGACAACCGGCGACGGTGTCATCCTCAAATGGAAGGAGCTTATCCCGCCTCCGTCCGCGGGCATCTTCGAAAAAGAGCGGAAGGACATCTTCGAGGCCCTGGGCATCTTTCTCAGGGTCGAAGCCGGCCGGGACGCCGGCGACCGGCCGCTCCTCTTCGAGAAACGGTTCAGCGGCGTCGAGATCGGCCTCGGCGAAGAAAGGTCATTTGTCCTCCGGGGGACCATCGACCGCATCGACGGGACCGGGCCCGGCACCTACCGGATCCTGGATTACAAAACGGGGAGCTACAGGCCTTACGAGGGCTTCCGTTCGTTCGGCAAGGGCCGTGTCATCCAGCACGCGCTCTACGCCCTGGCCGCCGAGCAGATTCTCAAGCGGGAGAAAACGGACCTGCGTCCCCGGGTTACGGAAAGCGGCTACTATTTCCCGACGCGCCGCGGCGAAGGGCGGGAGATCACCGTCGGGGAATTCGACCGGCAGGCGTTCCGGATGCTCCTCAACGACATTCTCGACCTGGTCGCCAAAGGCCGCTTCGTGACCGGGCCCGACGCCCAATGCGATTTCTGCGATTTCGCGCCGGTCTGCGGCGGCTCGCCCGAGGAGGCCAAGCGGAAAGTCAAGGCCAACCCGGAGGTCTTCGAGGCCTTGGACAGGTTGAAAAGGTATGACTAAGCCCGTCGATCAGGATGCCCGCGACAGGATCGTTCGGGACCTGGATACCACGTTTCTGGTCGAGGCGGGAGCGGGATCGGGAAAAACGCGGAGCCTGGTCGACCGGATGATCGCCCTCATCGCCACGGGGCGGTCGTCCATGCAGGGCCTGGCGGCGGTGACCTTCACGCGGAAGGCGGCCGCCGAGCTCCGGGGCCGTTTCCAGCTCGCCCTCGAACGGAGCCTCCGCCCGGACGAAAAGAGTTTCGGGCGGGAAGAGAAGGACCGGCTCCGGGCCGCGCTCCGGGACCTCGAGCAGGGCTTCATCGGTACTATCCATTCCTTCTCGGCCCGGCTGATCCGCGAACGTCCCGTCGAGTGCGGGATCGACCCGGAGTTCGAAGAGATGGAAGACCTCGATGACGCCCTTTTCCGGGAGACGTGCTGGCACGATTATCTCATCGAGGCCGGACTCAAGGCCGAAGACGTCCTCCGGGCCATGGAGGACGTCGGTCTCTTCCCAGCGGACCTCCGGGACGCCTTCGAAAGCCTCTCGCTCTACCCGGAAGTCGAACCCGCGGGCGGGCGCTCGGCCCCCCCCAACTTCGCGGTCCTCCGCTCAGAGCTCGAGGAGTTTCTGGGCCGGGCCGCCGTCGCGGTGCCCCCCGAACGCCCCGAAACCGGCCGGGACGAGCTCCAGAACCTGATGCGCCGTCTGTTCGGTCGGCGCGGCCGGCTGGGCTTCACGGACCCCGTTCTTCTCATGGAGAGCCTGGAACTCATGGACCGGAGCCCGGACGTCAAGAAAAAATGCTGGCCGGACAAAGCCGCGGCGGATGCGTTCGAGGGGGCCTTCGAGGATTTCCGGGAGGACGTCGTGGCCCCGGCCTTGCGGGCCTGGCGCGAATACCGGCACGACAAGGCCCTGGCCTTCCTGCGGCCGGCCGTGAGATTCTACGAGTCCCGGCGCCGCGAAAAATCCAGACTCAACTTCCAGGACCAACTTCTTGTCGCCGCCGGGCTCCTCCGGGACAATCCCGAGGTCCGGGAGTATTTCAAGGACCGCTATCGGCGAATCCTGGTTGACGAATTCCAGGACACAGACCCCATCCAGGCTGAAGTCCTTTTCTACATCACAGGCAGGGACATTCGCGAGCGGGACTGGACCAGGCTCGTCCCCGACCCGGGACGCCTTTTCCTCGTCGGCGACCCGAGGCAATCCATTTACAGATTCCGGCGGGCCGATATCGACATCTACAACCTGGTCAAGCGGCGCATCGAAGCGGGCGGCGGAGAGGTCCTCCCGCTCACCGCGAACTTCCGGTCGCTCCGGTGCATCGCCGACTGGGTCAACCCGATCTTCGAGGGCACGTTCCCGGCCGGGGCCGACGGGTATCAGGCCAGCTTCGCCCGGCTCGACGCCGTGCGGCCGGACTGCGCGGACGCGGCGCAGGGCGTTTTCAAAATCTCGATCCCCAAGGTCGCATGGAACAGGGGAGAAGACATCGCCGCGCTCGACGCGGCCAGGATCGCCGGGTTCGTGGCCTGGGCGTGCGCCGGGAACCTCAAAGTCGAAGAGCGTGGGACGGGCGCGCGGCCGGCCAGGCCGGAAGACTTCCTCGTCCTCTTCCGCTACAGAAAGAATATGGACATCTACGCCCGCGCCCTGGCCGCGGCGGGCGTCCCTTATGATATCTCCGGAAGCGCCGCCTTTTCCGAGAGCGACGAGATCGGCCAGGTCGTCCGGCTTCTTCTGGCGCTGAAGTCTCCCGACAATCCCGTGGCCGCGGCCGCCGTGCTCAAGGGCGTGTTCTTCGGCGTGAGCGACCAGGAACTCTTGGATTTCAGCGCCTCGGGCGGGACGTTCTCTTTCACGGGCGAGATCGCGCCCGGGGGCGAAGCGGCGGCCAAGGTCCGCCGCGCCCTCCAGACGCTCCGGGACTGGTGGGCATGGACGAAGCGGTACGCGTCTTCGAACGTCCTGGAGATGGTCCTCGAAGCGTCGGGGCTCCTCAACTACCTCGTTTCCTCCGGCGGGGACGGGCCGGGCCAAGCCGGAAACGTCCTCAAACTGGTCGAGGTCGTCCGGGCCCTGGAGACCGAAGGAACGACGTCTTTCGCCGCGGTCGCCGACTTCGTCGCGGAGTGGATCGAACTTGATACGTTCGGGGAAATGAACCTCACGCCGGGCCGCCGGGATGTCGTCCGCCTCATGAACCTCCATAAGGCCAAGGGGCTCGAGGCGCCGGTCGTGATCCTGGCCAATCCGGCCGGCCGGAGGCGGCCCGAGCCGGACAAACACATCGTGAGGTTCACGGGGCCGGTCTTGAGCCGGCGGGCCGCTTCGGCCGGAGATATGCCCGGACCGCGCGGCCATTTTCTTTTTTCAAAGAAGCTGCGATGGGCGAGACAGTCCATCTCTGAACCGGCCGGATGGGCGGAGACCGTCGAGGAAGAAAAGAAGTATGCCGAGGCCGAAGAGCACAGGCTCATGTACGTCGCGGCCACCCGGGCCGGGGACATGTTGGTCGTGAGCACGTATGGAGGAGACCTCGGGGCGAAAAAGGCCTGGGGGACCCTCGACGGTTGGCTGGGAGATATCCCGGAGCTTGCCTGGCCGGGGCCCGGGCATGAGGCGGACCAGAAGCGCGAAGCCGCGCGGGCCGGGAAGCTTGTTTTAAAGCCGGGCGAGGTCGCCAAGGTAAGGGAGGGCATTCTCGCGAGGAGGGGGGCCGCCTCCCGGGCCGGCTATCTCCGCGAAAGCGTCACCTCGCTTGCGAGGCGGGAGAGGTCGTCGCCGGAATGGCCGGCGAGCGGTTTCGGCATGAAGTGGGGGACCGCGGTCCACATGATGATGAACGTCCTCGGTAAAGCCGGGAGGGACGGCGCGCCGGAAAAGGGAACGCTCGTGATTTCCGACGCTACGCTCAGGCTCTTGGCGCGAAACGCGCTTGAAGCGACGCACCTCGTCGCCGGGGAGGATGAGAAACTCGCGGCCCTTGTCCGGGAGATCATCTCCTCGGAATTCTGGGCCAGGGCCATGGCCGCCGAAACAAAGTTCTTTGAGACCCCCTTCGCGGTCAAGGTGGGACCGGAAGACCCGGATTACGGGGAACTCTCCAGCCGGGCCGGACTGGTCTCAATGGCCGGGGCGAGGCCTGTCGCTCCGGTCAAGAACGCGCCGCTCGTCCTTTCGGGCGCCATCGACCTGGCCTTCCTCGAACGAGACGGATGGGTCATCGCCGATTACAAGACCGACCGTGTCGCGGAAGGCCCCGAGGACAAGGATGCCGGAGAGGACAGGCCGGCCCTCCGCGAACTCGTGGACTATTACCGGCCGCAGGTCGCTCTCTACGGCCGATTCTGGGAGAAGATCACCGGCCAGCGGGTCAAAGAATCCGGGCTCTATTTCACTTCGGCCGCGAAATGGGTCAGGATCGGCTGAGCGCGTCCAGGCTCTCGTAGCCGAAATAGGCCCGCAACTCCTGAACCTTGTCGGTCCGCTCCCAGGTGAATTCCGGGAGCTCGCGCCCGAAGTGACCGTAGGCCGCCGTCTTCTGGTAGATGGGCCGCCGGAGGTCGAGCATCTCGATCATGCCCTTGGGCGTCAGCCGGAAAATCTTGCGAACGGCCTCTTCGATCTGCCGCTCGCTGATTCGGCCGCCGCTGTGGATGTTGACCATGAGAGAGAACGGCTCGATGACGCCGATGGCGTAGGCCAGCTGGACCGTGCAGTGGTCGGCCAGGCCCGCGGCCACGATATTCTTGGCGATATAGCGGGCCGCGTAGGCCGCCGAGCGGTCAACCTTGGTCGGGTCCTTGCCGGAAAAAGCGCCGCCGCCGTGGGGACAGCTGCCGCCGTAGGTATCGACGATGATCTTCCGGCCGGTCAGACCGGTGTCGCCGACGGGGCCGCCGATGACGAACCGGCCCGTCGGGTTGATAAGATATTCGACGTTCCCCCGCCGGAGTTCGGCCGGGATGACTTTTTCGATGATCTCGGCGATGACACCTTCGCGGATCGTCGAGTCCTTGACCTCGCTGTCATGCTGGGTCGACAGGACGACCTTCTCGACGGCCACGGGCCGCTTGTTTTTGTACCGGACGGACACCTGGGACTTGGCGTCGGGCCGGAGCCAGGGCAGGAGTCCGGCCTTGCGGACCGCCGCCTGCTTTTCGACGAGCCGGTGGGCCAGGCGGATCGGCAGGGGCATGAGCTCGGGCGTCTCGACGGTGGCGTATCCGAACATCAGGCCTTGGTCGCCGGCGCCGATCTCGCCGCCGCTCCGGTCGACGCCGCGGGCGATGTCGGCCGACTGCCGGCCGAGATACGTGAAGACCTTGCAGGTCTTGTGGTCGAAGCCGCAATGAGCGTCCGTGTACCCGATCTCCCGGGCGACGTCGCGCACGATTTGCACCGGGTCGATGCGGGCGTCGGTGCCCAGCTCGCCGGCCACGATCGCCACGTTCTTCGTGAGCATCGTTTCGCAGGCGACTTTGCCGTCGGGGTCCTGCGCCAGGATCGCGTCGAGCACCGCGTCGGAGATCTGATCCGCCATCTTGTCGGGATGGCCTTCGGACACGGATTCCGAAGTGAAAACGAAATCGGTGGCCATCGAAGCCTCCTTTCCGGAACGCCGGGTGTCTCGGAGATCGGTCAGGGGAGGTGGGGTCGCGGCGGGTCAATGCGCGGCCGCAAAAAAACCCACCTCTCTATCATCAGGAAGGCGGGTTTGTCGGCCGTTGGACACTTGGTTGCCGCGTTCGCTTTCGCGACCACATCCTCGCCGCTGGCGAGTGAGCACCTCGGGTGTCCGCCCCAGGTTGCCGGGTCCGATCGGTTAGGATCGAGCCTCTCCTGATGTAAAAAAAAATGATACCCCCATTTTTCCGGAAATTCAAGTGGTTGGGGAAAAAAGTCCGGCGCGCCGCTCCGCCTGCGCTCACGGCCTCGTGTTGCCGATGAGGTTGACGTCGGCCAGGAGAGAAAAGGAAAAGGGCATATCGAGCAGACGCTTGGCGCCCTTTTTCATCACGAATGCGGCCTCGGTCCTGAGGTCCAGCCGGTATTCGGTGAAATAGCCTCGGTCGATGAGAAAGACGAGGGATCCTGTGCCCGACCCTTGGCCTTCGAAGACGCCCATGGATTCGCCCAGGTCCCGGGACCCGGAGACGCTGACCGTGTAGACGGCCGAGACGACCGCCCTCCGCCCGTCGGGGGACGGGAGGATATCGTTCAGCGTGTATTCGATGATCAGGTTGACCTGGAGCTCCAGGCCCTGAAAGGGAAGGGTGATGCGGCGGCTTTCGCGCCACTGGTCCCCCGGCCCGACGGGTTGGGCCGGGAAAACCGGGAAATAGTCGCGGAGGATCTGGGGGATGGAAAAGTTCAGCACGTTTTCCTGGGCCAGGGCCTCGGGATTGCGGATGTCCATGACCTTGCCGGTCCGGTTAAAGGAGACCTCCAGGGATTTCCCCTCGAGCGTTTTGAGGGTCTGGGTTTGCGTCCGGTCGGGGAGCTGGGCCCGGACCTGGATGCCTGGGGTGGTCAGGCCGGCCAGGACCGAGTCGTTCGATGAATTCATCACGCTGAGCCGGATCTCGCCCTGGGCGTCGGCGTCCAGGGTCAGGTCCTTGCCGAAGAAGTCCTTGCCGCTGACGTTGACCTGGCCGTTGATGGAGTAGGTCAAGGCGGCCCCGGATTGGGGACCGAAGCGGATGGAGACCTTATCGGCCTGGCCGGGGCTTAGAGCCGCCGGGACGAGAAACGAAACGGCCAGAGCCAGGAGAACGGTCTTTTTCATGAATGACTGCTCCTCAAGAGCGGAATACCGCTGAGGTTAAATTGTACCCCCGACCTCTCCGGAGCGCAAACGCGCTGACGGGAATTCCCACCGGGAACCAAATATTCCCGTGCGGTAACTAAAAATCAGGGTCCGTGATCTTCTTTTCCTGCCAGGTCCCGAATTTCTTGAGCAGGGGCCGGATGTCGGCCGCCTTGCCCACGACGACCAGGACGTAATCGTCTTGCGGCAGGAGGGCCGCCGCCGCGGCCTTGGCTGCTTCGACGGAAACGTTCCCGATCGCGGCCAGGTACTTGTCGTAGTAGTCGAAGCCGAGATTATAAAAGGCCACGCGGACGTAGGCCCCGGCCTTGCTGGCGTTGGTTTCGAGCGTCGGGGGGAACTGCCCCTGGATATAGTTGCGGCTGCTCTCGATGTCCGTGGCCGCGAACCCCTCTTTGGCGCCCTTCCCGAGGAGGCCGAACGTGATGTCAAGCATCTCGCCGATCTTGTCGTTTTTCGTGTAGGAGCTGGCCGTGAAAATCCCGCCGGCGACCCAGGTTCGGAACGCGCTCGAAGCGCCGTAGGTCAGCCCGCGCTTGATCCGGAGCTCGGTGTTCAGCCAGGAGGTGAACCGTCCGCCCCATAGCGTGTTCATGACCGCGGCCTGAGGCGTCACCTTGTCTCCCATGGCGTACCCGGGCGCGCCCAGGACAAAATAGGCCTGGGTGGCGTCGGGCTTATCGACGAGGAGGAGTGTCTTGCCCTTCGGCTGCGGCAGAGCGGGGATGACGTCGGACGGCGCGGCGCTCGCGGGCTTGGCCCAGCGGCCGACCGTCGATTCGAGGAGGGCGACGAGCTTGTCCTTTTCGATGTCGCCGACGACGGCCGCGATGGCCGTGTCGGGCCGGAAATGCAGGGCGTAGAAGTCTTTGACCGCCTGAAGGGTCATCTTCTGCAGGGACGATTCCGTTCCCGTGGCCAGGTGGCCGAGCGGGTGGCCGCCGAAGTAGGCCTTCTGGAAGTAATAGCGGACCGCCGCCCCTGGATTGTCCTTGGCGGACTTGAGGCTGTCGATCCTCCGGGCCCGCTCCTTGGCGAACTCCTCGGTTTTGAAGGCGGGGGCCGTGAGGCAGTCCGCGGCGATCTCCATGAGGCGCGGGAAGTGCAGGGAAAGGCTGTCGCCGCTGACTTGGGCGTACTCGTCGGCCGCGGAGATGCCGAGACTGGCGCCCATGAAATCGAGGGCTTCGGCGACGGCGTCCGCGTCCATTTTGGCCGTGCCCTTCATCATCAGGGTCGCGGCCAGGTTGGCCGCGCCTTCGGCCGCGGCCGGCTCGAAGGCCGACCCGGCGCCCCGGACGACCATCCGGAAGCTGACGATCGGGAGGTCCGAGTTCTTGAGAAAATAGACCGTGATTCCGTTCTTGAGGACGAGCTTTTCCGGCGCCGGCAGCTGGGCGGCCGCGGCGAGCGGCGCCGGGGCGGCCAGGACGGCGGCCAGAACAAGCGCGAAACCTGTCAGGGCGAGCTTTTTCACTTGGCACCTCCCTCGGGGACGAGCTTCCCGATCGTTTTATTATTCTCCGTGAGATATTTCTTCGCGACCTCCTTCACCCTTTCGATCTTGACGGCCGCGTAATCGTCCATGATGGTGAAGAGCTTTCCGAAATCGCCGTAGAGAAGCTCATAGGCGCCGAGCTGGTTGGCCTTTCCGGAGATCGTCTGGAGGCCCATGTAGAAATCGTTCCGGACGATGTTCATGGCCTTCTCGAACTCCTTCGGCGTGATCCCCTCGTTCTTGATCTTGGCCAGTTCTTCCTCGATAACCCGGTCGATCTTGTCGAAGTCGGCGCCCGGCCGGGGCTTGACGTCGATCGTGAACAGGAAGGGGTCGATGGTCTCCTGCGCTCCGCCCCCGACGCGGATCGCGAGCTGCTCTTCGCGGACCAGACGCCGGTAGAGGCGGCTGCTCTCGCCTTGGAGAAGCGGCTTGGCCAGGATCGAAAGCGGCAGGAAATCGGCATCCTTGGCGTTCGGGGCGTGCCAGACGACCATGAACGACGGCGCCTGCGCTTCTTTCCGGATGAGGACGCTCTTGGGCCCCATCTGGGGCGGTTCGACCGTCGAAACGGAGGGGGGCGCGATCGAGGCCTTGATCGGCTCGTAATATTTCTTGATGAGGCCCAGGGTTTTGGCCGGCTCGAAGTCGCCGACGACGACCAGGATAGCGTTGTTCGGCGCGTAGTATGTGCGGTAATAGGCGATCACCTCGTCGCGGCGCCAGCTCAGGATGTCGCTCATCCAGCCGATGACGTCCCAGTGGTACGGGTGGGCCATGATGGCGGTGGCCCGGACGTTCTCGTTGAGGATCGAGTCGTTGTTGTTTTCAACGCCCATCCGGCGCTCGGAGGCGACGACGCCCCGCTCCGACTCCAGGACGTCGGGAACGAAGGCCAGGCCCTGCATCCGGTCGGCCTCCATGTCGATCATGGCTTCGAGGGCCGGGGCCGGGAACCAGTCCGTGTAGCCCGTCATGTCGTCCGCCGTATAGGCGTTGTTCGACCCGCCGCGGAATTCCATGCGCCGGTCGAACTCGCCGGGCCCGACCTTGGGCGTTCCGTTGAACATCATGTGCTCGATGAAGTGGGACACGCCCGTTAGGCCGGGCCGCTCGTTGCGGGAACCGACGCGGAAGAACGTGTAGAGGGCGATGTTGGGGATGTTATGGTCCTCGACGAGGAGGACCTTGAGCCCGTTCGCGAGCTGGTAGACCTTGACATCCTCCTTCTTGAACGCCGCCGAAAGGGACAGGGCGAATGTTGACAGGAAGAGGATCGTGAGCCACGTTTTTTTCGGCATGCCGTCACCTCCAGGGAGATTGAAAAGCCCATTATACACAGCGCTCGCGCCGGGCTCAAGAAAGGTCGGACGGGTCTCGTGACTGTGCGTCTTTGAAAGGGCCTCGGGGATGGCCTCCACTCCAGAGTGCGTCTTGCGCTAAGCCGCACATGACGTTCCGGCCATTCCCCTTCGGCCCTCCCGCGCAATCCTCTTTCTTAAGAGAATCAGCGGGTCGCGTCCTTGACACAGCGGAATCCGACGTTCGGGCTGCGGTCGAAGCCCGGGGACACGAGCAGGAGCACCTGGTGCTCGTCCAAGGGCTGCGGGCCGCCCTTCAGGTACCAGGAACTCGAAGTCGGGTCCCAGAAGCTGCCGCCGCGGATGATAACGTAGGTATAGCTTGACGTATCGTAAACGTCGGCCGTCATCTGCCAGACGTTCCCGACGAGGTCGAGGACCCCGAACGGGCTTTTCCCCCGGGGGAATGCGTTGACAGGCGTGGCCCGGCCGAGGCCGTCATTGCACGCCCCTTTCGTGAACGTCTTCCCCCACGGCCAGGTCCGGCCGTCCGTGCCCTGGGCGGCATACTGCCACTCGATCTCCGTGGGAAGGCGCTTTCCGGCCCACTTGGCGTAAGCTTTCGCGTCTTCGAAGCTCACGTAGACGACCGGATAATCGGCCTGGCCGGCCGGGATCTTCCCGCCCGTCCAGTGCTTGAGGAAGTTCGCGGCGTCGGCGGGCCTGTATCCCGTGGCATCCAGAAACTGCTTGAAATCCAGGTTGGTCACGGGCCGCGCGTCCATGAAGAAACGATCCACCGCGACCTTGCGCGGCCTCGAAAAATCCGGCAGGGGAATGAACGTATCGGCCTTGTTCACGCGGAATTCATAGTCGGCGCCGGGGACATCAACCATCCCCGGAGGAGCGGTGGCCGCGGGCTCCGTCTTCTCGGCCGGGCTCGTCCTAAGCGGTGTCCCCGGCTCGATGGTGAGCACGCGCTCGTCCAGCAGCTCGGTCCCATCCATGAGCTGGATGACGATTTTTCCCCGGTAGGAGCCGAGCAGCCCCGCGAGGGGCCGGGCCCATGCTCCGGCCTCGAGCGATTCGGGCCTTTTTTCGTAGGAGGGATTTCCCCGCCAGACCAGGATCCTGTCCCCGCGCGAGGACTTCAGCCTGAGCACGTCCCCGTCGATTGCGGCTTCCAATGCTTTCTCGAAGCGGCCAACGCAGCCGATGGCGCCTTCGCGCCGCGTCCCCGAAGCGGAGGCGGGGTAGGGCGGGAGCGAGGCCGGCACCGAGCTCTCGCCGTCGACGACGATGGGCTCGACCTCGGCGTGGTTCCAGAGGTCGACGAAATGGCTGCCGCCGCCGGCCGTCGCGGAGAAGAGGGGACCTTCGAATCCCGCCGGTTCTTCCGAATAGATCGTGTAAATCGTCTTGCCGCCCCCCGGCCATTCGTTGACCCAGACGCCGTCTTCGAGCGTCCGGACGAGCGGCGTCCACGCCGGCGTGTTCAGCACGGACGCGTTGGCCCTCAGGATCATGGCCGCCCGGCCCAGGGTCCGCAGGTCCGGCGCGACCCAGTCCGGACGTCCGGCCTTGAAGGCGTTGAGCTCGACGCCGTAGCCGTTGAAGAAGGCGACGGCCACCTCGCGATGGAGCTCTCCGTCGGCGAGCTGGGCGACCCGGAAGATCGTAAACTCCGGCTCGATGAGACGGTTGAGGTTGAGGACGGGCGATAGCACAAGCGCGTCGTGGACGCGGCTTGCGACGATATCGGGCATGTCCGCGGGAACCGGCATGCCCTCGCTGTACATAATGACCCCGGGTTTGACGCTGTCGGCAGCCTTCTGGGCCTCTTTGGTGGACCCGCCCATGGTGTCGAGAACGACTCCGTCGGCATCGAGATCGCGGATGAGGCCGGCCATCCCTTCGAAGGGTTTTTCCCGCCGCGTGTCCGTGTCCCAGGGATTGTAGGCGACGAAGAACTTCGTGCCTCGCTTGTGGGCGAGATCGGCGAGCTCACGCAGTCCCCGGAGACCGCCCGGGAGATCGCGATAGAGGTCCCACTGGTTCCGGTCGTCGAGCCCGAGCCGGGGCCAGGTCGGCCAGATGCCGAAAACGTCGTAACCGCCGAGGACCGCGCGGCTCTTTTCGAGGAACGGCTCGATTTCGTAGCGGCCGCTCGTCCGGTCAAAAAACTCCCGGTCCCAGGCCATCTGCAGCACCATGACGAAACTCTTCCTGACCCAGGCGAGGTCCGGACGGTCGTAGAGGGCGCGGTCGAACTTCTCGAGGTCGAACAGCCGGCGTCCGTGGAACATGGCCCGGAGCCCGTCCTGCCACTCGCCGGAGTAGACGTCGGCGTAGATCGTGTATTCAACGGTTCCGCCGGGTTCGAGGACCGTCCGGTAGCGCCGGAGTTCGGCTTTTGCGCCCTTGCCGCGCCGGGCCAGCCCGCAGAGAGAATAACCTCCGGGCCGCTCGACCGCTCCGTAGCCCAGCTCCCAAGCGTTATCGGGGAGGATCACGCTGACCGGCTTTTTCCCCGGGCGGAAGAGCCCCGCCCGGGCCAGGGCCGGCGGCCCGTAGCCGGTGATGAAGATGTCCCGCGGGTCTTCGCCGAAGGGGACGATGTTCTCGAGGACGACGGGCTTCTTGGAGCCGTTTTCGAATACGATGTCGATCCTCCAGCCCCGGTCGGACCGGCGGCCGACCCGGAAGCGTCCCGTGACTCCGTCGGTCAGACGGGCGGCGATGACGTCCTGCTCCTGGCTGACCTTCGCGTCAAGCGTCGAGACGAGGACGTTGTCGACCCTGACCGAAAAGAGCGGCCGGGAGGAGGGAAGGATGAACATTTCGCCGCTCGAGACCTGGTAAGAGCGCACGGCGAGGCCGTCGCGCGTCGCGAGCTCGAGATACTGGAGGTCATTGGCCGCGGCCCGGACCGGCAGGGGCGCGACTAGGAGAAGAGCAATGAAGGCGTAAAAGGCGAAGATCCCCGCCTGACGGGATGGATTGCGCTGTTTCATGGGATCCTCCCTTTCGCGCTGCGGAGCGGGCGTATCCCCGGAGCCGGGGTCTGCAAATGGGGACTGAAAATGGGGACGGTCCTGTTTTTCCTTATATAAGCAAGAGAAGTCTCGCTTGGGATGCAGCCGGAAAAACAGGACCGTCCCCATTTTCCCCACCCCCTGCTTATAGCAGAGCCCCCGGGCGAATTCAAGGCCGGCTCCCGGGTTGATCGCCGAAGAACGAAAAGTCTTTAGTCGGGGCCGGTAATCCTCTATATTAGGACCCAGTGCAGGACCGTGGAAACTGCGGCCGGGAGATGCGTTGACCAAAGAAACAGTCCCTTTCGGATACCGGGAGGTCACTCCGGCCGAAAAAAAGCGCCTCGTCCGGGCCGAGTTCGACGAAATCGCCCGGGCCTACGACTTCGCCGATACGGTGCTGAGTTTCGGACTCGATTCCCGCTGGCGGAAGAACGCGGTGAGCCTCCTGGGCGTCGGGGAAGGGGACTTTGTTCTGGATGCCTGCGGCGGAACGGCGGGCTTGGCCAGGCTCGTCGCCCGCCCGGCCGGTCCCGCCGGCCAGGTCGTGGTCTATGATTTCAGCCGGGCCATGATGGAGGTCGGCGAGAGCCGGGCCCGCGGGCCGGCGGCCAGGGCCCCGATCGGCTTCGTCCAGGGCGATACCGAGGATCTGAGTTTTCCCGGCGGGACTTTCGACGCCGTGACCATCGGATTCGGCCTCCGCAACCTGGCCCATCCCGCAAAAGGCCTCGGCGAGTTCCTGCGCGTCCTCAAGCCGGGAGGAAAACTGATGGTCATCGAGTTCTCCCTCCCCGTTAACCGGTTTTTCCGCGCCCTTTATCACGCCTACTCTTTTTGCTGGATGCCGCTCGCGGGACGGTTGATCTGCCGCGGGGGAGGATCCTTTCGCTATTTGGCCGAGTCCATCCGGGTCTTCCCGGCGCCAGAGGAAATAGCAGAGAATATCAGGGAGGCAGGCTTCGACGACGTCCTCTTCCGCCGGCTGTCCGGCGGCATCGCGGTTGTCTATCTCGGTGTCAAGCCGCCCTCTTGCCCCGAATTCCAGCCGGCGAACAGGCCTATTTCTTCGGGCCGGGGATCGTGATGTCGATGACGTTCACGGCGCCCAGCGTGGACAGCGGCTTGTCGAAATCCTCTTTCTTCCCGACGACGAGGATCTGGACCTGGCCCGGTTGGATATATTTTTTGGCCACCCGGAGAACGTCGGCCTTGGTGACTTTCTCGACGCCCTGCTTGAGCTTCTCGGCGAAATCCCGGGGATAGCCGTAATACGCCAGGGACATGAGGCGGTTGACGATCTGGGCCTTGCTCTCGAAGTCGAAAACGTAGGAATTGAGATAGCCGTCTTTGGCCTTGGCCAGCTCTTCGTCCGTCACTTCCCGCTCGGTGATCTTCTTCAGCTCCTGGAGCATGATGTTGATGGCGTAGACCGTGGACTGGGACTTGGTCTGGACGCCGCAGTTGAAGGTCCCGGGATAGACGTAGGAGGCCCCGTAGCTCCCCCAGACGCTGTAGGCCAGGCCCTCGTCCGTCCGGACCCGCTTGAACATGCGCTCGAAGGACAGGATCTGGTTCATGACGTTCAGGGCGGCGAGGTCGGGGTTGTTCATGAGGCCGCCGATGTGGCCGAGCATGACGTTGGCCTGGTTGACGTCGGGCTTCTCGATATAGTTGACCGTCGACTTGAATTCATAATTGACCTTGGGCCAGGGCGCGGCCGACGGCCGGCCCTTGGTCCATGCTCCCAGGGCTGTTTTCAACTTGGCGGCCATGTCATCCGCCTTGAAATCTCCCCAGACCGCCATCAGGGTGTTGTTGGGATGGAAATACGCGTTGTAGAAATCCACCAGGTCCTGACGGGTGATGGCGTCGATCGTCGCGTATTCGATCTGCCGGGCGTACGGGCTGTCCTTCCCGTAGATCAGCCGGTCGAACTCGCGGTAGGTGATGCCGCCGATGTCGTCGTTGCGGCGGGAGATCATGGACTTCTGCTGGATCTTGGCCAGGTTGATCTTGTCCTCCCGGAAGGCGGGATGGGTCAGGATGTCGGCGAGGATGGCCACGGCCTTGTCAAAATCCCCCTTGAGCACGGACACCCGGAGAGACCCGGACATGTCCCCGATGCCGGTCTCCACGGTCGCGGCCAGAGTCTCGAGCTCCTTATCGATCTGATCGCCAGTCCTCGTCTGCGTGCCACCCGTCCTCAGGACGGACCCCGTGATGGAGGCCAGCCCGGTCTTGTCCGCCGGCTCGAAAACGGCGCCGGTGCGCACCATGGCGTACAGGTCGATCGTCGGGTACTCGGGGTCCTCGACGAGGAAGAGCTTGAGGCCGTTCGGCAGTTCGGCCTCCACGACCTTGGGCATCTTGATCGGGTGAAGGGGCCCGAAGGCGAACTTGTCCTTCGGCGCTTTCTGTGCGTAGGCGGCCCCGAAGAGAACGGCCAGGAGGCAAAGCCCGGCGATCGCTTTCTGGATGGTCTTCGCGTTATTCATGGGTGTCTCCTCACTTCCCTTACTTCTCGGGAATGATCTCGCCGACGGTCCGGTTGGTTTTCACGAGGTACGTGTTGGCGACCCGTTTGACGTCTTCGGCGGTGATAGCTTTGTAGTCTTCGATCTGGTCGAACGCCTTTTCATAGCCGCCCAGGACCACGTCGGCGTAGGTTAGCATCGCGGCCATCCGGGGGTTGGATTTCATCTGGCCGAGGAGCCCCTTGATGGTGCTCCGCTTGAACTTGGTCAGCTCGTCTTCCGTCACCGATTCCTTCTTGATCTTCTCGATCTCCTCCTCGATGGCCGCCTGGCATTCGGCCGAGGTCTTTCCCTGGGCCGAAATCGCGTAGAAGACGACGAGGTTCGGGAACTTGTCCCCGGGGAACCCGTTCATGCAGCTGGTCTGGATCGCCAGTTTCTTGTCCTTGACCAGGGCCTGGTAGAGCCGGGAGGACCGGCCCCGTCCGACGATGTTGACGAGGGCCTCGAGGGCCGGGGCGTCCTTGCTTTTCGCGTCCGGGACATGGAAACCGATGAACAGGAACGGCTGGGATTTGGCGGAGACGATGACGCGCCTCTCGCCCCACTGCTCGGGCTCCCTGGTCCGGACGGGCTCGGGCTTGGGCCCGCTCGGGATGCGATCGAAGTAGAGGTCGGCCAGCCGAAAGACTTCGTCCGCCGAAACGTCGCCCACGATCCCAACGGTTAGATTGCTTGGGCTGTAGAACTTCTTGAAATAGTCCTCGACGTCCTGCCGCCGGATGGCCTGGAGGTCGGACATGTGCCCGACGACTTCGTGGTGGTACGGGTGGGCCTTGAAGGCGACGGCCACGAAATCCTCCATGAGCTTGCCCGTGGGCTGGGTTTCAACCCCGAGGCGCCGCTCCTCCATGATCACGTCCCGCTCCTTGTAGAATTCCCGGAAGACGGGGTTCAGGAACCGGTCCGAGGTCATGGCCATCCAGAATTCCAGGCGGTTGCTGGGAAGGTAGTTGATGTACTGGGTGGCGTCGGAGGACGTGTAGGCATTGACGCCGGCGTCGCCCTGCCGCATCATCATGTCGAAATACTCGTTGTTGACAACGTAGTCCTTGGCTTTCTTTTCGAGGTCGTCGAACTTGGCTTTGAGTTCGGCCGCTTTCGCCTTGTCCGCGATGGGCTTGGCCTCTTCTCGCTTCATCTGGTCGTAGACATTGTCCAGCTCTTCGAGGACCTTCGATTCCGCGGCGTAGTCCTTCGTCCCGATCGTGGTGGTCCCCTTGAAAGCCATGTGCTCGAGGATATGGGAAATGCCCGTAATGCCGTAGGATTCGTTGGCGCTGCCGACGTCCGCGTAGACATGGAACGATGCCACCGGGACGTCGTGCCGCTCGAGGACGATGAATTTCATGCCGTTCGGCAGCACATGGGTCCGGACCTGCTTCTTGACGCCCTCGAAGGACTGAGCCGCCAGGGCCAGGTTGAGCAGGACGAGGACGGCCAGCGCGAGGGCGGGCCGGACGAACAGTTTCTTTCTCATCATTCTTTACCTCCGTTGATTTGAAAAACCCCCGACAATCACGCCGCTTATGATAACGCCGCTGTCCGGGGCCTGTCAATCCCGTTCTTGGGGTTCCACGGACGCAAGTCCGTGGAGCTTCAGGGTGACGCGGACCACGAAAATGGGGACGGTCCTGGTTTTCTAGGATAGGCGAGAGAAATCCCGGTTGGGCCGCGGATGGAAAACCAGGACCGTCCCCATTCTTCGTCCCCATTCTTCAAGGCCGATTTCCCCCCGGAGGGCGCCCGCCGGTCTTGACGTAATGCTCGGAAAGGCCTATGTTAGCTTTTAAAAAAGAGGGAACCCGAGGTGCAGAGCAAGAGACCGAACCCTTTGGCCGCCGGACTGGCCGCTGTTTGTCTGATTTGGCTTTGTGCGCGGCCTGCCGCCGCGGGCTCGCAGGACGGCCCGGGTGGGCCCGCGGAAAGGGTGCATTTCAGCTTGGCGGCGCCGTCAGGCTTTGAAGTTTCCGAGGCGCCCGCCGACTGGAGCCGCTCTTTCGTCCTGCCCGGTTTCCGCAAAATGGGAGAGCCGTCCGCGCCGGCCGCGCCCGACATCCTTCAAAATCCCAAGCCGGGGCGGGCCTGGATCGAGCTCGGCATCTTTGTCGGCTTTTCTGGCGGAAGCTACTGGATCCGGTATAAAAGCCACTTCCGGGAGGACTGGCAGTTCAAATTAACCCTGGACAGCCAAGTCAACAGGCTCCTTTTCCTCGCCGGCTGGCGCTTCGACTCGAACAACTTCAAGCTCAACTGGACTCACAGCCTTGCCGGCGGGATCTATTATGAGTTCGCCCGGACGAGCCACATGTCCTGGCTGTATTCCTGGATGATGTCGGCCGTCACCTCGACGTTTTGGGAGTCCGTTATTGAGTGGAAGGAAGTCATCTCCATCAACGATCAGTTCATGACCGGACTCGGCGGATTCGCGATCGGCGAGCCCTGGTACCAGGTCGGAGACTACCTGGCCCACCAATCCGGCTTTTTCTACCAGGTCCTGAGCTTTATGAACCCCGTTCTTAAGATCAACCACTGGCTGGACCGCAAGGACCAGGGGGCCCGGGACTATGTGCAGCCGGGATGGCACGACTTCGGCTTGGTGGCCGGAGTCCGGAGCCTCTCCGCGGCCGGCCGGCCCGCCGAAACCGCCGCGTACTACGCGGTTCACACGCAGATCCTCGGGCTCCCGGAATACGGGAAGCCCGGCGACATCCGGGAAACCGTCAAGGACACTTATTTCAGTTCCATCACCTTCGACCAGGCGGTCCGCAACGGGATGACCGACGAAACGAATTTCTCCTTCGAAGCCTCGCCCTGGGGTTCCCACCGGCAGAAGATCGACGACAACCTCGAGGGTTACAGCCTGACCGTCGGGCTCGGGTCTTGTTTCGAATACTACAGGAAGAGGCCTATCGACTATTACGATATCAAGCAGGTGCCCGTGGATCCCTTCCAGCTGGGCGCCGAAATCCATCTCGAGATCCCGCGGAATTTTACCGACAAGCTGGCGCTCCTTCACATCGCGGGCCCGGTCGTCGATTGGACGATCTTCCGCCGAGGGTGGAAGCTCAGGACGGTGGCCGCGGCATATCTTGATTTCGGACTGGTCAATTCGCTCGCGTACAACGCCTATACCGAGCTCCACCACACCCTTCCCGATGACACGGTCAAGGGCATGAAAGAGACGCTCATATACTACGGATATTATTACGGCTTCGGCGGCACGGTCTCCGGACAGTCGACCCTGGAGTGGGGAGGTTTCCGGGCCCGTGCCCTGGCGAGCTTCGGCGCCTGGGGTTCCGCCGACTCCAGGGGTCGGTTCCCGGGAGAGGTCACGAACCCCGCCCACGGCGACGACAACCGGTTCCGCTATCTCCTCGGGGCCGGGTGGAAATTGCCCCGGATGCCGTTCGAGCTTTTCGCGAACTTCGAAGGCATCCACAGGTGGGGGAGGCTCCCGGGGGTCCGGGTCAGCAGCCTCGAAGAGCGGCTCTTCGCCGGCATCGAATTCTCGTTCTGAAACCGGCCTTGACACCCGGAAGGGCCTGTTTTATCCTCCCGTTCACAAGCCGATCGGATCATCATGTCAAAAATCCCCTCCGGGCCGGCCCGGCTGCAAGTTCTCTCCCTCCGGCGGGACGCCGGCGCGCGCCAGCGCGGAGGCCTTTCGTCATACCGCGTCTTCGTGAAGAGGGCCGTGGGCTGGACGATGATCCTGGTCCTGTCCCTGCTCTGGCTGGCGTCGTCCTCGGGCGGGAACCGGGAGAACGGCACGGCCATCGCCTCCAGCCCGGCCGGTGAGCTCACGCCGTCCAAGTCCCACTACTTCGACTGGATCAACAGCCAATACGAGGGGACGACCGAGGCCCAAACCCTCGTCAACATGGAATTTTTCCAGTGGCTCCATGATGAGTTCGGGATGACGCTCGACGTCTATTCGCTCGATGTGGGCAATATCGACGACGGCCCCTATACGGCCGGCGTCGGGCGCCTCATACCATACCACTACGGGACCCTGTCATCCGAGGAGTTCAAGGCCCAGTTTCCGCGCGGCTTCGCGCCTCTGGTCAAGAAAGCGGCCGGGTTCGGGGGCCGCCTGGGCGTCTGGATGGGGCCCGACGGCTTCGGCGACACTCCGGAAGAAGAAAAAGCCCGCGTCGACATGCTCGTCTCGCTCTGCCGGGACCATAACTTCATCGCCTTCAAGATCGACGCCGTGGCCGGCCAGCTCAGGCCGGAGAAGCAGGAGGTCTTCCGTCGGGCGGTTGAGGCCTGCCGGGCCTACCGTCCCGACCTCATGATCCAGAACCATCGCGTGAAACTCGGCGTCGCCGCCGGCGTCGCGAGCGTGTCCCTCTGGGAGGGCGTCGAGACTTATATCGACGTCTTCATGCCCAACAGCGGGACGGCCGCCCATCATAGGGCCGGCGCCCTGGCCCGGGAACTGCCGCCGAACCTCACCCGGCGGCTGGAGGACCACGGCGTATGCCTCTCGTCCTGTCTGGATTATTGGGAAGATGACCTCGTCCTCCAAGCCTTCAACCGGTGCCTCCTGCTCGCTCCATCGATCTACGGCAATCCCTGGCTCCTCAGGGATGACGAATTTCCCAGGCTGGCTCGAATCTTCAACCTCCACCGCAAGTATCGCGACATCCTGACGAGTGGGATCGTCCTGCCCGAAGCCCGTTACGGCCCCTCCGCCGTTTCGAGGGGTGACGGGGCGACGCGGTTCATCACGCTCCGCAACCTGACCTGGAACCCCGTCACCTATGGCGTCCGGCTCGACGAGACGCTCGGCCTTGCGACCAGCCGGGAGATTGAGGTCCGCCGGTTCCATCCCTCCGAATCCGTGCTCGGCCGTTTCCCGTGGGGCTCTGATGTGGCCGTCGAAGTGCCGCCCTTCCGGTCCTGTCTTATCGCCGCGTCGTCGCGGTCCCTGGCCGAAATCGGTGTCGAAGGCTGCGACTATGACGTCGTCCGCGAGACGCCGGGCAAGCCGGCCATTGTCAATTTGCTGGGGGCACCGGGGGCCGGATCGGAGATCCGTCTGACCTCCGGCGGCCGCAAGTTCCGCCGGGCCGTGTTGGACGGGGTCGGCGCGAGTCTTCTCCTCGAAGGGAAGGCCCTCCGCGTGGATTTCCCCGGCCGGCGGCCGAAGACCGATTGGCACCGGAAGATCGGCGACCTCGAACCCTGCCCCGTTCCAGCGGACGCCGAGGCCCTGTTCGAGGCGACCTGCTTCGCGGCGGACAATAACGCCCTCGAGGTGAGGTCCCTTCTCCGCTCCGGTCCAAGCGCGATTCCGCAGGTTGACGCGGCGCGGACGGCTTTCTTCTCCAAGCCGATGTTCGTGAACCGGGGCATCTGGGACCGGAACCTTTTCGACGGCAGAATAGAGACGGCCTTCGTCGCGCGGCTGGCGGGGCGCTCGTTCCGGCTGGACTTCGGCCGGCCCCTCCGGATGGACAGGATCGTGCTCAAGGTTCGGGACCGGCAAGCCGCCGACCTCAGCCCGGACCTGGACAGCTTCGGGAAGGACGCCGCGGCCGAGGTATCCGCCGACCTCGAAACATGGGTTCGCCTGGCTCCGGCCTGGGGCGGCAAGGGGACGATCGCCGTCCTTAAAACGCCTTCGGACAGGCCCGTGCGATACCTCCGCGTCAGCGGCGCTCCCCGCCGCTTGTCCGAGGTCGAGGCCTATCTCGGCGGCGAGCCTCTGGACCGTTCGGCCTGGCGGGCCTCCAATCTCTTCCATCCTTATGCCTTGAAACCCGCCGTGGCCGCCTGGCGGCTCACTTTCAAGCCGGAAGAAGTCTCCGGAAACGCTTATCTCGCGGTGGCCTTGAACGGAAACCACGGCGACGAGGGGGCCTACGCCGCGCTCCGCGTTGACGGCCGGCCGGTGGGCGCCCAGGACCGAGCCGTTTCGTTTCCCAGCAACACCTGGGAATATCATAACGTCGAGAAAGACGGGAACTACACTTACTATTTTCCCCTGCCTGAGTCCACGGCCGGAAAGACCGTCGACATCGTCGTGCTCATTCTCCAGGGCGGAACCAACGGAGTGAAACCCGAGGCCTGGATGACCTCCTATCCTGCGCCCAGGGCCAAGCGGGAGCTCGTCCTTTACGAGTGAGCGGACCGGCCGGGCCGGGGGAGGAGGCCGCGTGAGCAGAGAATCCGGGTTTATCGCGCTTCTCATCGGGCTTTTCCTTATTGGCGGGCTGGCTTGTTCGAGCGGCCGGCCGCCGGTGACCACCGGGACATTGTTCGAGGAAATGATCGACCTCCAGGCCCTGGCCCGATACCCGGAGCCCGCGTTCCGCACCTTTCAGTTCTCCTCGACGGACCACCGCAGCCGGGTGCCGGGCGGCCCCGACTGGTTCGCGAACGCGGACGGGTTCGGAGGCGAGCCGGTCCCGAACTTCGAAAAGGTCCTCAAGGCGCCCGAGGGCGCAGGCCCCGGCGAATACCTCATGGCCGACGTTCCCGGCCCCGGCGCCGTCGTCCGCCTTTGGACCGCCTCGATTTCAGGCCGGGTGCGGCTCTACGTGGACAACATTGACCGTCCCCTCTACGACGGCGAGGCCGACCCGTTCTTCCGTCGTCCCTACGACGTTTTTCCGGAGATGAGGGCGCTCGACGGCGAACGCTTCCGGACCACCGTATACCAGCGCGACGCCTCTTACGCCCCTATCCCTTTCGCCAAGCGCCTCCGTCTTGTCTGGGTCGGAAAACTGGACGAGATCCATTTCTATCATATCGAAGTCCGGAGATATGTCCCGGGAACGGCCGTCGTCTCTTTCCGCCCGGACGATATCACGCGGTTCAAGGAAACGATCGACCGGGTCACCCTGGCCCTCTCCGACCCCGACGCCCGGCCGGCCTTGCCTGCGGCCAAGCCCGCCCGGGCCTTTGATATTTCCCTCGCGCCCGGGGAAAAGCGGGACGTGCTCAAGCTCGACGGCCCTGGCGCCCTCGAAGAATTCTGGCTGCGCCTGCAGGCCGACAACCTGGACGCGGCCCTTAGACAGACCGTCCTCAATGTCGTCTGCGACGGCTTCCCCTGGGGACAGGTCCAGTCCCCGGTGGGGGATTTCTTCGGGGCGGCGCCGGGCGTCAACCCCTACCGGTCGCTCCCTTTTTCGGTGAGGGAGGACGGCCGGATGACCTGCCGGTTTATCATGCCCTTCGAGAAATCCCTCAACCTGGTGCTCGAAAACCTCGGCGGCCAGCCCGTTCGAGCGGCCGGCGAGGCCGTGCCCATGGATTTCGTCTGGGACGAGAGGACGATGCATTTCCGGGCCCGCTGGCGCGTCGATCACGACATCATCGCTTCGGGGGAGGACGTCCAGGACCTGCCGTTCCTTCTGGCCAGGGGGAAGGGCGTCTACGTCGGCACGACCTCCATCCTCCTCAACCCGGCGACCGTGCCGACTTCCTGGGGAAACTGGTGGGGAGAGGGGGACGAAAAAGTCTTCGTCGACGGCGACAAGGTCCCCTCTATCTTCGGCACGGGCTCGGAGGACTATTACAACTATTCATGGTCCTCCCCCGACATCTTCTTTTTCCCCTACTGCGGCCAGCCGCGAAACGACGGGCCGGGCAACAGGGGATTCGTCACGAACTTCCGCTGGCACGTCCTGGACTCCATCCCCTTCGGGGACTCGATCGGGTTCAGCCTGGAGCTCTGCAGCCACGAACGGACGCCGGGCATGTCGTACGCCCGGACCGGATATTATTATGCCCGTCCGGGCACGATCGACGACCATGAAGCCATCATGCCGGACGACCTTCGCGAGCTCCGGCTTCCCGAAGGCTGGCAACCGGCCGCCCGGTTCGGCGCCCGGAATTCCGTTTTTTACGCCGCCGAGGAGGTCTTGGCCGACAAAAGGAATACCGCGGTCCGGGACGGACGGCTTTGGGCCGGCGGGCGGCTTCTCGTCTGGACGCCGGAGAAACCGGGAGACCGGAAAGAATTCAGAATTCAGGTCGGTTCCCCGGGAAAAACGCAGGTTCATATCACGGCCGCCTTGACTCCGGGCTCGGGCGCCGTGTCCGCTTGGCTCGACGGCCTTCCGGCCGCCGGGGCCGGGAAGCCCGAGGCGATCGATCTTTATGACCCGTTTCGCACACTGCTCAGGACCTTCTCCCTTGAACCGGTGGAATTGTCCCAGGGGGAGCACACGCTCGTCATCGAATACAAAGGGGCCAGACCGGGCGTCTCCCGGCCGGAAATCGGTCTCGATTTCATTTGGGTTCAGAAGCTCGGCGACCGGCCTTGAACATCCCCACGAGGAGCCGAGGATCATGAAGAACCCGATCACCCGGAAAAATACCTCGGGAATTCAGCGCTCTCCGCGACCTGGCCGCTTGCCGAGGAGTCGATGAGGCCGGCACGATACATTTAGGCGGATAAGCTATAATAAACGGAGGAGAAGACAGACATGAGACAATTCGACTCTTCAAGGTGGTCGCGGCGCGATTTCATCAAGGTCTCGGTGACAACGGTGGCCGGCCTGGCGGCCGTTCCGGCGGCTGGCTCGTTCGCGGCCCGGACCTTGTCGGCCGGGGAGAAGGCGACTGGCGCCGGGGGGACGACCATCGCCCTGGTCAAGACCGCCGACCGGAAACAGGGCGTCGAAACGGCCTTGAAGCTTTTGAAGATTCCATCCCTCACCGGCAAACGCGTCCTGATCAAGCCGAATTTCAATACCGCCGACCCGACGCCCGGCTCGACCCACAATGACACGCTCGCCGCGATCGTCGGGGAGCTCAAGAAGCGGGGGGCGGGCTCGGTCACCGTCGGCGAACGAAGCGGCCCGCCGGAGACTAAGAAGGTCATGGAGGAGAAAGGGATCTTCGAAATGGCCAAGTCCCTGGGCTTCGGCATCGTCAATTTCGAAGAACTGGCCGATGTGGACTGGGTGCCCTTCAATCCGCCCGGGAACCATTGGGATGGCGGGTTTTTCATTCCGAGGCCGGTCGTCGAATCCGATTTCGTCGTCTCGACCTGCTGCCTCAAGACCCACGCTTACGGCGGCGTCTTCACCATGTCCCTCAAGCTGGCCGTGGGGATGACCCCCAAGCGGCTCATGCGCCAGCTCCATCGCTCCCCCGACCAGAGGCGGATGATCGCGGAGATCAACCAGGGCTATAAGCCCGGCCTCATCGTCCTCGACGGCGTGGAGGCCTTCGTCGACGGCGGCCCGAGCAAAGGGAAACAGGCGAGCGCCGGTGTCTTCATCGCCGGCACGGACCGGGTCGCGGTCGACGCCGCCGGCCTGGCCGTCCTCAAAGACCTCGGCTCGAACGAGGCCATTATGAACACGAAGATCTTCGAGCAAGAGCAGATCCAAAGGGCGGTCGAACTCGGGCTGGGCGTCAAGGGACCGGACGAAATCGCCTTCGTCACGCCCGACGCCCCGAGCCGGAAATATGCCGACACACTGAAAGTCATCCTGGCCCGGGGATGACACCGCGCCCGCCCGGACGCCTTCTGTCTCAAGGTTTTGCTTGCCGCCGGCCGGGCCGAGCGGTGGACGGAGATCGAGGGGAGTTCGGCGACGTTGAAATGACGGGAGGAACCCTGTTCGGGCCGGCTCAGCCGATGATTTCCCAGCCGTGCTGAAGGGCGTGCCGGCGGAGCCCCGCGGTGGGGTGGACGGCCACGGGATGGCCGACGAGTTCCAGGACGGGCAGATCCGACAGCCGGTCGGCCAGCGCCCAGGATTCCTTCCAGTCGATTTCGGCGGGCTTGATCCTCTTGAACAGGGCTTCGACTTTCTGACGGGCGTAGGGATAAATGCCGAGACGGTGGCCGGTGAGTTTGCCCCCCACGATTTCGAGTTCGCGGCCGATGACGAAGTCGACCGCGAGCTTTTCCCTGAGCTCGTTGACGAGGACCTGCAGGGAGCCCGAGAGAAGGATGATGAGACAGCCCTGAGCCTTGAATCCCCGGATCCTCTTCTGGAGCCCCTCGGGCACGGCGTCCCGGAGGTAAGCCTTTCCGAATTTCCCGGCCCAGACGGCGACCCTTGCGGGCGTCTCTCCCCGGAGATACGTGGCGTTCCAGCCGAGCGCCTGGCGAAGCCCGAGCTTCAGGGCGTCGCGGCCGAACGTCAGAAAAAACGACGCCAGGCGGATCGGACTGATTTTCCCCCGCAGGACGAGGAAGCGGAAGAACGAGTACTCCGAGCTCGTCCTTCGGAGGAGAGTGCCGTCGAGGTCGATGATGGCCAGGCGTTTTTGAGTCAAGGTCCTGTCGTCTTCTATCCGGCTATCTATGGAAAACTAAACATATAGCACAGAAGAAACGGCGCGTCAAAAAAGCTCGCGGACGGTCAGGCCGTCCGGACGACATCCCTGGCGATAAGGAGCGTTTTCGGGTCGAGCTTCAGGCGCATGTCCTTGGGCGCCAGCCGGTCGTGGTCCTTGACCAGGGTGAAATGGACATGGTCGCCGTGGTGCTGGAGGGAGATCAGGACGTCGATGACGCCCAGGTGGTCCCGGAGCATGAACGGGATCCCTTTATCGTCGAACAGGGGCTCGTCCCCCCGGAGGGAGGCGCTGAACCAAACTTCGAGTCCGAGGCGGCCGGCGAATTCCTTGAACTTCCGGAGGTCCTCGGGCCCGGACTGGGCGAAATCGAGGCCGTCCACGATGACCGTTTCGGCCCCGACCTGGCCGTGGACGATCATGGCCTCCAGGCTCCGGAGGACCTGCTCGGTCTTCGTTCCTTCCTGCTTGAAGTTCATGATGACGCGGTTGCGGATGAGCTCGTCGTACATTTCGAGCGCGGATTTCATCCCGGGCTTCTTCCCGATCTCCTTGAAGATGTCCTCGTACCAGATGAGGATGTGGTCGACCCGGCTGGCGTAGGAGACGTGGATGATGTGCTGGCCCTGGAGGAGCTTGTCCGCGGCGATGTGGACCAGGCAGGCCGTCTTGCCCACGCCTTTCCGGGAAGCGAGGACGCCGATGTTTCCGCGGCCGAGCCCGCCCGAGATCGATTTTTCGAGGATCCTCAGGGGGCTCCGCTTGATAAGTTCTTCCTTGACCGTGAGCGTCATGGCATCTCCTCTCATTATTTCTGGGAGGCTTTCCTCTGTTTTTCCAGGTACTGCTCCGTCAGGAGCTCGGCGACGTGCGGCGGCACCCTGCCGTATTTCAGGAATTCCATGGTGAATTCGGCCTTGCCCTGGGTCAGCGACCTCAGGACCGATGAGTAGCCGAACATCTCGCTGAGCGGGACCTCGGCGTCGACCCGGGCGAACATCCCGTCCTCGACCGAGCTGACGATGATGCCGCGCCTCTGGCTGATCGTGGCGAAGACGTTGCCGGCGAACTCGCTCGGCCCCTCGACCGAAACCTTCATGATGGGCTCGAGGATCTGCGGCTTGGCCTTCATGTAGACCTGCCGGAAGGCGCCCTGGGCGGCCATCTGGAAGGCGATGTCCGAGGAGTCCACGGGGTGGTACGCGCCGTCGTTCAGGACGACCCTGATCCCGGTCACCGGGAAGCCGATGAGCGGGCCCTTTTTGAGGACGGCCTTGAAACCCTTGTCGCAGGACGGAATGAATTCGCGGGGGACGCGGCCGCCCCGGACTTCGTTCACGAACTCGTAAGTCCCCTTGGGCAGCGGCTCGATGTGACCGATGACCCGGGCGTACTGGCCGGCGCCTCCGGTTTGCTTTTTATGGGTGTAGTCGAATTCGACACGGTGCGTGATGGCCTCGCGGTAGGCGACTTGGGGCATTCCGGTCTGGACCTCGGCCCGGTATTCCCTCTTCATGCGCTCGACGTAAATATCGAGGTGGAGCTCGCCCATGCCCTGGATGATGGTCTGGTTGGACTCGGAATCGACGTGGGTTCGGAAGGTGGGATCTTCCTTGGTGAACCGGTTAAGGGCCTTGGCCACCCGGTCGGCGGCGGCGTTGTCCACGGTCGTGATGGCCAGGGAAATGACCGGGTCGGGGACGAAGATGGGCGTCATGGCCAGGTTCAGGCCCGGGCTGCAGAAGGTGTCTCCCGAGGCGCAGTCGATCCCGAAAAGGGCCACGATGTCGCCGCACTCGGCGCCCTGAATTTCCGCCATGTCGTCCGCGTGCATCCGGACGAGCCGCCCGACCTTGATCTTCTGGCCGGACCGGGTGTTGACGAGCTCGTCGCCCCGGCGGACGCTCCCCTGGTAGATCCGGATATAGGTCAGCTGCCCGTATGGCCCTTCTTCGAGCTTGAAAGCCAGGGCGACGGTCTTCGCGTCCGGGTCGGCGGCGAGGACGTGCTCCAGGCCCTCCTCGTCCAGGTCGATGGCCCGGTTTTCCACCTCGGCCGGGTTGGGCAGATAGCGGACGACGCCGTCGAGAAGAGGCTGGATTCCTTTGTTTTTGAAGGCGGACCCGACGAAAACGGGCATGAGCTTTCGGGCGACGGTGCCCTTGCGCACGGCGGCATGGATCATGTCCTCGGTGGCCCTGCCCTCGAGCGCGGCTTCCATGAGCTCGTCGGAGAACATGGAGGCGGCGTCGATCATCGCTTCGCGGGCCTTCCGGGCTTCGGCTTCGAGCCCGGCCGGGATCTCCCCGGCGCGGACGATCTCGCCGTCGGGCCCGTCGAAGGATAGGGTCTTCATGGCCACGAGGTCGATGATGCCTTTGAACCCGTCCTCGAGGCCGACTGGGATCTGCATGAGGACGGCGTTGTGCCCGAGTTTCTCGGCGATCTGGTCCCGGACCTTGAAGGGGTTGGCGCCGACGCGGTCGAGCTTGTTGACGAAGGCGATGAAGGGGACGTTGTAGCGCCGGAGCTGGCGGTCGACGGTGATCGTCTGGGACTGGACGCCTCCGACCGAGCAGAGCACGAGGATGGCCGAGTCGAGGACGCGCAGCGAGCGCTCGACCTCGATCGTGAAGTCGACGTGGCCGGGCGTGTCGATGATGTTGATGGAATGGTCGTCCCAGGTGACGTTGGTCGTGGCCGAGGCGATGGTGATGCCCCGCTCGCGCTCGAGGTCCATGGAATCCATGGTGGCGCCGACGCCGTCCTTGCCCTTGACCTCGTGGATCTTGTGGATCTTCTTGCAGTAAAAGAGAATCCGCTCCGTCAAGGTTGTCTTGCCGGAGTCGATGTGGGCGCTGATGCCGATATTCCGCATCCTGGTGATTTCTGTGCTCATAGACATCTGCCTTTTGCTTATTCGCCTCTGTCCGGGAATTCCGAAGGGAGCCGCTTCGAGACTGACGGAGTCATCCAATTCGAGCTAATGAGCCCATATTATAGCCGAAAACCCGCCGGGCCTCAAGAGGGGTAAGGGTCAGCCTCCACTCCAGAGCGCGGTTCTTCACGCCGCAAGAATCCCACTCTCCTCGGCACCAAAACAACTCGCTCAGCGTGCGCTACGCTGAGCTCAGACAAGTTTTGGCGGTTCCCCCTGGAACTACCCTCGGAGAGCGCGATTCTTGGGCTAAACCGCGCATGACGTTCCGGCTGTCCCCTCACCCCTCTTGAGGCCGGTCGACGATTACCGCTTGAGCCAGGGGAGCGGGCGGATTTATAATCGGAGGGCGTCTCATGAACGTGAAACCGGTCGTCGCGGTCCTTCTCTCGGCGGTGTTGTTCGGCGTCAGCACTCCCCTGGCCAAGCTCCTGCTCGGGGACGTCCGCCCCGTCGCGCTGGCGGGCCTCCTGTATCTGGGCGTTTTTCTCGGCCTCTCGGCCTATTCCGTGACCAGGCGGGCAGTGGGCCCGAGGGACGGCTCCGCGGGGGGCGGGGAAGCCCACCTCGAAAAAAAGGACCTTCCCTGGCTGGCCGGGGCGGTCCTCACGGGAGGCATCATCGGACCGGTTTGCCTGATGGAGGGCTTGAGCCGGATATCCGGATTTTCGGCCTCGCTCCTCCTGAACTTTGAAGGCTTGGCCACGGCGCTCATCGCCGTTTTTCTATTCCGGGAGAATGCGGGGAGGAGGACCTGGCTGGCCCTGGCCATGATGACCGCGGCCGGCGTGCTGCTTTCCTGGAACCCCGGGCAAGGCCGGTTCAATCTGACGGGCCCCGTCCTGGTTCTCGCCGCGATGATCGGCTGGGGGCTTGATAACAACTTGACGCGCCAGATCTCGGATAAGGACCCGGTCGAAATTGCCAGGATCAAGGGGCTCGCCGCCGGGGCTGTTTCGACGGCCGCGGCTTTTATCCTGGGACAAGGATATCGGCTGGGGGCGGCGGCCGCCTACGGATTGCTCATCGGAGCCGTCTGCTACGGATTGAGCCTGGTCCTGTTTATCCGGGCCCTCAAGGGCCTGGGGGCGTTCCGGACGGGGGCTTTTTTCAGTTTCGGGCCGTTTGCCGGGTCGCTGGTCGCGCTCGTCCTCTTGAGGGACGCCGTCCGCTGGCCCATGGCGGCGGCCGGGATGCTGATGGCCGTGGCCGTCGCCCTGATCGTCGGCGAGAGGCACGCCCACGCCCACAGGCATGAGAGGACCACACACACCCATTCCCACAGCCATGCGGACCTTCACCATCTCCACGCGCACGACGGCCCGATCCGGGAACCCCACACCCACGAACACGTCCATGAGGGGACCGAACATGCCCACGGCCATTGGCCGGACACGCATCATCGTCACGGCCACTGAGCCCGGAATTCGAGAGGAGGAGACATGACAGCTCGGCGATTCCGGATGGCGTTGGCCATCCTGTTCCTGACTTCGCTGCCGCTGACGCATCGCGGGATTGCGGGCGCGCCGGTCCGCGGGACCGTCCTGAAAATCACCTCCCAGCCGCTCCACGGCGGCCGGATTAGCCCCATGCTCTACGGCGGGTTCGTCGAGCTTCTCGACGATGTCGTGCCGGGGATGTGGGCCGAGATGCTCGGCGACCGGGGGTTCGAAGGCATCCTTCCGACCTCGACCTGGGACTATTTCCGGGGAGAGCCCAACCTCTGCGACCGTGACTGGGACAAGAGTCCCGACTGGGCGTATGACACGGCGAATCCGTTCAACGACCGGCAGTCCTGCCGGCTGGACGCGCCGGGAAGCCGCCCCGTACGGCTCACGCAGGGCGGCCTCGCCGTTCGGAAGGGGATGGCCTATCCCGTGTCAGGGCATTGGCGCGCCGACGCGTCGTCTCTGAAGGTCCGGATTTCGCTTAAGACCCTCCTCCCTGACGGGTCGTGGATGACGCTGGCCGCGCTCGAACTCCCCAAGCCGGGCCCCGAATGGACCAAGTTCTCCGGCGCGCTCGTTTCGCAGGGCACGACCGACCGGGCGGTTTTCGAGATCGAGGCGAGCGGCCGGGGCCGCCTCTGGCTGGACAAGGTCTCGCTCATGCCCGCGGACAACATCGACGGCTGGCGGCGGGATGTCGTCGAGGCCGCCAAAGAGCTCGACCCCCCCATCCTTCGCTGGGGCGGCTCGACCATCGACCCCGGCCCCTACCGCTGGGCCGACGCCATCGGCGACCGCGACCTCCGGCCGTCCTTTGTTAACCGGGTTTGGGGCCGGCGGGACACGAACGACGTCGGGGTCGAGGAATTCGTGCGTTTCTGCCGGGCCGCCGGCGCGGAGCCGCTCGTTTGCGTCAGCCTCGGAGACGGGCTGGACAACGCCAGGCGCCTGGTCGAATATCTCAACGGGCCAGCCGACTCAGAGTGGGGTCGGAAACGGGCCGCGAACGGCCGGCCCGAGCCTTACGGCGTCAGATACTTTCAAATCGGGAACGAGATCGGCGCTCCCGGATACGTCAAAAGCCTCGTGGAGTTCGCCCGGGCTGTCCGGGCCGCCGACCCCAAGGCCCTCGTCCTCTCGTCCTTCCCGACGAAGGAAATCATCGACGTCGCGGGCCCGGACATCGATATCGCCTGTCCGCACTACTATCAGCCCGACCTCGACGGCGTGGATTCTGACCTGCGGAAGATCGAGGGCTGGATTAAGGAATCGGCCGGCCGCGACAGGATCCGGATGGGCGTCACGGAGTGGAACATCGACGCCGGCAACTGGGGGCTCGGCCGGGGCAAGCTCAACACCCTGGGCTGCGCGATTTTCGAAGCCCAGTTCCTCAATGTCCTGCATCGCCACGCCGATTTCGTGGCCCTGGCCTGCCGGTCGAACCTGACCAACAGCTTCAGCGGCGGGACGATCCAGACCAACGCCGCGGGGCTCTACCGGACGCCCGGCTTCCACGTCATGTCCATGTACCGGCAGCATTCGCGTCCCTTGCCGCTCCGGGTGGCGGCCGACGTGCCGGCCGGGGTGGACGTGACGGCCTGCGCCGCCGAAGACAAATCCGCGGTCACCGTCTTTGTGGTCAATCCGGGGACAGAACCCGTGGACGTCACGGTTGACCTGTCGGATTTCGGGCCGGGCTTCGCCGTCAGGGGAGGGGAGGTCATCAAGGACGCGCAGGACCGGCGGCAGGTCGACATCATCAACGGGTTCGCCAATCCCGTCCGGGTGGTCAGGGCGAAGGTCGATAAACCGTCCGGGAACGTCCTGACTCTGCCCGCCCTTTCGATCTCCGCGATCGATTGCGGCAAGCAGTAAAGTGGACGCGGAAAGACAGGGTCTTATTCGCCCTTGAGCGGCAATTTCTCCGGATCCTCCAGGAAGCGGATGAGGTCTTTGGCGAAACGGGCCGCCTCCGCGCCGTCGTTGACCCGGTGGTCGAAGGCCAGACAGAGGGGGATGGTTTTCCGGACGACGACGGCCCCCTTCTCGACCCGGGGCCGGTCCTCGATCTTCATGGACGCCAGGATGGCCACTTCGGGATAGTTGGTGATGGGGGTTGCCGCGTACCCGCCGATGACCCCGATATTTGTGATGGAAAACGTTCCGCCCTTGAGGTCGGCCAGGTCAAGCGTTCGTTCCTTGGCCGCCTTGGCCAGGTTCTGGATCTCTTCGGCGATATCGAAGACCGATTTCTGGTCGGCCATCTTGACCACGGGGACGATCAGGCCGTCGGGGACGTCGACCGCGATCCCGATGTTGTAATACTTCTTGACGACGATCTCCTGCTCCTCCTCGTCGAGCATCGCGTTGAGGGTCGGGTGGAGCTTGAGGGCCTCGACGACCGCCTTGACGATGAACGGCAGGTAGGTGAGCTTGACGCCCTTGGCCTCGGCTTCGGGCTTCATCGCGTCGCGGAGGGCCACCAGCTTGGTGGCGTCGGCCTCGTCGCAATGCGTGACGTGGGCCGCCTTATCCAGCGATTCCCGCATGTGCTTGGCGGTGGCCCGCCGGATGCCGCGGAGCGGGATGCGCTCCAGGGTTCCGTAGAAGTCATATTTCGATTTGACCTTGATCTCGCGTTTCTTTTCGGGAAGCTTCTCTTTGGCCGCTTGGACGTCGTCCTCGGTGATCCGGCCGCCCGGGCCCGTTCCCTGGATAGCCGCGAGGTCAACCGCGAGCTCCTGTGCGAGCTTTCGGACCTTGGGCGTGGCCTGAACCGCGCCGGCCTGGGCCGCGGCTCCAGCGGCTATCGTCCCGGAAAGCGTTCCGGCCCGCGCCTCCGCGACCGGCGCCTGGGCCGCCGCTCCCGCCTCGGGCACCGCCTCGCCTTTTTCCCCGATCGTCACGAGGACCTGCCCGACCTTGACGATGTCCTTTTCCTTGAAATGGAGCTTGAGCACCGTCCCGGCGTAAGGGGAGGGCATTTCGACGATGGCCTTGTCGGTTTCGATTTCGGCCAGGGTCTGGTCGGCCTTGATCTCCTCGCCTTCCTTCACCAGCCAGCGGACGATTTCGCCTTCCGTGATGCCTTCCCCGACGTCGGGGAACCGGAATTGTTTGGCCATGATCAGAACTCCATGATCTCGTGGATCGCGCGGAGCAGTCTCTCCGGGCTCGGGTAATAATAGTCCTCACTCTTGGGCAGCGGGATCGTGATGTCGGGCGCCGTGACGCGCATGACCGGAGCGCTCAGGCTGAGCAGGGCCCGCTCGCCGATCAGAGCGGCGATCTCCGCGCCCAGCCCGCATGTCTTCGGGGCCTCGTGGAGGACGATGGCCCGCCCGGTCTTCTTGACCGAGGCGATGATCGTTTCCCGGTCCATCGGGGCCAATGTCCTGAGATCCAGGACCTCGGTGCTCACGCCCTCGGACGCCGCCTTTTCCGCAGCCTTCATGGCTACGGGAACCATAGCGCCCCAGGCGACGATGGTCAGGTCCGCGCCCTCCCGAACGATTTTCGCCTGCCGCAGCGGGACTTCGTAAGCCGCCTCGGGGACGTCCTGTTTTTCCGACCGGTAGAGCTTCGTCGGCTCCATAAAGAGGACGGGGTCTTCGCTCCGCAGGGACGCGATGAGCAGTCCCTTGGCGTCAATGGCGTTCGATGGGACAACGACCGTCAGCCCGGGGATCTGGCAGAACAGGGCCTCCGTGCTCTCGGAGTGGTGCTCGAGGGCCCGGACGCCGGCGCCGTAGGGCGTCCGGATGGTCAGCGGGACGGGGAAGCGGCCGCGCGTCCGGTTCCGCAGGCGGGCGACGTGGGAAATGATCTGGTTGAAGGCCGGGTAGATGAAACCCATGAACTGGATCTCGACGATGGGCCGGAGCCCGAGCGCCGTCATGCCGGCCGCCACTCCGACGGCCGCCGATTCGGCAAGCGGCGTGTCGATGACCCGGTCGGGCCCGAACTTGTCGACCAACCCTTCGGTGGCCCTGAAGACGCCGCCGTCGCGCCCGACGTCCTCGCCGAGGAGCAGGTACCTGTCGTCCCTCGCCATTTCCTGGGCGAGGGCCTGGTTGATGGCTTGGACCATGGTCATGATCATCGGGCGGCCTCCTTGTCGGAAGGCTCGACCCCGGCCAGCTGCTCCTTGAGGTTCGGCGTCATCGCGGCGTAGGTGAAGGCGAAGAGGTCTTCGACCGAAGCGGGCGGCTTCGCCTCAGCCGCCGCGACGGCCTTTTCCACCAACTCCGCGGCCTTGTCCTGGACCTCTTTTTCATAGGCCCCGTCCCAGATGCCCTTGTTCTTTAGGTAGATTTGGAACCTGGCGACCGGGTCCTTCTTCTCCCACGCGAGGACCTCGTCCTTGGTCCGGTAGCGCGCGGCGTCGTCCGACGTCGTATGGTCGCCCATCCGGTAAGTGTAGGCCTCGATCAGGGTCGGGCCGCCGCCGCTCCGGGCGTTCTGCGCGGCTTCTTTGGCGGCCGCGTACACGGCCAGAATATCGTTGCCGTCGACCTGAACGCCGCGGAAGCCGTAGGCGGCGGCCTTCTGGGCGATGGTCGCAGAGGCCGTCTGCCGGCTCCGCGGGACCGAGATCGCGAACTGGTTGTTGTAGCACACGAAAACGTTCGGCGTCTTGAAGACGCCGGCGAAATTCATGGCCTCGTGGAAATCGCCCTCGGAGGTCGCCCCGTCCCCGAACGTCGCGACCACGGCAATCTGGAGTTTCCGGTAATTGGCGGCCATCCCGGCGCCGACGGCGTGGAGGATCTGAGAAGCCACGGGAATGGCGAAGGAATAAATATTCAGGCCCTCTGGCGTCCGGATTCCCGCTTCGTTCCCCATCCAGTAATGGAAGTAATCCTCGAGCGGATAGCCGAGCGTGATGTAGGTCCCCAGGTCGCGGAAGTAGGGGAAGAGCCAATCCGGCCCGTCCATGGCCGAGGCCGTGCCGACCTGGCAGGCCTCGTGCCCGCGGCTCGACGCGTACGTCCCCAGCCGCCCCTGGCGCTGGAGCTTGAGCGCCTTGGCGTCGGCGGCCCGGGCGAGGACCATATGCGCATACATCTTGCGCAGGGCCTCGCCGGGCAGGGCCGGCTCGAGTCCGGCGCGAACCTCGCCCGCCTCGTCAAGAATCTGGAGCCTTTCCCCCTTGAGCGGGTCAAAGCGTTCGATCATTCGTCCCCCGATTCGCCCCGATTCCTGGAGCCCGCCGGACGAAACTTCCGGCGCCGCCGCCCCGGCCCCGCGAGGGGCGAGGCTATTTCTTCTCGAGCCAGGCCTTGAGCTTGTCGGGCTCGACCTCGCCGCAAATGACGTCGCTCGTATCGACGTTCAGAAACGTCGGGACCCGCAGCTGGCCGCCGCACTTTGGCGCGATGACCGGCTTGTAGGACCTCATCAGGTCGGCGTTTTTCTCGTCGTGCCAGATCTCGAGCTTTTCGAAGACGATGCCCATCTCTTTTTCGAGCTGTTCGACGACCGCCATCATCTTTTTGCAGTGGGGGCATTCCCGCCCGTGGAACATCAGCAGTCGAGCCATTATGTCCTCCTGACAAAGAGTCCGCACCAGCATTCGCCGTTCGGAAGTCCGCGATAGGTTTCGTGGATCTTGAAGTTGCAGGGGCAGACGAGTTTCAAATCCTCTTCCCAGTCCTTGGTGCGCAGGCGGCAAGGGCAGTATTTGAACCCGTGGTTTTTCTCATTCTCGAAGATCCCCTCGACCAGGGTTTCGACCTTGCCCGGGTCCGGGTTGACCATGAACTCGTTCCCGGAGGTGAACCGTTCGATGGCCTGCCGGAAATCGGCCGGCGTGAAGGTCACGTCGGGGCCGCCGCCCAGGAACTTGCGAGCTTCATCGGCCGTGATCTCGGCGTAGGCGTTCAGCGCCTGGCACGTCGGGCAAAGCTCGGGCGGGGCGATTCCGTAGTGAACGTCGTTGCAGATGTTGCAGCGCCAGTATCGTTTTTTCATGACACCCCCCTTCCTCCTGTGAGACTCTTCCCGCTAAAGTCGATCATCATTCCTTAGTATTTTACTAAGAATCCCGGGCCCGGTCAAACCCGGTCCGGTTGATTTCGGTGACATATAACTCATTACCGAAATAGACGCATATCCCTATTTAGTGTATTTAGTTATGTGTCACCGTTATGACCTCCCGGCCGCTCTAAAAGTTGATGACGATCGAGGTCGTGAAGAGCGTGTCGACTTTCTTCAGCGGGACCGGAACGGTCAGGCCTGTCGGGAGGCCCTCGGGATCAAAGAGCGGGACGGCTTCGTTCGCAGGCAAGTGGGCGTGCAGAAGCCGGACGCTCGTCTTGAGCGCCAGGGACTTGGAGATGGAGGCGGTCACGGAGTTCGTCCAGTCGTAACGCCAATCGACCGTCCTCTTCAGGTTTTCGTCGAAGATGAACTGGCTGGCGAAAGCGGACGAGTCGAAGAGCTTTTGCTCGAAGGTGGCGATCGCCCGGAAACCGGCGAACGACGTGGCCGGCTGGCCGAAGTACTTGCGAAGGGTGTACGTCATGGCGCCGTCGGTCTTGAACTGCGTCCGGTCCGTTTCGATCCAGGCGTAGCCCGTGCCGGCCGTGAATATGACCCGGCTGGCGAGGCCCGCGAACCGGTTGCGGTCCCAGCCGAGGCCGACCTGGAGGACCACCTTCTTGGAGAGGCGGTGGTCATACATTCCCGACACGAGAAAGTTCTCGGCCACCAGGCGCTCGGTTTTCTGCTCGATGACGCTGAAATCCGTTTCGGTGCCGACGGCGGTCCTCGTGATGGTCGTCGCATGGCTGCTCAGAAGGTAGGTCTTGACGGTCAGGGCGTCCTTCTCCCAGCTCCGCTTGAGCGTGTTGGCGAGGCTGAAGGCCGCGGTGGCCGTGTTGCCCCCGGTGACGACGAAGCTCAATTCCGCCGTGGCCTTCCACGGGCCGAGGAGACCCTTGCTTTCGGCCCGGGCAGGGGCCGGATCCCAGGCGGCGAATGTCAACAGGGCGAGGATCCCTGCGGCGCAGACCGGCCGGAGCGGTTTCTGATGAGGTCTGATCATTTCATGACTCCAACGGCCTATTTCGCCAGCGCGTCGTAATAGAGGGCGGCGGCGCCCAGGATGGCGATATTTTCGGTCTCGGAGACTTCGATCTTCAGACGCTCCTTCGTGATGGAATAGGCGAACGTCTGGAATGTCGTCCATAGGGATTCGCGGAAAAAGCGGAAGGATCTGCTGATCGAGCCGCCCAGAACGATGACCTCGGGGTCGACCGCGTAGCAGATGGCCTTGACGGCCTCGCCGACGTGGATGCCGAATTCCGCGAAGATGTCGAGGGCCCGCTGGTCGCCGCGCTCCGCCCGGCCGGCCATCTCGCGGCCGCTCGTGCCGTGGACGCGCTCGAAGAACTGGCCGCTGGCGTAGGCCTCGAAATTCCGGTCGAGGTAGGGGAGCATGCCGAATTCGCCGGCCCCGCAGTTGATCCCCGAGTAGAGCCGCCCGTTGGCGATGATCCCGGCCCCGAGGCCCGTCCCGATGATCAGGCCGACGGCGTGATCGTAGGGCTTGGCCTTGCCGAAATATTTTTCGCCCGCGGCGAAGCAGTTGGCGTCGTTGTTGACGTAGGCCGGCAGATGGTAGCGCTCCTCGAGGTTGGTCTTGAGCGGGACCTTTTTCCAGGAGCGGATATTCTGGACGTCGTAAACGACCCCTTTCTTGAGGTCGATGACCGAGGGGACGCCGGCCCCGATTCCGGCGACATCCTTCCGCATAACCGCATCAACGGCGCTGAACATGTCCTCGAGGACGTCGCGCTCCGTGCCCTGGCTCCGGACGGGGACGGAGCGGACTTCGGCCAGGCGGCCGCCGACAACCAGCCCGGCCCGGACGTTCGTTCCTCCGAGGTCGATCCCGATGACGGCGTCCTGGCTCACGCGGCCTCCCTCTGTCTTTTTCGGGCGATCGTTTCGTTGAGGATGATCGGTTTCGCCCAGAGTCCGATGCTCAGGATGTAGCCAAGGGTCAGGTACAGGAAGAACATGCCCTGGCGGAGACCGTATGTGTCACCGAGGCGGCCGATGACGAGCGGCACGAGGGCCCCCCCGATGATGCCCGTGCAGAGAATCCCGGAGAAGGAGCCGTGGTGGCTCGAGACCGAGTTCAGGGCCAGGGAGAAAATGATGGGCCACATGACCGAGGCGGCGAATCCCATGAGCGGGAACATGACCAGGGCCAACGGTCCCGGCCCGAAAAGGGCCAGGGTCAAGAAGACGATGGCCGCGGCCGCGAACCCGACCAGGACCTTCCGGCTGTCGAAGAGCTTGAGGAGGACGAGGCCGAGGATCCCGCCGATCGTCATCATGCCCCAGAAGAGGGACACCTTGCTCGCCCCGATGGTCTGAGGATCGTACTTGTGGTAGGTCACGAGGAACTGGGAGATCCAGTTGGCGACGCCCTGCTCCGTACCGACGTAGGTGAAGATCCCCAGGAAGTAAAGCAGGACAACCTTGTTCTTAAAGAGCGCTTTGTGCGTGGCCCAGGCGCCGGCCCGCTCCTCCTCCTTTTTGACAACGAGCGGGAAGCGCGCGAGGGCCAAAACCGCGATCATCACGATGACGAGGACCGCGAACACCCAGTACACGGATACCCAGGGGAGCGACGCCGGCACGAGCTTCGACATCAGGCCGACGAGCGGCTTGCCCTCGCCGCCGGGCTGGCCCAGGTTCCGGACGAAATAGGAATAGATGTACGGGCTGAGGAAGGAGGCCCCGCCGAAGACGAGCTGGGCCATGACCGAGTTGAAGGCGAAATGCTCCTCGCCGCCCGAGACGCGGAGGAGCGGGTTGATGGCCACCTGGAGGGCGGCCATGCCGGCCCCGATCAAGAAAAGCGACAGGATGGCCGTCGCGTAGCGGGGGAAAAGCGAAAAAAGCATGGCCCCCGCGAAGGCCAGCGTGAAGGCGGCGATCATGACCGGCTTTTCCCGGGTTTTCTCGAGGAGCATGCCGGCCGGGATGGACATGAATCCGTAGGCGATGAAGAAGGCGAAGGGGAGAAGCGCGACCAGGGTCAGGCTGAGCTCGAAGCTCTTGATGATATCGGGGACCAGCGGGCCGATGATGTTGGTCAGGAGCGAGATGACGAAGAAGGTCAGGAAGATCAAGGCGACCATCCCGTAGTGGCGGGCGGGCGGCGCGGCGGACGCGGGCCCGGCATGCGGAGCGGGAGGAGACGCGGCGTTGGATGCGTTATCGTTCATGGGCGGGCACCTCTTCTCGGGCTCAGTTTTATAACAAAATGCGAGCGAAGAAAAGAGGGATTTTCTCCCTGTCGAAGCCGGACATTGACAACGGCGGGCCGGGAACCTAGATTGATAGTATCCAGGGGTTGAAACGAGCGGCCGCGAATTCGGCCGGGGGAGAGGATGAAAATGAGCTTGGACGCGCCAACGAAAAAAACTCCCGGAATTGGATTCCTTGTCCGATCGTCGGCATTATTCTTCCTTCTGATCGCCGGAGTGGCCGCGACTTCGAACGCCCGTTTCCCAAATCCGAATTCTAAACCCTCACCAGGCGGCGTCGACACACGGGAATTCCTGCAGAAGCGGCCCCCGGCCGGCCAAAAAGCGGAGCCCCGGGAGAAGGACAGTGCGCGGACGCGCGCGGCCGGCCCATATCGAGGCGGCGTCAACGGGAGCCGCCAGACGTGGGCCAGGACCTATTCGAGACCCGGGACGATGGACATTTCGAACAACGGCGTTATTTATGGCTTCCGGATGTCGCCAGCCCTGGACGGCGGTCTTTTCCTGCTGGGCCACACATCGACTCAAATTCCCGCATCCTATGACAGTTGCGTCATGAAGGTGAACGCCGAGGGCGAGATCGAATGGCAGCGGGTTTACAGACAGGGGAAAGGACAGGGATACACTCAATTTATCCGGTCCATCCATCCGACGAGCGACGGGGGAGTCGTCGCCGGCGGCGAGAACTCGTCGGGCCTACTGGCGGTCAAGTTCCTTTCCAACGGCGACATCGAATGGCAGCGGCAATATGATCACGAAGGCAAGCGGGACTATTTCACCGACCTTCAGCAAACAGGCGACGGAGGCTATCTCCTCGCGGCGAGTTCAGGTGACCCGGGGGGGGGCGGCATTCCGGACGAATCGGATATCCTCCTGATCAAGCTCGACTCGAGCGGGAACCCGGCTTGGCAGAAGACCTACGGGGGGACGCTTGACGAAGCCCCCTCCGGCTTCTACCAGACGTCTGACGGCGGTTACGCTGTTTGCGGCTTTGCTTTTTCTCCGGGAAGCGGAAGCGACACGAGTCTCCTGCTCCTTCGGCTCTCGTCCTCGGGCGACATCGAAGGGCAGACGGCCTATGAGGGGTCCGGTATTAGCGTCCTTTCCTTCAAACCGACAGGCGACGGAGGGTCGATCCTGGTCGGGAGCGCCGCGGAGACCGGGAGTTTGTTTAACGGGGATGCCTGGGCCATGAAACTCTCGGCGGGGGGCGCCGTCGAGTGGACAAAGACCTACCACGGGAGTTACGACGAGCGATTCAGATCCATCCAGCAGACGCCGGATGGAGGCTATATTGCGGCCGGCGAAACGAATTCTTTTTCCCCATTCAATTACGGGCGGGCTCTTCTCGCGAAGCTGACTCCTGACGGGGAAATCGAGTGACAGCGGACGTACGGAAACGATGGGGTTGCGGGCCGTTGGTCCGATGGCCTGTCCGTGCTCCCCGCGGCCGACGGGGCCTACTTCATCGGGGGGACGACGACCATAAACGGCCTTGGGGGACTCCGATTCCTCCTCATGAAGGCCTCATCCGAAGGCCTCATCGAGCGTCTGCCCGGATTCGTGGGGACGGCCGGCCTCGAGGTGCAGGTTTCGTCCGCCGAACCGGTTCCTGTCTCGTTGGTGTCACAGGAGACAACGGTCACGGCCCAGGCCCTTCCGCTGACTCGCCTCAACGTCACGATCACCGGAGGGCTCTTGTTCTCTCCGCCGCTCAATTTCGCGGCCAGGACCCTAATGACGCGTTCCCTGGCCATGGCGGATTACACCAACGAGGTGACATGGGAGCCCAACCCGGTCAACGACGACCTGAACATCGTGAAATACAGGATCTATGTTTTAGGTCCCATTCCGTGGGGGGACCTCTGGGTTATCTCGGAAGGTTCCGAGAAGCTGGAGGAAGTCGGCGGCGGCGCTTTCCGGTATTATCAATACCACGTTCAGCGGAGCGGCTCCTATCTCTACCAGGTTTGGGGCGTGACCGCCGACGGCGGAGAGGGTATAGCCGTTGACTTCATCTATAAGCCGCCGGCTGCCAGGTGATCATGAGAAAGCTCGCCCTGTTCTCAATACTCCTTCTGCTGTTTGTGCCGGCAGCCGCCGCCAACGGAACGAGCGTCACGGTCAGGGGCGGATATTTTCAGCCTTCGGATTCCGATTTCAAGTCCATCTACGGTGGGGGGACATGCTGGGGGATCGAGGGCTCTTCCGCGGTCTGGAAGAGCCTGGAGCTTTGGGTGAGCGCCGACCTTGTCTACAAGAAGGGCCACCTGATTCCGACGGGGGAGCAAACGAAGCTCTGGCTCGTCCCGGCCGGCGGCGGGCTGAGGGTCGTCCGTCCGGCGGGGATCTTCAGGCTCTTTGCCGGAGTAGGCGTCCTTTATCATGTCTTCAGGGAGGTAAATCCCATCGGGGACGTCACTTATGGACGCTGGGGCCCGGCGGTCGAGGCCGGGGGCCAATTTCCGTTGCAGACGAAGTGGTTCGTCGACCTTCATCTTCAATATTCCACATGCCGGATGACACCCGTCGAGTTATCATTCAATGTCGGGGGGTTCCAGGCCGCAATAGGGATCGGCTACCGGTTCAAGTGAAGGGCATGAGATGAGTTCATCCAACAGAGGAGCACCAAATTTGAGCTTGCCATTAATGGCGATCCGGCGCCCGGCCCTCTGGAGGAAGGCGACTTTGGGGCTCCTCATGTTCGTTGGCTTAACTTTCGAGGTCGACGCCCGCGAATACAAGGTCATGGGAGGGTTTAGCCTGTCCCGTTATGATGCCTCCGGACGCTTCGCGACGGATTACGGGTATCGGCCGGGGTTCGGCTTCGGCATGGGAGTCGAGTTTCCGGTATCCCGCCTCTTCGCCTTGGAAGCGGACATCATGTATGTTCAGAAAGGAAACGACTTCTCAGAGTGGCGGGATGGAGCCCTGCTGGAAAGGACCGTTTTCAAGCTTGAAGAAATCAGCCTGCCCCTGCTCCTGAAGTTTAGGCTCCGGAGGGGCACCTCGCCTTTCATTGCCAGCGGCATCGAGCTCGCTTACGTTCTTTCTCACGTCGCCGAGCCGCGCGCGGATTCGACGGGGCCGGCTGGAAATGAAGAAAACCTCCGGGACATCACCAAGAGCTTCGACGCCGCGATCGTATTCGGGGCCGGCCTCGAGTTAGCGGCCCGTGCGGCCGCGCTGTCTCTGGAAGTACGCTACCATTGGGGTGTATGGAATATCCTGTCCGAAAGCTATTCGGGCTTTTCGAGGTCCAAACCCAACGCCCTCGTCATGCTTCTCGGCGTAAGATTCTAGCCAGCCGCACCTAAAGACCTACCGTCCCTTCTTGTCCCCCGTTTGCTCTTTCTCCTTCTGCAGTTCGATGAGGTCGACGGTCTGGGAGAAATCGCCGAGCAGGTACTTGGCGAAGTAGTCGGCCCGGATCCAGAACCAGTAGTCGTTCATGTCGCCGTAGCCGTGGCGCTGGCCCGGGAAGAGGAAGAAGTCGAAGCGCTTATTGGCCTTGATCAGGGCGTTGGCCAGCCGGATGGTGTTCCCCGGGTGGACGTTGTTGTCCATGTCCCCCGTCGTGAGCAGGAGGTGGCCCTTGAGGTTCTTGGCGATCTCGGAGTTCTTCTCGATGCTGTACTCGAACTTGATGTTCCCTTCCTTGTCCGTGACTTCCTTGACGCCGTGATGCTTTTCGCTCCACCAGCGGTTGTAGATGTTGTTCTCGTGGTTTCCGGACGAGGACACGCCGACCTTGAAGAAATCGGGATAGACGAGCAGGGCTGCGGCCGTCATGAAACCGCCGCCCGAGTGGCCGTAGATGCCGACCCGGTCGGCGTCGATATAGGGGTACCTGATGCCCAGCTCCTCGATGGCCCGCTTCTTGTCGGCCAGGCCGTAGTCGCGGAGGTTGCCATAGCCGTAGTTGTGGTACCACTTCGAGCGCATGGGGTTGCCGCCGCGGTTGCCGACTTCGATGACGATGAACCCGAGCTGGGCCAGGGCGACGTTGCCGTTCCGGGGCGAGAAGGTCTTGGTTACGCTCTCGGTCTGGGGGCCCGGATAGACGTAAGCGATGATCGGATACTTCACGGCGGGGTCGAAGTCGAAGGGTTTGTACATGACGCCGTAGAGATCGGTGATGCCGTCGTCGGCCTTGACCTTGAACGGCTCGGGGAACTTGTAGCCGGCCTCGACAAGAGCGCCCGTGTCCGTCGTTTCGAGCTTGAGGACGACGTTCCCCATCATGTCCCGCAGCTCCGAGGCCGGGGCCGTGTTGACGCGCGAGAACGTGTCAATGAACACGCGCAGGTTGTCGTCGGCGTCGGCCCCGTGATTGGCGTCGCCGGGGTTGAGGAGCCGGAGCCCCGTGCCGTCCAGGTTGACCCGGTAGAGGTGGAAAAAGTAGGGGTCCTCGCTCGGCTCGCGGCCGCAGGCGTTGAAGTAGAGGACGCGGGTCTTCTCGTCGACGCCCTCGATCCCCTGGCAGGTGAACTCGCCGGAAGTGATCTGCGACTTGAGCTTGCCGTCGCCGTCATAGAGGTAGTAATGGCCCCAGCCGTCGCGCTCGGACCACCAGACCATTTCTTTGCCGCCGTTGACAAGGCGGAGGGACTCGACGTCGATATAGGTATTCAGGCGCTCCTCGATCAAGACCTTCACGTCGCCGGTCGCCGTGTCGGCGACGCAGACGTCATACTTGTGGAGGTCCCGGCTCTGGCGCCCGAAATAGAGCTTGTCCGACGTGTCGCTCAGCCACTGGGACGGAGGCGGAAAGTCCTTCTCGCGGTCCACGTTGCGGCGGGGCGCTGTCTCGACCCCCAGGGTCTGGTCCTTGAAGCCGTCGGCCTTGATCTTGACCTTGCCCTTGCTCGCGATATCGAAAACGAGGAGCTCGGGCTGGGCCTGGTTTTCCTCGCCCGGCATGGCGTAGCGGTAGGTTTCGAGCGTCGGGCGCGGGTTGGCCAGGACGTTAATAACCCAGAGGTCGCCCACCTTGCGTTCGTCCTCGCGGACACAGGCGAACTTTTTCGAGTCCTTGGACCAGACGATATAGCCGGCCGGGACGCGGTAATCCTTGCGGTCCTTCTCGTCCTTCTGGAGCTCCTTCTTATCTTCCTCATTGAGGTCACGGGCGTAGGAATAGTGCTCCTCGCCGTCGGTCGTGAGCTGGACCTCCTTGATGGCCGCGTCGTCGGCTTTTTTCTGGGCCAGCTTGAAGTTCTCGGCGTCCATCATGAAGAGGTTGAAGCCGCGGGCGAAGATGACGATTTTTTCATCGGGGGAAACGGACGCCCATTTGGGCCGCTTGGGCGGCGCCTCGTAGTCGGGGAGGAGCGTCAGCGTGCCCGTGGCGAGCTGATACTCGAAATAGAGGGTGGTCGTTTTTTTCTCGGGCTCCTTGGCCTTGTCCTTATCGGCGTCTTTTTTATCCTGGTCCTTTTTATCCAGCTCCTTCTTTTCCAGGTCCTTCTTGTCCTGCTCCTTCTTCTCTTGGTCTTTCTTCTCCTGCGTCTTGGCCTCCTCCTCCTTGGCCTTCTTGGCGTCTTCGCGCTTCTTCTCGATGTCCCCGGCCTTGACGATCTTGTCCCCGAGGCGGACGTCCGAGTCCTTCTGGACCTCGAGCTCCAGGCGGAGGGCCGTGTCTTTGTCGATGAATTTCACGGTCCGGAAGGGCAGGTGCTGGGAGTCATACGGGGTCAGGACGATCCCGGTCAGCAGGGCCGCCATCCGGGCGTTGTCGAAGAGCGGGCTCTTCGTGGCGCGCAGGGGGTCGACGATGGAAAACGACCGTCCCTTGCTCGTTTCCCAGCTGTACCAGAACCTGTCGCCCGTCTCGAGCCAGTGGGCCTGGACGGAAGTGTCGAAGACGAGCTTCCCGACCTTGGCCGAGGTAAAGCGCGCGGCCAGCTCATAGTTGGCCTTGTCGGCCTTCTTCATTTCGGCGCCGGGGGCGGCGGCCGGGCTCAGAATCGCAAAGCTCAGGAAAATAACCAACGTGGCCGCCGGAGCGACGGCCTTTCGGAGACTGGTTGGATGAGACATGGATGAGACCTCCTAGAAAGGAACGTTCTGTGGCATGAGCAAGGCGGGGATTATAGCAAATGCGATGGAGGATTTAAATCAGCCCTTTTTTCCCAGGCCTTAATCGTCAAATTGAAAGACATCTTCGATCGGAACGGCGAATACGTGGGAAATGCGATGAGCGAGCAGCAGGGACGGGACGTACCGGTTCGCTTCGAGCGCGATAATCGTCTGGCGGGTGACGCCGGCCTTCTCCGCCAGTTCCTGCTGCGTCATCTCGCCGCAGTCAAACCGGAAGCGGCGGATCCGGTTGGTCAGCTCACTCATCGCCCGCCACATCCCCTCGCCGATAATGGACCAGGATGGATATGGACCAGGCCATCATAAAGACAATTAACGCCGCCATTAAAACCAACGGCGGCCATTCCGCGGGTACGAACGGGGCCTCCAAGGCCGCAAGGCCCGATCGAAGCGCCACCCAGAGCCACACGCCCATGCATACCAAACACCAGTAAAGCCAGGTGACGCTCCACGCGATCACTCGGGAACGGTCCGCGATCTGCTTGTCGCGTTCGTCAAGGACCACGCCGCCTTCGGCCAGTTTCTCTCGGTAGAAGGTCGGGCCCAAGCCGAGCAGTCCCAGAAATCCCAGGAATCCGAAAGCGCCCCGCGCCCTGTGAGGACCGACCAAAGCCAATGCCACCACATAGGCTGCCGCCGTCACCGCCACCGTGACGGCGCAAACGATCAGATTAAATCTTGCGTGTTTGACCTGTGGATGCATCTTCTAAGCCTCCTTTGCTTTGCTTATGCAAATGAATGTAATATATAGTATACAAAATGTCAAGTAGATATTACATTGTCCTTTAGCAAAAGGACCGGCGAAAGCTTTCCGCGAAGTCCAGGTCTTCCTTAGGGCTTAAGCCGCCAGACACGGATGATTTTGTCCAGGCTGGCGGAATAAAGGGTTTTCCCGTCCGGGCTGAATGCCAGCCCCGTGACGCTCATGGCATGCCCCTGGAAGGCCCGGATAAAACGCCCGGTTTCGGCGTCCCAGAGGCGCACGAGGCGGTCGGCCCCGGCGGTCGCCAGCGTTTTTCCGTCGGGAGAGAAACGCACCGCGAGCAGGGGAACACGGATCGGTTCGGTCACGGGACCTTGGGTCGAGGGATGAACAAAGCCTTCAGGCCTGAGGGCATAGCGTTCGCGGGTGGCCGGGACGTCCCAAACCCTGACTGTTTTGTCGAGGCCCGTCGACGCCAGGAGGCGCCCGTCCGGCGAAAACGTCAGATCCCTGACGAAATCCCTGTGGCCGGAAAGATCTCCCATGCGAACACCTTTTTCGACGTCCCAGAGCGTGATGGACGCCCTCCCTGCCGCCAAAACGCGGCCGTTGGGGGACCACGCCAGCGCCATCCCCCATTTCCTGGCGTCTCCCGCGAGGACACGCGGCTTCCCGTCGCCCTCGATGTCCCAAACGAGGACGCGACCGTCCATGCTCCAGGCCGCCGCGAACCGGCCGTCGGGAGAGAGAGCCAAACCCGCCGACCAACCCTCAAGCCCCCGGAGCTCCCGGAGGATGCTCCCTGATTGAGCGTCGAAAACCGTCACCATTCCTTTATCTCCGGTCGCAACGACGAATTTCCCTTCCCGCGAAAACGAGACGGCGTAGAACTCGGCATCGCGGCTGCGCAGAACCCGGAGGACCCGGCCGGAGGCCGTGTCCCAGAGCCGGACCGCTCCGTCCAACCCGCTCGTCGCGAGCCGGGATCCGTCCGGGTTCAAGGCCACGCCGCTGATCCCGGCCTCATGCCCTTTCCAGATTCCGGAAGCCCCAACGCCTTCTTGAGCGGGGAGGCGCGGAGCGGCGAGAATCCCCCCGCACGCGACCAAGCAACCGAAGAAGAATTTGGCCGACATTTTCATGGCCCCGCCTCCCTTATTTGCCCGCCGGCCGGCGGGCGGGGATTTCCAGCAGCGTTTTTTCTCCGGCCGTGAGTTTCAGGCCGGGGCCGTCCGATCCCGCCGAAAGCGTGGCGGCGCTTGCCCCATCCCACAGTCGCAGCGTTGGGTCGCCTTGCGGTTCCGTGATGAAGAGGACGTGCTGGCGGGCCAGGCTGTCCAGGGTGAAAAAGACGTTGGGGTAGCCGTCGGAGGTCACGTAGCCGCTCCGCTCGTTGCCTTCCTCGTCGGACAATAGAATGCCGCTGACCGCCCCGCCGCGAGGAAACCGCTTGCCCAGGATCAGGGGGTCGGGGAGGGGGGCCTGGATCCTGACCCGTTCCACGCCGTTGGCGTCGAGGATGACCAGCCCGCGGAGCGTGAGGACGCCATCGGCAGGAACAGCGCTCTTCGACGGAAATCTGAAAACGGACAGCGCGATGATCCCGAGAGCCAGGACGGACACGGACGCCGTCAACGCCCACGTGAGCCGGCGGTTGCGCAGGGTCAGTTTCCCGATGGCATCGCGGATTTCTTTCAGATCTGGGTCATCCATGAATTCTCCTCCTCGGTGCGAATCTTATCATTTCCATTTACGAAGACGCGCCCGGATTGGTTTACCGGCGAGACGATGGCCCGGCGCGCTGAACCTTCTCTCGTTCCGGTCAAAACAGCGCCAGCGAATATTCGCGGAGGCGGGCCCGGCAGCCGCGGACATCGGCAACGTGCCGCGCGAGCTCCGTCCAGAATGCCCGGCCGTGGCCCCGGACGCGGGTGTGGACGAGTTCGTGGATGATGACGTAATCGGCCAACTCTTGCGGTAGAACGGCCAGGTGGGCGTTGAGCTGAACGCGTCCCGAGGGCGAGGCGCTTCCCCAGAGGGTGCTCTGGGTCCGGACGCTGAGTCCTGGGCAGATGAAGCCATGCTCCGCGGCCAGCTCCTCCAGCCGCCGTTCGAGCAGAGCGCGGGCGGATCGTTTGTCGAGTTGGCCGGCGGCGAGAACCGCTTCCCGGCACCGACCCCGGGCCCGCTCGACCCGGGCGAGCGTCCGCCGGATCCAGAAGCGCTTGGCCGCCGCGAGCCGTCGGGCCTCCTCGAATGAAACACGCGTGGGAACGGCCACCCGGACGCCTAGGGAGGAACGGATGGTCACCGAGACCCGCCGGGCACGCCGGCTCTTCTCGAAGAGCATGGGCCCGACGCCCTCGAGTTCGACGGTCAGCCCCGGCAGAGCGCCCGTCTCCCGGCCAAGCCGGGGCATCTCAGTCCCCGTAAAAGAAGTTCCGCCGCTTGTCTTTCTCGTTGACCGGGTTGGCGTCGAGGGCCCACATGCCTCGGCCGTGGGTCGCGATGACAATAACGTTGTCCCTCGGGTGGATGATCAGGTCGTGGACGTAGGCGGTCGGCAGGTTCGACCCCAGGGTCATCCAGGTCTTCCCGCCGTCGGTCGTGACGTAGACGCCCATATCTGTCCCCACGTAGAGGATGTCTTCGTTCACGGGGTCTTCCCGGATGACGTTGACCGGACCGACGGGGATGCCCTTGGCGATGCTCACCCAGGTCTTGCCGTAGTCCGCCGATTTCCAGACGTACGGCGTGAAATCGTCGTCCCGTTTCCCGTTCTGGGTGAGATACACCGTGCCCAGCTTGTAGGACGAGGCGACGACGCGCGACATCCATTTCCCGGGCGGGAGGCCGGCCGTGATCTCCTGCCAGGCCTTGCCGCCGTCCTTCGTGACCCAGAGCCGGCCGTCGTCGGTCCCGGCGTATACGAGGCCGAACCGGAGCGGCGACTCGGAGATGGCGAAGAGGGTATGGTAGGGGATATCGCCCATTTCCGATGCCGTGTTCCATGTCAGATCGGGGCTGATTTTTTCCCACGTGTCGCCCCTGTCGAGCGACCGGAAGACGAACTGCATGCCGTGGTAGACGATATTGGGGTTGACCGGGGAGAGAATGAACGGCGCGAGCCACTGGCCGCGGAGGCGGGGCTCGTTCTCGTAAGGCGCGGGCAGGAGCGACTTGGTGTAGGGCCAGCCGGGATATTCGCCGGGTTTGCCGTAGTCGGAGCGCATGATGGTCCCATAGAAGCCCGCCGAAAAGACGACGTTGGGATCGTTCGGGTCGATGGCCTGGTTCGAGCCCTCGCCGCCGGGGGCGTTCTCGAACTTTTGGACGGGGATCTTGTCCCGGCCCTGGCTGAGGTCCACGGGCGCCCGGAAGCTGCCGTGGTCCTGCATCGAGCCGTAGACTTTGAAAGGCGTCGCCATGTCATAGGCGATATTGAAGAACTGACAGACGGGAATCCCGTCCTGCCAGTACCGCCAGTTCTTGCCTTTGTCGTAGGACACGGCGACGCCCTGGTCGAAGCCCTTGATCAGGTAATTCGAATTGTCCGGGTCGATCCACAGGGCGTGGTTGTCGCCGCCCGGGCTCTCGACATGGGCGAAGGTCTTGCCCCCGTCCGTCGAGACGCTGAACGGCACGCCCATGATGTACACGGTATCGGCGTCGTTGGGGTCGACGCGGATCTGGCCGAAGACCCAGCCGTAGGTGTTGGAGTGGCGTTCCATGAAGGTCTTCTGTTCGGGTGTGAGGCCGCTCACCTGTTTCCAGGAGGCGCCGCCGTCGTCGGAGCGGTAGACCGTGGCCCCCTTGATGATCCCGCTCGAGGGGAGGCCGTAGGAATCCGTCTGCTCCTCGGCCGTCGGCTTGCGGGCGATCTCGTAATTGTCGACCAGCGTGTAGAGAACGTTGGGCTTCGTCAGGCAGATATCGAGCCCGATCCGGCCGCGGGACTTCGCCTCCGGAAGGCCGGCGTTGATGGGATTCCACGTCTTGCCCGCATCGGTGGTCTTGTAAATCCCACTTCCCGTGTAGTCGGAGAAGTTCCGCGGGTCGTTCCATTTTTTGCGCGTCCGCTGCCACGTGGCGGCGTAGAGCGTGTCGTTGTCCTTCGGATCCATGACCAGGTCGACGGCACCGGTCTGGTCGTTGACGAAGAGGACTTTGGCCCAGGACTTGCCGCCGTCGGTCGTTTTGAAGACGCCCCGCTCGGGGTTCGACGTCCACTCGTGTCCCGAGGCCGCGACATAAACGACGTCCGGACTTTTCGGGTGGACGACGATCCGGGCGATCGTGTTGGTGTCGGTGAGGCCCATGTTGGCCCACGTCTTGCCGCCGTCCGTCGTTTTGTAAACGCCGCAGCCGGCCTGGGAACTCCGGAAAATGTTGTGCTCGCCGGTCCCGACCCAGAGGATCTGGGGGTTCGACGGGGCGACGGCGATGTCTCCGACGGCCGCCGAGACCTCGTGTTCGAAGATCGGCGCCCAGGTCGTGCCCTCGTTCTCCGTCTTCCAGACGCCTCCCGAGGCCGCGGCGACGTAGATCGTGTAGTTTTTGCCCTTCGGGGCGACAACCGCGACGTCCGTCACCCTGCCGCTGACGTTGTTCGGGCCGAGATATTGCCATTTCAGGTCCTTGAACTTCGAGGCCTTGAGCATGGCCTGATACTCCGCGAAGCCTTTGAGCCGCAGCTCGGGGCTCGTGGACTGAAGGACCGCCGGCTTCTTGGCCTGCTGGGCAAATGGGATGAGCGCTAGAGACAGAAGCAGGGCGGATAGAAGAAACATTCTTCCCGGGACGCGTTTCCCGCATATGGACATCGTTCACCTCCTGGAGATCGCGAAGTACAACTATAGATAATCCCCGGGAGCGCTGTCAACGAAAAGCTGGGCCGATGCCCGAGCTTCCAATCGTTTGGGCCGGGGGCTCGCGTTCATCGTTTAACGGGCCGGATTCTGGTATAATGAAACACTTATGCGCGTCCGCAAAACCGTCCCGGAAGACGTCCCCCTCGCCGTCGGACTGGCCCGGACCCTGGGCTTGGATTACCCCGGCATAGAGAGGGATGATCTCTGGGTGGCGGAAGCCGAGGGCCGGGTGGTCGGCCTGGTGGGCTTGAAGAAGCACACCGATTGCCTGGAGCTTTGCGCCTTGGGGGTCGACCCCGGGCACCGGGGGAAGGGCCTCGCCAAGGCCCTGGTCGAGGCCCTGATGGACGCGGCCTCCGGCGAAGTTTACCTGGCGACCGTTGTCCCGGGTTTCTTCAAGACGTGCGGCTTTGAAAAGGCCCGGAAAATCCCCGCGACGTTCCCCGAAAAGCGGAAGACCGCCTGGTGCGAAGGCTGCGACGCGCGGCTGTGCACCGTCATGGTGAGAAAGGTGTCATGAATCCTCCGCTATATCCCGAATTCAAACCTCTCGGCTTCGACGACCGGGACCTCGTCAATCGGTACTTGGACGTGAACCCGTCCGGGGTTTGCGAGATGAGCTTCCCCAACATCTTCATCTGGAAGGATTCCGAGCGTCCCCGCTACACGGCCCTCAACGGGAACCTCTGCATCCTCGTCGAGCCGACGTTCGAGCCGGCCTATTTTCTGCCGCCGGCAGGTGAGAACGAAATCGAAAAGACGATCGAGACCTGCCTAACCCACGCCCCGCGCCTGTCCCGCGTGCCCGAAGCTTTTGTCCGGCAGTACGGCGCCCCTTACAAGATCGAGGAAGACCGCGACAACTTCGATTACGTCTATCTTCGGGAAGACCTGGCGGAGCTCAAGGGCAAGAAGTACGACGGAAAGCGCAACCGCATCAGGAAGTTCGAGTCCACGTTCGCCCACGCCTACGAGCGGCTCCGGAGCGAACACGCCGACGACTGCCGCCGCCTCCTCTCTCAGTGGTTCGAGGAGAAGGGCAACGGCGACCCGTACATGAAGGCCGAAAAGGAAGCCATCCTCGAGGCCCTGCTCCTCTTCGAGAAGCTCGACCTCGCGGGCGCGGTCGTGTCCGTAGGCGGGAGGGTCGAGGCCTTCACCATCGGCACGCCGCTAACCGACGACACGGCCCTCATTCAGATCGAGATCGCCAACCCCGCCTTCCCCGGCCTGGCCCAATGGATCAACCGCGAATTCGTGCGCCGCGAGTGGTCCGGCTTCCGCTTCATCAACCGCGAGCAGGACGTGGGCGTGCCGGGGCTGCGCAAGGCCAAGCTGTCCTATCAGCCGGACCATTTGCTCAAGAAATACAACCTTTGTTGTAAGTAATCGGCCGGGCAGCTTTCAATTTCGGTGACACACAACTAATTACCGAAATAGGCACAGGTCCCTAATTAGTGTATTTAGTTGTGTGTCACCGAAATAGAGGCGGCTATTTTTTCTTGAGGATGATCCGGGCGTCGACGACTGCGAGCCCTTTCCCTTTTTCGTACACGAAGACCGGGTTCGCGTCGGACTCGGCGATGTCGTCCTCGAGGTCCAGGATCATCCGTGAGTAGGCCATGATGAGCTGGATGAGCGCCTCCCGGTCCCTGGGCGATTCACCCCGCGCCCCCGCCAGGATCGGCGCGCCTTCGATCTCCTCCAGCATGCGGCCGGCCTGCGTGGACGACACGGGCGCGACCCGGAACGTCACGTCCTTGAGGATCTCGACGAAGACCCCCCCCAGCCCGAACATGACCGTGGGGCCGAAGCTCGGGTCGTCGACGGAGCCGAGAATGACCTCGGTCCCGAACGGCGCCATCGGCTGGACGGCGATCCCGTGGATGTCCGCGTCGGCCTTATAGGTCTTGGCGGCGGCCATGATGGCCCGGTAAGCGGAGCGTGCGCCGCCGTCGTCCTTGATGTTGACCTTGACCCCGCCCGCGTCGGACTTGTGGATGATGTCGGGCGAGACGATCTTCATGACGACCGGGTATCCGATCTTCTTCGCCGCCGTGACCGCCCCGTCCTCGGTTCGGGCCAGGACCGTCGCGGCCACCGGGAGCCCATAGGCGGAAAAGACCTCTTTGGCCTCGACCTCGGTCAGGACGGTCCGGCCCTGGGCGCGGGCGGCGGCGATAACTTCTCTGGCTTGGTCTGGCGACTTGCCGCCGGGCTCGGGCAGGATCTCGGTGACCAGGGACCGGATCCTCGAGTACTCGCGCAGGGCGGCGACCGCGTTGACCGCTTTGTCCGGCACTTCGTAAGCCGGGAGACCCTTCTCGATGAACCAGTGCAGGCATTCCTCCGACTGCTCGCCGCCCACGAAGGCGATGGCCACCGGCTTATCGGTCACGCCCGAATCCAGGATGCTCTTATGGATGGCCTGGGCGACCTCCATGGGGACCGTGAGCGACGTCTCGCAGTAGAGGATAACCAGGGCGTCCACCCAGGGATGGGCCAGGATGGCCTTGACGCATTCATAATACCAGTCTTTTCCGGCCATGCCGGTCAGGTCGGCCGGGTTCTTGGCCGAGCCGAATTCGGGCATATGCTTGCGAAGCTCGGCCTGGAGGTCGGGCGGCGCGAACTGGAGCGGGACCCCGAAGCGTTCGGCCGCGTCTGTCGCGAGGACACCCACGCCGCCGCCGTTCGTCAGGACGAACAGGTTGTCGCCCCTCATGGCCGGTTGGAGTGACAGGGCGAGGCTGCGGTCGAAAAGCGTGTTCAGGTCCACCGCCTGGACGATCCCGGCCTGGTTGAAGGCGGCCTCGTAGACTTTGGACGCCCCGGCCAGGGACCCCGTGTGCGAGGCCGCCGCCGCCGCGCCGTGGGCGGAAACCCCGGCCTTGAGGGCCACCACGGGCGTCCGGACGCGCCGGGCCGCGTCGATGAAGCGCCGGCCGTTCTTCAGGCCTTCGATATAGAGGGATATGCAGGTCGTGTTCGGGTCGGCGTCGAGCCACTCGATGCAGTCGGCGAGGTCCACGTCGGCCATGTTGCCGACCGAGATCATCTTGTCGAAGCCGACGCGCCGGAAGTAGGTCGCGGCGTCCATGGCCACGATGAGGGCCCCGCTCTGGGAAACGAGCGAAGGCTTGCCGGGGAAGGGGAGGAAGGGCGCGAAGGAGGCGTTGAGCTTGTCCGAGTTTGACATGATGCCGACGATGTTCGGCCCGAGGACTCGGGTCCCATACCTCAAGGCGATCCGGACGATCTCCTCCTCCAGGTCCTTCCGGCCGATTTCGCTGAAACCGGACGTGATGACGATCAGGCCCTTGACGCCCTTTTTTCCGCACTCTTCGGTGACCTGGGCGCATAACCTGGCCGGAACGCAGATGATGGCCGCGTCGATCTCTCCCGGGACGTCCAGGACGGATTTGTAGACCTTGAGGCCCAGGATCTCGGGGTCGTTGAGGTTGATGGGGTATACGGTGCCGCTGTATCCGTTGGCGAGAATGTTCTTGAGGACCGTGTAGCCGAGTTTCCCCGGCGTGCCCGAAGCGCCGACCACGGCGATCGTTTTCGGCCTCAACAGGCCGTCCAGGATCTTGAACTTCGCTGAGTTGACGGAAGATGATGACATGCGCTGGCTCCCTTAAGATGTCCCTTGCGGGGAAGGATTACTATATTTGAGGCCTGCCGGGAAAGTCAACCGGAAGACGGGGAGTTCGAATGCGCTTACGCCATGAGGCTGCAAATGGCGGCGACGTTGACCATGTCGTCGGCCGAGCAGCCGCGGCTGAGGTCGCAATAGGGCTTGTTCAGGCCCTGGACGATCGGCCCGACCGCCTCGGCCCCGGCCAGGCGCTCGGTCAGCTTGTAGCCGATGTTGCCGGCGTCGAGGTCCGGGAAAATGAGGACGTTGGCCTTGCCGGCGACCGGACTGCCCTTGCACTTCCGCTCCCCGACCGAGGCCACGAGGGCCGCGTCGGCCTGCATCTCGCCGTCGAGGAGGAGCGCCGGCGCCTTCTCCCTGGCGATTTTCGTCGCGCTGACGACCTTGTCGATGTCGGCATGCGTCGCCGACCCCTTGGTCGAGAAGGACAGCATGGCCACCCGTGGCTCCTGCCCCGTGACGGCCTGGAAATTCTTGGCCGACGTGATGGCGATGTCGGCCAGCTGGGCGTCGGTCGGATTGCAGACGACGGCGCAGTCCGCGTAACAGAAGAGCCTTTCCGGGAAGACCATGATGAAATAGCTCGAGACTGTGGCGATCCCGGGCGCCGTGCCGACCGTGTGAATGGCGGCCCGGATGACGTCGCCCGTCGAGGAGATGTTGCCGCCGACGACCGCGCCCACCTTGTCCGTCGCGAGCATCAGGCCCGCGTAGTAGAGGGACGTCCGGGCGGCTTCCGCGCTTTGTTCGAGCGTCCAGCCTTTGGCTTTCCGCTTCTCGAAGAGCAGCTTGACGAGTTCGTCCTTGTGCCCGTCGGCGGCCGGGTTGATAATCGGAATGCCCTCGAGCGCGAGGCCGTTGTCCCTGGCGACTTTGAGGATCGCCTCCGTGTTCCCGACGAGCCAGGGCTGGGCGATCTTCTGGTCCCTGAGCATCAGGGCGGCCTTCAGCGTCCTCACGTCCTCGGCGTCGGGGAAAGCGACCTTAAGGAACTTTTTCGCGGCTTTATGACGGATGTCCTGGATGAATGTGTTCGCCATGGATGACTCCTTTTCATGAGGTTAAGAAAGGAAGCAGTATATAAAAAGGATGGCGGGAATTCAATCCCCTTCGCGGGAGTCCGGGGACGTGAGCCCCGGCAGCGGCCCAAATCCTCGCCGGGTCAGGCCGCCCGCTTGTAGACGACGGCGACGACGGTCTTGTCGTTCCCGCCCATGTTCACGGAGAGCGCATAGGGCTTCTTCGGCGAGATTTCCAACTGCCACTTGCCCGCCCTCCCCGTGAGCTGCTGCCAGACCGTGACGGCCTGGCGCACGCCGGTCCCGCCCGTCGGATGCCCCCAGCCGATCAGCCCTCCGGACGTGTTGAAGGGGATCTCCCCCCCGCGCGATGTTTTTCCCTCGAGAACATAGTCCGGCCCTTCGCCCTTCCCGGCGAAGCCGATGGCCTCGACGGAGAGGAGTCCGGAGATGGTGAAGCAGTCGTGGCATTCCACCGTGCCGAGCTGCTCGCGGCGGACCCCCGACGATTCGAAGGCTTTCTCGACGGCCCGTTTTGAAGTCTCGAGCTCGGTCAGGTCCGCCGGAGGCATGGTCAGATCGGCCTCGACCTGGCCCCACCCCAAGACCTCCACCGCGTCCTTCCCGGCGATACCGCAGCGCTTCAATCCCTCCTCCGAGGCGACGGCGATCGCGGCCGCCGCGTCGGAGACCTTGGAGCAGTCGTAAACGTTGAGGTGGTCGACGAAGTTCCGCGGGTTCGGCTCGGTCAGGCCCAGCGTCTCGAGGTCTTCGCACGCGTTGTGGAATTCCTGGGCCGTCTCGCAGAGCCGGGCGTTCTCGACGGCGTTCCGGTACCATCGGGCGAAGGCCCTCCGCGTTTTGTCCCGACCATATTTTTCAAAGTAAGCCCCGGCCCGGTCGCTGAAGAGAGACGGAAAGAAATAGGCGTGGCCGGTCTTCCGTTCGCCTCGGTACCAGCCCGCACCGGCCAGGATGTCCGCGCCGTAGATCGCCTTGACCGTGTTCTGGACTTCGACTCCGACCGTCAGGACGACCTCGGCGGTGCCGGCCAGCACAGACTTGATCGCGGTGATAAGGCCAAGTCCTCCGGAACCGCAGGCGCCCTCGACGCGCGTCGAGGGCTTCCAGCGCAGGCTTTCGTCGATCATAGGGATCAGGGCCGCGAGGTTGCCCTGCCGGTTGAAGCGGGCGGCCATAAAATTGCTGATCACGCCTTCGTCGACGTTTGCCCCGCCTCCGATCTGCTTCAGTGTCCCCTGGCCCGCCTCCCGGATATAGTCCTCGAGTCCGGGCCGGGGCGTTGTGGGATTGAATTCCTTCCGCCCCGTTCCCAGGGCGATTGTCTGATATCCCGCCGTCATGAAGACTTTCCGCCGGCGTTTATTCATGGCGTATCCTCTCCGTCGAAATAGCGATTGACCGGGCCGTAGGCATGATAAAAGCCTGTCAGCAGGACCGTGTTGACGTCCTCTTCGCGCTCGGCGACCCGGTCCCTCACCAACCCGAGGCCGATGTCCCTGGACTTAAGACCGTATCTTCTGGCGAGGTCGGCGCCCAGAGTTCTCATCGCGGCCAGCTCACGAAAATAGCCGTCGAGGTAGGCCGTCCGGTTTGGAACCTGGATGACGGTTTTCCAGGGTTTGGCGGCGGAGGGCGGGTCGCCGAGTCGCCCGTCTGCGCGCGGCGCGATGTCGGCGAAGGAGACATAGAGCCTTTTGTCAGGATCGAGAACGCCCGCCGGCCGCCCTTTTTCGTACTTGACGATGCCGTCCTTTTGGGATCCGTCGGCAAATTGCCCGCCCGTGATCCCCATCTCGACCAACCTGTCGATCAACGAACTTTGGAGATGACCGCCGGCCAGCCGTTCGTTCATGACCCGTAGGATGCTTCGGCAGACGTCGAGGCCGACATAATCGATGAGCTGGAAAATGCCCATGGGGCGGATCAGGAAGTCCTGGCTGACCTTGTTGACCATATAGACGGATTCGGCGAAGCCGAAGTCCCCGGCCAGGCGTTGGACTTCAGAAACGGCGTAGAGCGCATCCCTTATGAAATGCCCGTTGCCGATGAAGCCGGCGACGTCCCGCGAGGGGACCACGGTTTTCCTGAGTTTTTTCGCGTACTGGGCCGCGAAATCGGCCAGTTCCGGGAGCGTCGTCTCCGCCCGGATCAGCTCGACGAGCTTCTGGACGGCCGGCGGATTGTAGAAGTGGAATCCGATGATCCGGCCGCCGAGAGCCGCCTTCTTATCGAGTTCGTGGATCGGGATGGAGGACGTGTTCGTCAGAAACCAGGGGTCGCCCGCGTGCCGCGACCGGATCTGTCCCAGGAGCTTGACCTTGAGGTCCAAGTTCTCGTTGATGGCCTCGAAGACCACCCCGGCCCCGAAGGCGGCCTCGAGGCGGGTCGTCGGGCGGACGACGGTCAGGACGTCCTCGATGTACTGCCCGATGATCTCCCCGTTCTCGACGAGGTCGGCCCGGCCGGCGTAAATCGTCCGCAGCCAGACCGTTTTCTTTTCGGCCGCCCGGCGGACCTGGTCGCGCAGGTACGTCATCAATCCCGAGAGGGCTTTTTCGGAGATGTCGATGGCATGAAGGGCAAAGTTGCGGCACCCGTTCGCGGTATCGAGGCCAAGATCGGCCATCTCGATGGCCGTCAGCAGGACGATGCCGCTGCCCATTTTGCCGGCCGCGCCCAACACAGCCACATTTTCCAGACGATCGGCATAGGTCATGGCTTTCTCCCGCGGCTCGGAAATCATCCGGTCCACTTCGGGGGACGCTTTTCGAGAAAGGCCCGCATCCCCTCGGCGGCCTCGTTTTCGAAGAGGGATCCGAACATATCCGATTCCAGGGCGCAGCCGGCCTCGAAGTCCATCGAAAGGCCCCGGCGCGCGACCTGTTTAACCAGGCGGACGGCCTGGGGTCCCTTGGAGGCGATGGCCTTGGCCAGTTCCGTCGCGGCCGGCAGGAGCTCCTCGGGCTCGACGACCTTCTGAACCAGTCCGATCCGCATGGCCTCTTCCGCGCCGATCATCTCCCCGGTCATCAGCAGATAGAGGGCGTTGCCGAGCCCGATGAGCCGCGGCAGCCTCTGGGTGGCGCCATAACCGGGGATGACACCCAGGTTGACTTCGGGCTGACCGAACTTGGCCTTCGAGCTCGCCACCCGGACGTCGCAGGCCATGGCGAGTTCCGCGCCTCCCCCGAGGGCGAAACCGTTCACGGCGGCGATCACCGGTTTGGCGAAGAGTTCCAGACTTCGGAACGTCTTCTGGCCAGCCCGGGAAAACTCATGGCCCTCGCTTTGCGTCTTCAGGACCATTTCGGCGATGTCGGCGCCCGCCGCGAAGGCCTTCCCCTCGCCCGTGATGATCAGGACCTTGACGTCGTCGCGCCGGCCCAGCTCCGCGAGGAGACTGTTCATCTCCTGGAAAAAACGGGAGTTGAGGGCATTGAGGGCCTGGGGCCGCGAGACCGTGACGGTCGCGATCCCCTCGGACACCGTGGTTTTTAGGATCTGATAATCCATCTCTGGCCTCCTCATTCGGACAGGAGCGACCGGGCGATGACCAGGCGCTGGATCTCGGACGTCCCTTCATAGATTTCCGTGATCCGCTGGTCCCGGTAAAGCCGCTCCACTTTGTAGTCCTTCATAAATCCGTATCCGCCGTGGATCTGGAGAGCCTTGTGGCAGACGCGATGGGCCATCTCCGACGCGAACAGCTTGGCGATCGCCGATTCTTTCGTGAACCGCCTGGCGCCCGAATCCTTCATCCAGGCCGCGCGGTAGAGCATGGTCTTGGCGACTTCGACGTCAACGGCCATATCGGCCATCATGAACTGCAGGGACTCGAATTCCGCCAGCGGTTTGCCGAACTGGACCCTCTCCTTAGCGTAGCGCACGGATTCCTGCAGGGCGGCCTCGGCGATACCGACGGCCTGAGCCGCGATCCCGATGCGCCCGCAATCGAGGGTCCCCAGGGCGATGCTCAGACCGCGGTTCTCCTGCCCCAAAAGATTCCCGGCCGGAATCCGGCAGTCGGTGAAGACCATTTCCGTCGTGCTGGAGGTGCGGATGCCCAATTTGTTTTCGTGTTTCCCCACGGCGAATCCCGGGGCCTCTTTGGGGACGAGAAAGGCCGATATCCCCTTGGCTCCCTTCTCCCTGTCCGTGCTGAAGAAGGCGATGATCACGTCCGCGAAGCCGCCGTTGGTCGTGAAATTCTTCGTGCCGTTCAAGACATATTCCTGACCGTCGCGGACGGCGACGGCCCGCAGGGCGCCGGGGTCGCTGCCGGCCCCGGCCTCCGTCAGGGAAAAACAGCCGAGCCATTCCCCTGTGGCCAGCTTGGGGAGGAAGCGCCGCTTGTGGTCCTCGCTTCCGAACATCAGGATGGCGTCGTTGACCAGGGAATTTTGGACGGAGACGCCCACCGCCGTCCCGGCGTCCACCTTGCTGAACTCGATCATGGCCCCGGCATAGGCCACATCGCCCATGCCCGTGCCCCCGTATTCCTCGGGGACGGTCATGCCCAAGTAGCCCAGCTCACCGAGCGCTTTGAGGGCGGCGAGGTTCGTCTCCTGCCTGGCGTCCAGTTCCTCGACGACCGGAGCCAGCTCCTTTTCGGCGAACTTCCTCGCCCCTTCGATGACCATTTTCTGTTCTTCGGATAGTTCAAAATCCATGGCCCTGTGCCCTCCTCGCGGATTTCACCTGGAATGCGACGCGTGCCATCGCCGGATATATTCGATGATCCCCAGAATGTCGTCTCCCGGCCCGAACACTTTTTCGATACCGGCCTCCCTCAGTTTCGCCTGGTCCTTGGTGGGGATGATTCCGCCGCCCGTCAGGAGGCGGTCCCCCAGTCCGTTCTCGTCCATGAGCTCCTTGACGCGCCGGAAGTGTGTCATGTGGGCCCCGGACAGAATGGACAAGCCGACGACATCGGCGTCTTCCTCGACCGCCGCCTGAACGATGGACTCCGGCGTCTGCTGGAGCCCCAGGTAGACGACCTCCATCCCGGCCTCGACGAGGGCCCGGGCCACCACCTTGGCCCCGCGGTCGTGGCCGTCGAGTCCCGGCTTGGCGATGATAACCTTGATTCTTGATCCAGCCATCTCTCTATCCTCTCGATCGCGGAATTCTAGTAAAACGGTTGCTCCCGGTATTCTCCGAAGACGGCGACGAGGGCCTCGGTGATCTCGCCCACCGTCGCGTAGACTCGCGCGGACTCCAGCAGGTGGGGGATCAGGTTATCGGTCCCCGCGGCCGCTTTTCGCAGTCCCGCCAGGCGGGTCTGGACGGCCAGGTTATCCCGGCGCCGTCTGATCTCGGCCAGGCGCCCGACCTGGTCCTTTTCGACCGACTCGTCGATTTCGAGCACCGGAATCTCGATGCGCTCGTCCGTGTTGACGAATTCGTTGACGCCGACGAGGATTTTCTTTTTCCGGGCCAGAGCCATCTGGTATTCATAGGCCGCCCTCGTGATTTCCCGCTGAAAGAAACCCTGCTCGATGGCCGGGACGACGCCGCCCAACTCTTCGACACGGCTAAAGGTGCGCTCGGCTTCGGCTTCCAGGTCGTTGGTCAACTTTTCGATGTAGTAGGATCCGCCCAGCGGGTCGATGACATTGGCGACGCCGCTTTCGTGGGCGATGATCTGCTGGGTCCGGAGGGCGATTTCGACCGCCCTTTCCGAGGGCAGGGCCAAGGCTTCGTCCAGGGAATTCGTATGGAGGCTCTGGCATCCGCCGAGGACTCCGGACAGGGCCTCCAGGGCCGTGCGGACGACGTTGATTTCCGGCTGCTGGGCCGTCAGGCTGCAGCCGGCCGTCTGGACGTGGAAACGGCACAGCCACGACCGGGGGTTCTTGGCCCGGTACTTTTCCTTCATGGCCCGGGCCCAGATCCTCCGGGCGGCCCGGAGTTTCGCGATCTCCTCGAAAAAGTCCAGATGGGCGTTGAAAAAGAACGATAGCCGGGGGGCGAAATCGTCGATGTCCAGGCCGGCCCGCAGGGCGTGTTCCACGTAGGCGAATCCGTCGACCAGAGTGAACGCCAGTTCCTGGGCCGCCGTAGACCCCGCTTCCCTGATGTGGTATCCGCTGATGGAGATCGTGTTCCACTGCGGAACATGGTCGGCGCAAAAGGCCATGAGATCCGTGATCAGACGCAAGTGAGGCTCGGGGGGGAAGATCCATTCTTTCTGGGCGATGTATTCCTTTAATATGTCATTCTGAAGCGTCCCCCGCAGCTTGGCCAGGGGGAGGCCCCGCATTTCGGCGTTGGCCATGAACATGGTGAAGATCCAGGCGGCCGGAGCGTTGATGGTCATGGACGTCGAGACTTCATCCAGGGGGATGCCGTTGAAAAGCCGTTCCATGTCGGCGAGCGAGTCCACGGCCACTCCCGTCTTGCCGACTTCCCCCAAAGACAGGGGATGATCCGAGTCCCGGCCGTAAAGCGTCGGATTGTCGAAGGCGACCGAAAGCCCCGTCTGACCCTTGGCTAAAAGAAACTTGTAGCGCTCGTTGGTCTGCTCGGGCGTGCCCATTCCGGAGAATTGCCGCATCGTCCAGAGCTTGCCGCGATACATGGACGGGTGAATTCCCCGGGTGTAGGGGTATTCCCCGGGAAAACCGAGAGAGGCGTCGGCGTCGAAATTGTTGAGGTCCTCGGGCGCATAAATCGGCTGCAGCGGGCGTCCGGAGATCGAGGAAAAATCGGCCTCGCGCAGACCGGAGTTCCGGAAATTCGCTTCCCATCGTTCTTTTTGCGTCTTATTCATGGCCGGCCTTTTCTTGGGCTAGGATGATTCGAATGCGGGATGAGAGGGCCCGGATGTACGGGTACGGCGACTGGCCCTCATTCAGGAGCCGATCGGATACGGCCCGGATTTCGTCTTCGGCTTTCGTCAACGACGAAAACCTCTCCCAGAGGTCCTGCTCGACGGAGGTCCGGATTTCCTGTTCCAGCCGCGCCCGCCTCTTTTCGCGGTGTCGGCCCGATTGGACGAGTCCGCAGATCCGCCGTTCCGTTTCGCCGTAGACGCCATCCATTCCCACGTCCTTTATGGCCGCCGCCGTGAGGACCGGGGGGACGGGTTTTGTTTCCTGGCGAGCGCTGATATCCAAAAGGAAACTCAAAGAATCCAGGAGGGCATCGGTCCCGGGCAGGTCGGATTTGTTGACGAGAAAGATGTCCGCCACCTCGAGGATCCCGGCCTTGAGGGCCTGGATGACGTCCCCCGTGGCGGGCTGGAGGACCAGAATGATCAAGTCGGCGCAGTCCAACACGTCGAGCTCGGCCTGACCGACGCCGACCGTCTCGATGAGGATCCGGTCCATGCCGAAGGCATCGAAGATGTCCGCGACATACGGGGTGGACGGCGACAAGCCTCCGTGGCCCTCCCGCGAAGCCAGGGAGCGGATGAAGACGCGGCAGTCGCCGCTCAAGCTTTGCATCCGGACCCGGTCTCCCAGAAAGGCGCCTCCCGTGAAGGGGCTGGAGGGGTCCACGGCGATGACCCCCACGGAGTGGCCGGCTTCGGCCGCCCGCCGGGCGAGGGCGGCCGTGACCGTGCTCTTCCCGACCCCGGGCGGGCCGGTGATGCCGATCCGGATGGCCCCCTTTTGCCGGGGGTGCAACCGGTCCCGGATGTCCGGGATGAGTTCCGGATGATCTTCGACCTTGGAGATCATTCGGGCGCAGGCCTGCCGAGATCCGCGAAAAAAGTCGGCCCAGAGCTCCGGGTCGATCGGAGGGCGAGCTTTCCCCGCCGGAAATGAAGACGACCTCACCTTTCTATGCTCAGAATTCATTTTCCCTGAGGTTCTGTTCAGCGAATGTCTAGAAATACTATAGACATACTATATCGCCCCCCAAAGGACCCGTCAAGCCGTCCTCCCCCTAGCGGGTGGGCCAGCTTATATGCTGATCAGAGTTTACGTAGTTTAATTTTCGGGCGTCGAGCCGGCCGGTGCCTCGTAATCGATGATCGTATGGAGCAGGAGTCTGCGCACGGCGTCCAGCCGGCGGCTGATCACCCTGGCCACGCGCCGCATGACCCTAAAGCCCGTTTCCGGGTCCCTCTCGAGATAGTCCAGGAAGAGCTGTCCGTCGATGGCAATGACCTTGGCCTTGGTGACGGCCTCGGCCGACGTGTTATGATGACCCTGCCCGACGACCGCGGAAAAGCCGAACGCCTGGCCCGGCGTCTCGAGCACGGCCATGGTCACCGGCTCCGGGAGCGGGGAGGAAAAGACGGTCAGCCGGACCGAGCCCTCGAGAAGGAGATAAATCAAATTGGACGAGAGCTCGGGGGAGAAAATGACCGCCCCTGCTTCGTAGACCTTCTCCACGGAAATGGCCGCGATCGCCGCCAGGGCCGGACCGGACAGGCCCTCGAAAAGCTCCAGGCCGGCGAGAGTGTTCTTTTCGACCATGGCCGCCTCCTTTATGGTCCGCCCGCGCTCCCCAGACTCCCCGGACCGCGCCGGACGCCCCGAAGATATTTGTCCATCTCCGCGGCCGCGACGCGCGCGTCGCCCATAGCCAGGATGACGGTCGCCCCGCCCCGGATGATGTCGCCTCCGGCGTAGACCCCGGGCAGGTTCGTGGCCATGGTCGCCCAATCGACTTCGACGTTTCCCCATTTGCCGACCCTGAGGCCGGGCGTCGTCTGGGGGATGAGGGGATTGGGGCTCTGGCCGATGGCGCAGACGACGAGGTCGACGTCCATCGTGTACTCCGAGCCCTCGATCGGGATGGGGCGCCGCCGGCCGGACGCGTCGGGTTCGCCGAGCCCCATCTTTTGGCACTCCATGGCCCGGACCCGGCCGTACGCGTCGCCGAAATACCGGATGGGCGTCGTCAGGAGCTGGAACTCGATCCCCTCCTCCTCGGCGTGATGAATCTCCTCGGTCCGGGCCGGCATCTCGGTCCTCGAGCGCCGGTAGACGATGACCGCCCGTTCGGCGCCCAGCCGCTTGGCCGTCCTCACCGAGTCCATGGCCACGTTGCCGCCGCCGATGACCGCGGCGGTTTTGGCCACGGCCACGGGGGTGTCGTGGGCTGGAAAGTCGTAGGCCCGCATGAGGTTGACCCGGGTCAGATACTCGTTGGCCGAGTAGACGCCGACCAGGTTTTCCCCTGGAATTTTCATGAAGTTCGGAAGTCCTGCCCCCGAGCCGATGAAGAAGGCCTCGTAGCCCTCGGCCCTGAGGTCGTCGATCGTCGCCGTCATCCCCACGACGAAGCTCGTCCGGATCTCGACCCCGAGACGCCGGAGGTAGTCCACCTCGGCCTTGAGGATGGCCTTGGGCAGCCGGAATTCCGGGATGCCGTAGATGAGGACGCCGCCGGATTCGTGGAGCGCCTCGAATATCGTGACTTTATGACCGAGCTTGGCCAGGTCGCCCGCGACGGTCAGCCCCGAGGGCCCGGCGCCGATGACGGCCGCCTTTTTGCCCGTCGGCGGCGGAAGCGGCGGGATGTTCACGGCGCCGCCGCCGCGCTCGAAATCGGCGGCAAACCGCTCCAGGTTGCCGATGGCCACGGAAACCCCCGTCGCCTTCCTCAGGGCGCAGACTTCCTCGCACTGCGATTCCTGGGGGCAGACCCGGCCGCAGATGGCCGGGAGAGAGTTCGTCTCCTTGAGCTTCCAGGCCGCCTCCAGGAACCGGCCCGCCTCGATGAGCTTGACGAAGCTCGGGATGTCGATGGACACGGGACAGCCGGTGACGCACTGGGGGTTGGCGCAGTCGAGGCAGCGGCGGGCCTCCTCCCGGGCTTCTTCGACCGTCAGGCCGATATTGACTTCCTTGAAATCGCGGTTCCGTTCGCCGGCCGGACGCTCGGGCATCTTCCTCCGGCCGATGGCCGTCCGCGCCTTGACCGGGACGGACTTGCGCAGCTCCTTGCGCCACTCTTTCTCGAACTCCGCCCTCAAGCGCGCTTTCTCTTCAGGGCTCAGTTCTTTCCTGTCCTCGGCCATGTGTCTTGGTCCCTTATCCTAGGGGAGTTCGGTCTCCTCGTATCGGCAGAGCGACCGGACCTCGTCCTCGACATAGGACTTCCGGCGCGCGAAAAGCTCGTCCCAATCGACCGTGTGTCCGTCGAAATCCGGGCCGTCGACGCAGGCGAATTTCGTCTTGCCGGCGGCCGTGCAGCGGCATGCGCCGCACATCCCCGTCCCGTCGACCATGATCGGGTTGAGGCTGACGATGGTCTTGATGCCCAGCGGTTTCGTCGCCCGCGAGCTGGCGTACATGAGATAGGTGCAGCCGACGGCGATGACGCGGGCCACGGGCGCCTCGGCCTTGAGCAGTTCCTCGAGCGGTTTGGGGATGAAATCCTTGGAATCGAGGGCGTCGTCGCGGGCGGAGAAAAGTACTTTGTCGCAGACCGAAACGTAGCGGTCTTTCCAATAGACGAGATATTCCGCCTTCGCGTCGATGAGGGCGATCACCTTGTTGCCGGCGGCCTTGAGGGCCCGGGCCACGGGCCAGAGCGCGCCGATCCCGAAACAGCCGGCGGCCAGGACGACCGTCCCGAACGGGGCGATTTCGGAAGCCCGGCCCAACGGGCCGACGAAGACCGGGACCTCGTCTCCCGCCTTGAGGGCGGCCAGCTTGCGCGTTGATGTCCCGACGACAAGAAAGACGGCCGTGACCGACCCGCGGGCCGCGTCCCAATCGGCGACGGAGAGGGGGATGCGTTCGCCTTTCTCGTCGGGCATGATGATGACGAATTGGCCGGGCCGGCATTTCCGGGCCACCTCGGGGGCGTGGACCTCGATAAGGTGGAGGTTGGGCACGAGCCGCCGGCGGTCCAGGATGATCGGCATCATCGTCCTCGCACAAGCCTCAGGCTTTTGTTTTCCCGGGCCAGGTTCAGGCCCTTATAATCGTCGGGGTCACGGAGTGTCGTCAGGCGGGGCCCTGCGGCCTGTTCCGCCGACCTTTCGGCGCTCATTGATCCCTCCGCCGCCGCTTCTTCTTCAGGCAGGAATATTCCCTCAGGCGGAATCGGGTCCCCGGTCAGGCCCGCGAACGCGGGCACGGCGCATGTCAAGTCCCTACGGATTTCCCCGGGCGAGGCGTACGCGAAGCCGGGCCGGCCCATCTTCGCGGCCAGCCCGTCCAGGATGACCCAACCGGGCCGGGCTTCGCCCCTTGGCTCGATAACTTTCCGGGAGTGCTGGGCCCGTCCCTCCACGTTGACATAGAGGCCGTCGGCTTCGAAGGAGGTCGTTTCCGGAAAGACGATGTCGGCGACAGCCGTCGCCTCGTCCTCGTAACTGCCCTGGACGATCACGAGTTCCGCGGCGCCGGGTTCGATTTTGGGCACCGGCCCGGCGACGTAGAGGGCCTTCACTTCCCGTCTCGCGGCGGCGCCGCATAGCTCCTCACCGGTCAGGGTTTTCATGGGGAAGGCGCCGGAGATCTCGTGTCCGCCCCTGAGGTTGGCCTCCCCGTCGAGGGCGATGATCCGGCCTTCCGCGAGGGCGGCCAGGTCCCAGAGCGCAGCCGCCGTGCCGCGGGCGATACCCGGTTTGAGCAAAGCCGGGCCAAAAAGGAAAAGCCCCGGTCGGCCGTTTTCGATCGCCCGGGCGATCTCGGCGAGCTGCTTTCGGAATTTGGCCGTTTTCCTGGCCCTGCCGGGAGACCCGCCCCGGCCCTTCCGGACGACCGCGGTCAGGGCGGAGATAAACTCCGCTTCGCCGCCCGCCGGCACGTCGACTTTGATAGAAGCCCCGCGGGAATGTCGCGCGCCTTCCAAACCGACGCTCACGAGCACGGCCCCATTCCGGACCGCCCGGTTGACCTCGACGCCGAGGATCGGCTGTGTCACCGGGAGGTCCTCCCCGAAGAGAACGATCGTCTTTGCCTTGCCGATATCGGCCAGCCGGAATCCCAGGGCGGCGGCCCCGCCGGCGGCCCGGCCGAGTCGGCGCAGTTCCGAGACCACCGACCCCGCCCATGAACCCGCGGCCGCTGGCGCCGCGAGGATTTCCGCCGCGAACCTGTGGAGGACGAAGAGGTCCTCGCAGGAGCTTTGCGCGGAGAAAGCCACACCCGTCTGTCCGGGGCCGATTTCCGACAGCCGCCCTGCCGCGGCGGTCAGCGCCTCCTCCCAGGTCGCTTCCCCGAGCCGGCCGTTTCTCCGGACCATCGGCCGCAGCAGCCGGCGCGAATGGTTCACAGCCGTCCTCACCAGGAAACGTCCCTTGACGCAGGCCTGGCCGCGATTCGCGGGGCCTTCCGGGTCGGGAACGGCACCCAGAATCCGGCCGTCTTTCAGCCCGACCCGCAGCCCGCATCCCTGTCCGCAGAGCGGGCAAACCGCCGCTCTTTCGGCATCGGGCAGCGGCTCGTATCGCACGCCCCGCTCCGAAAGAGAGCCCGTGGGACAGACATCCACGCAGGCGCCGCAGAATCGGCATTCGGATTCGACAAGGCGCCGGTCCATGGCCGTGCCGATGACGGTCTCCGATCCGCGTGCGACAAAGGTCAGCACGGACGCCCCACGGATTTCATGGCAGACCCGGACGCAGCGGCCGCAGAGGATGCACAGGCTGTTGTCCCGGTCGATGAACGGGTCATCCCGGCGGACGTCGCCTTCGCGTCGCGCCGAGGGAAAATGGACCCGCTCGACGCCGATGCTCTCGACGACCCGCTGGAGCTCGCAGCGGCCATTCACCGGGCAGAGGACGCAGCCCGTGACCTCGCCGGCCTTGCGGATCGTGGACTTGTATTCGTCGCAGGACGCCTTCTCGGCGCAGATGAGGCAGGCGTTCGGGTGTTCGGCCAGGATGAGCTCGAGGATGCCCCGCCGCAGGGTTTCGATCTCCGGCGACTTCGTCCGGACCTCCAAACCTTCCTCGGCGGCCGTGTGGCAGGCGGGGACATAGCCCCTCCGGCCTTTGACCTCGACCAGGCAAATCCGGCAGGCGGCGAAGGGCTCGAGCCCGGGGCAATCGCAGAGCGAAGGGATATAAACCCCGTTGGCCCGGGCGACCTCCAAAATCGTGGGGTGCCCCTCGAACGTGACCGGACAGCCGTCCAGGATGAGGTTCATGGCGCGTTCCGCCCGGGCGTTCCCACCGTGACCGCGCGCCCTTTCTTTCCCGAATACTTGGAGACGGCCCGGATCTTCGGCGGGCAGACGTTGAGGCACGTACCGCACTTGATGCACGCGGCCTGGTCGATGACGTGGACCTTTTTATGCTCGCCGGCGATCGCGTTCACCGGGCAATTCTTGAGGCATAGCAGGCAGCCGACGCACTTCTCCGGCTCGATGAAGTAGGCGATGAGGTTCTTGCAGACGCGGGCCGGGCAGTTCTTGTCGAGGATGTGGGCCGTGTATTCATCACGGAAATAGCGCAGGGTCGACAGGACGGGGTTGGGGGCCGTCTGTCCGAGGCCGCAGAGGGACCCCTGCTTCACGGTCTGGGCCAGCCGCTCCAGCTTATCCAGGTCCTCGGGGACGCCCTCGCCGCGCGTGATCCGGTCGAGGATGTCGGCCATCTGGCGGGTGCCGATCCGGCAGGGAGAACATTTCCCGCAGGATTCCTCCCGCGTGAAGCGCAGGAAATAGAGGGCGATGTCCACCATGCAGGTGTCTTCGTCCATCACGATCATGCCGCCGGAGCCCATCATGGCGCCGGCCCGGCTGAGGCTCTCGTAATCGACCGCCAGGTCGAGGTGCTCTCTCGGGATGCAGCCGCCCGATGGACCGCCGATCTGGATGGCCTTGAACTCCCGGCCCCCGGGGATGCCGCCGCCGATGCTGAAAATGATCTCCCGCAGGCTGATGCCCATGGGCACCTCGACGAGACCGGTGTTGTTGATCTTGCCGACGAGAGAGAAAATCTTCGTTCCCTTGCTCATCTCCGTGCCCAGGCCGGAGAACCAGGCCGCGCCCCGCCGGACGATGCCCGGCACGTTGGCCCAGGTTTCGACGTTATTGATCACGGTCGGCTTGCCCCACAAGCCGCTCTGGGCGGGATATGGGGGCCTCTGCCGGGGGAAGGCCCTCTGGCCCTCGATCGAGGCGATGAGGGCGGTTTCCTCGCCCGACACGAAGGCGCCGGCGCCGCGCACGATCTCGACGTCGAAGGCGAAGCCCGAACCCAGGATGTCCGCACCGAGAAGGCCCAGCTCCCGGGCCTGACCGACGGCGATGCCCATGCGTTTGACCGCCAGGGGATACTCGTCCCGGATATAGATGAAACCCTTGGCCGCCCCGATCGCCTTGGCCCCGATGACCATCCCCTCGATCACGGCATGGGGGTCGGCCTCGAGCAGGGAGCGGTCCATGAACGCGCCGGGGTCGCCCTCGTCGCCGTTACATATCAGGTACTTCGGCAAAGCATCTTCCCGCCGGCAGAGGTCCCATTTCCTACCGGTGGGAAATCCCGCGCCGCCCCGGCCCCTCAGCCCGGAGGCGCTGACCTCGGCGATGATCTCGTCCGGCGTCATGGCCGTCAGGGCCTTGCCCATGGCCCCGTAGCCGTCGTAGGCGATGTATTCCTCGACCTTCTCCGGGTCGATCCGGCCCCGGTTGCGCAGCACGACGAGCCGCTGGTGTTTGAAGAACTCGATATCCGCCATTTTGGGGACGGGGGTCTTCTCCGCCGGAGGGACGTACATGAATTTTTCGACAGGACGGCCCTTGACGAGGTGTTCCTCGACGAGCAGGGGCACGTCCCCGGCCTTCAGGCGCTGGTAGAAGACGCCGTCCGGGTGGACCATAAGGATGGGCCCTCGCTCGCAGAATCCGTTGCATCCCGTGGCGACGATGAGGACCTCGTCCTGGAGCTTTCGCCGCTCGACCTCCCTTTCCAGGGCCTCCTTGACGGCGAAGGCGCCGCATGACACGCACCCCGTCCCGGCGCAGACAAGCAGGTGCGTGCGATATTGTTTCAAGGATCTGCCTCAGGCCTTGTCCTTGGCGCCCCTCAGGGTTTTCAGCACCGCATCGGCCCGGATCTCGGTCATCTGGCCGTAGTAGCGGCCGTCGACGACGGCGAGCGGCGCCAGGGCGCAGGCGCCCAGGCAGTTGACCCGCTCCAGGGTGTACTTCTTGTCAGGTGTCGTCTGGCCGGCCCGGATCCCCAGTTTCCGTTCTAAATGCTCCAGGATGATCGCCCCTCCCCGGACATGGCAGGCCGTTCCCATGCAAACGGTACAGATGTGGCGGCCGCGCGGCGCCAGGCTGAACGATTTGTAAAAGGTGGCGACGGAATAGACATGGGCGGGCGGAATCTCCAGCTCCCGGGCCACCTCGTCAAGAATTTCGGGCGAAAGCCACCGGCTCCTCTCCTGAATATCCTGGAGGATGGGGATGAGGGAGCGTTTCCGGCGCTGATAATTCCCGACGACCGTGTGGACGAGGGGTGAAATCGAGTGGCTTTTTCGTGCTGTTCTGTCCAAGAGTTCGGTGTCCTCGCAGTCCGCGTTACCGGGCTGGCGGCGGGGGGGGGGTGCTATTGTGTACGCTGTAAACCCGATGCAGTCCCGCACCCTGGTCCGACGTTTCCATGATCTTCCCCTCAGAAGCAAGCTCGTCCTGAGCTTTCTCGTCGTCATCCTGATCGGAGGTGTCGTTTCGCTCCTCATCGGGACGCGCCTCGAACACCGGACGATCATCTCGCTGGCCGAGGCCAAGGTCCGGCATGACCTGGCCGCGGCCTGGGTCGTCTATAACGAGAAGCTGAACGGCATCCGCGACACCGTCCGGCTCAGCGCTGAGCAGGAATCCCTTCGCCAGGCGCTCCGCTCCGGCCATTTCGACGGACTGGCGGCCCGCCTGGACAAAGTCCGCCGGGATTACCGGCTCGACGTCCTCACCCTCACGGACGGGAGCGGCCGCGCCGTCGTACGCTCCCGCCGCGCCGGGTCTTCGGGAGTCGGCGAAAGCGCGGCGGGAACGGACGGCGACAACGAATCCCGGGACCCCTTCGTCGCCCGCGCCCTGCGGGGCGAGACGGCGGCCGGGACCCAGATCGTGCCGCGCGGGGAGCTCCTCAAAGAAGGACGGGACCTCGCGGACCGGGCCTATTTCGAGTTCGTCCCGACGCCCATGGCCGCCGAACGGACGGAAAACCACGAGGAGAGCGGCATGATGCTCAAGTCCGCCGTCCCCGTCGTTGATGATGGGGCCGGTGTCCTCGGCGTTCTCTACGGCGGGCTGCTGCTCGACCGGGACTACGAGCTCGTCGACCGGGTCAAGGACATCGTTTACCGGGGAGAGAAGTACAAGGGCCATGACATCGGCACCGCGACCCTGTTCCAGAACGACCTCCGCATTTCCACAAACGTCCTCGACGACAAGGGAAACCGGGCCGTCGGGACGCGCGTCTCCCGTGAAGTCAATGAGGCCGTCCTTCGGCAGGGACGGTCCTATCTCGGCCGGGCCTTCGTCGTCACGGCCTGGTACATCACCGCCTATGAGCCGATCCGGGACATCGACGGCAAAACGATCGGCATGATCTACGTGGGGATGCTCGAGCGGCCGTATATCGACCTGCGCAACCGCGTCATGGCGACCTTCTCCGGCCTGGCCGGCCTGTGCACCGTGTTCCTTTTGGTCCTTCTGGCGTATATCGCCCGCAACATCACCCGGCCCCTGGCCGCCATGGTCGAGGCGACCGACAAAATCGCCCGCGGCGACCTCGAACACCGCGTCGACGCCGAAGGGCGGGACGAGATCGGCCTTTTGGCCCAATCGTTCAACCGGATGACCGAGGACCTCCACGCCGCCCGCGAGGACCTGACTCAGTGGGGGCGGACGCTCGAGCGGCGGGTCGAGGAGAGGACCCAGCAGCTCCGCCTAACCCGGGACCAGCTTATCCAGTCGGAGAAGCTGGCCTCGCTCGGCCAGATGGCGGCCGGCGTCGCCCACGAAATCAACAACCCCCTGACGTCCATCCTGCTCAACACCCACCTGCTGCTCGAAACCCACGGCGAGGCCGGCGAAGAGCGCGAGTCCCTGACGCTTATCGCCGAGGAGGCGGCCCGCTGCGCCAAGATCGTAAGCGGGCTCCTCGATTTCGCCCGCCAGACGCCGGCCCAGGAAACCCCGGCCGACGTCAATGACATCATCGACCGCACGGTCCAGCTCCACGAAATGCAGGCCTCGGTCCGGAACATCCACATTGAGAAGCAGCTCGACCGGTCCCTCCCGCCGGTCGACCTCGACAAGAACAAGATCCAGCAGGTCTTTTCGAACCTCGCCATGAATGCCCGGGAGGCCATGCCCGACGGCGGGACCCTGACGATCACCAGCCGCCTGAGCCGCGACGGCGCGGCCCTGGAGATCGTCTTTTCCGATACCGGGGTGGGGATCCCCGGGGAGAATCTCCCCAAGCTTTTCGACCCGTTCTTCACCACCAAGAGTTTCGGGACGGGACTGGGCCTGGCCGTCAGCTACGGGATCATTCTGCAGCGGGGCGGGACGATCGAGGTCCGGAGCGAGGTCGGCCGCGGGTCGGTCTTCACCGTGCGCATCCCGCTGGTCGACAAAACTGAAGAGAATCCAAAGATGAAGGAGGCATGATGGCGGATAAGGACAAGAAAAAAATCCTTGTAGTTGACGACGAGGACACGGTCTGCCGGAGCATCAAGAAGGCCCTTGTCCGCGAGGAGTACGACATCGACGTCGCTCTGAGCGGGGAGGAGGCGCTGAAAATGGAGGGTCAAAAGAGATACGATGTGATCATCGTCGACCTGATGATGCCCGGCCTCAACGGCATGGACCTGCTCAAATCGCTCAAGTCCATCAGCCCGGCGGTCCAGGTCATCATGATCACGGGCTACCCGACCATGAAGAACACGCTCCAGGCCATGCAGATCGGGGCCTTCGACTTCCTGCCCAAGCCGTTCCTGCCCTATGACCTGCGGAATCTGGTCGCCCGGGCCCTGGCGGCCAGGGACAAGGAAGCCGGAGAATCAGGCGCGTCGGGATAAGGCGGCCTTCAGGCTGGATCCTATTTCGGCCGGGCTGACGGCGACCCGGGCGCCAGCCGCCTGGAGGGCGTCCATCTTTTCCCGGGCCGTCCCTTTCCCGCCGGCGATGATCGCGCCGGCGTGCCCCATCCTCCGGCCTGGAGGCGCCGTCTGCCCGGCGATGAAGGCGACAACGGGCTTGGGGTATCCTTTCCTCATATACGCCGCGGCGTCCTCCTCGGCGGTCCCTCCGATTTCGCCGATGAGGATCACGGCCTCGGTCTCCGGGTCGTCCTTGAAGAGCGCCAGGAGGTCGACGAATTTCAGGCCGACGATCGGGTCCCCGCCGATGCCCACGGCGGTGGATTGGCCCAGTCCCTGCAGGGTGACCTGCTGGACGGCCTCGTAGGTCAGGGTTCCCGAACGGGAGATGATGCCGACCGTCCCGCGCTTGTGAATATGGCCCGGCATGATTCCGATCTTGGCCTTGCCCGGGGAGATGACGCCGGGGGTATTCGGCCCGACGAGGGACGCCCGGGTGTCTTTGAGGAATGCCTTGACCTTGATCATGTCCAGGGTGGGAATCCCCTCCGTGATGCAGACGACCAGCCGCACGCCCGCCGCCGCCGCTTCCATGACGGCGTCCGCGGCGTGGAACGGGGGCACGAAGATGGCCGCCGCGTCCGCCCCTTCGGCCCGAACGGCATCGGCCACGGTGTTGAAGACGGGAACTCCAAGGTGCGCAGTCCCGCCCTTGCCTGGCGTGACACCGGCCACGACGCGGGTCCCGTATTCCATCATCCGCTGGGCGTGAAACGTCCCCTCGCTGCCGGTGAGCCCCTGAACCACCACACGGGTTTTTTCGTCGACCAGAATGCTCATGGCGGACTCCTCGGCGCTTCCCTACTTGACCAAGGCCACGATCCTGGCCGCGGCCTCTTTCATGCTGTCGGCCGGGTGAAAGGCCAGCCCCGATTCCCGGAGGATTTCCTTCCCGCGCTCGACGTTCGTCCCCTCGAGCCGGATCACGACCGGGATCCGGGTGCCGAGCTCCCGGGCCGCCTTCACGACGCCGTTGGCGATGAGGTCGCAGCGGACGATCCCCCCGAAGATGTTGATCAGGGCCCCGCGGACGTCCGGGTCGGAAACGAGGATCCGGAAAGCGTTGGTCACGGCCTCCTCGGTGACCCCGCCGCCCACGTCCAGGAAGTTGGCCGGGGTCCCGCCCTCGTACTTGACGATGTCCATGGTGGCCATGGCCAGCCCGGCGCCGTTGACCATGCAGCCCACGGTCCCGTCGAGCTTGATGTAATTGAGGTTGTATTTCGAGGCTTCGACCTCGAGCGGCGATTCCTCGGCCAAGTCGCGCATGGCCCGGATGTCCGGGTGGCGGGCGAGGGCGTTGTCGTCGAAATTCATCTTGGCATCGAGCGCCAAGACATCCCCCTGGCGGGTCACGAGGAGCGGGTTGATTTCGGCGAGCGAGGCGTCGGTCGCCTCGAAAGCCCCGGCCAGGCCGGTGATGAACGCCACGGCCTTCTTGTGCGTTTCGCCCTCGAGGCCGAGGCGGAAAGCCAGGGAACGGGCCTGGAACGGCCGCAGGCCGGTCGCCGGGTGGATGTATTCCCTGAAGATGGCCTCCGGGTTTTCCGCGGCGACCTTCTCGATCTCGACGCCGCCCTCCGTCGAGGCCATGAGCACCGCCGCCTCCGCGGCCCGGTCGATGACCATGCCGAGGTAGAGTTCCCTTTGGATGTCCTGGGCCTCTTCGACCAGGATCCTCTGCACGGTCTTTCCCTCGGGGCCCGTCTGAGGCGTAACCAGGGTCATGCCGATCATGGCCCGGGCCAGGCGTTCGGCTTCGGCCGGGGAATCGGCGAGCTTGATGCCGCCGCCCTTGCCCCGTCCGCCGGCATGGATTTGCGCCTTCAGGACGACCCGGGTGCCGAGGCGCTCGGCGATGGCCCGGGCGGCGGCCGGGGTTTCCGCCAGTTCCCCGCGGGGGATCCGGACACCGTGTCGGGCCAGGATCTGCTTGGCCTGATACTCATGGATCTTCATGAAAAAAACTCCCGCCCCCCTGGGGCGTTCCCCTTATAGCAGACGGCCCGGTGGTTGTCAAACCGGGGCCCGGCGCGCGCCGGCGACAGGGGAGAGGCCCGGGAGCGGGGCTTGACAGCCCCCCCCGAAATATCTATATTAAATGGACTTGTCGCGCGCTTCCGGGAATCGTCCGGCGTCGCTTCAGAAAAGAAATCGCGATCGCGGAGGGACGGCCGTCCGTGATCTGAGGAGAGACCACGGCCATGAAAGTTCTCGTGCTCAACAGCGGCAGTTCGTCCGTCAAGTTCCAGTTTATCCGCATGGAAGACGAAGGCCTGCTGGCCAAAGGGATCGTCGAGAAGATCGGTTCGAGCGACGCGATCGTCACGTATCAGCCGGAGGGCAGGAACAAGATCCGGGAGATCCGCGAAGTCCTCAACCACAGCGTGGCCATCGAAATGGTCCTGTCGCTGCTGCTCCACCCCCAGCACGGCGTGATCCGCGACAAGAGCGAGATCGACGGGATCGGCCACCGCGTCGTCCACGGCGGCGAAGATTTTTCCGAATCCGTGCTCATCACGGACAAGGTCAAAGCGACCATCCGCAAGTGCATCCAATTCGCGCCGCTCCACAATCCCCATAATCTGAAAGGCATCGAGGCCTGCGATGCCCTCCTGCCCACGGTCCCCCAGGTAGCGGTCTTCGACACGGCCTTCCATCAGACGATCCCGCCCAAAGCCTTTATTTACGGGCTCCCGTACGCCCTCTACCGGAAACTGAGCATCCGGCGCTACGGGTTCCACGGCACGTCCCACAGCTACGTCGCCCATAAAGCCGCGGAGATGCTCGGCCGGCCGATCGAGAAGCTCAAGCTCATCACCTGCCACCTGGGCAACGGCGCCAGCATCACGGCCGTGGACGGCGGGAAATCGGTCGACACGACGATGGGCTTCACGCCTCTGGAAGGCCTGGTCATGGGCACGCGCTGCGGCAGCATCGACCCCGCGCTCGTCCCCTACATCATGGAAAGGGAAAAGCTCGGGACCAAGGAAATCGACGCCATCATGAACAAGAACAGCGGCATGCTGGGGCTGACCGAGACCTCCCACGATATGCGGGAGATCGAGCAGGAGGCCGCCCACGGCAGCGAGCGCCACAAGCTGGCCCTGGAGATCTACTGCCATTCCGTCCGCAAGTACATCGGCGCCTACATGGCCGAGATGGGCGGGGTGGACGCCGTCATCTTCACAGGGGGGATCGGGGAAAACTCCCGGTTCGTGCGCCGGCTCGTCAGCGAGGGCCTGGATGAATTCGGCATCGTTTTCGACGCCAAGAAGAACGAGGCCAATGAGCCCGTTATCAGCACCGGCCGGGTCAAGCTCCTGGTCGTCCCGACCAACGAGGAGCTGGCCATCGCCAGGGACACCAAGGCCATCCTGGAGGCCCTGGGCCCGCGGAAGGCCGCGCCCGCGGCCGCCACGGAACTCGTGCGGCCGGCCGATTTCGGGCCCGAGGACCTCGCCAAGCTCGTTGTCCTCTGGGCGCAGAACCCCAAGGCGGACGCCGCCGCCCTGGCCTCGAAATGGAGCCGTGAGATCGGCCTCGCCGCCGGCGCCGACGCCGTGAAAAGGGAGCTCGAGCGGCTGAACCTCGGGGCGGCCGGCGCCGGGAAAAAAACGGCCGCGGCGAAATAACGAACGACAAGAGGATGCCATCATGGACAAGATCAATCGCGAAGAAGCGGGGTGGCTCGTCGCCCTCTGCTGGCTGAGCGCGCTCGAAGAGACGGCGCGCGATTTCCACGGCACGAGGCCCAGCGTTTTCGTGGCCCGGGCGTACGAGCACTCCGTGCAGTACTATCTCCACCTCCTGGGCGATGCGTACGGGATGCAGATCAAGAAGTCGGATTCGATCCGGGCCGCCGTCGAGAACTACATTCAGATCGGGATCGCCGGCGGGCTGTTCCGGGACGCGAGCTCGTTCGACCTGGTGGAGGTGAACCCGCATCACCTGGAAATCACGGTCCATGACTGCGTCTATCTCAAGAGCTGCCAGGCCCTGATCGAAGAGGGCTTCTCCGTCCGCGACCTGACCTGCGCCCGGATCGGCTGCTTCCGGGCCGCCGTCAAGGCCCTGGCCAACATCGACTGCGAGTACCAGGTGACGTCGTTCAACATCGACGGCGACTGCAAGGGCTACATCGAAAGGACCTGATTTGGAAAAAGCGGTTCCCCCCCCGATCGAAGGTCTTCTCCGCACCGTCCGGGAGAGCGAAGACGCCTCCGCCGTGCGGGCGGCGATCATGCAGCTGGGTTACGAGACACAACCGGAGATTTACCCCCTGATCGTCGAAAAGCTCAATGACCCCAACCCCAGCATCCAGCACGCCGCCGTGATCTCCCTCGGCCGGCTCGGCCGGGCCGAGGCCATCGCGGAGCTCGTCAAGCCGAAGATCTTCCGCTCGAGCCAGTCCCAGATCCGGTGGGCGGCCGTCACCGCCGTCGGCCGGCTCGGCGACTACCGTGTCATCGACCATCTCCTCAAGGCCGTCGAGGACCCGGAGTGGATCGTGCGGACCCAGGCCGTCACGGAGCTGATGGCCAAGGTCAGGGACATCATCGCCCGCAAGGACGTGCGCCTGGCCCGGGTCCTGATCCACATGTTCTCGCTCGAGAACGAGGAGATCGTCGATCTGGCCATCGACGGCTTCCGGGAGATCGGACCGGAGAGCATCCACTGGCTGCACGACGCCCTGCGGAATTCATCCCCGACCATCCGGGCCGGCGCCGCCCGGACCCTGGGGAACATGAAATCCCGGGGCTCCGCGCCTTATCTCATCGACCTCCTTCAGGACGAGGCCGGGTCCGTCCGCGCTTCGGCGGCCGAGGCCCTGGGCCTGATCGGGGACAGGATCAGCGTCGAGGCCCTGGTGTACAGGATCCAGGACAACGTGGAGAAGGTCCAGGAAAAAGCTTCGGATGCCGTCGTCCGCTTCGGCCGGCAGGCAACCCTGCCCCTGCTCAACGTCCTTTGTCGGGAACGGGACAAGTTCACCCAGCGGGCCCTCCTCAAGTGCCTGGGGCGGATCGGCGACCCGAAGTCCGTCCCCGCCTTGATCAGCTACCTCCGGAGCAGTTATTTCATCGTCCGCCAGGCCGCGGTGTCGGCCCTGGCCCGCTTCGGCCCGAGTGTCACCGAATTGCTCCTGCCGGCGCTGTCCTATAACACATCCGACATCGGTTTGCTCATCAAGGACGCCGCGGACAAGGAGCATCCGGAACTCCAGATGAGGGCCCTCAAAGCCCTGGCCGGGCTCGAGGACCACCGCGCCGTTCCGTGCCTGAAGCAGATCGTCGAGGAGGGGTTGCCCGATCTCCGGGACGCCGCCTCCGAGGCGCTGTTCCAGACCGGCTGCGCGGCCTGGGGCCGCTGCTGCGCGCTGAAGGTCCTGGCCGAAGTGGCCGACGTTTCCGTGGTCCTCCGGATACTGCCCTCGCTCCAGGACGATTCCGACAACGTCCGTTTCGAAGCCGTCCGGGCCCTGGGCAGGCTGGGCGGGCTGGAGGCGGTCAAGCACCTCATCCGGACCGTCAGGAAAGACCCGGCCGAGTTCATCCGGAGCGAGGCGATGCGTGTCCTGCGCGCGTCCGGCCAGGGCCAGCCCAACGTCGTCGAAGCGGCTTTGCACGGCCTCAAGGACGCTTCGCGCGAGGTCCGCTGCCAGTCCGCGCGGATCCTGGGGAGTTTCCTCGACCCGAAATCGATCCTTCCCCTGCTGAAGTCCATGGCCGACCCGCATTGGAGCGTTCGGGAAAGCGCCGAGAACGCCCTCCTCAATTTCGGGCGGGACGCCGGCGGCCCGCTCATCGAAGCCTTGAAATCTCCGTCCTGGACGACACGTTTCCGGGCCGCCCGCCTGCTCGGGGAAATCGGCGACCCCAAGGCCGTCGGCCCCCTCAAAAGGGCCCGGACCCGGCGCGGCGAAAGGAAGAGAGTCCGGGAGGTCGTCGAGGCCTCTCTCCAGAAGTTGGAGCATCCCGCCTCGGCATGATCCCCGGGAGTCGAGGAGGCATCATCATGCCGGAGTTCTCCCACCATTCCATGTTCCCCCTCGGGCAGGACACGACCGAATACGATGAGCTGAGCAGGGATCACGTATCGACCGCCGCGTTCGAGGGCCGGGCCATCGTCAAGGTCGCCCCGCAGGCCCTGACGCTGCTCTCTGAGAGGGCGTTTCACGACGTCGCGTTCCTGCTCCGCCCGTCCTACCTCCGGCAGGTCGCCGGGATCTTCCAGGATCCGGTGAGCTCGGCCAACGACCGCTATGTCGCTCTGGAACTCTTAAAGAACGCCGTGATCTCGGCCGACGGGGTGTTCCCGATGTGCCAGGACACCGGCACGGCGGTCATCAATGCCAAGAAGGGCCAGCAGGTCTGGACGGGCGGCGGCGACGAGGACGCCCTGTCCCGGGGCGTTTTCAACGCGTACACCCGGAACTTTTTCCGCTATTCACAGAACGCCCCCCTCACGATGTACGAGGAGAAGAACACCGGCACCAACCTCCCGGCCCAAATCGATATCTCCGCGGTGGACGGCGACGAATACCATTTCCTGTTCATCGCCAAGGGCGGCGGTTCGGCCAACAAGACGACCCTTTTCCAGGAAACCAAGGCCGTCCTCAACCCGGACGCCCTGCCCAAGTTTCTCGCGGGCAAGATCAGGGCGGTCGGCACGGCGGCCTGCCCGCCTTACCACGTGGCGGTCGTCGTCGGCGGCACTTCAGCCGAGCTCGTCCTCAAGACGGTGAAGCTGGCCTCGGCCCGCGCGCTGGACAGCCTGCCGACGACGGGCGGGGCGGGCGGACACGCGTTCCGCGACCTCGAGCTCGAGGCGAAGCTCCTCGAAGCCTCCCGGACCTTCGGGCTGGGGGCGGGCTTCGGCGGGACATATTTCTGCCTCGACGTCCGCGTCATCCGCCTGCCGCGGCACGGCGCCTCGCTGCCGATCGGCATCGGCGTAAGCTGCAACGCCGACCGGAACGTCAAGGGGAAGATCACACGCGACGGCATTTTCCTCGAACACCTGGAAACCGACCCGGCCAAGTACCTTCCGGAACCTTCGGGAGTCGAGGCCCCGGCCGTGCCCGTCGACCTCAACCGGCCGATGAGCGAGATCCGGGCGATGCTCAGCCGGCATCCCGTGGCGACGCGGCTCAGTCTTAACGGGCCCATCGTCGTCGCGCGGGACATCGCCCACGCCAAGCTCAAGGAACTCCTGGACGCGGGCGGGGACCTCCCGGCCTATTTCAGGGATCACGTCATTTATTATGCCGGCCCTGCCAAAACGCCCCCCGGCTGCCCGTCGGGGTCGTTCGGGCCGACGACGGCCGGCCGCATGGACGACTACGTGTCCCTCTTTCAGAAGAGGGGCGGGTCGCTCGTCATGCTGGCCAAAGGGAACCGGTCGAAGGCCGTGACGGAATCGTGCCGGACGTACGGCGGATTTTACCTCGGCTCGATCGGCGGCCCCGCCGCGCGCCTCGGGAAGGACTGCATCACGAGCCAGGAGGTCCTGGCTTATCCCGAGCTCGGGATGGAGGCGATTTTCAAGATCACCGTCAAGGATTTTCCGGCCTTCATCATCGTCGACGACAAAGGGAACGATTTCTTCGAAAAAATAGCCGGCTGATCATCTCCAATCGCGGACGAGGGCCAGGATGAGGTTGGTCAGGGCCTCGAGGTCGCGACGGTCAATCTTCTCGATGAATGAGTGGGCGTAGGACCCCGGCCAGGAGAGGGGAATGTCCACCGCCTTCGCCGAAAGAAACACGGAGCCGTCGTTGCCGCCGCGCGAGCTCCCGACCTGGACGGGGATGCCGCGGCTCCGGGCGATATCGAGGACCCGGCGGAGCTCGAACTTCGGAACGACGCTGCTCGAATCGATGGCCCTCAAGACCGCGCCCCCGCCGACAACGCTATAGGCGAACCGCTTGGACTCGAGCGGGGAATCCGACGAGACGAACGTGTCGATGGCGAAGACATAGTCCGGCTGGAGGACCTTGGCCAACGCCGCGGCCCCGAAAAGGCCGGTCTCTTCCTGGACGTCCCAGGCGAAGGTCACGGTCTTCCCTTTGAGCTTGTCCCAATCCATCCTCAGAGCGGCGTCGAGCAGGGCGGCGCAGCCCGCCCGGTCGTCGACGGCCCGTGTCGCCATCATGCCGGGAGAAAAATCGACGATCGTTTTCTTGATGGTGACTGGGTTTCCCTCGGCTACCCCGAGGTCGCGGGCCTCTTTTTCGTCGGCGACGCCGAGGACGATCTCGAAGTCCGCCGCGGTGTACGGCTGGGCGGTCGCTCCTTCGGAGCGTTTTTCGTCATAGCCGGGCCGCGGCGCGATGATTCCCGCGACCGGCCCCTTGGCCGTATAGATAAGGACGGCGTGGGCTTCGGCGGTCTGGGAGAGGACCCCTCCGCCGGGCTTGACCTTGACCTTCCCGTCGGGTGTGACCGCGTCCACGGTCCAGCCGAGCTCGTCGCAATGGGCGACGAACAGGATGTGAGGCTTGCCCGACCCGGCCGTGAACCAGACGTTGTGCATGTCGTCCCTCTGGACCTTGAGGCGTGCGGGGAGGGACTGCTGGATGAAATCGGCCACGGGTTTCTCCTGCCCGGAGACCCCGGGAACGAGGACGATCTTTCTCAGGATGTCCCAGGCCCGGGGGTTTTCCCGGGCGGCCGCGAGGGCGCCGGCAAGAACGGCGACTGTCACACTGAGCGCCATGATCCGTTTGTTCATTTTTCACCCCCGGACTTCAGGAACCGGTCCAGGACGTCGCGGAGGGCCTGGAGGTCCTTGAGGTCGACGATCTCGGACGGCGTGTGCGCGAATTGGACGGGCAGGGCGAGGATCACGGCATCGCTTTCCGCGTCCCCGAACGCCGAGAGAAGAGGCATCTCCGGTCCTGCCAGATACTGAAGGGATATGCCGCCGGCTCCCGCCGACCCTTCGAGCCCCCGCCGGAGAGGCGTCTGAGCGTCTTCCGCCTGGATGAGAACCGGCCCTTTCCCGAGGCCGGGCGCCGAAACTCCCCTCCCGGCGGCGACGATGTCCAGGATGACCGTTCTCTGCGGCTGCCAGCGGTTCTTGGCCCTCGCCGCTCCGAGCGAGACCCTGGGCCCCCGGCCGCGAAGGGCGAACTTCATCTGGGCCGCCCAGACGAGGATGGTTTCGCCGGCCGCCGGGCTTTTCTCGAAGTCCGCGGCCGCCGAAATCAGGGCCGCGCAGACGGCCTTCATGCCCAGCGAGGGGCCGGCCCAGCGGTCGCCCGCGAGTTCGGTCAGTTGGGGCCAGAAGGTCAGCGCATCCAGGATTTCGACGCCCTTGCCGCGGGCCTCTTTTTCCGAGCGGACGCCGATGTCCACGTAGGCGTTTTCCAGGGCGAAATTTTCGACCACGGTCTTGCGAACCTCCGGGGTCAGGAGGTGCATGGCGGGCTGGGCCACGACGCCGGAGACGGGACCGTTGCGGGTGGAGATGACGACCGGCTGGCCGAGAAGGTAGCCGTCGAACCGAGCATGCGGGGGAGGCACGGCCCGGTCGACCCTGAGATACCCTTCGGGCGTGATGCCGCTCACAAAAAAGCCGTATCCGTCCAGCGCGGCGATGACCACGACCTTGGGCTCCCCCTGGCCCAGGCGGACCGCGAGGCCTCCGAGACCGTCGTCTTCCACGGCCAAGCCCTTGGGAAGGATCGTCCGGACCCGGCCGGCCAGCAGTTCCTCGTTCCCGGTCGTGGAGGGAATCGGGAAGACGTCTTTCACCAGGCTTTTCAGGTCCGCGGACTCGAGAAAGCCCCAGGCGAAGAGGAGAAGGCCCAGCATCGTCGCGGCCTTGAATCTGTTTTTGCTCATCGTCCCGTCCTCCGTTTCCTTAAGTTCGGCAGCCGCCGCGCGGACGGCGCCAGCGCCAGCCCGCCGCGCGCCGTGCAGCGGAGCTCGACCGGAAGCCTGCGTCCCGATTCGAAAACAGCGTCGATCGTCTCGTCGAGAGGGACCGGATTCTCGTATCCTCCAAGGATCAGGTCTGCGCAAACAAAGGCGGCGGCCGCGGCCACGGCATTCCGCGTATGGCAGGGAATCTCGCAGATGCCCTGGACCAGGTCGCAGACCGAGCCCATCGTGTTCTGGAAGGAGATCGCGGCGGCGTCGGCGGCCTGCCGCGCCGTTCCGCCGGCGGCCTCGACCACGGCGGCCGCGGCCATGGCGCCCGCCGCTCCGATCTCGACCTGGCACCCGGCCACCTCCGCGGCGAACGTCGCCCGCTTGGCGAGGATCAGACCGACGGCCGCGGCGGCCGCTAGAGAACGGACGATGGCGTTACCGCTGATGTGCGCCTCCTCGGCCAGACTGACGATGACTCCGGGAATGACGCCCGCCGAGCCGCCCGTGGGGGCGGCGCAGACAACGCCCATGCTGTTCGAGACGTGCATGGCCGCGAGCGCCCGGGCCGCCGCCCGGGCATGGAGGCCTCCGGCCGCGAGCCGGCCCGATTGCTCCGCCTTCCAGACTTTGTGGGCCGTCGGCCGCAGAAGCTGCATGGCGACCCCCCGTTTCGCGAGGCCGGCGTCGACGGACTCCCACATGAGCCGGTAACGGCGGAGCAGTTCCTCCCGGACGGTTTTCTCCGGGACGCCGAGAAGGGCGGCCTCGTAGGCCAGGGCCGTCCGTCCGAGCGTCCAGCCGTTTTTTCCGGCCAGGCGGAGCATCTCCGCCGCCGACGCGAAAAGGGCCCGGCCTTTTTGGACGTGATAGACGGGGGCCGCCGTCCTGATCTTCCGGACCCCTCCGGCCGCGGCGAGTTCCCGGAGGAGTTCCGCGTCCGGCGCCCCGGAGAGGCGGAGCGTCAGAAGAAATCCGGCGCCCCGCTTCAGCCAGGCGGGTTTTTCAAGAAGCGGAAGGCGCCGGCCGGCGATCCTGCGCAGCGGAGCCTCAGAGGCCTCGTCTCCCCAAACCAGGATCATATGGGATTTGCCGTCAAGACGGACGGGCCATCCGTCGAGAGCCCTGATGAGAAACGAGCCCCCCCCCGTCGATTCAGCCGTGGCTGAAAGCTTCTTCCCGCTTCCGGATTCCAGCCGGATTTCGACCGTGTTCGGGTGGGAGGCGCCGGCGATCTTGGCGACCTCGAAAACGATGCGGAGGCCGCTTTTCTGGGCCTTGGCCAGGGCCGTAAGGAATTCCGGTCCCGTGACCGGCCAGCCCATGAGCCCGGCCGCCAAGGCCAAATCAACCCCCTGCTGGCGGAAGGTCCTGGCATATGAACCGCCCGGGTCGAACCGGAACGCGGCCCGGACGGGGCGCTCGCCGAGAAGGTCGAGGACCGTTCGCCCGATGTGATAGGAACCCGCGGTGTGGGAGCTCGACGGGCCGCGCATCACCGGCCCCAGGACGTCGTTCAGGATGCTCGGGTTTTCCAGCGGGGCCTCCCATGCCGGGCGCTTCAGTCCTCGCGTGCGAACAGCTCGCGCGCGAGGGCGCTTCATTCCTCGCGCGGGCGGGGCGTTTCTGCCGGCGGCTGAGCTTATATCACAGGCCGGAAACCGGCGTCAAACCCGGGCTGGCCGTCGCCCCGAAAGCTCGTCGTTCCCTTTTGCCGGTGTTTTGGCTAAAATACACGCCAGGAGGAAAGCGATGGACAAAGACAGATTCCTCAAGGTCGGCGTCGGCGTCATCGTCATATTTATTCTGGGAGTCTTCCTGAAAATGGCCAAGCCGGTCCTCGTCCCGTTCTGCATGGCGCTTTTCCTGTCGTTCGCGCTGACGCCCGTTCTCGATTTCCTCGTCCGCCATAAGATCCCGAAATCCGCCGCCGTGGTCGCCCTCCTGCTCCTGACGATCATCGCTCTATTCTTCATGGGCACACTCTTCTATTCGAGCGGCAAGAGTTTCGCCTCGGAGCTCCCCTCGTACAACGAGATGATGAAGTCCTTCGCGGCGAGCGTCGAAGCGAACATTCACAGCCCGCGGCTGAAGGCCGAAATCCTGGGTTGGGTCAACAATATCAACGCGGAGAAGGTGGGCGGCCTCATCCTCTCGGCCCTCGGGCCGTTCGTGTCCTTCGTTTCCCAAATGCTGCTTGTCTTCATCTTCATGATCTTCATTCTCGCCGGCCGGGGGCGGATGGAGAAGAAGATCGCCAAGGCGTTTTCGCCGGGACAGGCCTCGGCGGTGGCCCGGGAGATGGTGAAAATCGACCGGCAGGTTCAGAGATACCTGGCCGTCAAGACCCTCACCTGCAGCGTCACTGGGGCCATGACAGCCGTCATCCTGGCCGCGTTCGGACTTCCCTTCGCCGTTGTGTTCGGTGTCCTGGCGTTCTTCCTGAACTACATCCCAACCCTGGGATCCATCATCGCCTCGGTGCTCCCGGTCCTGCTGGCCACGTTCTTCTTCGGCTCGGTCGGCACGGCGATCGCGATCCTCGCGCTCCTGATAGCTCTCAATTTCCTGATCGGCAATGTCGTCGAGCCGCGCCTCATGGGGAAAGGGCTGGGGCTGAGCCCGCTCCTCGTCTTCTTCTCCTTGTTCTTCGGGGCCTGGCTTTGGCAGATCCCGGGCATGATCCTGGCCGTTCCGGTCCTGGCCGTGCTCAAGATCATCTTCAGCAACGTGCCGTCGCTTCGGGGGTGCGAAGCGATCATGGATTAGTCAAGGGCGGGGAAAGAGGGCGTTTCAGGTCTCGAGGCCGGTCCGGGCGATCCACTGTTTCAGCCGGATTTCGATTTTCCGGGCGGCTTCCTTGAAGGCTTCGTAGCCCCGTCCGAGCGGGTCCTCGATATCCCAGCCGTACAATTTTTCGTCGGGAATGACCCGGAGGTCCCGGAGGCGCGAGTAGACGGGAAAGTCCATGGCGATGATGTGGTCGAACGATCCGAGGTCGTAATCGCTGATATTCCTGGCCACGTGATCCGAGATGTCGGTCTTGTAGAGGATTTTCATCACCAGGACGGCGTCCTCAGCCGCCGGGCCGCCGGCCGCCGCGATACCCGCGCTGGCCACCTCAGTCGCGTCTCCCAGGAGCCGCCGGGCGATCCCCGCGGCCATGGGGCTGCGGCAGAGATTGCCGTAACAGACGAAGAGGATCTTCACTTGCCTGGGGCCTGGGCGCTTTCCAGGGCGACTTCCTTGGCCTTTTCATAAAGGAAGGCGGCCACGATGAACCGCTCGGCCGCCTCGGGAAAGGCCTTCTGCTGGGCGAGTTCGCTCGCGGCGGCCTCGTCTCCTTTGGCCCTGCCGTACAGCCAGGCCTGCTTGACGGGCGCCCGCGCCGTCTCGGCTTCGTCCCGGGCCGATTTCACCAGCCCCTGGAGGGCGGACAGGCACTGGGCCTCGTCCCCGCCCCGGACGCTCAAAAGATAGACTTTGCCCAGGATGCCGTACAGGATCCTGGCGCCGGCAAAATCGTTTTTCTGGTAGCTTTCGAGGGCGTCCTTCTCCTTCTCGGCCGCGATCCAGGTCAGGAGGTTGGGGCCCGCCTTCAGGGCGGCCTCGTCCGCTTTTTTCTTGTCGGCGTCCAGCTCGTCCTTGGCCTGGTCCGCCTTCTCCTTCTCGTTGACGAGGGCCAGGAGTTTCCGCATCTCGGACTCGCCCTTGGTATAGCTCTTCCGGGACGCTTCGGCGTCCCCAGCTGCCTGGAACTTCTTGCCCTCCTGGACTTGGACCTGGATCTTGTCGACAATACGGATGAAGGGGGAATCGGGGGGCAGCTTGGCCTTGACCGTCGTCAGGAACTGGTCGATGCCGGGAGCGTTCTTGCCCTCGACGGTTTTCGCATATTCCTGATAAAGGGGCTCGAGGAACGCCCAGATGCCCCCGGAATCTGTCCGGCCCTGAGGGGCGGCTTGGCCCGGGCCACCCGTCGCCGGCGCCTGAGACAGGGTCTCCGGACCCGTCGGCCCGGCGATCTTCTGGTCCCCGGGACCCGGGGGATTCGGAATAAAAAAGGTCCCCCGCCTTCCGGCGGGGCCCCTGCCGGCTCCGGGCTTGAGAATGATGAGACCGGCGCTGATCGCGAGGAGGACGGCCAACCCCGGAACGACGAGCTTCCTGAGATTGAATTTGACCGTGATCTCCCGGGTGGTGATGGGTTGCCGCTTGGCCGTGGTCTGGCGGGCCGCAGGCAGGCCCTGGGCCATCCGGTCGAAGTCGGCCAGGATATCTTCCGCTTGCTGATATCGCCGGGACTTGTCCTTTTCCAGGCATTTCAGGATCACCCGGCTGAACTCGGGCGTTATCTGGGCGTTCGTGTCCTTCGGGTCGGGGGGGGGCTCGCCCCTGTGCTTGAGAACGATGCTCAACGGAGTTTCCCCTTCGAAGGGGACCCGCCCCGTGACCATTTCATAGAGGATGACGCCGAGCGAATAGATGTCGCTCCGCTTGTCGACGTCCCCGGCCTCGGCCTGTTCCGGCGACATGTACTCCGGCGTCCCGATGATGACGCCCGTCGCGGTCATCCCTTTTCCATGGAGGGAACGGGCGATGCCGAAATCCATGATCTTGGCGTTCCCGTCCCTGTCGATCATGATGTTCTGAGGCTTGAGGTCCCGGTGGATGACCCCCAGGCGGTGCGCCTCGGCCAGCCCCTCTGCGACCTGCCGGCCGAGAAGAAGGGCCTTGGCCTCGTTGAGGTGTCCCGACCTCCGGATGAAGCTCTTGAGGTCCTCCCCCTGGACGAACTCCATGGAAATATAGAACGTCAGGCCTTCTTCGCCCATATCGTACATCCGGCAGACGTGGCGGTGGGAGACCTTCCGGGCCAGCTTCACCTCGTTCTGGAAGCGCTCGATGACCTCCGCGTCCATGGCGATCTCCGGCTTCAGGAGCTTGAGCACCACGACTTCCCGGATCTTGGTGTCGAAGGCCTTGTAGACCGTGCCCATCCCGCCGCGGCCGATTTCCTCGATGATCTCGAAACGCCGGGCGAACATCGTTCCCCGCTCGAGCCCCTTGGACGGAGTCTGGTAGGTCATGGTCGCCGAATAAGGCCGGGGGCCCGTCCCCTGGAGCTCGAGGCCACAATAGCCGCAGAACCGGGTGCCTTCCGGGTTATCGAAACGGCAGCGTGGGCATTTCATCTGGGGGTAAGCTCGTCTTTCATTAACAATAGCAAGATGCATGAAAAATTTCAAACCCTTAGATTATTACGCGTCGGGGGGGGATTTGGTTTCCTGAAAGGGCAGGGCAGGGGGGCGTCGCCCCCCGGGGTCAGCGCATGTGCCTGGCCAGTGCCTCCGGGTCGTCATCCTTGCCGATCGGCCGGATCCTGAAGGAATACGAATAGGACTTGGCCGGAATCGTGTATTCCGGGTGAACCGGGGCGCCCCAGGAGTCGTCGCCCCCAACCCCCATCTGGGCCAGGTCCAGGGTGAGGCAGATGTAGTCCCGCCTGATGACGTCCACCGGGTGCTTCGCGCCCCGGCTTTCGAGCGTCAGGTCCTCAGGCCAGTGCGGCAAGGCGGAAAAGCTGAGCGCCGGCTGTCCGGCGATGAGGAACCCGGCGCCTTCCCGGTTCCGGACGGCCACCCAGCGCGTGTCTGACCGGTTCCCGTATTCCTGCGGGGTCACGTAAGGAACGGTCTGCTCGGCGAGCGTCGTTTCGTAGAGGCCGACATAGGCCGCCGATCTCCGGTCCTGATAATTTTCATGGGGGCCGCGGCCGAACCATTGGATCCGGTCAAATCCCGCGGGCATGGCCAGCCGCATCCCGACACGAGGCATTTCCGGCAGCTTGGCGCCGGCCCGCGGCGCGAAATCGTTGGCGATGAGCACCTCACCGTCCCCCGAAACGGTGTAGCGCACGGTGTGGGCGGCGGGAACGCCGAGCAGCTCGAAGGAGACGGTGACGGTCACCCGGCCGGGAGCGTTCTGGACCACGGTCATGGACTTCAACTCGCGTTCGAGGCTGGCCCTCCGCCAGGCGGCCAGCCGGCGGGGCATATCGTTCCCGAAATCGTTGTCGGTCGGCGCCCGCCAGAAATTCGGCGCCGGCCCGGATTCGATATGTTCCCGGCCCCGGAATACGTACGAGGCCAGCGTCCCCGTCATCTTATCGAAGAGGATGGTGAAATCACCGCCCGAAACGGAGGCTTCGCGGGGGCCGTCCCGCAGGGTGAGAGGCCCCGCGGCGGACGGGGCGGGGGCCGGCGCGGCCGCTGCCTGCCAGGGGAGACGGAACTGGTCCGAGGCCAGGACGTGGCCCTTGGGAATCGCGGCCGAGGCGTCACGCGCCACGACGGCCACATTCAGGAAATATTCCGTCCCCGGCCGGGGCTGGATCTTGGGCAGCCGGACCGTGAAAGCCTTTCTTTCCTTGGGCGCGATGGGGAGTTTTTCGATCACGCCCGATGTCATGACCCGGCCGTCGGCGGCGATCTCCCAGCGGAGATCGAACTCGTCAAGGGAAATGAAGTCATAGCGATTCGCGAGCTCGATTTTTCCGGCGGCGAGGTCCAGCGCCTTGAACTTGACATACTGGTAGACTTTTTTCACCTCGAAGAGACCCGGATGGGGCGTCCGGTCCGGTCCGACGAGGCCGTTGCAGCAGAAGTTCCGGTCGCTCGGAATGTCCGGGGGGCCGTAATCCCCCCCGAAGGCCCAGAAGGCCTGGCCCCTGTCGTTTTTCTTCGCGAAACCCTGGTCGACCCAGTCCCAGATGAACGCTCCCTGAAGGGCGTCGTATTTTTCGATGACGTTCCAGTAGTCCTGAAGGTTGCCGGTCGAATTGCCCATCGCGTGGGCATATTCGCACATGATGAGCGGGCGCGAGGGCGACGGCTTCCCCGTGGCGTATTTCTCGATCTCCTCGATGGAGGAGTACATGGGACAGTAGATATCCGTGTGCGGCCGGAGTTCGGCCCGCTCGTACTGGACCGGCCGCGACGGGTCCCGCTTCTTGATCCACTGATAGGCGTTCTCGAAGTTGACGCCGTCGCCGGCCTCGTTGCCCATGGACCAGATGACCACCGAGGGATGGTTTTTGTCGCGCTCGACCATCCGGGCGATGCGGTCGAGGTGGGCCGGTCCCCAGTCCGGATTCTTGGCCAGGCTCCGGGCGCCGTAACCCATCCCGTGGGACTCGATGTTGGCCTCGTCGACGACATACAGGCCGTACTCATCGCAGAGCTCGTACCAGCGCGGGTCGTTCGGGTAATGGCAGGTCCGGACGGCGTTGATGTTGAACTGCTTCATGAGCTCGACGTCTTTGCGCATGGATTCTTCCGGGATCACGTGGGCCGTGCTTGGATCATGTTCGTGGCGGTTGACTCCCTTGAGCCGGACGGGAACCCCGTTGACCAGGAAACGGCCGTTCTTGATCTCCGAGGTCCGGAAGCCGACCTTGCGGCTCAACGTTTCCCGGACCTGACCATGCGGGCCCGCGAGCTCGATGACCAGGGTGTAGAGTTGGGGTGTTTCGGCGCTCCAGGCCCGCGGCGAGCGGAGGACCTCCGAAAATTCTACGACGGCCTTTTCCAGGCCGGTGATGGCCGCGGGACGGCCTCCCGAAAGGACCTTCTTCCCGGTATCGTCGAACAGCATGAAGTTAACTCTCAAGTCCTCCGTCTTGACCCCGGGGGCGCTGTTCCGGAGATCCACGGCGAGGTCAAGGCGCCCGTCGCGGTATTGAGCGTCGAGGGTCGGGCGGGCGAAGAAATCCCGGATCCGGACCTTGGGCGCGGCCGTGAGAACGACGTCGCGTTCGATGCCGCTCAGCCGGAAGAAATCCTGGCATTCCAGGTAGGACCCGTCCGACCAGCGATAGACTTCGACGGCCAGGACGTTGTCTCCATCCTGGAGATACGGCGTGATATTCCATTCGGCCGGGGTTTTGGAGTCCTTGCTGAAGCCGAGCGGACGGCCGTTGATCCAGGCGTAGAAGAACGACTTGACGGCCCCGAACTGGAGGAAAACATCGAGTCCTTTCCAGCTCGCGGGAACGGTGAACGACCGGCGGTAGGAACCGACGGGATTGTGCTCGCGCGGGACGAATGGCGGTTTGGGATTCCGGGCGAATTCGTAGGTCATATTGACGTAGATGGGAATATCGTATCCCTGGAACTGCCAGTCGGAGGGGACGGGAATCTCCGCCCAGCCGCTGACGTCGTATTCCGTTTTCCAGAAATCGGCCGGTCTTTCAGACGGCTTGGGGGACCAGCGGAATTTCCAAGGGCCGTTGAGGGAGAGAAGCCATGGAGACTTGGTATCGACCCGGGGCAGATAGGGGAACCGGGGGAAAGGGGTGAACGTGGCGTGAGGCTCTTCCTTGTTCAGGCCAAGGGCCTTGGGGTTTTCGTAATCGTTGAGCCCGGTGCCGGGCCCCCCGGCGGCCGCGACGAACAGACACAGGGCGGTGACCGCGGTTAAAAGGGCTCTCATGGTCTCCTCCGTGATGCGAACTTCAGATTCCCGGCCATAGGCGCTCCGGATACAGGCCCTCGCGAACGAGCTTCAGGATCGCCGCCTGCACCCGGGCCCGGTCCTGGGGGTAGGTCACGCCGAACCAGCGCTCCCGGGTCGGCAGGATCCTGACCCGCGCTTTCTTTGACCGGACCAGGCTCCCAACAGCCTCGGGGATGAGGAATTCGGCCTTGTCGAGGGAGCCGGAACGTATCCGGAGGAACTCCCGGAACAGAGTTTCCAGTTCGCCGAATAGATTCGGCTCGAACCCCCAGAAGTTCATGGAAACGACGCTCTCTTCAGGCAGAGGCGTCCAGTCCACCCCGTTTTCGGTCTGCTTGATCGCGTCCGGAAACCTCTGGATTTTGAGGACCTCCCGGATATTGATGAGGTATCCGTCCTGCGTTGATTCGCAGATCCCCCGGGCCACATGGCCGTGCTCCGAAAGCGTGTTGGCCAGCCGGTATCCCATCATCGCGTATTGATACGCCCCCTCGTCGTCTTTTTCGCGCCGGAGCTCCGCGGCCATGGCTTCGAAGGTGGCCCGGCCGTAAAAATCGTCCGAGTTAATGACCGAAAAGCGCGTCCGGACGGCGTCCCTGCTGCAGAGGACGGCTTGGCCGGTCCCCCAGGGCTTGGTCCGGCCCGGCGGGGCGGAGAAATCCGGCGGCAGCTGGTCGATGGACTGGAACACGTAGGCCGTCTCCGCGACACGCGCGATTTTTTCCCCGATCCTGTCCCGGAAAAGGTCTTCGAAATCCCTGCGGATGATGAAGACGACCCTGTCGTACCCGGCCTTCAAGGCGTCGTAGACGGAATATTCCAGCACGACTTCGCCTCCGGGGCCGAAGGCCTCGACCTGCTTCAAACCGCCGTAGCGGCTGCCGATTCCGGCCGCCATAACCACCAGGGTCAGAGAGGACATGAGCCGCTCCCTCCGTATACCGGTCGCAAGTTATCGGTATCTTAATTCAACGGGCGGCCGGGGTCAAACACGAATGCCGGCCCGGAAAGAGGCTGGGGGGATGGAATGGAAGGAAGACACTACAGGGGGGTGCCGAGGCCACCCGAAAGACCCCGTAGTGGAGGGGGGACCCGCCCGGTTCCGCCACGGAACGGGACGGGGGGAACCGACAAAACTGGTTCCCGGGGTGCGGGGGATAAGGGTGGCTTCGGCACCCCCCCGAACAGGACCCGGCCGACCTTTACTTATACGCCTCCATCCATTATGATGAAAGCGCTTACAAGGAGACGCGATGATCCGATCCACAACCGTCATCTGTGTCCGCCATAAGGGGAGAGTCGCCATGGCCGCGGACGGGCAAGTCACCATGGGCCAGACCATCCTCAAGAAGACGGCCCAGAAAATCAGGCGTCTCCACAAGGGCGACGTGCTGGCGGGATTCGCCGGCGCGACCTCGGACGCCTTCGCCCTTTTCGCCCGGTTTGAGATCAAGCTCGAGGAGTACCGCGGCAACCTCTCCCGGGCGGCCATCGAACTGGCCAAGGACTGGCGCCTCGAAAAATCGCTCCGCCAGCTTGACGCCCTGCTCGTCGTGGCCGATAAGGAGACGACCTTTCTCATCTCCGGGACGGGGGATGTGGTCGAGCCGGACGACGGCATTATCGCCATCGGCTCGGGCGGGGCCTTCGCCCTGGCCGGGGCCCGGGCCCTCCTCAAGCATACGGACCTTCCCGCCCGGGAGATCGCCCTCGAGGCCCTGAAAATCAGCGCCGATATCTGTGTTTACACCAATCAGCAGATCACGCTCGAGGAGCTGTGAATGGCCATTCCGCTCCCTGAGAGCTTCGAGACCCCACCGGGCCTCCGCCCCGAGACCGAGCTAACCCCGCGCGAGATCGTCGCCGAACTCGACAAGTACATCATCGGCCAGAAGGCCGCCAAGAAGGCCGTGGCCATCGCCCTCCGCAACCGGTTCCGGCGGAGGAAGCTTCCGGCCGAGCTGGCCGACGAAATCGCCCCGAAGAACATCCTCATGATCGGGCCGACGGGCGTGGGCAAGACGGAAATCTCCCGGCGGCTGGCCAAGCTCACGTCCTCCCCATTTCTGAAGATCGAAGCCAGCAAGTTCACCGAGGTCGGCTACGTCGGCCGCGACGTCGAGTCCATGATCCGGGACCTCGTCCGGATCTCCGTGGACATGGTCAAGCAGGAGAAGATCGCGGAGATCGAGGAAAAAGCCCTGAGCAACGTCGAAGAGCGTCTCCTGGATCTCCTGCTTCCGCCGCTCAAAAAACCCGAGGGCACCCCCGAGTCCGAGGACGACGAGAGATTCGGCGACACCCGGGAAAAGCTCCGGAAGCAGCTCCGGGCCGGCCTTCTCGACGAGCGGATGGTCGAGGTCGAGGTCAAGGAAAAGAACGCGCCGCCTTTCGAGATTTTCTCCAACTCGGGGGTCGAAGAGATCGGTTTCCAGATCCAGGAGCTCATTCCCGGCTTCATGGGCGGCCGTTCGAAGAGAAGGAAAGTGAAAATCGGCGAGGCCCGCGAGATCTTCCTTGAGGAAGAGGAGAGACGGCTGCTGGACATGGACCAGGTTTCCCGGCTGGCCATTGAGCGGGTCGAGCAGGGAGGGATCATCTTTCTCGACGAAGTCGATAAGGTCGCCGGCCGCGAGTCGGGGCACGGGCCCGACGTCAGCCGGGAGGGGGTCCAACGGGACCTCCTGCCCATCATCGAAGGCACGACCGTCAACACCCGTTACGGGCTCGTCCGTACGGACCATATCCTGTTCATCGGCGCCGGCGCGTTCCACGTTTCGAAGCCCTCGGACCTCATCCCGGAGCTCCAGGGCCGTTTCCCCATCCGCGTCGAGCTTACCTCCCTCGGCAAGGACGATTTTGTGCGGATCCTGACCGAGCCCGAGAACGCCCTGATCAAGCAGGTCCGGGCCCTCATGGCGACGGAGGACGTCCGCGTTGATTTCACGGCCGACGCCGTCGACGAGATCGCCCTGATCGCCGAAAAAGTGAACGCCGATTCCGAAAACATCGGCGCGCGCCGGCTCCACACGGTCATGGAGAAGGTGATGGAGGATATCTCCTTCGACGCCCCGGACATCGGGAAAAAAACCATCAAGATCGACCGCGAGTACGTCCAGCGCCAGCTGAAGGACATCCTCAAGGACCAGGACCTCCGGCGTTTTATTCTCTGATGAAGCGACCTGCGGGAATTATCGCCATCGGGCTGGCCGCCTTTTTGGCGGCCGCCTGCGGGAGAAAAGGTCCCCTTCAGCCGCCCCTCGCCCGCGGGCCGCAGGCCGTCGAGGGCCTCACCGCCCATCAGCAGGGCGGCGCGGTCATCCTGGAATGGACGAACCCCGCAAAATCGATCGACGGCCGGCCGCTCGAATCGATCGAAGCGGCGGAGATCTGGGTCCTCGGGCTCCGGCCGGGGGAGGGGAAGATGCCCCTCGGACTCCCGGATTTCGAAGCGCGGGGCCGGCTCGGACGCCGGGTGTTGCCCAAGGAGTTCCAGCCGTCCCCCCGCGCCGCCGCAACCCGGTCCCCGGATGTCATGTTCGCCTATCCCATCTTCGGGGAAAAAGCCGGGCCTTCCGTCATGGCTTTCGCCGTCCGGGTTCTGGACTCGAAGAAGCGCCCCTCCAAGTTCAGCGCCCCGATCGTGGTCGAGACGCGGGTCTGCCCGTTGCCTCCCGAAATCCAGGACGTGCGCGTCTTCAAAGACAGGATCGAGATCGATTGGGCCCCTCCCCAGTCCAATACCGACGGGTCCGCTCCGGCGGAGGTCGCCGGCTATAACGTGTACCGCGCCGAAGGCCGCGGGAAACCCGAGAAGCTGACGTCTTCCCCGATCGCGGACCGGACGTTCGGGGACAGGCGATTCTCGTTCGGCGTGCCCTACTCCTATGTCGTTCGCGCCTGCGCCGCCGGCCCCGGTGCCTCCGTGGAGAGCGCGAACTCCGCTCCTCGCGACGTCATGGCCAAGGACGTCTTCCCGCCCGACCCCCCGGCCGGCCTTGTCGCCCTCTCCGGACCCGGAGGGATTTCCCTGAGCTGGGACGCCGGCCGCGAGGAAGACATCGCCGGCTACAGGGTGTGGCGGAAGGAGGAGGGCGGGTTCGAATTCGTCTCTTTGACCGCCGTCCCCGTGGCCGGCAACTCCTTCACCGACGCGACCGCCGGGAAAGGGAAAGCCTATGTTTACGCCGTGTCCGCCGTGGACACGAACGGGAACGAAAGCCCGAAGGCGGAGCGCGGCCCCGTGTACCTGAAAGGGAACTGAGCATGAAAATCTACCGGTTCCGGTACAGGAAGAAAATCCTCTATGGAATCCTTAAGGAAGAATTTCTCTTTCCCCTGAAAGGGTCGATCTTCAAGGATTTCCGCATCGGCGACAGCCCGATCCCGATGGGCGAGGTCAAGCTCCTGGCCCCCGTCGAACCGTCCAAGATCATCGGGATCGGCCGCAACTATAGCGACCACGCCCGGGAACTGGGGAACGCCGTTCCCGAGGAGCCGCTCATCTTCCTGAAACCGTCGACGGCCGTGATCGGCCCCCAGGGCGAGATCCATTATCCCGGGATGTCCGCCCGCGTGGACTACGAAGGCGAACTGGCCGTCGTCATCAAGAAGAAAGCCCGCCTCCTGAGGGAGGAGGACCCGGTCGCGGACTACATCCTGGGATACACCTGTTTCAACGACGTCACGGCCAGGGACCTGCAGGCGAAAGACGTCCAATTCACGCGGGCCAAGTCCTTCGACACCTTCGCCGCCGTGGGCCCGTGCATCGTCACGGACCTCGACCCGGGCGCGCTGCACCTGAAGACCTTCCTCAACGGCAAGGTCGTCCAGTCCGGGGCAACGTCCAACCTGACTTTTTCCGTTCCTTTCCTGGTCCGGTTTGTCTCGCAGATCATGACGCTCCTGCCCGGCGACATCATCGCCACCGGAACGCCGGCCGGCATCGGGCCCATGTCCCCCGGCGACAGGGTGGACGTTCAGATCGACGGCATCGGGGTCCTGTCGAACACGGTGGCGGGAAAAAAATCCGGCAAGGAGGGGTCATGAAGTTCTTTCTCGACACGGCCAACCTCGATGAAATCCGTGAAGTGGCCAGCTGGGGCATCCTCGACGGGGTGACCACGAACCCCACTCTCGTCGCCAAGGAAAGCGGCGCCTTCGAGCACCTCATCCGGGACATCTGCGCCGTCGTGACCGGGCCCGTCTCCGCGGAGGCGGTCGCGGCCAAGGCCGCGGAGATCCTCCCCGAGGCCCGCGCCCTGGCCCGGATCGCCCCCAACGTGGTCGTCAAGATCCCCGTCGGCATCGAAGGGCTGAAGGCCACGAAGATTCTCGCCGCGGAAAACGTCCCGGTCAACATGACGCTCGTTTTTTCGGCCAGCCAGGCCCTGCTCGCCGCCAAGGCCGGGGCCCGATTCGTGAGCCCGTTCATCGGCCGACTCGACGACGCCTCCGAGGACGGCATGGCGCTCATCGAGGAGATCGTCACGATCTTCGAAAATTACAGGATCGATACGGAGATCATCGTAGCCAGCGTCCGTCATCCCAGGCACGTCGTGGAAGCCGCCCTCCTGGGCGCCGACATCGCCACTATCCCGTACGCCGTTATGGCCAAACTCGTCCATCATCCCCTCACGGATGCCGGCATCGAGCGCTTTCTGAAAGACTGGAGGAACGTCCGGACGTGAGAATCCACCCCCATATCCGGATCCGCGAGCACATCCAGGACCTGATCAGGAAGGTCCGGCGGCTCGCGGCGACGCTCTTCGTCCTTTTTCTCCTCGCCGGGGGGGTCATCGCAGGAAAGAACATTTTCCTGGGCCAGATCCGGAACGAGCTCCGGAAGTCCATCGCGTACGGCGAGCTGCGGGTGTCCTATATCCCGCCGGCCATCATCCTCGAGGACGTCCGCTCCCTCTCCGGCCCGCCGCTATTCCGGGCGCGCCAGGTCCGGATCGAGATATCGTTCCTTTCGCTCCTGCGAAACGAGAAGTCCATCGGGGTCATTATCGACCAGCCCGAAATCCGTCTCCGGGCGGAGCCGGCCGGAAGCCCCGCGAAGCGTCCGGCGCCCCCGGTTGCCCTGCCCTTCGTCATCGAGCGCGGCATCATCGAAAATGGACTTTTTTCCTACGAGACCGAGGGCGGGACCGTCGAAGCCAGCGGCCTGAAAGTCCTTTTCACCCAGCGGGGCGGGGAGTTCAGCCTCAAGGCGACGTCGGAGAAGGTCGCCTTCACCTCTCTTCCGGAGAGAATCGAATTCGGCGGCAGCCTGAACGTCGCGCTCTCCGGGACCGGGCAGGAGATCAAGATCCAGCGGTTAACGGTGGAAGGTCCCGATCTGGCCCTGAAGGGCGACGGCCGGCTGAAGAATATCCAGGACCCTGAGATCGACCTCGATTGCCGGTTTGAAGTCGACATGGCCCACGCCGCGGCGCTCATCCATCTCCCGTTCAGCTGGAAGGGGAAGGCCGGCGGGCAGGGGAAGTTCCTGCGGAAGGGCGGCGAAGTCTCCCTGTCTTCCGACATCGCCGCGGACGGGCTCGTCATCAGCGGCGTCCCCGCGGGGCGGGTCCGCGGCCGGATCGATATCGACTTCGGGAAAGGCGGGCGGGTAGGCCTGGACATCCAGAAGACGGGCCTGACGCCCGAATCCATGGCCATCGTGTTCAGGGGCGACCAGGTGGAGGGCCAGGTCAGGGGCGCCTTCCTCGACCCCGTCATGGCCGACCTCAAGATCGCCTGGCCCGTGAAATCCCCGGCCTGGGGAACGTTCGTCGTCTCCAAGGGAAAGCTCGAAGCCGAAGGAGAATTCCGGGACCAGACGCTCGACCGCGAGGGAAACCGTTTTTCGCTGCGCGGGGCCGTCAGCGTCCGGTTCGACCCCGTGACGGCGATCCTGGACATTACAACCCGGGACATCCAGACGGGCTTTGCCCGCCTGGAGGCGCATTCCACGGTCACGTTGAACGGGACCATGGATACGGAGATCCGCGGAACGGTCCGGGACGTCAAGCAGGCCCGGGAATTCGTCTCCCTGATCCTGGCGACGGAGCTTGATTTTCCGGAAATCCGCGGAGCCGGATATGCCGACGTCCGGCTGACCGGGAGTTCGGACAATCCCGTGGTCTCGATCAAGGGGTCCTTCGAGCCCGCCGGGTTCGATGTCTTCGATGCTGCCTTCGTCGAGGGTGAAGGCGTGATCTTCAATAAGGAATTTCAGGGTAAATTCCGCGTCGACGACCCCGACTTCAAGGGAGACATCCAGGTCTCGGCCGGGCCGGAGAAAACCGATGTCGAATTCCGGAACACCGAGGGCGATGTGGCCAGGGTATTCTCCCTGCTCCAGATCCCCATCCCGCTTCAGGGCCGGGCCGCCGGAGACTTCCGGCTGATTCAGACGGCCACGAGCCAGGACGTCGGCGGGACATTCTCCAGCCCAGAAATCAAGGCCTTCGGACAGACTTTCGGAAAAGTCGCGGGCCGATTCGACTGGAAAGACGGGACGCTGGACTTTCCTGAAATCGGAGCGGACATTTACGGCGGCCGGGTCCAGGGCCGGGCCCTCGTCGGCCTGGTCAGCCGGGCTTTCGACGTCGACCTCCGCGCGGAAAATATCAATATCGGCCTGCTCATTCCGGACGTGAAGGGCCTCCTGGCGCTCGACGTATCGGGCCGCGGCATTTTCGAGAAGGACAGACTGACCGGCCATTTCACCGTGCAGGACCTCCTCGTCCCGCCCCTCCGGACGACCGCGGCCAAGGGGGACTTCAGTCTGGACTACACGGGGGACCGTCTTTCTCTCGAGCTCAAGAGCGCCGTAACCCCCGGCGACAACGAAATCCAGGCCGTCCTCGCGACGCCGGTGTCCGGGGATGCCCTGACCGGAACCCTCAAGGGATATCTGACGAACCTCGACCTTCTCCTTCCCTGGACGGGGCCGCAGGGGCGCTTGGACTTCACGGCGGAAATCAGCGGGACGCGATCCTCACCCCACTTCGCGAGCACCATCAATTTCCAGGGCCCTCTGCTGCCCATTCCCCGGTTCGCGCACCCCATCACCGATTATTCCGGGAGCATCCATTTCGAGGACGGACGGCTCACCCTCACCGAGCTGAAGGGCAAGCTCGGCGGCGGGGACCTGACAGGGTCGGGGTCCATCGTCCTCGGCAAATCCGGGGTCGAAACGATCGACGTCGCCGTGAACGGCAAGGACATGCAGTTGGCCCCCCTCGAGCGGACGAGGGCCCTCGTGGACGGCAGTGTCCGCCTGATCAAGGACAGCCGCCAGTTCGTCTTGGACGGCGATTTTCTGATCAAGAGACTCACCTGGCGGCGGGAGCTCTACGAGAGCACCAGCTTCTCCTCGGCGTCCCTCTACGAGCCGAACGCCGCGCCCTCGTTTTTCGACGACCTGACGCTCAACCTCCGTCTCCGGGCCACCGACAACGCCCTGATGGACAATTCGCTGGGCAAGGTTACGGGACGGTTCAACCTCAGCCTGACCGGCAGCGCCGCCGACCCCGTCCTCCTCGGCGACATGGAGATCCTCCGGGGTACGTTCATCTTCCAGGACCAGAATTTCCGGATCCTCAAAGGCCGGGTCAGCTTCGTCAACCCCGCCTCGACGGAGCCCTACCTGGAGCTCCGGGCCGAGACGTACGTCAAGGATTATCGAGTGACCATGACTCTCTCCGGGTATGCGAGCCGCATCAAGCCTGAATTCACCTCGTCGCCGCCGCTTCCGCCTGAGGACGTCCTGGCCCTGCTCGCCCTGGGTGAAGCTTTCAAGAACACCTATTCCTATACCCCCGAGAGAAGCACGACGATCAGCACGGCCTCGCTCCTCTCTTTCCAGATCGCCGACCAGGCCAAGAGGAGGGCCGAGGGGCTCTTCACGCTGGACCGGTTCCGCATCGATCCGCTCGTCAGCGGCACCTCTTCGGAAATGACGGCCCGCCTGACCGTTGGAAAAAAACTATCGCGGAACCTTCTCTTCATCTATTCGACCAATTTGGCCACCCAGCGGGACGAGATCTACCGCATGGAATGGGAGGTCCGGAGCGAATTCTCCCTCGTTGCCGTCCGCAACGAACTGGGAAGGTTTAGCCTCGACCTCAAGTATCGGAGAAGGTTCTAGAATGTCCGTCCGGCGCATGTTCCGTCTCCTTGTCGCGGCCGTGATCGCGGCGGGGTCTTTCCCGCTCGCTTCTCCCGCGGCCGGCCAGGCGCCGGAGACCCCCCCGGCGGTCGTCACCGGCGTGACCGTCCTCGTCGACGGCAAGCCGGCGCCCGCGGCGTTTCGCGACCTCATCTCCATCAAGCCCGGGGACACCTATTCCCGGGCGGTCATCGACCGGGTCGTCAAGCAGACTTTCCGGACCGGACTCTTCGCCGACATCCAGGTCGTGCGGAGCGGCGAACCGAACGCCGCGCTGACGTTTCTCCTCGCCAGGAACCTCATCGTCCGCCGGGTCTATTTCACCGGTTCCGGCATCAAGTCCTCGCGGCTGCGAGAGGCCACGGAGACCTTCCGGCCGGGGGGCGTGTTCGCCGAAGACCGGGTCCCGAAAGCCATCGACGAGCTCAAGGAAGCCTTGAGGGGGGAGGGTTATTTCGACGCCGTCGTCCGCCCCAGCACGAGGCGGGACCCGGGTGACGCCCAAGTGGACGTTTACTTCAGGATCAGCGGTTGGAAGCGATACAGGATCCAGTCGGTCGATATTACCGGCCCCGGTTCCGCCAAAGCCGCCGACCTCAAGAAACGCCTGAAAACCCGGCCCGGGGATTTCTATGCGCCGTCGTTGCTCGACAAGGACATCCAGACGCTCGAAACCTACTATACGTCTCTCGGATACCCGAGGTCCTCCGTCCAGCTCGCCGCCGAGCGGTTCGACGAGGCCGGCCGCGGCGTCCGCCTCGAACTCCAGGCCGATCCCCGGGAAAAAGTCACGATCGCGGTCTCCGGGGCCAAGGTCCCCACGAGCCTCCTGACCCCGATCTGGGAGGAACGGATTTTCGAGGAGTGGGGGCTCGCCGAGGGGGAAGTCCGGATTTTGAACTACTTGAGGAAACAAGGCTACGTCTTCGCGACCGTGCAGAGCCGGATCGAACGGCCGGAGAACGAGCTCCGGATCAGCTACGCTGTGGCCCCGGGAAAGAAATACCGGATCGAGGATTTCTCCTTCGAGGGCGTCAAGGCCTTCTCGCCCCTGCGGCTCAAGGAGGAATTGGCGGTGAGCGAGAGGGTCCTGTTTTTCGACCTCCTGAGTCGCGACCGTCTCTTCGCCATTCCCCGCGAGATCGAATATCTTTACCAGGCGAACGGCTACCCGGACGCGAAGGTCGACCTCGAGCTGCGCCGGACGGAAAACGGCAATGGCATTCACGTCGTGTACAAAGTCCAGGAAGGGCTCCAGCGGAAAATCCAGTCCATCAGTTTCGCGGGGCTGCGGCTCTTTTCCGCCGGAGCGCTCCTCAAGGAGCTCGTGGACGTCCAAGGCGGACCGTACTTTCCGCCCAACGTCCAGCGGGACGCCGGGATCCTCGATAATTATTACCTGAACCACGGCGTGCGCGGGACGAAGATCATCCCCCGGGTCGAGACCGGGGGGAACGGCCTTTACGACCTGAAATTCGAGATCGAGGAAGGCCGGGTCGTCACGGTCAAGAACATCCTGATCACCGGGAACAAGACAACCCGGGCCTCGGTCATCGCCAAGGAGATCCGGATCAAGAAAGGGGCGCCAGCGGATTATTCGCTCATCCAGGAGACCAAGCAGCGCCTCGAAAGGCTGGGCATTTTCTCGGAGACCCGCGTCGAGGAGATCCAGACGGACGCGGACAACGAGACCCTGGTCATCTCGGTGTTCGAGGGAGAGAAAAACTACGTCGGGGCCGGGATCGGTTTCGAGACCGTGGACGCCGTCAACTCCCTGGCCCTTTGGGACAGCCAGTACCGGGTCCGGGGGACGGGAGAATACATCCGGAGCAATGTCCTGGGCCTGGCCGCCCAGTTGAGCCTCGTCGGCCAATACAGCCTTATCGAGAAGCGGGCGATCGCCGCCTGGAACCAGCCCTACCTCTTCGGACTTCCCCTGCAGCCGTCATTCCTGGCCTGGACCGAACGGGAGGACCGGATAAGTTACACCTATGACCGGCGGGGCTTCAGCTTCAATACGATCCGGCCCCTCCGCCGGGACCTCCTGCTTCTCACGACGCTCAGCTGGACGCGGACGGTGTTGACGAAGCTCGAAATTCCCGAGTCCGATGTCGACCGCCGGTTCCAGCCGTATTCGACGGCGCTCGCGGCCGTGAGCCTGATCCGGGACCGCAGGGACGACAGCCTCAACCCAGAGAGGGGCTATTTCCTGAGCTGGGTGGGCCAGCTGGCCTCGCCGGTCCTGGGCACGGAATCGGATTACTGGAAATCCTTTTTTAAGTTTCAGTATTTCCGGAGCGCGTTCTCCCGGCTCCATTTCGGGCTGACGGCACGCCTGGGCCTCGGGCACGGCAAGATCTCCATCCCGGAGCGGTACTTCGCCGGCGGGGCCAATTCGTTCCGGGGCGAGGACTTCGACATGCTCGGCCCCAGGGACCCGGAGGGACACCCACTCGGCGGCCAGGCGTTGTTCCTCGTCAACGCCGAAATGGGATTCCCGTTGATCTCGGCCATTAAGGACCTGTCCGGGGTGGGCTTTTTGGACCTCGGAAACGTCTTCGCCCAAGTCAAGGATTTCCGGTTCACGGGCCTCGAATCGGCCGTGGGCTTCGGGCTCCGCTATAAAACGCCGCTGGGGCCGGTCCGCTTCGAGCTGGCCTGGAAGCTCGGCGCGCCCGACGCGGCCCGCGGGCATAAGCCCCTTATCTTTATCACTCTCGGGAACGTGTTTTAAGACCATGAAAAGAACCATCACCAGTCTGTTCTTCTTCGGCCTCGCAGGCCTATCCCTGGCCGTGCCCCAGATCGTGGATTGTCTCGTCGCGGTCGTCAACGGACAGGCCGTAACGCTGGCCGACTTCCAGATCGCCCGCGAGTTCGAGCTCTTCGCCGGGGACGTCGAGGGCCGGGCGGACGACCCGCGCTTGGCCGTCCTCGACGCCATCATCAACCAGAAGATCGCGCTCGAAATCGCCCGCGAGCCCGTGACGATCGGAAAGGACGAGATCGCCCTGGCCGTCGACGCGCTCCGGGCGAAGCTGGGCCCGGATATTTTCCTGGCGAAGCTCCGGAAATTCGGCCTGGACGAAGCCGACCTGCGCCCTTATCTCGAGGAACGGATCCGGTATGGAAAGGTCGTCTTCACACGCTTCTCTGCGACCGTCCCCGTCTCCCGGGGAGACGTGGAGAAGTTCTACCGCGAGGTCTACGTTCCGGAGCGGAAGGCGGAGGGGCTCGAGCCGGAGAAGATGGAGACGATTATTTCCGCTCTCGAAGCCCGGGTCCGGGAAAACCTTAAGGCCCGCCAGGTGGCCGAGTGGCTCAGGAATATCCGAAGCCAGGCCGAGGTCCGGATCAACAAGGACTGCCTCGATTCCGCCAAGGAGAACACGCCATGAGCCGGATCGCCTACCTGTTTCCGGGCCAGGGGTCGCAGGCCGTCGGCATGGGGAAGGACTTTTTCGACCGCTCGCCGCTGGCCCGGGAGCTCTACGGTCAGGCGGACGCGGCTCTCGGCTATTCCATCTCCAGGATTTCTTTCGATGGTCCCGAGGACGAACTCCGGCTGACCAGGAACACCCAGCCGGCGCTCCTCATTGTCGGGGTCATCGCCTCCCGCCTTCTTGAAAAGGAGCCGCAGGTGGCCGCCGGGCACAGTCTCGGCGAATACTCGGCGCTTGTCGCCGCCGGCGCCCTGGGCTTCGAGGACGCCGTCCTCCTGGTCCACAAAAGGGGAAGGTACATGCAGGAGGCCGTCCCCGTCGGCGCCGGCGCCATGGCCGCAGTCCTGGGCGTCCCCGGCGCGGAGATCCAGAAGGGGCTGGACGGGGTGAAGTCCGGGGCCGTCGAGATCGCCAACTGGAACAGCGAAGAGCAGATCGTGATTTCCGGCGATAAAGCGGCCGTCGAAGAGGCCTTGGCCCTGATCAAGCCGCCCCGCTCAGTCATGCTCCCGGTCAGCGCCCCGTTTCACTCGCGGCTCATGAAACCGGCGGAAGACCGTCTGGCTGCCGACCTGGCCGCCGTCACCTTCAGGGACCTGGACTTTCCGGTCATCACGAACGTCGACGCCCGTCTTATCCGGACAGGAGAGGAGGCGCGCGACGCCCTGAAGCGCCAGGTCAGCCGGGCCGTGCTTTGGGCGAGATCGATGGAACTCCTGAAAGAGATGGCCGTCGACGCTTGCGTGGAGCTCGGCCCGGGCAAAGTCCTGTCCGGGCTCCTGAAGCGGGCGAGCCGCGGCTGGGCCAAGGCGCCGGGCCTTCACAACATCGAGAACTGGGAAGGGTTGGAAAAAACGAAAGCGGCCTTTTCAGGGCTGCTTTGAGAGGACCTGCGGTCCGTACCGGACGTAATATTCGGCGGCCGAGGCGAGAGCTGCGACGATAACCAGCCAGAGCCCGATCTGGGCGAGGATGTAAAGCCTTCCGAAGTAGATCGGGCCGAGGATCAGGGCGCCGATGGCCCAGGATTCGATGCCCATTTTGGCCTTCCCCAGTCCCGAGGCCGGAATATGCAGCCCTTTGGACGAGGCGATCGCCCGGAACCCCGAAACGGCCAGCTCCCGCCCGATGATGACGACCGCCGCCCAGGCCGGGACGCGGCCGAGTTTCACGAGACAGATGATGGCGGACGTGATGAGCAGCTTGTCGGCCGTCGGGTCCAGGAGCTGACCCATGACCGTGACCTGCCCCCGTTTTCGGGCCAGGTAACCGTCCAGCCAGTCGGTGAGCGAGGCGAAGACAAAAATCGCCGTGCCTACGATGTCTCGGCCTTGGAAGTCCGTGAGAAGGACGGCGACGAGCGCCGGGATGGCCAGTATCCGGGCCAGGGTCAGATAATTCGGCGCGTTCACGGGGTCGAGATTACTATAGCTTTCCGCGATTTGTCAATCGCACAAATGCCGCCGTCGGACGGGTCCTGTCCCAGCGGTGTCTCCGAGCGGACTTCGCTCCACCCATCCCCCCGTGGGGCGGAGGGGCAAGTTCCCCCTCCCGAACCTCCCCTCCTCGGCTGCCGGAAGCCTTCCTCGGACCGGGGGGAAGCCGCCCCCTGGACCCCCCAGCGCTCGCGCGCAATCCCCTTCCGCTCGTCCGTCGGAGAGCACCGCCGGGCCACCCGTCCGAAAGCGGGGGGTCTCCCGGCGCTTAGGACGGGGCCGCGGGGAATGGCTGGAACGTCATGCGCGGTTTAGCCCGAGAATCGCGACCTTCGAAGGAAGTTCCAGGGGGAACCGCCAAAACTTGTTTGAGCTTGGCGTAGCGCACGCCAAGCGAGTTGTTTTGGTGCCGAGAAGGGCGCGATTCTTGCGGCGTGAAAAACCGCGCTCTGGAGTGGAAGCCATCCCCGAGGCCCTTTCCAGAAGCGCGCCGTGACAGGACCCGTCCGACCTTTTCTTGAAAATTGGGCGGAGCCTCGGTATAGTGAGGGGGTTCCACAATGGCCAACGACACTTCCCTGACTCCGATGATGGAGCAATATTTTCGGATCAAGGGCGAGCACAAGGACGCCTTCCTCTTTTACCGCCTGGGCGATTTTTACGAGATGTTTTACGAGGACGCCAAGCGCGCCGCCCCGCTCCTCGGGCTGGCCCTGACCTCCCGGCAAAAAGTCCCCATGTGCGGCGTCCCGTACCACGCCGTGAACTCCTACCTGACCAAGCTCCTGCGCCTCGGCCACAAGGTCGCCATTTGCGAGCAGGTCGAGGACCCGAGGTCGGCCAAGGGCGTCGTCAAGCGTGAGGTCATCAAGGTCCTGACCCCGGGCACGGCCGTCGAAATCGACGGGGACGACGCCAAGGAGCGCATGGTCATCGCCTCGCTCGACCTCGAGCCGCAGGGCTGGGGGCTGGCCCTAGCCGACCTCATGTCCGGGGAGATGTTCACGCTCGAGGGCGAATGGCCGGACTTGAAGTCCCTGGCCGACGAGATGTTCAGAGCCGCCCCCAGGGAGATCCTCTTCGCGGAAGGCGCCGAGGAGATGCTCACCCGCGTCCTCGCCGCGAACGGCCTCGGCTCGGTCCCCCGGAGCCCGGCCGAACCCTGGCTTTTCGATTATCCGCAGGCCAGCCAAGTCCTCATGGAGCATTTCAAGGCCAAATCGCTGGCCGGCTTCGGGCTCGCGGGGAAGAACCGGGCCGTCTCCGCCTCGGGCGCCCTCCTTTATTATATGAAAAAGGTCCGCCGGGATTCCCTGGCCCTCGTCGACCGCATCTCCTATCTCCATTCAGGCGACCGCCTCAGCCTCGACGCCGTGACGATCCGCAACCTGGAGCTCATCCGCAACCTCCGCGATGGACGGGTCAAGGATTCCCTGGTCGACGTCATCGACTTCACCGTCTCCGCGCCTGGCGGGCGGCTGCTCCGGGCTTGGCTCCTTCAGCCATTATTCGACGCGGCCGGCATATGTGACCGGCTCGACGCGTGCGAAGAGGCCCTGCGACAGACCATCGGACGCCAGACGCTCCGCGAGCTCGTCGCGGCGGTCCATGACCTGGAAAGGCTGGTGGGCAAGGTCTCCCTCGCGGCGGCCAATCCGCGCGACCTCGTGGCCCTCAAGAAGTCTCTGGCCCCGCTTCCCGCGATCCAGGAAGGGCTGGGCCCGTTCGCGGCCAAGCTCTTCAGGGAGATCCTCGGCCGCTGGGACAGCGCCGGCGACGTCGCCAGGCTCATCGACCGGTCCATCCTGGACGAGCCCGCGTTCCTTCTAACGGACGGCGGGATCATCAAGGACGGGCACAACGCCGAGCTCGACGACCTGCGGTCCGTCAGCCGTTCGGGGAAGACGTTCATCGCCCAGATGGAGAAACGCGAGCGGGAGAGGACGGGGATCGGGTCGCTCAAGGTCCGCTACAACAAGGTCTTCGGCTATTACATCGAGGTGACCAAACCCAACTTGCCCCAGGTTCCTCCGGACTACATGCGGAAACAAACCCTCGTCGGTTCCGAACGCTTCCTGACCCCCGAGCTTAAGGACTACGAGGAGAAGGTCCTCTACGCCGAGGAACGGATCGGCGTCCTCGAGCACCAGCTCTTTTTGGAGGTCCGCGAGGCGGTCGCGCGCGAGACCCACCGGCTCCAGCGGGTCGCGGCCGACGTCGCTTGCCTGGACGTCCTGCTAGCCCTGGCCGAGTGCGCGGCCCGGAGAAATTACGTCCGGCCCGAGGTCAACGACGGCGACGCCATCGTCATCCGGGAGGGCCGCCACCCGGTCATCGAAACGAGCCAGGGCGAGCCATTCATCCCGAACGATACCGAGATCGACGGCGGGGACAACCAGATCCTGATCATCACCGGGCCCAACATGGGCGGGAAGTCGACCTACCTCCGACAAGTCGCCCTGATCGCCATCCTCGGCCAGATGGGCTCCTTCGTGCCGGCGAAAGCGGCGACCCTGGGGCTCGTCGACAGGATCTTCACCCGGATCGGGGCCATGGATTTTCTGAGCGTCGGCCAGTCCACGTTCATGGTCGAGATGCTGGAGACGGCCAGCATCCTCCACAACGCGACGTCCCGGAGCCTGATCCTTCTCGACGAGGTCGGCCGGGGCACGAGCACCTTTGACGGGCTGAGCATCGCCTGGGCCGTGGCCGAATTCCTCCACGAGAGGGAAGGCCTGCGGGCCAAGACCCTCTTCGCCACCCATTACCACGAGCTGACCGAGCTCGCCTTGACGCTGAAGAGGATCAAGAACTACCACGTCGCGGTCAAGGAATGGCAGGACGAGGTCCTGTTCCTGAGGAAGATCCTGCCCGGACCCTCCGACCAGAGCTACGGCATCCACGTCGCCAAGCTGGCCGGCATCCCGCGCGCGGTGATCGACCGCGCCCGGGAGATTTTGTTCAACCTGGAAAAGCAGGAGCTCGACGAGGCCGGCGTGCCCCGGTTGGCTTACCGGACGCGGCAGGAGCAGGACCGGAATCAGCTCCTGCTCTTCGCGGAGGACCGCGAGTTCGCCCTGCTCAAGGAATTGAGAAGTGAAATCGAGGAGCTCGACCTCCCCTCACTCACCCCCCTCGAAGCTCTGAATATCCTCGGCGGCCTCAAAGACCGCTTGAGGCCCGGCCTCAAGCCTCAATAGGCTTCGGATTCGTCCTCGACGTCGAATTCCGCCTCATCGTCGTCGTCGTCCTCGTCGTAGTCCCGGTCCTCGTCGGCATCGGGGGGCGCTTCCCCCGCGTCCTCTTTCCGCTCCTCGAGGGCCCTCTCGAATTCGTCGCGATCTTCGAAACGCCGCAGGGAGTTGGCCGCGGAGTCGCTGTAACAGAGTTCGAGGTAATCGTCTTCGATGACGCAGAAGACGGACATGTTGTGGTCTGTTTGCAGATTTCCGACCGACTCGACGATTTCCACGGCCTTGGACTTCTTGATGGCGTCGAGGGTCATCCAGCTTCCGATTTCCAACTCTTCCATGAACAACTCCTACCATGAATAAATATCGATTTTTTCCTGTTTGTCAAGGGGGCGCGCGGCGGCCGGCTCTGCCGCTTGACAGTCCGGGCGGCGGGCGCTTAAATAGTAGAACGAGAAGGGACCGGGAGGCGCATCATGAGATGGGAAAAATTCACGGTCATGTCGCAGGAGGCCATCCAGCGGGCCCAGGCCCGGGCCGAAGAGCTGGGAAATCCCGAAGTCCGTCCCGAACATCTGCTCTGGAGCTTCCTCGGCCAGGAGGACAACGTCGTCAACGCCCTGCTGGCCAAGCTCGGCGTCCCGGCGGCCAAGGTCCGGGCCGACGTCGAAGCCGCGCTCGACCGGCTCCCGAAGACGAGCGGGGGAGGGGAGATCGCGCTTTCGAGCTCGCTCCGCCAGATCTTGAACGCCGCGGAGAAGGAGGCGGAGAAGCTCAAGGACGAATATGTTTCGACCGAGCACCTGTTCCTGGTCCTGCTTAAGGCGGGCGGCTCCGACGTCGCCCGGATAATGCAGGCGAACGGAATCACGGAAGACGCCGTCCTCAAAGCGCTGGCCGCCGTCCGCGGCTCCCAGAGGATCACCGACCCCCAGCCGGAGGGCAAGTACCAGGTCCTCGAAAAATACGCCCGCGACCTGACCGCCCTGGCGCGCCAGGGGAAGCTCGACCCCGTCATCGGCCGGGAGGACGAGATCCGCCGCGTCATCCAGGTCCTGTCCCGGCGGACCAAGAACAATCCCGTCCTCATCGGCGAGGCCGGAGTCGGGAAGACGGCGATCGTCGAGGGACTGGCCCAGCGCATCGCGAACGGCGACGTGCCCCAGTCGCTCAAGAACAAGCGGCTCCTGGCCCTCGACATCGGGGCCATCGTCGCGGGCGCCAAGTACCGCGGCGAGTTCGAGGACCGGCTCAAGGCCATCCTCAAGGAGATCCGCGAGTCCGGCGGCGACGTCGTCCTCTTCATCGACGAGCTCCACACCATCATCGGCGCGGGGGCGGCCGAGGGGGCGGTCGACGCCTCGAACATGCTCAAGCCGGCCCTGGCCCGTGGCGAGCTCCGGTGCGTGGGCGCGACGACGCTCAACGAATACAAGAAATACATCGAGAAGGACGCGGCGCTCGAGCGCCGGTTCCAGCAGGTCTACGTAGGCGAGCCTTCCGTCGAGGAAACCATCTCCATCCTCCGAGGCCTCAAAGAAAAATACGAGGTGCATCACGGCGTCAAGATCAAGGACTCGGCCCTGGTCGCCGCGGCCACGCTCTCCAACCGCTACATCTCGAGCCGCTACCTCCCGGACAAGGCCATCGACCTCATCGACGAGGCGGCCTCCCGCATCCGGATCCAGATCGACAGCCTGCCGGAGGAGATCGACGAGTTCGACCGCCGCAAGCTCCAGCTCGAGATCGAACGCCAGGCCTTGCGCAAGGAAAAAGACCCCGCCTCCGCGGAGCGGCTGGAAAAAATCGAGGCCGAACTGGCCAACATCAAGGAACGGGCCGACGCGCTCCGGGCCCGGTGGCAGAACGAGAAGAAGGTTATCGAGGCCATGAGCCGGCTTAAAGAGCAAAGCGATGCCCTCAAGATCGAAGGGCAGAACGCGGAACGGCGGGGAGACCTCGAGCGGGCGGCCGAGATCCGCTACGGCAAGCTCATCGAAGCCCAGAAGGAGATGGATCGCCTCAGCGCGGAGCTCGCGGCCCTCCAGGCCAAGGGCAAGATGCTCAAGGAGGAAGTCGACGAGGAGGACGTGGCCCAGGTCGTCTCGAAATGGACGGGGATCCCGGTTTCCAAGATGCTCGAGGGCGACGTCGACCGCCTGTTACGGATGGAGGAGCTGCTCGCGGAGCGGGTCGTCGGCCAGGAGCAGGCCATCCAGGCCGTGGCGGCGACCATCCGCCGGTCGCGGGCCGGGATCCAGGACGCCTCGCGGCCCATCGGGTCCTTCATTTTCCTCGGGCCGACCGGTGTCGGCAAGACGGAGCTGGCCCGGGCCCTGGCCGAGTTCCTGTTCAGCGACGAGAAGGCCATGGTCCGGCTGGACATGTCCGAATATATGGAGAAGCACACGGTGTCGCGGCTGATCGGCGCCCCTCCGGGGTACGTCGGATACGAAGAAGGCGGCCAGCTCACGGAGGCCGTCAAGCGGCGCCCCTATTCGCTCGTCCTCCTCGACGAGATCGAGAAGGCCCACGGGGACGTCTTCAACGTCCTCCTCCAGATCCTCGACGACGGCCGCCTGACCGACGGCAAGGGCCGGACCGTGGATTTCAAAAACACGGTCATCATCATGACCTCGAACCTCGGCAGCCAGGTCATCAAGGAGCTCAGCGGCGACTACGGGAAGATGGAGCAGGCCGTCCGGGGGATTCTCGAAGGCCATTTCAAGCCCGAGTTCCTCAACCGCGTCGACGAGGTCATCATCTTCAAGCCCCTGTCCAAGGCGGTCATCCTGCGGATCGTCGATCTCCAGCTGGAGATCCTCCGGAAGCGGCTGGCCGAGAGAAAGATCGGGCTATCCGCCTCCGCGGAGGCCAAAGCGCTCCTGGCCGAGCGGGGGTACGACCCGGTTTACGGGGCCCGGCCCCTGAAGCGCGTCATCCAACGCGACATTCAGAACCCCCTGGCCATGAAGATCCTGGCCGGAGAATTCGGGGAAGGGGACACCGTGGCCGTCGGGACGGGCAAAAAAGGGGACCTCGTTTTCAAGAAGAAACAGGGCGGGGAGAAAGAGGAAAAAGAAGGGGACAAATAAAAAAATGGCTAGGGACGGAATCGAACCGCCGACGCAAGGATTTTCAGTCCTTCGCTCTACCGACTGAGCTACCTAGCCATGGCCTCCGGAACCGCCGGAGGGCCCAATTAGTATAATAATCCCCCCCCGGGAAGTCAATCCTGCTCGAGCGCCGACGGCAAATTGAAATGCCCCGGTCGTTATGTTATTCTGGCCGTGGAGCAGGCGGATGAACGAACACGAACTGAAAGAGATCCTCCTAAGGGACAGCGGGGAATTCCGGAAGACTTTCGAGGACCACCGGACCTGCGAGCTCGAACTCGAAAAGCTCCGCCTGAAGAGCTACGTGACCGAGGCCGACGCCCTGGCCGAACGGGAAATCAAGAAACGGAAGCTGGTCCTCAAGGACCGGATGTACCAGCTCATGCTGGAGCACGAGAAAACCCGGTAGGGAAGTCCCGTGGCCGCCCCGCAGAAGAAAAAGCTCTGTTTCGCGCTGGTCGGGTCGGAGACCCTGCGGGGGCGGGAGATCCGGAGCGTCCTCGGCGCCAAGAAATTTCCGCTCAAGTCCCTTGAATTCTACGACCCCGACGTGGAAGAAGAGTTCAGCAAGCTGACGCAATTCCGGGACGAGCCCAAGGTTGTCCACCATCTGGACCGCAAGGCCCTGACCGGGCTGGACCTGGTTTTCCTGGCCTCCGATCCCCGGACGAACACCGAGTACGGCGAGTGCGCGGCGGCCCTGGGCTACCGGGCCATCGACCTGGCCGAGACCTTCAACGACCGGGAGGAGGTCCCGCTCATCGTGTCCGGCGTCAACGACGCCGGGATCCGCCGTCAAAAGTTCCCGCTGATCGCCAACCCGAACCCCGTGACGATCATCCTTTCCCATCTCCTCCACGCCCTCGACCCGGCCTTCGGGATCGCCAAGGCCCTGGCCTTCGTCCTCGAGCCGGTTTCGATCTTCGAAGAGGCGGGCATCCAGGAACTCGCCGACCAGAGCTTTGCCCTGCTCAGCGGCTCGCCCGTGCCCAAGAAGTTTTTCCACGATCAGGTGGCGTTCAACATCCTGTCCCGGACGGAAAAGGCGGGCCGCGACGGTTATTCGGCGCGGGAGGCGCGCATCCTGGCCGAGGTCCGGAGGGTCCTCGCCCCGGCGAACTTCCCGCTGTCCCTGTCCATCGTCCTCGCTCCCGTGTTCCATACATATTCGATCATGATCTACGTCGAACTCAAGACGGACGCGGCGATCGCCGACCTCGAGGCCGCGTTCCGCGGAACGGACGCGGTCGAGCTCACCGCCGCCGGCGGCCCGGGCCTCATCTCCGCCGTGAGCGTGGCCGGGAAAGACAAGGTCTTCGTCGGCCAGATCAAGAAGGCCGATTCCGTCCCGGGCGGGTTCTGGATCTGGGCCGTGGCCGACAACCTGACCCTGGGTTCGGCCCACAATGCTTACGGGATCGCCCGGTCTCTCTTCAAGATAACCTGACACCGAGGAGCTCAGCCGATGATTCAAGGCATGACGGGTTTCGCCGAGAAGAATTTCGCGTCGCCGTCCCTGCGGTTGAAGATCAGCGTCAAGACGCTCAACCACCGCTTTTTCGACTGGTCGTACAAGGGCGCGCCCATCGGCGAATGGGAAAACCGGCTCCGGACGATCTGCCAGAAAAAAATCCGCCGGGGCCGCGTCGAAGTCTATCTGGACATGGTCTCCCTCAGCCCCCGGAGCTGGAATTTCTCGATCAACGAAGGGCTGCTCGAGAAGATCCTGGCGTCCCTCGACCGCGTTTCCCGGAGGACCGGGCGTCGCCTGGAGATCTCCCTGGACAGCATTTTCCGCGTCCCCCAACTCGTCGAGCTCAGCCGGAAAGGGCTCGACGCCGCCGAGGCCCGTTTCCTCGAGCAGAGTTTTCTCCGGACGGTCGAGGAAGTCGTCCGGCTGAGGGCGAGGGAGGGCCGGGAAACCTCCCGCCAGATCCAGGCCCACATCCGGAATATCCGGGGGGACGTGGCCCGGATCGAGGGCCGCTTCCGAAAACAGCCGGGCCGCCTCCAGTCCAGGCTGAAGAAGCGGCTCCGCGACCTCAACCACAACGCCGTCGTTTCGGAGGGGCGGTTGGCGGAGGAGGCTTCGTTCATGGCCCAGCGCTACGACCTGGGCGAGGAGATCCTCCGGCTGAAGACGCACCTCGACACCCTCCGGAGCCTGGTGTCCCCGCGCGGGACGGAGCCCGCGGGGAAAAAACTGGACTTCCTGGCCCAGGAGCTCTACCGGGAGGCGAACACCCTGAGCTCGAAATCACAGGACATCCTGATCACCAAGGAGTGCCTGGGAATCAAGAACGAGCTCGAGACCATCCGGCAGCATATTCAAAACATAGAATGAATAACGGAATTCGCGGGACACGATACCAAATCAGGAGATTTGGTTCATGTCCCGTATTCCTGATAGGGGAAAGGTGGCCCACATGTTCTTCGTCGTGAGCGGCCCTTCGGGCAGCGGCAAGTCGACCCTCATCAGGCGGGTCCGGCGGGACCTGCCGAACCTCGAATTTTCGGTCTCCCATACGACGCGGGCGCCGCGGCCATCCGAGACCGACGGGGTCGACTACCACTTCGTCACGCCCAGGGCTTTCGAACGGATGATCAGGGCCCGGCGCTTCGTCGAGTGGGCGAGAGTGCACGGCCACCTCTATGGAACGTCCAAGGCCGAGCTCGAACGGAAGGCCAAACGCGGGGACGTCATCCTGGACATCGACGTCCAGGGCGCCCGTCAGGTCCGGAAGAAGATGCCCCGGGCGATTCAGGTCTTCGTCATGCCGCCGGTGTTCGAGGAGCTTCGCCGCCGCCTTCGCCGGAGAAAAGAGGACAGTCCCGGAGACATTGCGCGGCGGCTCCGGAACGCCGCGGCCGAGGTCCGCGCCTACGCTGGGTTCGACTACGTCGTCGTCAATGACGACCTCGAGAAAGCCGCGGCGGGGCTCAAGTCGGTCATCCTGGCCTCGCGGCTCCGCGCCTCCGCCATGGCCGGGACGCTGGGGCCTGTCCTGCGGAGCTTCCGGCCCCGCTCCCGGCCGGCGGCGAAGAAAGGGAAACCATGAAAAAGATCGCTCTGGGTGTCTCGTCGTCCATCGGGATCTATAAGGCCTGCGAGGTTCTGCGGGGATTCCAGAAAAACGGGCTCCAGGTCCAGGTCGTCATGACCAGGAACGCGACCCGCCTCGTCTCTCCCTTGCTCTTCAGCAGCCTTTCGGGGCTCGAGACGATCGTCGACCTTTTCGACGAGCCGTGGGCCCGGACGATCGGCCACGTTTCTCTGGCCAAGGAGATCTCGCTCCTCTGCGTCGCCCCGGCCACGGCCAACGTCCTCGGCAAGTTCTGGCACGGCGTCGCGGACGATTTTCTGTCCACCCTCTTTTTGGCGGCCCGCTGCCCCGTGCTCATTGCCCCGGCCATGAACGAGGCCATGTATCTTCACCCCCGGACCCAGGCCAACATCGCCGGGCTCAAGGCCATCGGGGTCGAATTCGTGGCGCCCGACCAGGGCTACTTGGCCTGCGGGGACGAGGGTTGGGGGCGGCTCGCGGAGCCGGAGAAGATCGTCCGCGAGGGATTGTCTCTCGTCGGCCGGACCGAAAGCCTGAATGGGAAGACCGTTCTCGTCACCGCCGGGCCGACCCGGGAGTTCATGGACCCGGTCCGGTTCCTTTCCAATCCGTCATCCGGCAAAATGGGATACGAACTGGCCGCGGAAGCCCTCCGCCGCGGGGCGAACGTGGTCCTCGTCTCCGGGCCGTCTGCGCTCCTGCCCCCCGCGGGCGCGAAGCTCCAAAAAGTGACGACCGCGGCCGAAATGAAGGAGGCCGTCCTCCGGGCGTTCGCGAAGGCGGACATCGTGCTCATGGCCGCCGCCGTGTCCGACTTCCGTTTCAAGGACGTCCGGCCCGCGAAAGCGAAGAAGAGCGAAGTCGCCGGCGCCTTGGAGATCGAACAGACCGAGGACATCCTGGCCCTGCTCGGGAAGAAAAAGAAGCGCCAGGTCCTGGTCGGGTTCGCCGCGGAAACGGGGGACATTCTCCGGAACGCCCGCGAAAAAATGGCGGCGAAAAAAGCCGACCTCATGGTGGCCAACCCGGTGGGCGAGGGCCGGGGCTTCGGGTCGGACGAAAATGAGGTCCGGATCATCCAGCCGTCCGGCCGCGTTCGCGCGACGCCCCGCCTGACCAAGCGGGAGATCAGCCGAATCCTCTTTGACGAGATCGAGGCCGTCCTTGAAAAAAAGCCCCGCTGAGATCCTCGCCGGCCTCCGGGACCACGTCGGTTTTCTGGAGGAGGCCGGCGCGGGCTTTGTCGTGGCCAAGGCCAGGAATGACGCCCCTGCCGGGGCCGGCAGCCGTCCAGGGCCGAACGCGCCGAAAGCGCCGTCTCCGTCAGTCCCCCCCTCTTCCGAGCCCGTCGCCGCGGCGTGGTCCTCCCAACCGACACCCGACACCCGGACGCCGGCGGAGATCGAAAGCCAGGTCCGCGCCTGCCGGCTGTGCCGGCTCCATACGCTCCGGACGAACGCCGTTCCCGGTGAAGGCGACTGGTCGACGGAGCTCATGTTCATCGGCGAAGCTCCCGGCCGCGACGAAGACCTCCAGGGCCGGCCGTTTGTCGGCCGCGCCGGCCAGCTCCTCCGGAAAATCATCGCCGCTATGAAGTGCCGGGAGGACGAGGTCTACATCACGAACGTCGTGAAATGCCGCCCGCCCGAAAACCGGGTGCCCTGCCGCGACGAGGTCGAGACCTGCTGGTCCTACCTCGCCCGCCAGATCGAACTCATCCGGCCCAAGGTCATCGTCACTTTGGGCAAGACCCCGACGGAGTATTTCGTCCCAGGCCGGGCCGCGATGGGCGACCTCCGGGGGAAGTTCGGGGACTATAAAGGGATCCCCGTCATGCCCACGTTCCATCCGTCCTATTTGATCCGCAACGAGGGCAACCGGGAGATCCGGCGCATGGTCTGGGAGGACATGCAGAAAGTGATGGCCCTCCTGGGCAAGAAATGAGCGTGTTCGTCCGCGTTGTTTTTCCCCTGCCCCTCGACCAGTCTTTTGTGTATGGGGTGCCCGGTCCCCTCCAGGAGAAAGCCCGGCCGGGGTGCCGAGTCCTGGCGCCCTTCGGCAAAAAGAACCAGAGCGGGTTTATCATCTCCGCCGGCGCCGACCTTCCCGCCCCTGGCATCCGGGTCAAGGAGATCATCGAGGTCCTCGACGGAAAACCCCTCTGGGACGAACGTTTCCTATCCTTCACGGGCGCCCTCAGCGCCGAATTCCGCTCCTCCTGGGGAGAGCTCCTCCAGGCCTCCCTCCCGCCGTCCCTGGCCCAAAAGTCCAAGGTGACCGTCCTTCTGACGGACGCCGGCCGGGCGGCGCTCGGAGAGAAAAAACTGGGACCCAAGGAACGCGCCCTTGCCTCCTTTCTCGAAAGCCAGCCGGCCGGGCGGAGCCCGCTTTTTCTGCGGCGGAAATCCGGCCTCGAAAACGCCATCCCCCTCATTTCGCGCATGGAAAGAAAAGGTCTCCTTTCTCTCCGGACAACGCCGGTCCGGCCGCCGCGGGCCGCGAAGGAGACGCGCGCCGACGGGCCCTCTCAGCTGCGCTTGGATTTCGACGATTCCCAAAAGCCCGCCGGCCTCTTAACCCCCGTGGAACGGGCGATCGATGCAGCCCGCTTCGGCGCGTTTTACCTCCACGGCTCCAGGCCGGCGCTCGAAGCCGCGTACCGGGACCTCCTGCGCCGGGCGGCCGCGTCCTCGGGAAAAGCCCTGGTCCTCGTCCCCGAGGTCGCCCTGACGCGCGAGTTCGTGGCCGGTTTTAAAGCCCAGACCGGCCGGACCGCCGCCGTCTTCCACGGGAGGATGACCGAGAAACAAAAGGAGTCGGCCTGGCGGGGCCTCGCGAGCGGACGAACGACGTTAGCCGCGGGGACACGCTCCTCTCTCTTCCTGGATCTCAAGCCGCTCCGCCTGATCATTGTGGATGACGAGCACGAGGAATCCTACGTCCAGTCCGAGAGCCCGGCGTACGACGCCCGGCGCGGGGCCTGGCTGAGAGCCAGGTCCGAGAACGCGGTCGTGGTCTTCGGCTCGCCGCGGCCCTCCGTCGAGGGCTTTTACCAGGCCGGGCGCGAGGGCTCGCTCATCGACGTCGGAGGCCAGACCGAAGGCGTCCGGCTCGCTTGGATCGACCATCGAACAGAGACTCCGGTCTTGTCCCGGGACCTCGAGCGCAGGGTGCGGGAGAGCCTCAAAAGGGACGAACCGGTTATCCTGTTCCTCAACCGGCGCGGCTACGCGGCGTCCCTGATCTGCGGCGCCTGCGGCCGCATCCCTCGGTGCCGGCGCTGCGACATCCCGCTTGTTTACCACAAGAATGAAGAGGAGCTCGTCTGCCATTACTGCAGCGCCTCCCTCGAGGCCCGGGCCGGCTGCCCCGCCTGCGGCGGACGCCTGACCTTAAGAAGGGGAGCCGGAACCCAGGCCCTCGAGGAGGAGCTCAAGAAGCTCCTGCCCGGCGTTCCCATCGCCCGTTTCGACAGTGACACGGCCCCCGGCCGCGAGGAACGGGAGAAGATCATCCATCGGTTTTCCAAGGGCCGGATTCCCGTCCTCGTCGGCACCCAGCTCCTGGCCTACCAGCCGGGGGTCCCCAGGGTTCGCCTGGTGGGCATCCTGGCTCCGGAAACGCTGCTGGCCTTCTCCGACTACCGCGGGAGCCACCGGACCTTCCAGGCCGTCTCCCGGATGACCGAGTTCTGTGAGTCCGCGGCCGGGTCCGAGGTCGTCGTCCAGACGCCGGCCCCGGTCCATTTCAGCATCCGGGCGGCCGCGTCGCGGGATTACCGGTCATTCTATGACCGGGAGATCGAATTCCGGCGGGTGATGAATTATCCTCCGCTCGCGGCGCTGGCCGAGCTGACGCTCGAGGGCCGCGATGTGAGGACCTTGGCCGGAAGATCGAGGGACTTACGGGCCATCCTCCGGACGTTCGAGCCGGCGCTCGAGGTCCTCGGCCCCGCGCTGGCCTCGGTTGTCCGGGTCCGGGATGTCTCCCGGGTTCAGCTCATCCTGAAAGCGCCGCGGCGGGAGACGATCGACCGGGCCCTCGATGAATCCCTGCCGCGCATCCGTCTCAAGAAATCCGTGGTTTTTTCCTATTCCCCCCTCGGATAAAAAAAGAGGCTTTCCCCGAAGGGAAAGCCTCTGGGAATTCCGTGCTCCGTTTGGAACGCGTCCCTTAATAATCGCCGAAGAAAATGGTCAGCTGCCCAGTGGCCTTGACCGGGTGGTTCGTCCCGTCGTGTCCCTCGAAGGTGATGCGGGCCACGATCTGGAGCCGGGTCGTCGTGCCGACCAGGCCGACCAGGGGGGCCACCAGTTTAGCGCCGCTGAGGACGGCGACGAAGGAAACGGTCTTGCTCTCTCCGATCTTGACGAGGAGAGACGAGCTCGTGCCTTCGACGGAGGCCGGGACGTCGACGCCGGCGGTCCCCGTGCCGTCCGGCAGGAAGTAGTCGATCTTGTAGCCCGTCAGGGTGACGTCGTTATACTGCGACGGGCCCGTGACGCCCGTCCCCGGCGCGAGGAGGGCGGCCTGGAGCGTGATCGAGGCTGTATCGGACGTGGTCAGCGAGACGTCCGATTCGAGAAGCATGGCGGTCGCACCGTCGATAGTTGTCCCGGTGATGCTCTCCACGATCAGCATGCTGCTCGATTCGGAGTTCTTCTCGATGGGGTTGCAGGCATTCAAAACCAGAAACCCCATGAGGACGGCCATTATCTTGAGAGCCGATGCCGTGTTTTTCATGGTTATTCTCCTCTCCTGTCCCTGGTTACTTAATGATCCTGGGGGTGATGAAGATAAGGAGCTCGCGGCTTGTCTTGGTCCGGGCGAAGTTCCTGAAGAGCCCTCCCAGAATGGGGATCTGAGTCAGGAACGGCACTTTTTCCCGGGTCACCGAGTCCTCAGTCCTATAGATGCCGCCGATGACCGCCGTCCCGCCGTCCGGGACCATGATCGTCGTCTTTGCGCTCTGGGTCGTGATGGGCGGGATGCCGTTGACGAGGTTGGCGAAATCGGCCGCGTTGTTCGTGATCTCGACCGTCATGATGATCGTGCCTTCGGCCGTGATCTGCGGCGTGGCCTTGAGTTCCAGGGCCGCGTTCTGGTACCGGGTCGTGACGGTGAAGTTGGCCACCGTCTGGACCGGGATCTGCCGGCCCTGGATGATGTCGGCTTCCATATTGTTCTGGGTCGTGATCTGCGGATGGGAGATGATCTTGCCCTCGCCCTTCGATTCCAGGGCCGTCAGGGCGACGTCCAGGCGGAAGGTGTCGAGAACGTTGGCGAACGAGAGCCCCAGGGCGGTGCTGAAGGACGGCGCCGGGAGGTTGATGGCGTAGCCGCCGAGCGGTCCGCCGATCCCCTTGGTCTGGATCCCCTGGGGGATCATGGCGCCGTTGACGTCGATCCGGTTGGGGAACTGGAGGGAGGTCTGGTTGCCGTAGAACGGATCGGCGACGGCATGGAATCCCCACTGGATACCCAGGTTGCGGGTGAACGTCGTCGAAGCCTCGACGATCCGGGCTTCGATGGACACTTGGGGGGTGGGCGTGTCGACGACGGTGATGAGCTTCTCGATAAGGTCCAGCTTTTCCTTGACGTCGGTGAGCAGGAGCGTATTGGTCCGCTCGTCGATGATCATTTCGCCGCGGGTGGAAACCTTGGACTTGAGAAGGGCGGCGACGTCCTTGACCTTGGAATAGGACAGGGGGTAGGTCTTGGTCTGGACGGGCCCGGCGAGCTCCTTGCTCTCCCGGAGTTTCCGGTCCTCGTCCTGCTCGCGGGTGAGGACGTTGATCGGGGCGATGCGGAGGACGTTCCCCTCGATCGTCCGGCCCATTTTGTTCTGTTTGAGGACGAGGTCGAGGGCCTGGTCCCAGGGGACATCCTGGAGGTTGCATGTGACGGTGCCCCGCACGTCCGAATCGAAGACGACGTTCAGGCTGGCGAACTCGGCCAGGTAGAGGATGACGTCCCGGAGGTCCGCGTCCTTGAACTTCAGGCTGAGGACCTCTCCGGTGTAATTGTTTTCTTCCGCGGCGATGGTTTTGGGTTTGAACTTATCCTGCTGGCTGGTGGCGGCTTTCTTTTCCTGGAGCGCCGCGGGGTTCCCCTGCAGCGGGGGAGGAGGCTGCGTCGTGTCGGCCTTGGCGACGAGTTTCGCTTCGGCTTTGGTTTCGCCGGCCGGCGGGGGCTCGAACTTGGCGGCGGGCGCCGGCTTCTGGACCTCCTGTGCGACGACAGGGGCCGGGGCCGGAGCGGTCTTCTGCGCCTCGTCCTTCTTGGGAGTCGGCGTTTGGGCGGGAGGCTCCTGGACCGGGGCCGCCTTCACTTCCGCGGCGGCCGCGGGGAGGTTCTTATAAAAGGATACGACGAGCCCGTTTTTGTCCGAATCCAGCGAATACACGCCGGGGTCTTTGAGGTCGAAGACGAGCCGGGTGATCGGCCGGGGATTGGACTGCTGGAACTGCCCGACGCGGGCCCTCTGGACGGTCGTCTGGGGACCCTCGATCGACCAGACGTCGGCCTTTGCGGTCAGGACGGTGTCGTAAAGGTCAACGACGAGGCGCGAGGGGTTCTCCAGGGCGAAGACCTGGGCCACGGCCTGGTCGCTCAGCTGGGCCCGGAACGAGACCCGGTCGGCGGCCTGGGAGTAGTCGATCTTGTCCAGGAAGATTGCGCCCTTGGGTCTCCGGTCGAGCTGGGCCTGGGTTTCGGAGTCGATGAGGTAGCTCCCCTGGCCCCGCTGGATCTTGGCGAGCTCGATGACCGTCCGGCCGGAGTCGGCCCGGATGCGGATCGGGACGCGCTCGTTCAGCCGGACCACGAAACGGAGATCCTGGGATCCCGACTTCTGGACTTGGATATCACGGATGAACTGGGATTCGGAGGAGGGCACGAGAGGCGCTTCGGACGTCTTCGCCCGGCTCAGGTCGAGGACCAGCGTCTGCGGGGCATCAGGCAGGTAGTACGCTTTCGGGGCGGAGAGCTGGCCTTCCGTTTCCAGCACGAGCTTGGTGGACAGGGCGCCCGGCTGGACCTGGATCTTGCTGATATTGACGGCGGGGCCCGTGCTTTCCGCGTGCAGGAAGATGAGGGAAAGGACACACAAACAGGCGAAAAGGGGTGGCAGGAATTTCTTTGTCATGTTAACGCTCCTCCGGATTGATTTCTTTGATGACGTCCCGCGGTCTCATGAGCGGGACCCCCCGTTCATGGGTTTTCCGGAAAACAACCTGGCCGGCGCTGATGCTCAGGACATAGCCGTCGGCGGCCTTGTCGCCGACGCTCAGGAACCGGGGAAAGCCCTGGGTTGTTCCCACGATGGCGGTAAAGCCCTTTTTGGCCTTGATGATCCCGATCAGGACCAGGTCATCGATGGCGCCTTGGGCCTCGCTGGCGGCCGGACCGGAACCCCCTCCGAGGAGGTCCTTGAAGGGGTCTCTCCGGCCTTCGGCGTTGTACACGACCGGGTTCGTCGCCCGGAGGACCGGCTTCTCCTCGGGTTTCGGGTTGGCCGGGTTCTCCTGGGCGAGGAGAGGAAGGAGTCCGATCAAACTCAGGACCAGAATAACGGATGCGGTTTTTTTCATCGTCCGGGCCTCTTGGCTTTGGGTTTGGGTGCGGGAGCCGGTTGCTCCTCGAGGAAGAGATATGTTTTGGCCGTCCAGTTGGCCGAGATCGTCGACAGGTCCGTCTGCCGGCTCAGGGCCTTGATCGAGAACTTCTCGATCGTGAACAGCCGCGAATACTGGCTCAGGCGGTCGAAGTAGGTGCCCAGGTTGTGGTATGTCCCGCTGACCTGGATGTTGATCGGCCATTCCGCGTAGAACTCGCGGTTGACCTCTTTCTGCTGGGTGAAATTCGTCACGTCCAGCCGGGCGTCGTAGGCCAACTGCTGGATCTGCCTCAGGATGTCGGCCTGCTCCTTGCGCTGGGGGATGATGGACTCGAGGCCCTTGAGCTGGGCCGTCATGACGACCAGTTCGGCCTCGATCTTATCCAGCTCTTTCTTCTTCTGTTTGAGGTCCTTGACTTCGGCCTCGATCTTGATCCTGTCCGCCTTCACGGCCTGGAGCTTGGCGTTCTGGGGGCTGAAATAGAAGAAGAATGCGAGGGCGAAGATGATGACGGCGACGATAACGGATCCGTACCAGGGCATGTTTTTCATCAGTTCCCCCTTTTCTTCGCGGCGGGCTTGTCTTTGGGTTCGGGGCTGGCGGCCGCCGTCGCCGGCTCCGGCTTCTTTTTGGGCAACGCGCTGAGCGAGAACTCCAGGTACTCGTTTCTCTGGGCTTTTTTCTGGGTCGAGTTGATCAGGCTGACGTTCATGAAAACGGGGCTGCTCTCGAGGCTCGTCATGTAGTCCGTGATGAGGAGGTTCGACAGGGCCTTGCCCTTGATCAGGAGACCCTTGGCGTCAAAGGTCACTTCCGAGAGCCAGACCCAGTCCGGGAGGCTCCGGCTGAGCTGGTCCATGATCCGGGCGGCCAGGTCCTGCTGGGTCCGGAGGTCGTTGATGAGGTTGATCTTCCGTTCCAGGGAGGCCTTGAGCTTCTTCTGTTGATCCAGCTTGACCGTGACGTACTGGAGCTTCTCCTTCTCCAGTTTGGCCGTGGTCATGAGCTCGTTCTCGCGGTCGAAGGCCCGCTGCTGGAGGTAGGCAAACGCCCCGAGCCCGATGACGAGAAGGAGGAAGACCAGGCTGCCGAGCTTCGGCGATTTCTTGATCGTGACTTCCGGCGCCCCCGGCATAACGGCCGCTTCCTTGAAGTCCTTTGTTTCAGGCTTTAAGAGGTTGATCCGTATCATGGTTACTTCTCTGCCTTTCGGGTCGCCAGTCCGACGGCGACGCCAAAGATGGGTGCCATTTCGTTGAAATACATCGAATCGAACTTGTTTTCGTCGATATGGAGGCCGCGGAAGGGGTTGAGAATCTCGGTTTTGATCCGGAACTTCTGCTCGAAGGCCCCCATCATGTTCGGGACGTTGGCCAGGCCGCCGCTGAGGAAGATCTGCTCGATCTTGCGCTCCCGCTTCTCGGAGGCCTCGTAGAAGGAGAAGGTCTTCTCGATTTCATCGAGAAGGTCCCGGACGTTCATGGAGAGGACGGTCGCGAACTGGTCGGCCGTGACCGTTTTCCCGGGGATGCCCTTGAGGAGCTTCTCGGCTTCCTCAAAGCTGATATTGAGCTCCTTGCGCATGTTCTCCGTGAAGAAGAACCCGCCGAGCGACAGGTCGCGGAACAGCTGGGGCGTTCCCCGCTCGACGATGACGACGTTGGTGATGTTGGCGCCGATGTTGATCAGGGCCACCGTTTTTTCGGCGAAGATCTCGGGATAATTGATCTCCAGGACGTTCTGGAGGGCGAAGACGTCGACCTCGATGCTCTGGAGGTTCTTCCGGGCCTGGTTGACGACGTTGCTGTAGTTGGCGATCTTGTCTTTCTTCGCGGCCACGAGGAGGATGTCCAGGTTCTTGTCGTCCGTGGCCCGGAAGGGCTTGAGGATCGCGTAGTCGACGTTCGTTTCCTCGTAGGGATAAGGAATGTTGTGCTTGGCTTCCCAGATGATGGACTCCGCCAGCTCCTGCTTCTCCATGATGGGAAGGGAGATCTTCTTGATGATGACGGAATTCCCCGAAATGGAAATGCCGATATCCTTGTTGGCGAATTTGTTCTCGTCGAAGACCAGGCGGATCGTCTCCACGACGGCCGCGGAATCGATGATCGTCCCTTCGACGATCGCGTCGTGCGGGAGGGCCTCGTAACCGATCTTCAGGACTTCGTATGTCGCGTGGTCACCCCGGCCCTTCGCCCGGAGCTCGACGGCCTTGACGGAGTAGGAGCCGATGTCCAACCCGACTAATCCTTTTTCGCGAGAGATTCCGAACATGTTTGCCCGCCTTTATGAGATTTTGAGATTTTTTGATCTTTTGATCTTATCGTGAAGCCTCCGGGCCACCTGCCCGGGCACGAGGTCCTCGACGGAGCCGCCCAGCATGACGACCTCGCGGACCAGGTTCGAGCTGAGAAAGGAGTACCTCACGTTCGGCATCATGAAAAAGGTCTCGATGTCCGGCGCCAGGTTGCGGTTCATGAGGGCCATTTGGAGCTCGTATTCGAAATCCGAGATGGCTCTGAGCCCGCGGATGACGACACGGGTTTTCTGCGCCCGGGCGAACTCGACCATCAACCCGCGAAACGACTTGACGCGGATGTTCGTTTGAAGGCCAAAAATTCCTCGGATCATGGCGACCCTCTCTTTAGTCGAAAAGAGGGGAGCTTTCTTGGGATTTTCCAGCACGGCCACGACGATTTCATCGAAGACCTTCAATCCGCGCTCGATGATGTCCACATGTCCGTTGGTGATCGGATCGAAGGATCCCGGGTATATGGCTCGACTTTCCATCTTCAATCTCGCGTTGGGTTCCTCATGAAGGCTTATCATCCAATTATCAAAAATTAATCACCTTGTCAACGGATATTCTTGATGACGATCAGGGATGAAGCCCGGCTGGCCCGCTCCCCTTGACAAAAATTGGCATACGGGAAAGCACCCATAGATACTGACGACGAAGACCTCCTTCCGGCTCATTCCAAGATACCCTTCAGGTTTCGGCGTTCTCCTCGCGCCCTCTATTTTTCATCACCCCCGCCGGGGGTCAATCATCCCCGCGGGTGATTTCGTGGATGATATTCTCCCCCCCCAAGAGGAGGGAATCACGCGCGCCGGGGGCGGCCCTTCCCGGAGAGGACGTGGGATCTTGGCCGCGGGCGTCCAGTGTGGGATAATGATTGAGACGAATCCACCGGGGTGAAAAAATGAGGCATGGGCTTAAAGAAAAGCCCCCGGGCCGGCTGTCCCTGTCGGCCATGGTAACGTTCTGGGTCATGTTTGCCGCAGGGGCGGTTTTCTCCATCTGCCCCGGAGATCCGGGCCGGGCCGCGAGCCTTGCCGCAGACCCCTTCGCCGCGAAACGCGCCGCCATGGTCAAGGAGCAGGTGGCCGCCCGGGGCGTCCGGGATCCCGCCATCCTCGATGCCCTGCGGACGGTCCCGAGGCATCTTTTTATTCCCCCGCAGCTCCGTAGCGAGGCTTACGGAGATTTCCCCTTGCCGATCGGCGAGGGGCAGACGATCTCCCAGCCGTACGTCGTGGCCGTCATGACCGAGAGCGTGGCCCTCGGAAAGGGCGACAAAGTCCTCGAGATCGGAACCGGTTCGGGCTATCAGGCCGCGGTCCTCTCGCTCCTCGCGGCCTCCGTTTATTCCATCGAGATTAACGAAAGACTGGCCCGGCGGGCCGCTGATACGCTCGAAAGCCTGGGGTACGCAAACGTCCGGGTCAGGAGCGGCGACGGCTTTTTCGGCTGGCCGGAGCAAGCGCCCTTCGACGCGATCATCGTCACTTGCGCGGTCGACAGCGTCCCCCCGCGGCTCCTGGAGCAGCTGGCGGAGGGCGGCCGTCTGGTCGTCCCGCTCGGCGACTCCCGGTCGTACCAGACTCTGACTCTCATCACCAAAACGAACGGGAAGCCCGTCGTCCGCAGGATTTTCGAGGTCCGCTTCGTGCCCATGACCGGCGAAGCCATTAAAAAAAAACGCAACGGCTAGAATATTTGGACGGGGCCTGTCCCGGCGCGTCAACGGAAAGGGCCTCGGGGATGGCCTCCACTCCAGAGTGCGTCTTGCGCTAAGCCGCACATGACGTTCCGGCCACACCCCTTCGGCCCTTTCCAAGCCTGGGCGGAGAGGCATATTCCCCCTTCTAAACCTCCACTCCTCACACTCGGAGAATTCCCGATACGAGGGAGTGTTCGAGTGTGAGGGCCGCGGACCTCTGTGCCGCGCCACCCTTTCACGATTTCTCCGAGGGGCTGTCCCTGTCAGTTCCTATGAATGTGCGGACGGGCGGCCCGGCTTATACAGGGGGGCTGAGGGGAATGGCCGAAACGTCATGCGCGGTTTAGCCCGAGAATCACGCCCTTCGAGGGAAGTTCCAGGGGGAACTGCCAAAACGTGTTTGAGCTTGGCGTAGCGCACGCCAAGCGAGTTGTTTTGGTGCCGAGAAGGACGCGATTCTCGGGCGTGAAGAACCGTGCTCTGGAGTGGAGGCCAGCCCTTCAGCCCCCCTGTTAGACCCGCGCCGAGAGGACCCGTCCGACCTCTGTAGAGTTGCAATTCCAGGCGGCATGTGGTACTTTTTTCGCAAATGATGATCCGTTTCGGCACGTCGGGCTGGCGTGGCCTCATGGGGGAAGAATTCACGTTCCACAACGTTCGGGTCGTCGTCCAGGCCGTGGCCAATCACGTCAAGCAGAAATTCCCCGGACAGCCCGTTTCCCTTGCGGTCGGCTATGACACGCGTTTCCTCTCGGAGCGGTTCGCCCTTGAGGCCGCGAAACTGCTGTCCAAGAACGACATCTCCGTCTACCTGGCCGACCGGGACGCGCCGTCTCAGGCCCTGGCCCTACAGGTCATCAAGCGAAAATGCCAGGGGGCCGTGAACTTCACGGCGTCCTTCAACCCGCCCTGGTATAACGGGCTCAAGTTCAACGTCGAGACGGGGGCGCCGGCGCTTCCCGAGGTGACCGACAGCATCGAAGAGGAAATTCGCAAGCTGATGCCGCGTTTTTCCCACGTTCCTTATTATTCACCGAAGGACAACATCGCCCGGATCGACCTCCAGGCCGACTACCTCGGATTCCTCCAGGACAAGATCGACTTCGCGGCCATCCGCAAGGCAGGGTTGCGCGTCGGCGTCGACCTCCTCTTCGGCACGAGCCGAGAGTACCTGGACGAGGTCCTGGAGGAAAACGAGATCCTCGTCGAAGGGATCCACGGCTACATCGACCCTTATTTCGGGGGCGTGATCCCCTCTTGCACGGAAGAAAATCTGGCCGAACTCAAGACCCTGGTCCTCGAAAAAAAGTGTCACCTCGGGGTCGCGACGGACGCCGACGGCGACCGGTTCGGGATCATCGACGAGGAGGGGACGTTCATCCACCAGAACTTCATCCTGGCCATGCTCCTCGACTATCTCGTCCGCGTCAAGGGATGGCGGGGCGGGGTGGCCAGGTCCATCACCACGACCCACCTCCTGGACCGCATCGCCGCCGGATACGGCCTTCCTCTGTACAAAACGAAGGTCGGATTCAAGTACATGGCCGACCTCTTCCTGAAGGGGCACATCATCTTCGGCGGAGAGGAGAGCGCCTGCATCGCCGTCAAGGACCATCTCCCCGAAAAAGACGGGATCTTCGCCGGGCTTCTGGTGGCGGAAATGGTCGCGGTCGAAGGCAAGGGCCTGCGGTCGCTCCGGGAGGATCTGTTCGAACGGTACGGGACGGTGGCCGGCGGCCAGCGCACTGTGCCCCTGACTCCGGAGCGGGCCAAGAGGCTGAAGGCCCTCATCCAAAGCCCGCCAGCGGACGTCGGGCGCCGCAAGGTCATCGGGGTCGAGACGATCGACGGGATCAAGCTGGACTTCGAAGGCGGCGACTGGTTCCTCCTCCGGATGTCGGGCACGGAGCCCCTGATCCGCTGTTACGCCGAGGCAGCGACCAAGAGGCGGGTCGACGACCTGCTCCGGAAAGGTATGGAGGCCGTGCTGTGAGCGCCGAATCTCCGCGGAACACGCCGGCCTTCCGGAAGAGAATTTTCATCCTCGGCGTCGCCTGCCTTTTCCTGATCATGGTCGTGACGTCGGTGTTCGGGAAGAAGGGCGTCATGGACATCCACCGGACCCGGCTGAAACTCGCGGAGCTTCAGGCCGAGTCGCTGAAACTCAGGCAGGAAAAGGCCCGGCTCGAGGCCGAAATCCATGAGCTCGAGACAAACCCCCGCGCCGTCGAGAAGGCGGCCCGCGAGCGGTTGTGGCTGATCAAGCCGGGCGAGAAGGTCGTCGTTGTCCCCAAACCCCCGAAAAAATAGGCCGGACCGACCTTCGCGCCGCACGCCCCGTCCCTCCGAAGCGAGCGGCCCCCCGGAGGAACAGGACCTCCTGTCCTCCCTGAATCCTGCGCAGCGCCGGGCCGTGCTCCACGGCCAAGGGCCCCTCCTCATCATCGCCGGCGCGGGAACGGGCAAGACCAAGGTCATCACGCACAGGATCGCCCACCTGATCTCCTCGAAGCGGGCCCGGCCGGAGGAGATTCTGGCCGTGACCTTCACGGAGAAGGCCGCGAGCGAGATGGAGGCCCGGGTGGACGTCCTCGTCCCCTATACCTACTCGTTCGTGGAGATCAGCACGTTCAATTCCTTCGGGGAGAAGGTCCTCCGGGACTATGCCCTCGACCTTGGCTACCCGCCGGACTTCAAGCTCCTCGATGACGTCGAGCAGGCCATCTTCTTCCGGGAAAACCTTTTCCGCTTTTCACTCGAATACTACCGCCCCCTGAGTTATCCCACGCGCCACATCCAAGAGCTTCTGGACGCCATCCGGCGCCTGAAGCAGGAAGACGTCCGTCCCCAGGATTACGTCCGGTACGCCGAGGAGTTGGCCGGACGGGCTTCCGGGGAAGGAGAGAGGGAGACGGGCCGCAAGCACCGGGAGGTCGCCCGTGTCTATGGCGAATACCAGGCGCTCCTCAGGAACGAAGGATTCATCGATTTCGAGGATCAGGTGCTGCTCGTCGTAGACCTCTTCCGCTCCCGGCCGTCCGTCCTCGACGAGTTCCGGCGGAAATACAAGTACATCCTTGTCGACGAGTTCCAGGACACGAACTACGTCCAATTCCAGCTGCTCAAGATGCTGGCCGCCGGTCACCGGAACCTGACCGTGGTCGGCGATGACGACCAAAGCATCTTCCGATTCCGGGGGGCGTCCCTCAGCAACATCCTCAGCTTCGAGGAGATCTACCCCGAGGCCAAAAGGGTCGTCCTGACCAGGAACTACCGCTCCACCCAGGCCATCCTGGACGCGTCCTATCAGCTCATTCAGCATAACAATCCCAGCCGCCTCGAAGCCAAGGACCGCGTCGACAAGCGGCTGAAAGCCGCCTCTCCCGGCACGGGGAAAAGCATCTTCATGCTGCAGTTCGACACGCTCTCCCACGAAGCGGACAAGGTTGCCGACCTCGTCCTGGAAAAGCGCGCCGAGGGCCGTCCGTGGAGCGACATGGCCGTCCTCGTCCGGCGCAACGGCGACGCCGACGCCTACCTGCGGGCCTTCAATATGAAACAGGTTCCGTTCCGGTTTTCGGGGAGCCGCGGACTTTATCAACAGGAGGAGATCAAGGTCCTGACGGCGTTCATCAAATCCCTTACGGACTTCGAGAACAGCCGCGACCTCTTTTATCTGTCCCTCTCCGATGTCTACCGGGCGGACTCCTACGACATGACGAGGGTCGCCGGCTACGCCCAAAAGACGAACCTCTCCCTCCACCGGGTGTTCAAGCTGATCGCCGAGGGGGCCAAGCCCGTCGAGGTCTCGCCGGGAACCGAGGACACCGTCAAGCGGATCTTTTCCGACCTCCAGTTTTTCGTCGAGCTCGGGAGCTCGAAGAACGCCGGGGCGGTCGTCTACGCTTTCCTCGAAAAAAGCGGCTATCTGAAGTCCCTGGTCGAAAAGATGTCCGTCGAATCCGAAGTCCGGATCAAGAACATCCGGCTGTTTTTCGACAAAATCAAGGGCTTCTCCGACCTCGCCGACAACGACTCCATCCATTCGTTCGCCCGCTACCTCGACCTCCTCCGGGAGGTCGGCGACAATCCGGCCACCTCGGAAGCGGACCTCGACGAGGACGCCGTCAGCGTCCTGACCGTGCACAAGGCCAAGGGGCTCGAGTTCGGGACCGTTTTCCTGGTCAGCCTCATAGAGGAGAGGTTTCCCGGACGCGAGCAGCGCGAGAGGATCCCCGTCCCCGACGAGATCCTCAAGGAGAGCCTGCCGGGTAAAGAGAACTCCATGCAGGAGGAGCGGAGACTCTTCTATGTCGCGATGACCCGGGCCCGCCACGCCCTTTATTTGACCTGGGCCCGCGATTACGGCCTCAAGCGGCTGAAGAAGGTCAGCCCGTTCGTGCTTGAGGCCCTCGACATCCCCAAGATGCCCGACGAGGTCCTCAAGTCCTCGGCCATCGAAGAGATCCGCCGCCATGCCTTGGCCGACGAGCGGCCCCGGGCCGCCTCGAGAGTCCGGGCCCCGGCCGTCCTCCCGCTGAGCCACGTCCAGGTCGAGGACTATCTCGTCTGTCCGCTCAAGTACCGCTTCCGCCACGTGATGCGCGTGCCGGTCCTTCCCCACCACACGCTCGTTTTCGGTCGCGTCCTCCATGCGACGATCCACGTCTATCTGAAAAGCCGGATGAGGGGAAAGGCGATGGGCGAGGAGGAATTCCTGGCCGAGTATGCCAAAAACTGGGTCAATGAGGGGTTCCTCAGCCGGGAACACGAGGAGTTGAGAAAGGCCGCCGGCGAGCGCGCGCTCCGACTCTTTTACCGGCGGGAGGAGGAATCGGGGAAGGTCCCGGGGTTCCTCGAAAAAACGTTCCGATGGCAGGAAGGCGGCATCCGTTTTTCGGGCCGCTTCGACCGGGTCGACTTCGAGGACGACGGCCCCATGATCATCGATTTCAAATCGTCGGACGCCGGCTCGCAGAAAGAGGCCGACCGCCGGACGGCCGACAGCCTGCAAATGGACGTCTACGCCCTCTCGTTCCTTAAAACCCAGGGGCTTCTGCCGGCGGAGACGCGGCTCTATTTTCTGGAATCGGGAATCATCGGGCGTGCCCGTAAGGGCGAGAGGGAATTCCGGCGCGCCGCCGAGAAAATCCGTCAGGCCGCCGAGGGCATCCGGCGCGGCGACTTCGCGGCCACGCCCTCCTGGCACACCTGCAACTTCTGCGACTTCAAGACCATCTGCCCGTCATCGTACGCGTATTGATAAGCTTCGCGGCGGACATCAAATACTGGAGCCAAGTCCGTGAAGGGCGGTACCGAGGCCGCCCGAAAGACCCCGTGGCGGAGGGGGGACCCGACGGCTTGTCCGACGGGGGGAACCGACGAAACTGGTTCCCGGGGTGCGGGGGATAAGGGTGGCTTCGGTGCCGCCCAGAACAAGACCCGGTCGACAATATTATCGCGGCTTGATCCAAAAGGGCATGATGGCCCAGATCCCTGTCTTTTCCATCAACCGGGCCGCTTCGAGCGCCTTTTCGAGGCCGGCGGTCGATTTCAGGTTGATCCCCTGGTCCGGGGCCCCGAAAATTGATTGCCAGAACGTGAGTTTTTTAGGCCAGATGACGAGCTGGACCTCTTCGCCGGGGGGGATCGAGGCCAGCTTCTTGGCCAGTCCGAGCGCGACGGTGAGGCCGCCGAGCTCATCCACAAGCTTCAGGTCCTTGGCTTGGCGGCCGGTCCAGATGCGGCCGCGGCCGATTTTGTTGACGTCTTCCTTGGTCATGTTTCGGCCTTCGGCGACCTTGGTCAGGAATTGGTCATAGGTCCACAGGATCTGGTCCTTGAGGGCCTTTTTTTCGTCCGCGGTGAAAGGCCTGAAAGGCGAGAAGACGTCGGCCTTTTCGCCGAAAGCCAGTTTTTCGGCCGTGATCCCCAGCTTGTCGAGCAGGCCGGCGACGCTGAACTTGCCCGCGAGGACCCCGATCGAACCGGTGAGCGTCTGCGGCTGGGCGACGATGCGGGTCGCGGCCATGGCGATCCAGTATCCTCCCGACCCGGCCACGTCCGACATCGAAACGACGACGGGCTTGACCTGCTTGGCGAGAAAGACTTCCCGCCAGATGACGTCCGACCCGACGGACGAGCCCCCCGGGCTGTCCACGCGGAAAACGATGGCCGCGATCGAGCTGTCTTGCCGCGCGGCCCGGATCCAGCGGGCCACCGTCGAGCCGCCCATGACCTGGGAAAAGCTCTCGCCCGTCATGATCGTCCCGACGCCGTAGATGAGCGCCACCTTGCGGCCCGTCTCGAGCCCGAGGGAGGCGGGTTTCACCCGCGTGTACTCCTCGAACCGGACCCGGCCGAGCGGCCGGCCTTCGTCCACGAGGCGGCGCTGGAGCTCGTCCTCGTAAAGACAGGCGTCGACGAGCCCCGCCTTCCTGGCCTGTTCGCCCTGGAAAAAGCCCTGGTTGATGAGCGAGCGGAACTCGGCCTCGGTCTTGCCGCGCGCCTTCGCCGCGGTCCGGACGTACTCGGCGAAAATGTCCGAGTACAGGGACTCCATCTCCTCCCTGTGGGCCGGGGTGAAGCCCTTTTCGGTGAAGATGTTGTAGGCCGTTTTGTACTCTTCCACGTGCTCGAATTCGGCCCGGATACCGAGCTTGTCCAGGGCGCCCTTAAAGAAGGGAACATAGCCGCCGATGCCCTTGACGCCCAGCCATCCCAAGGGGTGCAGGACGATCCGGTCGCAGGCCGTGGCGACGTAATATTCCATGTCGAAATCGGGCGCTTCCTCGATGTAGGCGGTGACCTTCTTCCCCGAACGCCGGAACTGCAGGATGGCGTCCCGCATTTCGGACGCCTTGGCCCAGTCGCACTGGAGCATGCCGAGACGCAGGAGGACGGCCTGGACGCGGTCGTCCACCGCCGCCTTTCGCATGTTCATCCAGAAATCGTAGACGGTCAGAGGCTTGGCCCTGAGGAGAAGGGCCGAAAGAAAATCCGGCGGAGCGACCTCCTCCACGGATCCGGAGAGGCTGACGTCGACGTAGGCGCGGTCGGGGACTTCGGCCGCGGGCGGCCCCAATTCGGAAACGAAGAAGAAGATAAACCCGGCCGCCGTGAGCAGGATGAAGAACAGGACAATGAGCAGGACGTAAGTTCCCTTCTTCATGGCCATGATGGTTCCTCCGGGCCCGCGGGACAGGTCCCCCGTCCGGGCCTCTCAAATATACCAGATTGCCCCAGGGGGCGGAAGGACGGACTTTGACAAATAATTTCGAGCCGAGGCTTGATTTGTCCTTCCGAAATATGCAAAATGAAATCTCCTCGTGTCGCGTCCGCATCCCGCCCGCGCGGGGTGGACAGCGGCAGGAGAGAGAGGAGGTAATTTTTAATGTCCTTCCAAAAGCTTTATGTGGGTAACCTCAACTACAAGACCACCGAAGACACTTTGAAGCAGCTGTTCGCCCAGTTCGGCGAGGTTACCTCGGTCAACATTCTGCAGGGCCGCGGTTTTGGGTTCGTCGAGATGGCCAGCCCGGAATCCGCCCTGGACGCCAAGGGCAAGTTGAACGGCACCGATTTCGACGGCCGCAAGCTCATCGTCAACGACGCCCGTCCTCGCGCCGAAAGACCCCAGGACGACAGACGCCCCGGCGGCGGCGGTGACAGAAAAGGATTTTCGAGGTTTTAACTCCATAGATCGGTTCTCCTCCTAAAACCCTTCCCGTTCCCCCTCGGGGACCTCACGCGGGTTCTTCCTGTCCGGGGAGGCCTGGCCCGTCCCCCTGACCCGGGCCTCCCAGCCCCGTTCTACCTTCCCGGCGCCGCCTTCCCCCCTCATAATATGTCCCTCCGGAGGGTGAACCTTTCGCGGACGTCCGCCGTAGTAACCTGTGAAGATGCGCAAAGAGGAGTTTTGCAGGTGACGACCCGAAAAAACGACGCCGGCGCGCATGACTTCGAGTCCCAAAAGGGCTATGATTTCGGGAAGGGGGACGGGGCCATTTCCCCGTCGAATTAGCGGCAGGAAACGGAAGGGACATTGGACATTCTGGACCAGGAACCCCACGGCGGCCCGGCGACGGAACCAAAGGAACTCGCCTCGCTCCTCGAACGCATCCAAAAGGGAGACCGCGAGGCGTTCATGACCGTCGTCAGGCTTTATCAGCAGAAGGTTTTCGTGATGGCCTTCTCCATCCTCCGGAACAAGGAGGACGCCCTGGACGCCGTCCAGGAGACCTTCCTCCGGATCTATCAGAAGTCCGGGACCTACCGCCCCGGCCACAACGTCCAGGGCTGGCTCCTGCAGATCGCCAAGAACGTCAGCATCGATTACTATCGCAAGCACCGGCAGAAACGGCGGGAGTGGGAAACCGTGACGCCCCTCGACGATATCCCCGTGCCGGTCGAGGACAGGGCTTTGGACTCCCGCGATTCGGACTTGCGGAGCGCGTTCACGCGGTGCGTCGAGAAACTGGCGGCCAAGCAGAAAATGGTCTTCATGATGAGACATTACAACGAGCTCCAGTTCAACGAGATTTCGGCCGCCCTCGAAATTTCCGTCGGGACGGCCAAGTCCCTGCATTTCAAGGCCGTCCGGAACTTGAGAAAATGGCTGACACCTTATTTGGGGATGGAACAATGAACAACTGCCCGATGAAACGATCGGATTGGCTGGCCTACCTCTCGGGAGACCTGGAGGAGGGAAGGAGAACGACCGTGGCCGAACATCTCAAAGAGTGCCCGGAATGCCGGAAGGACGCCGAAGAATTCCGGCGGGTTTTGGCCGGCGCGGACGCCGTCAAGGGAGAGATCCAGGAGGCCCTTCGTTCGGTCGACTGGGAGGCGCTCCCGGCCCGGATCGCGAACTACGTCTATGCCCATGCCGAAAAACGGGAGGAGCTTTCCGCGATCGGGCGCGTGCGGGCGTGGTTCCTCCAGGCTGGCCTGAGGCCCGTCGCCGCCGGGGTCGCCATGGGCGTCCTGCTCGGCTCCATCGGGATGTATCTCGTCTTGAGACGGCCCGTCGCGGGACCGAACGGGGGCCGGAGCTACTACGCCTCCGGGGAATTCCTGGACAGGGCCGAGCTCGAAATGGCCCGGCGCGAAACCGTGGACTACCTCGAGCGAAGCCAGTACGTCCTGCTGGATTTCCTCGGGACGCCCTCGG
>JBEKVN010000012.1:0-82323 GCA_049513915.1 Candidatus Aminicenantales bacterium | reverse complement strand
GATGTGAAAGCCGCCACGATCCCATGGAGACGCTGACCATCATTTTCATCGCCGTGTTCGGACTCGTCTGGGGGAGTTTCCTCAACGTCGTCATCCACCGCGTCCCGCGGGAGATGAGCCTCCTCAGGCCGCCGTCGTCATGCCCCGGGTGCGGAGCGAGAATCAAGCCCTACGACAACGTCCCCGTGTTTTCATACCTTTTCCTACGGGGAAAATGCCGGGCCTGCGGCCGCCCGATCTCGCCCGTCTATCCTCTGGTCGAGGCCCTCACGGCCCTGGCCTTCATCCTCGTCTTCGCCCGCGCGGGGTGGGCCCTGGGCCTGGAGTTTTTCGCCGGCTGCCTGTTCACGAGCGCGCTCATCACCCTCGGCTTCATCGATGGCTTCCACCAGATCCTGCCCGACGCGATCACGATGCCGGGCCTCGTCCTCGCGCTCGTCTACTCTTTTTTCCGGGACGACCTGACGTTTCGCGGGGCCTTGATCGGGGCCGTATCCGGCGCGGGCTTCCTGCTCCTCGTCTACGGCGCCTACCGGCTCATCCGGAAAAAGGAAGGGCTGGGGATGGGGGACGTGACCATGCTCCTGATGATCGGGGCTTACCTGGGCCTGGCGAGAACGCTCCTGACCCTGATCCTCGGCTCGTTCGTCGGCGCCCTCGTCGGGGTCTTTTTCATCATCCGGCGGAAAAAGGACCTTCAGTTCGCCCTGCCGTTCGGGACGTTCCTGGCCCCGGCCGCGTTCGTCTCGGCGATGTGGGGCGAGAGGATTGTCACCGCCTATCTCAGCCTCTATCGCCGCTGACTCCGACGGCCGCTCCCGACCCTTTCGATCGAGAAAAGCCGTTTTGTCACCGCCTCCACTTTGAACTTTTCGGCCGCGGGCAGCCCCGGGACCCAGAGGATTTCTCCGCCCGAAAGGAAAACCGGGAGCCGGTCCCTGTCCCCGCGCGCAATTCCCTTGGCCCGGAGGATCTCCTTGAGCTTCTTCCGCCCCGGCGCCCCGACCGGCCTGTAAAGATCTCCCGGCCGGCGGCTGCGAACGACGAGAGGAAACCCGACCTTGGCCTGGTCGAGAACGACGCGGCGCCGGTCATCTCCCCGGGGAGAAAAGCCCGCCGGGCAGTCCACCGTTTTCCCGTGGAACGCCATTCCCCCCGCCTTGACCTCTCCCAGGCCGTCCCAGCTTTTTTCGAAGGCCCGGGCGACGGGCGCCCGCCTGACGCGGACGAGCCGGCCGCCCTCCCGGCGCAGGGCCAGCCCTTTCTTGACGGTCATGCCCTTGCCCTCCTTGAGGGCGAGGACGGATTCGATATCTTCGAAAGAAACGGCCCGCAGGTCGCCTTTGATCTCGCGAATGAACTCTCGGGCCACCCGCCGGGCAAGGGCCGGGGGGACGAGCGCAAGCGTCCGGACATCCAGCGAGGCCTCCCCTCTGCTCCGCTGGATGAACTCGTCGGCCAGCTCCCGGATGAATCCCGAAAGGAGGTCATCCTCTTCCCTGATCAACGCTGCGAGCCGCGCCAGGTGCTCGACGGCCTTGGCCTGGTAGTTTTTCTCGATCTCCGGCAGGAGGCCAAGACGGATGCGGTTGCGGAGGAGCCGGCGGTCGGTGTTCGACGCGTCCGTCCGGAACTTCAGCCTCTCGGCCCGGAGATAAGCCTCGATCTCTTCTCGCCTGACCCCGAGGAGCGGCCGGATGACCGAACACGTCGCCGGGCCCGAGACGGCCTCGATCCCCGATAATCCCGGGAGCCCCGCCCCCCGAAAAAGCCTCATGAGGAAGGTCTCGGCCTGATCGTTCATGTTATGGCCGGTGGCGATTTTCGTCGCGCCCGTCTTTCGGGCGGCATCCCGGAGGAATTCATAGCGCAGGACCCGGGCCGTTTCCTCGAGATTGATGTTGCGTTTAGCCGCCTCTCGCCGGACGTTCTTCGATCCGGAAACGAGTGGCAGGACCCAGCGCCTGGCCAGCTCCGCGACGAAGGATTCGTCGGCGCCGGCCTCGGCCCGGATCCGGTGGTTGAAATGGGCGATGACGATCTCGAGAGGCATCTCCTCCCTGAGCTTGATGAGGAGGCTGAGGAGAGCTACGGAATCGGGCCCGCCGGAACACGCGGCCAGCACCCGGTCTCCCGGGACGATCATGGCTTGCTTGAGGACGGCGGCCTTGAAGGCCTGGAAAACGCGACCCCTTCTCGTCTTGGACATGAATTCGTGAAAAATGCCGGCGGAGGGATTTGAACCCCCGACACTGCGGATATGAGCCGCATGCTCTGACCAACTGAGCTACGCCGGCACGGTGAAGGTGATTTTAGCGGAATCCCAGGGTCAAGTCAACGAACGGGAGGCCTGCCGGCCGCCTTGACAAAGACCTTGGGACGACGCTATAGTCCGTTCAGAATGCGGGGGCCGCCATCCGGCGGAAGGGAGAAAAGGAGCAGAGCCGTTCCGATGTCCCAACACGGCGGTTTCTATCGCATTAAGGAGGGGATGGCCATGAAGAAGAAATTTCATTTCTCCGCCCTTGCCCTGGGTTCGACAATGATTCTGGCCGCTGTCCTCCTGGCGCCCGCGGCTGGACAGAAGGCGAGCCGGGCGGTTCAACTCAAGCCCCGCGTCTATAGCGCGGCCGAGCTCAAGCGGTCCCAAACGGCCATTTCCACCCTGAAGGACACCGATGTTATCGAGAACGAGGGGAAGAGGATCACGGTGGCCGAATTGAAGGCGAACATCCAAACAATGAGGCGGCCGGCGTCGCAGAAAAGGTTATCCCGGGCCCATGACGGCGTCAAGGAGCTCCAGCGGCTCCAGGCGGCAGAAGGGAGCAGGCGAATCGCCCGCACTGCCACCCTCCGCCTTGATATTGCGGAGAAGTTCCGCTCATGGCGTGAGCGGGTTCCGGTATGGGGGCAGGGACAATCCGGCCAACCTTCAACCCCCCCCGCCGAGCAGGGACCCCGCATCGACTCCATCTATCCGGACACGGTTTATCCGGGCGATCCCATCCTGATCACGGGCGCCGGCTTCGGGCCCCGCTGGTCGGTTGACGTCTATATCCCGGGAAAAGGGAAGCCCCGCCTGGACATCACGTCCTGGAGCGAGACCGCGATCGAGGCCACGATGCCGGACGTCTCGGGGTTCCCCGCTCCCTTGTCCTCGAGCGTCATCGTGAACACCTCCAAGTACAAGACGGCCAACAGGTACGTCACGCTCACGCCGATCCTCGACCTCGTCGAGCTTCCTTATAGCGAAAATCGCTGCCACATATCGCATACGTCGGACCAGGACGAGGCCGGGGGCCATTTCGATTATTATATCGATGTCTATCACTCCTCAAATCTCTCGTATGTTTGGGGCGACGACGGGACGGACAGCTGTTCACAGCCGCTCAAGAATGGTTGGAGCATCGACAGCGTCCGGTTCGCCCCGGATGCCTTATTTTACGGATGGGGGGGGACGATCACTCCCCAGCGTCTCCCGAAACAGGGCGATACAAACATCGATTTCTCCATCAAGTGGTCGACGGACGTCAACGGCGGGATCTGGTGGGGCATCGAAATTTATGTCAAAGGACCCAGGGGAGTGCCTTACCTGTAAGCGTCCCCAGACTCCATCCTCGGCGACGGGTGGCGTTATTTCCGGAGATAGAGAACCCCCCCGACGTGACAAAGGTTCCTGAAGCCATGGCGGCGAATGAGCTCCAAAGCCTGGTTCGCGCGGGCCTCGCTCTCCGGAAGGGACCCGAAGCCGAAGAGCTGGCTCGGACCGCTCATGATCGCCCAGACCATTTTGGACGGCTGGGGGACGTCCAGCTTCGATGGCGCCGGCCGGTTCTCGACCCTGAGCGCTGCCGGGTTGAATGACCGGCACGTCTCGGCCGGGAGGGTCCCGACCTGCGATCCGTCCGGGACGAGGAACACGGAGAATCCCGGCTCGATCACGCACTTCTGGGTGATGCCATAATGGCGGATGATCTCCAGGGCCCGAACGGCATTTCCCCGTCCCGAGGCCGCGAAGGCGGCAATGGCCCGTTCGGGTTGGGAGGCGGTATCGATGACGCCCCAGCCGTTCTTGAACTCCTTCACGACGAGCCTTGACGGATCGAAGGAGAGGAGATTCTCCGGCGCCGCCGCCGGCTTCAGTCCGGTTATGGGCCGGGGCAACCTTCCGGCTGCCGACACCTTCGGCTTGGCCGCCGGCTGGCTGGGAATTTGCGGGGCCTGAGCCGCGGGAATCCTCGAAACCGTTCCTGTCGGCGAGCCCGTGGGTGTCCTCCGGACCTTGGCCTTCACGGGCGCGACATCGATCGTGACGACCCTGCGGCCCGCCGTAAGCCGTCCCTTTCCGGCCCTCGGATTGGAGGAATAAAAGACGTAGCGGCCCTGCGCGTCGGTCCGGGTCAAGATCGTCCTGTCCCCGGCTCGGAGGGTAATCCACTGATTGGCCTGGGGGCTGCCCGATTCGTCCGTGGCCGTACCCTGGGCTTGGAGGTAGGAATCCGTGACTTCCTGGAAAAAGAAGCTGTCGAAGGCGGAATCATAAAAGGCGCGCAGGACGACTTCGTCTGAGCTCCTTTCCCAATGGACCTTGACCGTCCGTTTCACCGACTCCTCCGACGTTTCGGTCGACGTGATCGAAGAGGTGCTGGTGAGTTTCTGTTCGGTCTGCGGCCCGATCGAAAGCAGCCGGCCGAGCAGGCCGGGTTTGTCGTTTTCGACCCGGGTCGTGAAGATGGCGTTTTCCTGGCTCGTGGTCTGAGTGATAAGAGAAACCGTTTCCTGATCTATGGCAAAAGGCGTGTCGATCTCGTCGACCTGGGCCCAGGGCGTATCGAAGGCGGCCCGCTGAAAACGGCCGGCGTATGGGGGTTTGCCGAGGTCCAGGTCCGGGCCGGCCTGGGCCAGGGGGTCCAGGGCAAGGAGGGCGCGCACGCTTTCGAGGTCCAGGTCTGTCTGTAAGGGACCCTTCGCCCCGGCCAGCGCGGCGGGCGCGGGCCTCGTCTGGCTGGCCCTCAGCGGAGGCACTTTCTTCGTCGAACCGGTGGACTTGTCCCCCTGGGCCTGCTGGCCGAATTCGAGGTCGCCGACAGCCTGGGTATCTTGAGGCTTGGGCTGGACGGGAGGGGGCTGCTGGGCTTCGAGAAGGGGCAGGTCGTGCTTGAGGCTCCTGACGTCGACGACCTTTTCCTGCCTAGCCCCGAGAGTGACGAGCTTCAGGCGATTCGAGCCCTCCACGACCCAGCCGAGTCTGAGATCCCTCAGGATGATGATTCGGTCGTCGTCGCCGGCCCGCGCCGTCGTGCCGTCCGGATTGCGTCCGCCGACGGTTTGGCCCTGGAGCGAGCCCTTCATCTTGAGCAGGCCGGTCGTCGTGGCCTGTCTTTTTCCGTTCTCTTCGGTCGCCGCGGAGGATCCGAGCCCATCGGCGATGAAGTTGATGCAGCCCGAGATTACCGGCCCGAACGCCTTGCCGGCCGCCTTCATGACGCTCATGATCGGAACCAGGGCGCCAAGGTCGCCGTACTCGGCCGGGACCGGCGTGGCTTTGCTGTCGCCTGAGGCGATGGTCGTTTTAACGGTCATCGAGGTCGTGTGGGAGTCTTCATACGTGACCGTCGTCAGGCCCGTGTTGCCGGCGGACGGCGCGTAAAGGAGAGAGACGGGGAGGACGGGAATGGTGAAGGCCCCGAGGGCCAGGCAGTCCGGGTCGCGCACGATCTCGACCGAGAAGTGGCCGTCTATGGCGCGCCTGGAGGGCTGACCGGGCTGGGAGAGCGTGCTGGCCCGGACGGTCCCCTTAACGAGCGTGGCGTCTCCAACGTCGAAGTAGGTCGAGAGGACGTTGCCCTGGGACGCCTGTTTCAGGACAGGCCAATTATCCCAGTCGTTAACCTTTTTAAAAATGGGACCGTTGGGGCCCTGGATCTCAGTGATCTCGACCTGGAAGGTATAGCGCGCCACGTCCTCCTGAGAGCGGTCCTGGCTGACATAGATGACGGCCTTCAATCCATTGATGCTGACCTGGGACGAAAGGCCGTCGGAGCCCGGGGGGCCGGTCGGATGAAAGAGGGCCTCGAGCGGCCCGTGCGGCGTGGCTACCCGCATGCTCCCGATTTGCTTGGGGTCGGACTGAATTCTGAAGGGGTAATTGGCCTCGAGGGCCTGGAGGTTGCAGTAGATGTCCTGAAGGGCGTTGGAGGATTTATATGGCGGGTCTCCCTGGCATTGGGCATGGGCCAGGCCGGCGTTCAACCCTCCCATCAGGCCTATGATCGCGAATCCGAAAACAAGGCTGGCTTTCTTCATCATGCCTCCTTCTCTCCTCTTGCCTCGAATTCTAAGCCACCGGCGATTGTGTTGTCAATCTGAGGAGACGATCGCGTCGGCGTGACACGGTGGGGAGGCCGGCCTATCTCACTGGAAGAGGGCGGCGGCATTATCTTTCTTGAAGCTGTAGCGGTGGTCCTTGAAGAGCTTCATGCAGGTGTCGACAACCCGCATGTCATAGCGGATGCCGCGGCCGCGGCGGATCTCTTCGAGGGCCTTCTCGATGCCGAGCGCGGGGCGGTAGGGCCGGTGGGAGGACAGGGCCTCGACGACATCGGCCACGGCCAGGATCCGCGCCTCCATGAGGATGGCGTCCCCCAGCAGACCGTCGGGATACCCGGTGCCGTCCATTCTCTCGTGGTGCTGGAGGACGATGTGCGCCACGGGCCAGGGGAATTGGATGTCCTTCAGGATGTTGTAGCCGATCCGCGGGTGGTCCTTGATCAGCTGGAATTCGGTCTTGGTCAACCGGGTGGGTTTGGCTAGTATCTCGGCGGGCATGGCGATCTTACCGATGTCGTGGATGACCCCGGCCAGGCGGAGGCCCTGGATCTTTTCCGACGGGAGGTGCATCTCCTCGGCAATGGCCACGGCCAGGCTGGACACGCGGCGCTGATGGCCGGCCGTGTAGAGGTCGCGCATTTCGATGGTGAGAGACATGGCCCGGACCGTTCCCTCCAGGGCCTTCTCCAGCCGTTCAAAGGTGTTCTGGAGCCTGTCCTCCGCCCGCCGCGTTTCGATGACCCGGCCGGTCAACTGCTCGTTAACCATGGAGAGCTCCTCGGTCCGCTTCTCGACCCGATGCTCGAGCTCATCCTTGGCCAGCCGGAGCTCCTTCTCCACGCGGCGCCGCTCGGTGATCTCCTTTTCGATCTCCAGGGATCGGGCGCGCATCATATCCTCGAGGGACCGGTTGATCGCTTCCATCTCCCGGTAGGCCTTCTCCATTCCGTCGACCATGGTGTTGAAGGTCCGGGCCAGGAGGCCGGCTTCGTCACGGGAATAGACCTTGGCCCGCTGGCTCAGGTCACCCTTGGCGATCCTCTCGGCCGTCCGGGTCACCTGGGCCAGTGGACGCATGATCAGGCCGCTGAAGAGGAAGACAAAAAGGCCGCTGACGAAGATAACGCTCAAGCACACGGCCTTGATCAGGCCCTTCTCCCTGGTCGTCTCCGCGATCATGTCCGCGAAGGAGAACCCGAGGAAGAGGTGCCCCAGAACGCGGTCGCCGGTCGTAATGGCCGTTTTGGTCCGGTAAACACTCCTGTGGGGAAGCGGCGCTTGAAGGGCGTCCGTGTCTCTATAGAGGTCCTGCTCCGCGAGGTCCCGGTTGGCGGAGGCCAGCACCAGCCCCGAATCGTCCTCGACCACCGCATACTTGATCACGGCCAGCTGCTCGACGGCGGCCTTGATGATTCGCTCCGCTGATGCCTTGTCGCCGACCCGGAAGTCCTCGGCCACGGCCAGGGTGGAAACTGTGGTGATGTCGGTAATCGAGGACCTTATCTCCAGGCTCAGGTGGCGCTCCAGGCGGTTTGGAAAATAGGCCAGGAAAAAGGCCGACACGGCCAAAACCAGGATCGTGACCAGGAGGAAGATCTTCGTCCGGATCTTTTTGGGCCCGATCCGGGCGGCCAGGCCGGGGCCGGGCGCGTCGTTCTTATTCGTCCCGAGGTCGGCCGTCTGGCCCGGGTTTTCAAGGATGTTATGACTCATCTTTGCGCCAAAGTTCCGCGGCTTCCTCCTCTAGATTACGGGGGGGCTGAAACGCGAGCAATGCCCTTTGGGGGTGAATTCGAGGGGTGAGAATTCACCCCTGGAGGGGGGACGGCCCGTTTTCGCCTCTTATTCCTGTTTGAGGGCGGCGGCCAGGATCTCGGCCGTATGCCTGATATCCGTTCTCCGGCCGCTCCGGGAAAGCCCGCCGCGGATCTGGAGGAGACAGCCCGGGCAATCCAGGGCTACGATGTCGGCTCCGGAAGCGGCCACAGCGGCCAGTTTGTCCGCGAGGAGCGCCTCGGCCACCTCCGGGTGGTCGACAGAGAAGGCGCCGGCGAAGCCGCAACAGGCCGCAGAGCCGGTCATCTCGACGAGGTCCGTCCCCAGGGCGAGCCGCACCAGGTCCCTGGAATCCGCGGCGGCCTTGAGGACGTATTTGTGGTGGCAAGAATCGTGGTAGGTCGCCTTCTTCTCCGGCCGCCCCTCGGGAAAAAGCCCCCGGAGGGCGGCCTTCTCGTTCCGGGCCAGGAACTGGCTGAACGTCACGACCCGGCCGGCGAAGGCCAGGAAATCCCGCGAATCGTCGGATCCGTTCCGGTCGGGCGTTTTTTTCCCCCCGTGCCCGAGGATGAGGTCCGGCCCGGCCTGGCTGAGCATGGTCGTGCAGGTCGGACAGAGGGTGATGACCGGGCCATCCCCCGGCAGCCTCTTCCAGACGTAGCGGAACGCCCGCCTGGCCGCCGGCGCATGACCCGAGTTGTAGGGTGGAAACCCGCAGCATGCGGTCGGCCCGAGGACGACATCGTATCCGAGACGCGATAGGACGCGGAGCGCGGCCACGCCGACCTCCGGGTAAACGTGCTGGATGAGGCAGCCCGGGAAGAGTGTCACCCGGCCTTTCGTGGACGGCCCTTTTTTGCGGAGGGCCCGTTTCTCCTTCCGGAAAAGCCCGGAGAGGGCCTTAGGGGCGGGGGCGGGCAGGGCCCGGAAGCGGTCGTAGCGGGCCATCCAGGAGGGCAGGGCGCGGACCTCCCCCCCTTTCCGGATGACGGGCCGGGCCGCCCGGCCGGCGAGAAACGCCCCCCGGTTGAGAGCCGGGTGTCCCATGACCCCGTCGAGAGCGATCTTTTTCCAGAACTTCTTGCCGGTTTCCCGGGCCAGCCGCTCCTTCAGCGCGACAACCAGGTTAGCGATGGGAATCTTGGTCGAGCAGACGTCGTCGCACCGGTGGCAGCCCATGCATAAGCCCGCCAGCTCCTTGGACTCCTTGAGGCCGTGGATCCAAGCCGTGAGCAGGCTCCCGATCCCGCCCATGTAAACGTGGGAGAATTCCTCGCCGCCGACGACCTGGTAGACGGGGCAGACATTGAGGCAGGCCGAGCACTTGATACAGCGGAGGACGTCCCGGAACTTGACGTCCGCCCGGAGTTCGCTCCGGTGGTTGTCGAGGAGGATGATGTACTGCTCCGTCCTGTGCGGGCCGGCGATGAAGGAGACATAGCTTGAAATGGGCTGGCCGGTGGCGTTTTTCGTCAGGATTTTGAGCAGGAGGAGGGCGTCGGCCGTCGAGGGCACGACTTTTTCCGTGCTGGCGAGGACGATGTGGACCGGCGGGGCCGTCGCGACCAGCCGTCCGTTGCCTTCGTTCGTGACGAGCATGATCGAGCCGCTCTCGGCGATCAGGGCGTTCGCTCCGGTCAGGCCGACCGGGGACGCCAGGATCTCCCGCCGGAGCTCTTCGCGGGCGACACGCACGAGGGTCGGGATGTCGTCGGCGATGTCGCGACCCAGGTGCTCCGAGAAAATGCGGGCGACCCCCTGGCGCGTCAGGTGAATGGCCGGCATGACCATGTGCGTCGGCGCTTCGGCGGCCAGCTGGACGATCCATTCGCCGAGGTCGGTCTCGCGCGGTTCGACGCCGCGGCCGGCGAGAAAGCCGTTGAGCCGCGTTTCCTCGCTGACCATGGACTTGGACTTGACGAGTTTTTTCGCGCCGTGCCGCTCCAGGATCTCGAGAACCAGGCGGTTGGCCTCGTCTCCGTCTTTCGCCCGGAGGACTCGGCTTCCGTGACGGCGGGCCTGCTCTTCGAACCGGGCGAGCAGGAGGTCCTGACGGGCGATGGCGTCGTCCTTGATTTCCGCGAGCGTTTCGCGCAGGGCCTCGAAATCGAGACCGCGGAAGCAACTCTCCCTTTTTTCAGTCCAGCTCTCGGAGAAGGCCTGGAGTGTGGCCTTGAGGCGGGGGTCGAGGGCCTTGGCCTTCATGGTCTTACGAGTCCTCCGCCCCGATGAGGAGGATGACGAGCCGGGCCGGCCCCTGGACGCCGATCGTCAGCTGGCACTCGATGTCGGCGGTCCGGCTCGGGCCTGTGACGAGGGAAACCTGGGGACCGGGGAGCCCGGTCCGGCCGAGGTGGTCGGAGATAACGCCCGCCAGGGATTCAAGATCGGGGACGATCTTCCGCCGCTCGAGCAGGCAGACGCAGAGAGGCGGAAGCGTCCAGACGAGTCTTTCCGCGTCGTCGGAATCCAGATGGACGAGTGTCCCGGTTTCGGCCGCGCCATAATCCGCGAGCACGAGGCCGGCCTGGGCTGCGGCGATGTCGTCGATCTGTTCAGAAGGCCCGACGGCGAGACCGCCTTCTTCCGCGGCGGCCAGGAGGGAACGCGAGGCGACCGCGGTGCGGATGTTTTCCTTATTGAAGAGGAGCGCCGTCGCGGCCAACGATCCGCTGATGTCCGGGACTCGGAACACCTCGGCCCCCGCGGCCAGAGCGCCGGCGGTGAAGCGGTCGACGAGGTCCGCGCTCACCATCGCCGGGCCTTCGCGGGCTCCATTTTTCTGAGGTCCAGGCCGCGCTCCACGGCGCCGATCCTGTAGAGGCATATCTCGCGGAGGGACGAAGGATGGTGGAGGACCTCGGACAGGGACTGGCCGCCGACGGCCCAGACGCCGCCGCCCCTGACGATGACGACTTTGTAATCATGAAGGAGGCGGACGAGACCGGCCGTCTGGATGTCCGGAGGCGCGACGGGAATGACGAGGTACAGGAACGTGCCTTCCGCGTCGACCGGGATGACCCGGTCCGCGGGCCCGCCTTCCCCCGGATAGACGTAGTGGGCGGACGCTTCGGCTTCGGGAATGTAGCAATGCATGACGGTTTGAAAATCGCTGGCCGCGTAAATCTCCTTGTGCAGCCGAACCTCGGGATCGTCGGCCTCGTCGGCCGGCAGGGGGATCCTGACAAGGGGGCCGCCGAGGTCGCGGGGCATAGACGCTTTGGGCGCGTAGAGCATCGCATCCACGCCGCGGACCGACATCGAGCCCGTATGGAAGGGCGAGAGCCGGGATTCGAAAATCCTGTTCCCGGCCTTCCGGAATTCCTTGAGGATTTCCTCCTCGTCGGCGAAATCGCAGCGGGCGTCCTCCGCGTCGTCGTAAGCGGGAGGAGCGTAGGCGAACCGTCCGGCCCCGGCCTCCCGGATTTTCGCCCTCAGGGCTCCGACGTCGACGCCCAGCTTCCAGAGAAGGCGGACGACGGCGCCGGACTCGTTGGCGAGGCAGAGCCGGAAGAAGGCCTCCTTAAGAGTCCGGCCCTTGGCCACCGCGCCGTGGCCGAAGATGATGGTCAGCGGATGCCCGCTCAGCCGCTCCGGCAGGGTCTTGGCCATCTCCGGAGAGCCGCTCGGCACGGCGAACCAGTCCACGGGGATGGCCTGTCCGAGATGGTGATAGGCCAACGGGTCCACGGGCTCGAAATCCGGCGGGCGGGCCGGCTTTGGGGCGTCGTCGAGCGTGGCCATGATCAGCTCTTTCACGTGGGCGTGCATCGAGGCCCGGACGCCGGGCAGCGCCAGGATCCGGGCGTGGATGTCCGTCTCCGAAGACGCCTTGTAATACCCGTAATCCGTTTCCGTGGGCGAGAGGAAGCAGATCTGGCTCGGCTCGAGGTCGCCCTTTTGCGAACCCGTGGCCGTGATGACGATCTGCTCTTCGCCCCGCTCATCCGTCCAGCGGACGGCCATGTTCCCGCTGTGGCTGTCCTGGATATCGTACGTGAGAGAGGCCCGCCCCACGGCCTGGAAAAGACGCAGGAGTTCCTCGCTGGCTTTCCATTTCTGGGCGCTCATGGTTTCCTCGCTTCGATGCGCTGGGCGCGGAGAAGCTCCGGCGCCGGCCTCCCCCGCTCGTCCCACCCCCGGACGCGGTAATAGTCGCGCCGCATCCGGACCTGGTCCTCGACCGAGACCCGGCGCTCCTTGCCCTCAGCCGTCACGGGAAGTTCGGCGAAACGGCCGGGAAGGGCGTCGTCCTCGGCCGTGGCGCCGGCGTCGCAATTGAAGAGCCGTTCCAGGGTCGCGACGCGGTTCTCGATCTCTTCGAGCCTGGCCACCGAAAAATCGCGTCCGGTGACGCCGCTGACCATCCGGGCCCAGGGGTCCGAAGAGAAGGCGAAGCCCGTGAAGCGGCAGATGCCCAGGCTGTCCTGGAGGATGCCCGTGTTCTGCATGTTCCGGATAGCGATCGGCGATTGGAGGAGGCTGAACCGGGGGATCTCGCGGGTCCCGCCGAAGAACGCCAGGGAGACGGCATATCCGCCGCGAAGGTGGCAGGCGCCTGTCGGCGACGTCATGTAGCCCAGGGCCTGGGTATAGGAGGCGCGGGGGTCGTAGCCCGGGATCTCGAGCCTTTTCACGGTCATCGAGAATTCCGGGTGCCCGACCCCGGCCGCCAGGCGATAGGAGCCCTCGGCCAGCCGGTCGCCGATTCCTTCGCGCCGGGCCATGAGGGGGACGAGCGTTTCGAGGGCCCCGGCGTTCCCGAAAGAGAGGTCGAGGCCTTCCGTGTCTTTTTTCGTTATCAGCCCGCGCTCAAAGAGCTCCATGGCGCAGGCGATTGTCCCGCCGTAGCTGATGGTATCGATACCGAGCTCGTTGCACCGGTAATTGGCGCGCGTGACGGCGGCCAGGTCGTAGATGTCGCAGACGGGGCCCATGAGAATCATCGTCTCGTACTCCGGGCCCTCCCCCGCTTCTTTGCCGCCGTCCCGGCCCGGGACGCTCGTATGCCGCTGGCAGCCGATCGGGCAGAGGTAGCACGAACCGGCCTTGTCGAGAATCGTCTTGGCCAGCGTCTCGCCCGAGATCCGCTCGACGTCCTCCTCGCGGTGCGTGCAATCCCGGAAATTCCGGTGGGGCAGCATGGCGATCAGGTTGATGAGCTCGATGAGGCCGGCCGTGCCGAGTTCGCGGAGAAGCCGCTTGGTGATCGGCGCCTGGCGCATCAGGTAGAGGGCCTGGTCGAGCCCGGACTGGAACTTGTCCTTGTCCGCGAAGCCCGGTTTTTCCTTGCCCCGGACGCGGACGGCCTTGAGCTTCTTGCTCCCCCAGACCGCGCCCGGGCCGCAACGGCCGTAAACGCGGTTCCGGTCGTTGGCGACGGCGGCCAGGCGGACGAGGTTCTCGCCGGCGGGGCCGATGCACAGGACGCGGACGGGATGCCCGGGTCCGGATTCCGCGGCCAGGATGTCGTTCGTCTCGTGCGTGGTTTTGCCCCAGACGTGGTCCGCCGGGAGGATCTCGGCCCGGCCCGGCGCGATGTCGATCATGACCGGGGCGGACGAAGCCCCCTTCACGATGAGGGCATCGCAGCCCGCGGCCTTGAGCCCCGCGCCCCAGGTCCCGCCGGAGTTGGACGTCCCGATGAGGCCCGTGAGCGGAGACTTGAAGACCATGTGGCCGCGGCCGGCCGTCGGCGCGCTGGTCCCGATCAGGGGCGACGTGGCGATGACGATCGCGTTTCCCGGTCCGAGAGGGTCGCACGCCGGGTCAACGGCGTCGTAAAGAAGCCGGGTTCCGAGCCCGCGGCCGCCGAGGTAATCCAGGGCGAGCCCGGGGTCGAGCGGCTTTCTAAGCACGGTCTTCGCGGTCAGGTCGATTTCGAGGACCTGGCCGTGGTATCCACCGATCGGGAACTCGGGCATGCGGCTAAGATAACAGAAGCGTTATCAGGAGGCAAGGCCGGACGGGTCCTGTCGCGGCGCGTCAACGGAAAGGGCCTCGGGGATGGCTTTCACTCCAGAGTGCGTCTTGCGCTAAGCCGCCCATGACGTTCCGGCCATACCCCTTCGGCCCTTTCCAAGCCAGGGCAGAGCGGCTGGTTTCCCCTCCTGAACCACCACTCCTCACACTCGAGGAATTCCTGACACCAGGGAGCATTCGAGTGTGAGGGCCGGGGGGAAGCCGCCCCCTGGACCCCCCAGCGCTCTCGCGCAATCCCCTTCCGCTCGTCCATCGGAGAGCACCGCCGCGCCACCCGTACGAGTTTTCAAACCGAAGATGGAGGCTTCGGAGATGGCTGAAGCAATACGGCGAAAATGCGCAGGGGGTGTTCCCGGAGCCGCCCAGAGGAAAAGACCCAATACTTGATCCGGATATCTACCAGAAGTGCGGCTTCGAGCCGCTCCGCCACACTTCTGTTGGTCGCTCCTCAGAATCCGCTCCCTGCCGGAGGGCGGAGCGGGCACGGATGGGAAAAGGGGGACACGTAACGCCGTACATGTCCCCCTTTTCCCGGAGCGAAGCCCGGAACCGGAATCCCCCGAGCTCAACCTCATTGAATAGCGGAAGCCATCTCCGCAGCCTCTGTTTATCCGCCGCCGAGGAAGGGGAAAACGGCCAGGGTGTCGCCGGGAGCGAGCTCGGTGTCGAGCCCGCGGAGGGATTGGATGTGAACGCCGTTGACCATGACCACGAGATGGGGCTTGAGCCCCGGCCCCGCGAAAATCTCCGCTCGGCGCTCCGTCGAATCGCAGAGCGTGTCGAGGGCGTCGCGGACGGTGCGGCCGCCGCCGAGGTCCACGTCCCGTTCCCGGCCGCCGAAGAGGTCCTTGAAATAGGCGAAGAACTTAGCCTTGATCGTCATGGATTCTGTCCGGCCCGAGCAGGCTCTGGTCCAGCAGCCGCTGGGCGTTCGGCCCGCGGGCGTCGATGATGAGCGGCACCGGGGTCCCGAGCAACCGGAAGAGGTCCTCGAGGATCTCTTCCCGGACCACGAGGAGGATTTTGCGCTGGGTGTCGAAAATGATTTCGCGGAGGGCCGGCCAGAACCCGCCGTGGGCCAGCTCGAGCGGCCCGACCTCGTCCACGATGAGGGCCTCCGCGGGGTCGGCCGCCAGAATGAGGGAGCGGGCCGCCTCGAGGGTCTCGGGCACGAAATAGTACGGGCCGATCCGCTCCCACTCCGGCTCGCCCGTCCGGCGCAGGAACGGAAGGCGGCGGCTGTCTTTGAGGTCGACAAAATCGTACCCCGGCGCGCCGCCGGCGTCGCGCACGGCCACGCTCAGGAACCCCCCGAAGCGCAGTCCGCGCGAAGCCCAGCGCGAGAGCGATTTCTGGATCAGGGTGGTCTTTCCGCCGTGAACGGGTCCGGAGAGGATGATGATCATGATTCGGCGGCCGCCCTCGTGCCTCGAGCCCTTCAGCGGATGAGGATCTTCGCCTCGCCGGTGCTGAGGACGACGGGCTTGCTGTCGACGCCGAGGGCGGAAAGTCCGTCGATCGAAACGGAGGCCTCGCCCGGACCGACGGCCGTGAAGACCAGGACCGCCAGCGTCCCCTGGCCCTTGAATCCGCGGCCGAGCTGGGGCGCCGAGAACCCGAGCGTGCAACCGGAGGCGGCCGGAAGGCTGAGGAATTTGGCTTGGCCGCCCATCTGTTTGGTCACCCCGCCCTCGATGATCTCCTTGAGGGTCATATTCTGCGGGTTGAACCCGATGTTGAGGGACATGTTGCCGATTTCCTTCTCGGACGCAAGCTCCACGTTGATCCGGAATTCCCGGTCCTTGGGGACTTCGAAGCTGGCGGGCGAGAGGTAGAGGGCATTGGCGCCCGGTTCCTCATCGGCCTCAGCCGGGTTTTCGGAGATCCCGGCCTGTTCGGCCAGCGCCTCTTCGCCCAAGGCCTGGGCGTTCGCGGGCAGGCCGGTGATGCTGTTGGGGTCCACCCAGAAGGGCTTCAAGTCCTGGTCCGTCAGCCGGAGGGACCGGATGATTGTCGGCGTGATCGTCATCACGACGTCGCTCTGGTCGATCGTCGTCTGTGTCGTCGAGAACAGGCTGCCCAGGATCGGCAGGTCCTTGAGCCCGACGATCCCGCCCATGGATTTCCTCTCCTCGTCCCGGAGAAGCCCGGCCAGGAGATTGGTTTCCCCGTCCTTGAGCCGCATCGTGTTCTTGATTTCCCTGGTGTTGATGATCGGGATCCCGGCCACCCCGCTGCCGGCGATCGAGGAGACCTTGATCTCGACCTCCAGAGTCACGTCGCCTTCCAGGTGGATGCGGGGCTTGATGGTGAGCTGGATGCCGACGTCCGTCCGCTCGTAGGAGACGATGGGCTGGGCATTCGAGCCGCCGGCCATGATGGGCGTGAACGAGGCCGTGGGGATGGGGACTTTCTGCCCGACGGTGTATTTCATCTCTTCGCCCGCGAGGCCCCGGATCCGGGGCTGGAGGATGATCTTGGTATTCGTGTCTGCTTCAAGGAACTGGACGACCGCCTGCGGCGTCATGATCTCGTAGCTGCTTTTATCCCCCAGCTTGAGTCCGCTCAGGCTGATCCAGCCCGAGTCGCTGACGCCGGTGGCGGGATTGAGCCGGATGGCCAGGCTTCCCTGGGAGAGGTCGAGGCCGAGGTTGCGGAGCTTGGTCCGGTCGACTTCCATGATCTCGACGTCGACCAGGACCTCGCCCTGGGGCTTGTCCCACGCCCGGAGGAGCTTCTCGGCCAGGACCATGGCCTGCGGGGTGTAGCGGATCGTGATCGAGTTCAGGGTCTTGTCGATCTGGATACTGGGGACCGTGGTCTGCGTCTTAATCATGTTGACGAGCGCGAGCTGGACGTCCTGGGCGTTGATGTTGGACAGGTAGAAGGTCCGGATGACCAGAAGCTCGTACTTGGCCCGCATCGTGAAGTTGTCCGGGGCGATGATGACGGTCTTCTCGTCGACGATCCGGGAGAAGTTCTTGCTGGCGATGCAAAGATAATTGATGGCCTGCTCGAGGTCCTTCCCGGTGAGGTCGACGGCCAGGTTGGCGTCCCGGTACGTATCGTCATAGATGAAGGTCACACCCGAGGTCCGTCTCAAGGTCTCCAGGATCGATTTCAGGGAGACGGGAGTTCGGAAGTTGATGCTCAATTTCCCGCCGGTCGTCTTGAGCTGGACGGGAGCAGTGGGCATTTCCGAGGGCTGTTTTTCGGCCTTGGCCGGAGGCGGAGCATCCAAGGCGGCCAGTTCCGCTGTGATCACCTGATTGGCCGGGTCGTAAGAAAGGGCCAGCCCGTATTCGGCCCGGGCCTCTTTCTTTTTCCCCTGGGCGGTCAGGCCCCTGGCGGTTTGGAGGTGGTAGAGGGCGGCCGACAGCCTGGCCCGGAACAGGGCGATCCGGTAGACGGACTCTCTCGGATTCGCGAGCGCAGCCTGCTGGTAGTACTGAATGGCCATGTCGAATTGCTTATTCATCTCGGCGGCCGCTCCCAGCCTGTACTCGCGGCTTACGGTCGCGCAGGCCCCGAAGGCCATCACGAGGGCGAGAATGACGGCGATTTTCTTCATGGCCGGTCTCCTTGTCGGGAAAACGTCTTTCGTTCGGAATTCGGTCCCTCGACCTCGATTTCGTCGGGCGTCACGCGGACGACTTTATAGCCGGGCATGACCTCGTCTCCCTCCGCCACGGGCATCGTCTGGCCGTCCCGGATGACGAGGGCCACGATTTTTCCGCTGGAGCGGACGGACCCGACATAGACGAGGTTCAGGACGAAGGCCGGGGGCTCCCCGACCTTCGGCGTCTGAGGTTTCGCGACCGGGGGCCGGAGGGGAAATCCCGTCGAGGCGGCGGGGACGCCGTAGAACCCGGGCCGGAAGATGTCCCGGCGCGGGGGCAGGATCTGGCCCTTGCCGAAGACCAGGAGGTCCTTGCGGACAATGGGCTTGGATTCCCCGGCGATTTGATCCGGGTTTTTTTTCGCCCTCGTCTCCTGGGGAGAGGACGCCAGGGAAGACGCCAGGCACAGAATGGCGAGGACCGGCGCCAGGCGTTCAGTTCTCATAGTAGCCCGCCAGCGTGAGTTTGAGATTGAGGACCCCGGATTCAGTATCGCTTTTCTGGAAGTCGATTTTCTCGACGGCCAGGAATTTCGGAAACCGCTCGAGGATCGCCAGAAACCTCTTGAGTTCGGCGTACGTTCCGGAATAGCTGAAGGTGACGACGACTTTTTTGATGTCCACTTTTTCCAGGTCGGAGTACCGGTAGTCGATCAGGGGGACGTCCATCCCGGACTGGCCGAAGATCCCCCGGAGGTCCAGCCGGAGCTTTTCGAAGACCGTTTTTTCCTCATAGAAATATGAGGTCCGGAACGCTTCCAGGTCTCGGGCCGCCTCTTGCCAGCGGAGCCAACCGGCTTTGGTCTCGGCCTGGGATTTTTCGCCGAGGCGCAGGCCGTCCTGCAAAGATTTCACGGCGTCCTGGGTCTCAAAATACGCCGTTCGCTGCCTCATGGCCAGGAAGACGAAGAGGATCACGGCGAGAAGGACGGCGGCGGCCAGACGCTCGAGCGTCTTTCTCTCCTTGCCATTGAGACCGTCAAATAATGCGTTCATAGGTCAGGGTGATCTCCGAGACGAGCCGGCCGGCCTCCTCGCGGGATTCTTTTTCGAACTTGTACGCGAATTTCCGGGAGTTGAGATTGTTCAGAAAAACCAGGAGGTCGTCGATTCCGCGGGACACGGCCTTGATCTTGAGAGTGACCGTCCGGTCGCCCAGGACGTTCGGGACGAGCGACGTGATGTAGATGGAGTCCGGGAGGGAGGCCTCGAGCTCCGAGAGGAAACCCGTCCACGAAAAACTCTTCTGGAAGATGATGCGGTTGACGAGTTCGATGCGGACCTTGTCCGCCGCCTCGAGCTTATTGATATCCGAGAGGAGCCGCGATTGTTCCTGGGCGGCCGCCGTCACGCGCTTGTTCCCCTCGGCAAGCGAGGCCTTGAGCCGCCCCGTTTGGAGGCCGTACTTCGCGACCGTGTAGGCCGTGAACCCGATCAGGGCGACGAACAGCGCGGCCAGGACGGCCCGGGCCAGAAAGTAAAACCTGCGGTTCCTAGCCGGCCGGCTGGCCAGGTTCAGAAAGAGCGCCAGGTCCCGGCTCATGACAACTGCCCCATGAGCGGCGCCAGGGCGGTCTTTTCCTGGGCGTCCCATTCGTCAGGTGCCGCGTAGTCGACCACCGCCGCCGGAAGCAGGAGGCTGGACTTCAGGCGGGACAGGATCCCGGGCCCGTCTTCTCCGGCTCCCGATCGCACCCAGATCCGCTCCACTTTTTTCCTCTCCTTGTCCTCGAGAAAGTGGACGGTGTTTTCGACCTCCTGGACGACCAGGTCGGCCTTGGCGCCGGCCGCGAGGTTCGGGCTGATGCCCTTATGACGGTAGAGCGTCCACTCGGATTCCATGATGGCAAGAAAACTCAGATAATCGGCCTCAATATTGAGGAGGACGCCGTTCTGTCCGGCCGCCCCCCCGATCAGGTTGACGAGGCTCAGGGAAGGAACCGTCACGGTCCCCACAGCCATCCCCGCGGACTGGAACAGGTCCTCGTACTCGCGGACGACGGCCTCGCGGGCCGTCGCGACGATGATTTTCCGGGCGGACGGCCCGGAACTCGGGGCGTAGGCCATCCGCAGGTCCTCGGGCAGGAGAGGCATCTGCTTTCCGACGCGCCAGCGGATGAATGCGTCCCGTTCGGTCTCGTCGCCGGGGAGGGAATCCGCGGTCAGGACGAAGATCCGGACGCAGGGCTCGGGCATGAGCAGGGCGATGGTCCCTCCCCCGAACCCGAGGGCCCTTTGTCCCGCCTCGATCGCGGCTTTCACGGCGGGGGCGTCGGTGATGTTCGGGCGGTCGAAGGACGGAACGAGCACGCTGGCTTCAAAAGGCAGGATGAACCGTTCGCGCGCGGCCCGGCCCCGCGCGAGGACGCGGAGGCCGCTCAGGTAGCCGGGGGCCAGCGCGAAGACGGCGTCCGGGAGCGGGCGCTCGACAAACCGGGCCTGAAGTCTCTTGAAGAGCGGCAACGTCATCACTCCACGAAGGTCACCTTGTTCAGGTCCCTGAGGCTCGTCACCCCGTCGAAGACTTTCTCCAGCCCGATTTCCCTCAGGAAGATCATCCCTTCCGCCTTGGCCCGCTTCTTGACTTCGGAAAGGGGTTTCCTTTCCAGGATCAGCTCCCGGATGGGATCGGAAAGCTCCAGGATCTCGGCAATGGCCGTGCGGCCCTTGTACCCGGTCTGATTGCAGTCCGGACAGCCCCGCGGCTCGTAGAACACCCGGTCCCGGTGCTTGGCTGGATCGAGCCCCGACTCCGCAAGCTGGGCCGCCGTGTACTTCACGGCGGTCTTGCAGCGGGGGCAGAGCACCCGCACCAGACGCTGGGCCAGGATGCAGTTGAGGGCCGAGATGAAACTGTACGGGTCCACCTGCATGTGCAGGAATCGCCCGATGACGTCGAAGACGTTGTTGGCGTGAACGGTCGTGAAGACCAAGTGGCCGGTCAGAGCGGACTGGATGGCGATCTGGGCGGTCTCCGGGTCGCGGATTTCGCCGACCATGATCTTGTCGGGGTCGTGCCGCAGGATGGAGCGCAGGCCCCGGGCGAAGCCCAGGCCCTTTTTCTCGTTGACGGGGATCTGGGTGATCCCGTCGATCTGGTACTCGACCGGGTCCTCGATGGTGACGATCTTGTCCTCGGGTGACAGGATTTCCGTCAGGGCCGCATAGAGGGTCGTCGTCTTCCCGCTCCCCGTCGGCCCCGTGACGAGCACCATGCCGTAAGGCTGGGTGATGTACTTCCGGAATTTTTTCAGGATCGTATCGGAAAAACCGAGCAGGTCGAGGCGGAGCTCCGATATGGCCTCGGTGATCATCTCCTTGTCCAGGATGCGGATGACCGCGTCCTCGCCGTAGATGCAGGGCATGATGGAGACCCGGAAATCGATGGTCTTGTCCTTGATCTTGAGCCGGAAGCGGCCGTCCTGTGGGACGCGGCGCTCGGCGATGTCGAGGTCCGACATGACCTTGATCCGGGAGATGATGGGCGACTGGAACTTCTTGTTGATGGCCTCCATCGCCTCTCCCAGGACGCCGTCGATCCTATACTTGATCTTGACGTGGTCGTCCTTGGATTCGATGTGGATGTCGCTCGCCCGCTTCTGGACGGCCGTGAAGATGATCGTGTGGACAAGCTTGATGATGGAGCCGTCCTGGTCGGCCAGCTTCTCGATGGAGATGACGTCTTCCTCTTCGCCGCTCTCCCTCTCCACGACCTGGGTGATGAAGCCTTCGGTCGCGTCCTTCAGGACCTGCATCGCGGTCTCGCTCTTGCGCAGGGCCTCCTGGATGGCCCTCTTCGAAGCCGCGAAGACCTGGACCTTTTTGCCCAGGAAGGACTCGATGGCGTCGATGGCCGCGATGTCGGAGGGGTCCGCGACGGCGATCTTCATGACGGCGCCGGTGTCCTCCAGGGGAATGAAGTTCAGGCGGTGAAGGAATTCGACCGGGATGCTCTGGACGAGGGCCCTGTCCAGGAGCTGATTCTCCAGGTTGATAGTGGGAACATGGTAGCGTTCCGCGAGCTTCCTCGCCGCTTTTTCTTCGTCGCGCAGGTGGGCCAGTTCTTCTTCATTCATACCGCGTCACCTGCGGGCCTTTCATCTCGTGATCCTGACCACATTAAAAATGGGCAGGTAAATGGCGAGGAGCATCCCAGCCACCACCAGCCCCATAACGATGATGACCACCGGTTCGATCAGCGACACAAGCGTGTCAATTTTAACACGAATGCGGTCGTCATAGAAATCCGCCACGTCCCCGAGCATGCCCTGGAGGTTGGCCGATGTCTCCCCGATGCGGATCATGTCCAGGGCGAGGGGCGGCAGGGCCCCGGTCTTCGCCAAGGATTCGGAGAGCCCCTCTCCGTTCTTGATGGAATCGGGGACGGTCCTCATGCGCAGGCTCAAGGAGGCGTTCGGGACCGACTGAATGGCGATGCCGATCGCCTGCAGGAGGGCGATGCCGGCCTCGAGAAGGAGCCCCAGGGTGCGGCTGAATATGGCCACGCTCGACTCGAGCCAGATCCCTTTGCCGATGGGGACGCGGAGCTTCCAGCGGTCCAGGCGGACGCGGAAATCCGGCTTTTTTCTGCGGCTCACGACGAAGAAGATGAGGAGGATGAGCAGGCCGGGCAGGACATACCAATGCGAGTTGATGGCCAGAGATACGGACATCAGGAGTCGCGTGATGCCCGGCAGCTGGGCCTGGAAGTCCTCATAAAAACTGGCGAACCTCGGCAGGATGAAATTGACCAGGATGCCGAAGAGGATCATCGCGAAGAGGATCAGCAGAGTCGGGTAAGCCAGGGCGGACCGGATGCGCGAGCGGGTCTGCGCGATGACCTTGGCGTACTGGATGTAGCGGGTGATGGCGCCGGGGAGGTTGCCGCTCCGCTCCCCGGCCATCAGGCTGGCCGTGTACACCGTGCCGAACATCTTCTCATATGGGAGGAACGCTTCCGAAAAGGCCTTGCCCAGTTTGACGTCGTCGGCGACTTTCGTCAGCAGCTCCTTGAGGTAGACGTTCTTGAGCCGGCCGGTGATCACCTCCAGGCTGCGGAGGATGGGATAGCCCGACTTGATGAGGGCCACAAGCTCCTGGTTGAAAAGGATGAAGTCCTTGTCCTTGATCCTCCGGCCGAAGCGAAGGCCCTGCGATTGGAGGCTTTTCAAGTCCCGGCGGACGGAGAGGGCAAGGTAGCCCTCTCCTTCCAGGATTTTTCGGCATTCCTCGGCGGACGAGGCCAGGACGTCCCGGACGATAATCCGGCCTTCCTCCCCGGCGACGCGGCAGGAAAAGACGGGCATCCCGTCAATATCTCCTCATAAACAAAATTTGTCTTTAATCTAGTCTGCCCAAACTCTTTTGTCAAACGGAGGGCTCCCTGGTTGACAAAGGGGCGGGAAAGACTTACTTTTATAAACATGAGAAGAGTTGTGATGATCCTGCCGGGTCTGCTCTTTCTGGCCGCGCTCTCGGTCATTTTCAGGCTCGGGCCGGCCCGGCCGCTCTGGGCCTCCCCCAGCCGGCAGGCCTCGCCCCAGGAAGCTCAGAAACCCAAATATGACTATATGAGCGGGGTTCTCTCGAGGAGCACCCAGCCCCTCGGCTTGAAGGAAAACCCGGGCATGAAAGAAATGCTCGCGCAGGGACCGGTCAGGTGGGCGCTCCGGGCGGGCCGGCGTCACGTTTTGAATTAGGGATTTTTTTTTATGCGCTGGATTCAATTTTTTGGATTATTCCCCGGGCAGAACGGAGCCGATTAGGCCCTTGAGAAGATCGCAAATCGTCTTTTTCGGAATCTTCGCCATCGTCCTCGTCCTTGGCGGCTTCAACGTCTACCGGAAGGCCGTCTGGCGGGAGGTGACCGACGGGATCACCTGGAAGGAAACCCCGAACGGGCTGACGGCGGTCAAGGTAGATCCGGCGAGCGTGGCCTACCTCATGGCCGGAATTCGAAAAGGAGATATCCTTTCGGCCATCAACAAGACTCCGGTCCGGACGAGGATCGACGTCCTCAAGAGGCTCTGGACCGCATCCGTCTCCGACCAGGCCGTCATCTACGAAATCAACACCCAGGGCATGCAGACGTACCGGAATTTCTTCCCGCAGAAGAAGGGGACGGACCTCATCTATTTTTACCTCGTCCTCATCGGGCTGACGACGCTCGTGATCAGCCTCGTCATCTTCATCAATTCCAACAAACAGATGACCCTCCCCTATCTCTTCTTCTACCTGCTCGCCCTGTCGTTCGCCTCGTTCAACATCTTCTCCCCGACCGGCGAGATGGACAGGTTCGACCTCGTCTTTTACTGGCTCGACAAGGTGGCCTTCCTGGCGTTTCCCCCTCTCCTCCTCCATTTCTTCATGATCTTTCCCCTCCGAAAGCGCTTCCTGAGGGACAAAACCGCGACCCTGGCCCTCGTCTACGCGCCGGCGGCCCTGCTCCTCCTGGCCCGGGTCCGGCTCCACATTCCCCTGCCGGGCCCCTGGAGCGACACGGCGGCCCTCAGGTATCAGGACGGCCTCGAAAGGCTCGAGCTCGTCCACCTGGCCTTTTTTACCCTGTTAACGGTGGGCATCCTCGCCCACAGCACACTCCGGGCGCCGAGCATCCTCGTCAAGAAGCAGCTGCGGCTTATCGTCTACGGTCTGGCGTTCGGCGCCTTGCCCTCGATGGCTTTTTACATCATCCCCTACATTCTTGGCCGGGTCCCTTCGACCGGCGCGGAGCTGACCATTCTTCTCCAGGCGCTGATCCCCCTGACATTCTCGTACTCCATCTCCCGGTACAAGCTCGTCGACATCGAAGTCCTGCTCAAGAAGGCGGCGACCCTGATCATGTCCTTCTTCGTCATCGCCTTCCTCTATTTCATCATCATCTCCCAGACGACCTGGTTTTCGGAGAACCGGCTGAGGGTCGCGGTCCTGGTCATCATCGCCATCATCCTGGGGGCTACTGTCTTCACCCCGCTCAAGAAGCTCGTCCAGACCCTTCTCGACCGGGCGATCTACAAAAAGAGCTACGAGCACCGGAAAACCCTGATGTTCATCAGCCGGGAGCTCAGCCGCGAACGGAACCTCCAGAGACTGGCCCAATCGCTCCTCGAAGCCATCGCCAACGCCCTCGCCCTAAAGACGGTCGCCCTTCTTCTGGCCCGCGAAGAGGACCGGCTGTCCTTCACCGTCCTGAGCGCCCGGGGGGAGGAGGTCCCTCTTCCCGCCCGGATCGACCTGGATGAGACCATGTACGACCAGCTCCAGGACAGAGACCATCTCTCCTCGTTCTCCCCGCGGGGGTCGAGCGCCCTCCAGGCTTCCGTGGACAAGTTCGCCCGCCACGGCTTTTTCCATTTCCTGCCCCTCAAAGTCGAGTCCAAGGTCATCGGCTGCCTGATCATGGGGAAGAAGCAGGACGGCTCGTATCTCTCGAGCGAGGATTGGGAGCTCATGACGGCTGTCTCAGGGTCAGCGGCTTTGGCCCTCGAAAACGCCGACCTCTACGGCCGGGAGACCGTCCGGGCAATGGAAATGCAGCGGCTCAAAGACTACAGCGAGAACATCATCGAAAGCCTGACCGTGGGGGTGGCCGTCATCGACGAGGGCGGGGTCATCACCGGCTGGAACCGGGTCCTCGAAGACCTGATGGGATTACGGAGGGAGGCCGCCATCAGGAAGCCCCTGGAGGAGGTCCTGGGCCCCCGGACCTACGCCGCGCTTTTCCCGCCGGAGACCAAGCAGGATTTCCGGCTCCTGAGCGAGGCCACGCTGGAGATCCCGGGCGGCGGAAAAAAGATCTTCGATATCGCCCGGACCCCCCTCCTCGACAACGCCCTCCGGCCGTACGGGACGATCATCGTGTTCGAGGACATCACGGAAAAGATCAGCCTGCAGCAGCGGCTGCTGACGTCCGAGAAACTCGCCTCGATCGGCCTCCTGTCGGCCGGCGTCGCGCACGAGATCAATACCCCCCTCACCGGCATCTCGAGCTACATCCAGATGCTCCAGCGGAAGCTGACGGACACGCACTACGCCCAGCTCCTGGAGAAGATCGAGGCCCAGACGGACCGGGTCGCCCGGATCATCAAGAACCTCCTGGCGTTCTCCCGAAACCCGGCGGACACCTCCTTCCACCGGGTCAACATCAAGGAGAGCCTCGAGGAGATCCTGTCCCTGATCGATTACAAGCTCAAGGACATGAACATCCGCCTCGAACTCGAGCTCAACCCGATCCCCCCGATCCAGGCGCAGGGAGAACGGCTGCAACAGGTGTTCATCAACATCATCCTCAACGCCCTGGACGCCATGCCCCAGGGCGGGACGCTGGGCATCCGGCTGTCCAAGGGCGAGGGCAGGGCGGTCGTGCGGATCTCCGATACGGGGACCGGCATCAAGCCCGAGCACTTGACCCACATCTTCGACCCCTTCTTCACGACCAAGGGGATCGGGAAGGGAACGGGCCTGGGGCTGTCGATCAGCTACGCGATCGTCAAGGAGCACGACGGCCATATCCTGGTGACGAGCGAGATCGGGAAGGGCTCGACGTTCACGGTCACCCTCCCCATGGGGCCGAACGCCCCGCAGGTCCCGAAAAAACTCCCCGAGAGGACGTGATCCATGGCCAGCAAAGGTATCATCCACGTTATCGACGACGAGCCCGTCATTCGCGACGTTCTCAGCCAACTCCTGACGTCCGAGGGCTATGAAGTCGAGCTCTCCTCTTCCGGCGAGGAGGCCCTAGACAAGTTCTCGTCGTCGTCCTGCGACGTCATCCTGCTCGACCTCCTGATGCCCGGGATGGACGGCATCGAGGTCCTCGGGAGGATCCGGAAGATCGACCCCGTGGCCGCCGTCATCATCATCACGGCCTACGCGTCGGTGGAGTCGGCCATCGCGGCCATGAAAATCGGCGCCCTGGACTACGTCCAGAAACCGTTCAAGCACGACGACCTGCTCATGACGATCGAGAGGGCCGTCGAGCGTCGGCGCCTCCAGGAGGAGAACCTCCGCCTGAAGGACGAGCTCAAGCAGAAGTTCAGCTTCTCGAATATCATCGGCAAGAGCCAGGCCATGAAGGCCGTTTTCGAGCTCATCAAGGCCGCCGCCCCCACGCGCAGCACGATCCTGCTCCAGGGCGAGAGCGGCACCGGAAAGGAGCTCGTCGCCAAGGCCATCCACGTGAACTCCAACCGGGGCGACGAGCCCTTCGTCATCGTCAACTCCGGCTCTCTCCCGCCCGATCTTCTGGAAAGCCACCTTTTCGGCCACGTCAAGGGGGCCTTCACGGGAGCCGTGACGTTGAAGAAAGGCCTCTTCGAGGCGGCCGACAAGGGCACGATCTTCTTCGACGAAATCTCCTCCATCAATCTCGAAACCCAGGCCAAGCTCCTGCGGGTCATGCAGGAGAAGGAATTCATGAGGCTCGGCGGGACCGAAACGATCAGGGTGGACACCCGGATCATCGCCGCGACGAACACGGACATCGAGGAGATGATCGCCTTGAAAACGTTCCGGAAGGACCTGTACTACCGGCTGAACGTCATCAAAATCGACCTGCCGCCCCTGCGGCGGCGAAAGGACGACATCCCCCTGCTCGTCAAGCACTTCATCGAGGTCTACGGCCGCGAGAACGGGCGGGAGATCGAAGGGGTTAGCGAGGACGTCTACGAGATCCTCGACGCCCATGATTGGCCCGGAAACGTCCGCGAGCTCGAAAACCTCGTCGAGCGGGCCGTCGTGTTCTCGCGGTCCAAAATCATCACGCGGGAATCCCTGCCCCCCCTGCTGCTGGCGAGAGACGCCTCGCCCGACGCCTGGCTCGGCACGCCCGAGGAATCCCTCGACCTCAAGGAGAGGACGCAAACGTTCCAGAAGAAGATCATCCTGGCCGCCCTCAAGAAGACGAGAGGGGTCCAGAAACAGGCCGCGGGCCTCCTGGGGATGAAACCGACGACCCTGAATGAGATGATCAGGCGGCTCGGGATCAACACGGAAGACATGCCGACATGACCGGGGGCTGAAGCTCCACGGACGTCAGGAGAATTTTCCGGGCACAACCCGGGTGGGATTGATGCGCACTCTGTCGACCTTCCCGGGGACCTCCAGGACGATCTCCTGGTTGACCTTGTCGATGACGGCCATGGCGCTCCGGGTTTTGCCGCGGCTCGTCCACTCGATCCAGAGGGGGAAAACGAAGAGGCCTTTGGCCTGCGTCACGCGGACCCTGAGGCGGGTGCCGGAGGCGACGATCTCCTCGGACCAGGACGTTTGGACGTCCGGCAGTTCGTAGGACCGGAACCAGCCCTGGAAGAAGTTTTTCAGGTCCCGGCCTGACACGCGCTCCATCACGGCGATAAAATTTTCCGTCCGGGCCACGCTGTACTTGTATTTCGCGAAGAATTCCTTCAATCCGGCGAAGAACGCATCGGGCCCGAGAACGTCCTGGAGCATGAACATGGCCAGGGCGGCTTTGTCGTAAACGATCGCCTGGTAGGCGTCGTAGTCGAAGAAGCTCAGGCGCGATCCGAGGGCAATCGGGCCCTTGGCGGATTTCTTCTCGGTCCAGAGGGAGAATTTCTTCAGGATCAGGCCGTAGGCCTTTTCCCCGTACCGGCTCCGGAGATAAGACGCCGCGGCGAACTGGGCCAGGCCTTCGCTCAGCCACTGGTCTCGGTAGGTGGCGAAGGAAACGCCCTGTCCCCACCACTGGTGGGCGATCTCGTGGGCTACGAAATATTCGTCCCAATCGGAGAGATTGACCGCGTTGTCGGAGGTCATCGGATACGGCGAATCCCCGCGCCAGGGGACCTGGTTGAGGACGATGAAGGAGGCCGGGCTGTGGCCGCCCGCCGTGGGGAAGAGCCGCCTGACGATGGCGAGTTTCTCGAACGGGAACGGGCCGAACGACCGGATATAGTATTCGAGGATGCTCTGGGCCTGTTCGACGATCGCGGGGTCGTTATCGTTGATTTCCGTGGAGACGTAGGTCTGGATGGGAACCGGATCCTGGACGTCCTTGGGGTGCTCGAACTTGCCGACGATGAAGGACATGTACTTGATGGGCTCCCGGGTCTCGAAGGTATAAACGGAACTGCCCGACTTTTCGATCTCGACAACGTCCCCCATTTCGTTCCAGCGGCCTTTTTCGACCAGGTCCCCGACGGCCACGCACGTGTATTCCGGCGGGATGAGCAATTTGAGCCTGGCCAGGAAATAATCCTCTTCGGGCGGCGCGGGATACCAGAGGCCGGTCTGGGAGAAAAGGTAGGTTTCGAACCGCGGCCGGAAAACCAGCTTGTCGCGGGACACGGCCTGGCCGACGACGTCCGTCATCGGGACGGGCGGGCTCATGTGGCCCCGGTAATAGACCTCGATCCAGGCGCTTTGCAGCCGGCCGGGGGGGCTAATGAGATACACGTAAAGGTATTTGCGGAGCTTGTCCAGCGTGTAAAACAGCTCGCGCTTTTCCTGGTCCTGGACTTTGAGGATCTCGAGGTCCGGATTGAACCGGAACTTGAGCGTGTCGAGGTCGTCGGTCCTGGGGACCACCGAGATCCGGGCCTTGCCCGAAAGATAGGATTCGGACGGCGAATAGCTCAGGTCGAGCTGGTACCGGTCGATATCGTACTTTTCCGCGAAGCTGATGTAGAAGCGCTTGGCCTGCGGTTCCCCTTCGTCGGCCGGCGTATAGAGGCTGAGGATTCTGTCACTGGAGCGGTCGTACAGGGTCACCTGCTCGTCCGAAAACGGGTAATAGATGTAGGTCAATTCCCCTGCGCGCTTGCCCCGGAAATCGAAGACGGCTTCCTCTCCCTGGGGCAGGAAGGACAGGATCTCTTTGTCGACCGAGCTTTCGATGGTGAACGAGCGGGGATAATTCCTGGCGAAGAGAGCCGCGGCCCGGTCCGTTTCGGGCTGGGTCACGGCCGGCTCGCCGTCGCCACGGCCGATCCTGATATTGGACGCGGCGAGGCTGTTGGAGCAGCGCACATAGACATAGTCGATGTCGTCCTCCAGGAACGGCTTCTTATAAAGGAGCTCCATCTGGTGTTTTTCGATGCGGTCGGAGGGAGAAAAGCGGACGGTCCCCTTCCCGATGATCAGGAAGGCCGTATCCACTCCCGGGATGTTGTCATAGAAAACGGCGGCCCCTGTGAACGATAGGCGGATATCGCGGTGGAGGATCTCGACGGACCGGACACGCTCGGCCCGCTCCGCGGGGATCTTGATCTTGTAGAGTCTGCTGATGTTGCCCGAGGTCTCCTTGCCGACGATCTCCCAACGGCCGTCCCTCGTGGCGGCGGTGAGCTGCCAGGATTCGATCATGACGGAAAACGCGTTTTGAAAATAGGCCTGGCAATAAAGGCGCGTCCCGGCCTCGTCTCCCGTCCTCTTGCCGACGAGCCTCAGCTTGACCGACTCCATGCCGAATTCCTTGAAAAAGGTTTCCAGCCGGTCCTTCTCGCCGGGCCGGAGGTCGGCGGCGAAGAGGTCGAGATAACCGGGAAGGTCCTTTTTCTGGAGGAGTCCCTGGATCTGGGAGAAAAGGCCCTCGGGCGTCTGGGGCGACGATTGGGCGGCGGGTCTGACCTCGGCCACCAGGGCGGGCAGGCAGACCCAGAGGACAATAGCCCCAAGAATGGTTTTTTGCACGGCCTTACCCATTATAGCAGACTGAGAACCGGTATTTTGCATGGGGTCCGCACCTTTCGCCATCCTCTAAAGCACCTTTTATGCCAGGAGGCGAATCGCCTGTCCCTGCCGGAAAATAGCGGAAACGGGCTTGCGGGAGAAAGAGAACGCGGTTTTTTACAGATTGTAAAGGAGTTTTACAGGAGGGCTAGGTTTTGAGCCGCCGGCCCAGGGTCTTTTCCACGTCCTCGACCTTGCCCCTGAGCCTTCCCCCGGCCCGTTCCCGGTCGTCTATGGTGATGTGTGTAGAAACCCGGCTTGATTCCTGGCGCATTTTCCGGTGGCACTCCCTGATGAGCGCAAAGACGTCGTCCCACTCCCCCTCGACGATCGTGCCCATGGACGTCAGTTGGTAGGGCAATCCGCATTTGTCGACGATGTCCAGGATCTTGGCCACGAGCCCCGCCAGTTCCTCGCCCTTGCCGATAGGAACGATGCTGAATTCGACGATCATGGCCCCTCCGTCCTAGTTCTTGTCTTTGGCTTTGTCTTTCGCCCCGGCCCCGGCCCGCAGGTGCTCCTCCCACGTGATGAAACTGTGATAGAACACCTTGTCCCCTTCGTCGATGCCCCGGGTGATTTCGGTGATGTGCGAGGTCTCCGCTTTGAAGGCCTCCACCGCATACACGACGGCCTTGTCCGGCTTGACATTGACTCCGCAGGTGTAGATGTCCAGGGCCGCGTAGCCCATCTCGGGCCAGGTATGGGTCGAGATGTGGGATTCGGAAATGACGACGACGCCGCTGACCCCGTGCGGCGGGAACTTGCTGAAGGAGATCGACCAGACGTGGGCTCCCGCGATTTCGGCGGCCTTCACCAGGATCTGCTGGACCTTTTCGACGCTGCCGATGACCTTCGGGTCGCAGCCCGACGCTTCGACGATATAGTGGTGGCCGATCGGGAAATGGGGTGTTTTCGCCATCGCCTTCTCCTTCGTTCTTCTCGAAAATCGATTATGGCACAATCGGGGAATCTGTCAAGAATATCTGGGATCGTACGGGCGCAGGGATCTTGCAGCCTCTTCTGGGCGGCGCCGAAGCCGCCCTTCATCGGGTTCAGCTCCACTGCTTATTCTTAGACGAAGACGCGGCGTTCTTCTTTGACCACGTTGAGGACGATGTGCGTGACGGTGCGGTCGACGAACGGAAACCCGAGGAGTTTCTTGATGAACCGGTTGAGGTCCTCCCGGTCCTTGAAATAGCCGATGACGAAGGAATCCCAATCGCCCGTGACGTCGTAGACGGCCGTGACGCGGGGGTCCTGCGAGATCTTTTTCTGCGTCTCGAGGAGCTTCCCTTTCGAGATGCGGACGGCGACGATGGCGATCAGGTTGATCCCGAAGTGCTCGGGGTCCACGACGGGGATGTATCCTTTGATGGCCCCGGCCGTCTCCAGCTTCTTGACGGTGTTGATGACGGCCGTGGTCGATGTCCCGACCTCCTTGGCGATCTCCCGGAAGCTCTTGCGGGCGTTGGCGTTCAGGGCCCAGACGATTTTTCGCTCCAGTTCGTCGATCATGGACGTCTCTCCTATCCGTCACTATATGTCTCATAATTTAAAACAATTGTCAATTAATTTTAATAAATAGTTGACAATTGAATTTCATTGGTATAATTATCGTGACATATTGATATTGTAAAGAAGGAGGTCTGACCATGGTGCCAACCGCGAAAAGTTCCCCCAAAGCGTTCGGCATGCGGGACGAAAAGGACGTCCTGAGCGCCGTCCTGGACCCTGCCCGCGGGATCGAGTTCATCCGCATCGTCTTCCCCGACATCCTGGGACGTCCCATGGATTTCGCGTTCCCCAGCGCCGAGTTGGAAAAGGCGTTCGGGGAGGGTAAGGGCTTCGACGGCTCCTCGGTCGCCGGGTTCGTCCGGATCGAGGAGAGCGACCTCATCATCAAGCCTGATCCCAAGACCTTCCGCCTCCTCCCCTGGGAATACAAGGGCTTCGAGGAGGGCATCCGCTGGCACGAGGCGGTCATGTTCGGCGACATCCTGACCCCGGACGGCACGCCGTACGTCGGCGACAGCCGGGGCGTGCTCAAGCGGACGCTGGCCCGCGCCCGCAAGATCCTGGGCATCGAGGATTTCAAGTGCGGGCCGGAGCTCGAGTTCTTCATCTTCCCATCGTCGGAGGAGCCCGTCCCGACGGACGTCGGGGGGTATTTCTTCAGCGGCCGGTACGGCGAGATCCGCAAAGAGATCCAGCTCGTCCTCCACAAAATGGGCGTCGAGACCGAGTACGACCACCACGAGGCGGCCCAGAGCCAGCACGAGATCGACCTCCGTTATCTCTCCGCGCTGGACATGGCCGATACGGGGATGATCTTCCGGTACATCGTGAAGAAAGTTTGCCGGATGCACGGCCTTTACGCGACGTTCATGCCCAAGCCCATCAACGGCCAGAACGGGAGCGGCATGCACGTCCACCAGTCGCTCTGGAAGGGGGGCAAGAACCTCTTCTTCGATAAAAAGGGCCCCTACTATCTTTCCGACATGGCCCGCCATTACATGGCCGGCCTCATGACGCACGCCCGCGATATTTCGGCCGTGCTCAGCCAGTGGATCAATTCCTACAAGCGTCTCATCGAAGGCTACGAGGCGCCCGTCTATATCGCGTGGGGACAGAAGAACCGGTCGGCCTACATCCGCGTCCCCGAGTACCAGCCCGGGAAGGAACGCGCGACGCGGATCGAGCTCCGAGCGGCCGACCCGGCCTGCAACATCTACCTGGCCTTCGCCGTCATGCTCGCCGCGGGCTTGGACGGCATCCGCAAGAAGGAGAGCCTCGTCGATCCGGTCGAGGAGAACATCTACCACATGAGCGGGACGCGTCAGAAGAAATTCGACATCCGGGTCCTGCCCCGCAACCTCGAAGAGGCCGTCCGCCTGATGGAAAAAAGCGACATGGTCCGGGAGGCGCTGGGCGAGCACATCTTCGGCAAACTCATCGCCAACAAGAAAAAGGAAGTCGAGGAATACGGCAAGTGCGTCTCCGGGGAGTTCGACAAGCAGGTCAGCGATTACGAGATCGAGCGCTACCTCCCGTTCCTGTGATCAGAACCTGGAGACACGGGTCCTGTCCCGGTGCGTCAACGGAGAGGCAAATTCCCCCTTCTGAACCACCACTCCTCACGCTCGGAGAATTCCTGATACCAGGGAGCATTCGAGTGTGAGGGCCAGGGGGAAGCCGCCCTGGGAACCCCCAGCGCTCTCGCGCAATCCCCTTCCGCCTCGGGCGGGCGGGGACTGGCACCGTGCCATCCATCTTGTCTCATTCAATAACGTTCAGGAAGAAATGGTGCTCCCGGGAAACGGTGCTTGCCGCTCTCTTTTCTTCCTTATATAATGCCCGCATGCATCGCGCCGGGACGCCAGCCCCGTCTACAGGCAACTCTGAAAGGAGACCGCGCGTGAATCGAACTCCGAAAAAAGCGAAGCCCTCCGCCTTCCCGTCCCGCCTATTGCGGGTTCGGTTCCCGGTCATTCTCCTCGTCGCCTCCGTCCTGGCAGCCCTCTCCTGCGCGCCCAAGGAACCGGTCCGGCCGGCCAGCCTGATCTTCACGAACGGCGCGGTTTACACGGTGGACCCGGCCCAGCCCTGGGCCGAGGCCGTGGCCGTCGCCGACGGCAAGATTCTCTACGCGGGCACGGCCAAGGGCGCCGGCCGTTTCAAAGGGGCCTTCACGACGACGATCGACCTCGGCGGGCGCATGCTGCTCCCCGGCTTCCAGGATTCCCATATTCACCTCATCACCGGCGGGATCGAGCTCAGCGAATGCAACCTGAGCGGCCTGCCGGACAAAGAGAGCGTCTTCGCCGCGATCCGGGAATACGCGGCCCGGAATCCGGAAAAGCCCTGGGTCACGGGCGGAGGCTGGGACCTGCCGGTCTTCCCCCAGGCCAATCCGGTCAAGGAAGACTTGGACAAGCTCGTGCCCGACAGGCCGGCCTGCCTGAGCGCCGCCGACGGCCATTCCTCCTGGGTCAACACGCGCGCCCTGAGGATCGCGGGCATCACGGGAAAAACACCCGACCCGCCGGGCGGCCGGATCGAGAGGGACCCAAGGACCGGCGAGCCGACGGGGACCCTGAGGGAGAGCGCCGCGGGCCTGGTCGGGAGGCACATCCCGGAGCTCGCGGCCGAGGACTATATAAAAGGATTGAGGGCCGGACTGGACATGGCCTGCAAGTTCGGCATCACCTCGATCATCGAGGCCAGCGCCAGGGAAAAGCTCCTCGACGCCTACGCCGCCCTCGACCGTTCCAGGGAGTTGAGCCTCCGGGTCCTGGCCTCGCTCTACGTGAACACGGACAAGGGGCCGTCGGAGGCCGGCCGCTTGGCGAAGCTGCGGGACACCTACCGCGGAACCCATCTCAAATCCACGGCGGCCAAGATCTTCGTCGACGGGGTCATGGAATCGCATACGGCCGCCCTCCTCGAGCCCTACCTCGACCGGCCCGGGGACCGGGGCCTGCCTCTCCTCGAGCCGGAGGCGTTCAATAATCTGGCCGTGGCCCTCGACGCGGCGGGCTTCCAGATTCACGTCCACGCCATCGGCGACCGGGCCATCCGGATGACGCTGGACGCCATGGAGGCGGCGGAACACGCCAACGGGGCGAGGGATCTCCGCCACCACATCTGTCACCTCGAGCTCATCGACCCCACGGACATTCCCAGATTCAGGGCCCTGGCCGTGGTCGCCAATTTCCAGTCTCTCTGGGCCTACGCGGACCCCTACATCACCAAGCTCACCATCCCCATCCTCGGTCCGGAGCGTTCGCGTTGGCTCTATCCGATCGGGAGCGTGGCCAGGACGGGAGCGGTCATCGCCGGCGGGAGCGACTGGTCGGTTTCGTCCGCCAACCCCCTTGACGCGATCCAGGTGGCCGTGACCCGGCGCGGGCCCGGCGATCCGCCCGGCCCGGCCTGGATCCCCGAGGAACTGGTCGACCTCCCGACGATGATCGCGGCCTACACGGCGAACGGCGCCTACCTGAGCCACGAGGAAAAACTCCGGGGCTCGATCACCGCCGGAAAAATCGCGGACCTCGTCATCCTCGACAGGAACCTCTTCAAGATCCCGACTTCCGAGATCCACGCGGCCAAGGTCCTCCTGACCTACTTCGAGGGCCAGGAAGTCTATCGCGACCCGTCCTACCGGATTTCGAAGTGACCCGCGGCCGGCCGGAATCCGCGGGCATATTTACGGATTCCCTCCGGTATGCTATAACATAGCTTCGATCAGGCCGAACACCTATGGACATACTATCGATCGTCATCAGTCTCTTCGTGCTCCTTTTCGCGATCACGATCCATGAGGCCTCGCACGCCTGGTCCGCCCTGAAGATGGGCGACCCGACCGCCTATGCGGCGGGGCGCGTTTCGCTGAATCCCCTCGCCCACATCGACCCCATCGGGACGGTCATCTTGCCCATAATTCTCGTCCTGATGCACGCCCCGGCCTTCGGCTGGGCCAAGCCCGTCCCCGTCAATCCCTACAACCTGAGGCACCCGCGGCGCGACAACCTCTGGATTTCCTTGGCCGGGCCGGCCGCCAACCTGACCGCCGCCCTGTCGGCGATCATCCTCATCCGGATCCTGAGGGCGCTCGCTCCCGGCATCACGACTTTCCTCCAAGGATTCATCCTGCTGAGGCAGCCGTTCCCCCGCGGTTTCTACCCGCTCGAAGGCTTGGCCCTGGTCCTGTTCTATTTCGTCCTGATCAACACCTATCTGGCCGTTTTCAACATGATCCCCGTTCCCCCTCTCGACGGGAGCGGCATCCTGTCGGGCCTTCTTTCCGACCGGGCCGCCGCCGCGTACGACCGGATCCGGCCTTACGGCTTCATCATTGTCCTGGCCCTCGTCTCCCTAGGCTTCCTGGACATCGTCATCCAGCCGATTCTCCTCCTCATCAAGGTCATCGTCTTTTTCTAGCATGCCCGAAAATGTCTCCGAACCCATCCCGACCGGCGAAGCCGCGGTCGCGCCCGCGCCGTCCGAAGCCGCGGACGGCTATCAGGTCCGGCTGGAGATTTTCGAGGGCCCGCTCGACCTCCTCCTCTTCCTCATCCGCAAGAAAAAAATCGACATCCACGACATCCCCATCGCCGCCATCACGCGCGACTATCTCGAGTATCTCGACCGCAAGGAGCAGATCAACCTCGACCGCGAGGCCGAGTTCCTGTTCATCGCCGCCCTCCTCATCTACATCAAGTCCCAGATGCTCCTCCCCCGGGAAACGGACCTCGCCGAGCAGGAGGATCCGCGACGGGTCCTCATCAACCGCCTCCTCGAGTTCCAAAAGATCAAGGCGGCCTGCTCCATTCTCCGGGACAAGGAGGAGGACCAGCTCCTCCAGTGGAAACGGAATTTCCTGCCGCCCCTTCCCGGGGAGAGCGAGCTCGATTTCACGGAGGTTTCCCTCTTCGACCTGGCCGAGTCCTTCTTCCTTATGATGAAGCGGCGGGCCGCGGCGGACACCCGCGTCATCAAGGGCCGGGACGTCTCCACCGAGGAAAAAATGAAGGAACTCGTCGGCCTCCTCCGGGACGGTCAGGTCCTGGATTTCCTGGCCTACTTCGCAACCCAGGAGTCTCTCGAAGAGGCCCTGGTGTCTTTTTTCTGTCTCCTCGAGCTCATCAAGTCCCGGCAGGCCGTCGCCGTCCAGGACGAGCTCTTCCAGACCATCCGGGTCTGGCTCCGCAAAGACGCGCGCAGGGCAGGTCACCATGAGTAGTCCGCTGAAAGACATCCTCGAATGCCTGATCTTCATCTCCCAGGAACCCCTGACGGTCGACCGGATGGCGGCCGTCCTCGAAGGCACGCCCGGCGAAGAGATCCAGGCCGCGCTCGACGAGCTCATCCAGGGCTACGCATCGGCCGGGCGGGGGATCCAGATCGTCCATACGGGCGGCGGCTACATCGTTTCGACCCATCCCGACCACGACCGCTGGGTCCGCAAGCTTCTCCAGATCGAGCGCAAGAACAAGCTCTCGTCGGCCTCCCTCGAATCGCTCTCGGCAATCGCCTACCATCAGCCCGTGACCCAGGCCGAGATCTCGGCCATCCGGGGCGTCGATTCGACCTACACACTGAAGACGCTCCTCGATAAAAAATTGATCAAGATCGTCGGCCGGAAAAAGGCGCCGGGGAATCCCCTGGTCTACCGGACGTCGGAACGCTTCCTCCAGTACTTCGGGCTGAACAGCCTCGACGAACTGCCTTCGGAGGAAGAGATCGGGAAAATCCTCCAGGAGGAAAAGTCGTCCGAGGGATAAGCCCTAAGTATAGGTTCCGCCTACACTTAGAGTTGACAACGCGGGGCTTCTCATATAGGATAAGTCACTATTCTTGGATCGGATATATATGGAAATCATCGTCGCTGACGAGAGCGGACTCTGCTACGGAGTCAAGCGGGCGCTGGCCATGGCCCGCCGGACGCGCCGGACGAAGTCCGGCGAGGTCCTGACCCTGGGCGAGCTCATCCACAACCCCCAGCTGGTCGCCGACCTCGCGGCCGAAGGCATCGGGTCGGTCGAAACGCCGGAGGGCCTCCGGAAAGGGACCGTCATCATCCGGACCCACGGGGTTTCGCCTGAACTTCACCGCCGGCTCCGGCGCCGGAAGATCGCCGTCGTCGACGCGACGTGTCCGATCGTCAAGAAGATCCAGCGGCTCGTCGAGGCCCTGGCCCGGAAGGGCCGGGAGGTCGTCATCGTCGGCCACCGCGAGCACCCGGAGACCCGGGGGCTGCTCGGCTACAGCCGCGGCCGGGGGGTCGTCGTCGAGAACGAGGCCCAGGCGCGTGAGCTGCCGGCCCGCAAGACGCGGGCCGTCCTGGCCCAGTCGACCCACGACCTCGAGGCCTTTGAGAAGGTCGCGGCCGTCCTCGTCGAGAAGACCAAGGAGCTCTGCGTCTACAATACGATTTGCGATTCCACCCGGACGCGGCAAAAGGCCACCTGTGAGCTGGCCGGCCGGGTCGACACGCTGTTCATCGTCGGCGGAAAGCGGAGTTCCAACACGACCAAGCTTTACGAGATCTCCAGGCGCATCCTGCCGCGGACCTATTTCGTCGAAAACGCCCGTCAGATCACCCCGGCCATGCTCCGGGGGGCGGAAACGATCGGGATATCCGGAGGGGCCTCGACGCCGCCCGAGGCCGTCCAGGAAGCGGTCGACGCCATCGGGCAACGCTTCAAGCAGAATTCAGTGAGGGAGTAAACGTGCCATGACGGATCCAACGAAACAGCCGGACCGCGATGACAAGATGTCATCCGAAGACTACGAAAACCTGCTGGACCGCTACCAGTTCAGCAACAAGGAAATCACCATGGGGACGATCATCAAGGGCAAGGTGATCAAGCGGACCCCCACGCACATCCTCCTCGATATCGGCTTCAAGTCCGAAGGGGCCATCCCCATCGAGGAATTCACGGACGCCAAGGCCCTGGCCGAGCTCCGTCCGGGGAGCGAGATCGAGGCCATGCTCGAGAAAACAGAGGCCAAGGACGGATACCTCATCCTGTCCAAAAAGCGGGCGGACATGGTTCGGGCCATCGACCTCCTCGAAAAGGCCTACACCCACAATACCTGGATCACCGGCACGATCGTCGAAAGAACGCGGGGCGGCTTCAACGTCAACGTCGGCATCCTCGCCTTCCTGCCCGAATCCCACGTGGATATCAAGCCCGTGAAGGACCCGGCGTCCCTGATCGGCCAGAACTTCAAATTCAGGGTCATGAAATTCGACCGCCGGAACGAAAACGCCGTCCTCTCCCGCAAGCTCCTCCTCCAGGACGAGCGGGAGAAGAAGAAACGGCGGGTCTTCAGCGTTATCGCCAAGGGGCAAAAGATCACCGGGCACGTCAAGACCCTGACCAGCTTCGGGGCCTTCGTCGACCTCGGCGGCATCGAGGGCCTTCTCCACGTTTCGGACATGTCCTGGGGCAAGATCGGACATCCCTCCGAGGTCCTCACCGTCGGCCAGGAGGTCGAGGTCATCGTCCTCGACTTCAGCGAGAAGGACGAGAAGATCTCCCTCGGGCTCAAGCAGCTGACGCCGGACCCCTGGGCGAACATCGCCGAGAAATACCAGGCCGGTCAGAAGATCACGGGCAAGGTCTCGAGCCTCACGGACTTCGGGGCTTTCGTCGAGCTCGAAAAGGGCGTCGAAGGGCTCGTTCACATCTCCGACCTGACCTGGTCCCGGAAGCTCGTCCATCCCAAGAAGGTCCTCGCCCCCGGCCAGGAGGTCGTCGTCACGATCCTCGAGGTCAACCCGACGACCAAGCGCATCTCCCTGGGCCTCAAGCAGGCTTCCCCGCACCCGCTCGAGGTCTTCAAACAGAAGCACGGGATCGGCGCCCATGTCAAGGGCGTCGTGACGAGCCTGACGGACTTCGGCGCCTTCGTCGAGGTCGAGAAGGGGATCGAGGGGCTCGTTCACATTTCCGATATCAGCTGGGAAAAGATCAAGCACCCGTCCGAGAAGCTCCAGGCCGGGCAGGAGGTCGAGGCCCTCGTCCTCAACATCGATGTCGACCGGCAGAAGATCTCCCTCGGGATCAAGCAGCTCGAGGGCGATATCTGGGAGGAGTTCTTCACCCGCCAGCAGGTCGGGGACATCGTCAAGGTCAAAATCGTCCGGATCACGGACTTCGGCGTCTTCGTCGAGATCGTGCCCGGCATCGAGGGCGTCGTGTTCACCTCCGAGCTCGACGAAAAGAAGATCGAGAAGCCGTCCGACGGCTTTGCGGTCGGCGAGGAGCGCAACGCCAAGATCATCCGGCTCACCCCCAAGGCCAAGAAGATCTCCCTCAGCTTCAAGCAGGCCCAGTTCGATATCCAGAAACAGGAATTCCAGCGGTATATGGATTCCCAGGACGACCGGATGACCCTGGGCGACATCATGAAGGATCAACTGAAAAACCTCAAGACCCTGAAACGAGGAACCAAAAAGGAGGACTCTCATGATAAAAGCTGACCTGATCAACAAGATTTCCCAGGAACTCAGCATCCCCAAGCAGGAAGCCGAAGAAGGCGTCAACCTCTTCTTCGAGACGATCCGTGAGGCCATCCTCAAGGGGGAGGAGATCGAGATCCGCGGCTTCGGGAGCTTCCGCTTCCGAAAACGGACCTCCCGCTCCGGGCGCAACCCCCGGACGGGCGAGCCCGTGAAGGTCCCCCCGAAGAAGGTCCTCTACTTCAAGCCGAGCAAGCTTCTCAAGGAGCTGATCAATAAATAATGCGCTATATCACCGCGCCCTGGCGGGCGGGCTACGTCCGGAAAGCCCTGACCATGAAGACCTGCATATTCTGCGAAGCCCTCAAGGGAGGCGACGACCGCAAGGCCGCGGTCCTTTTCCACGGACGCCGCAACTTCATCATGCTCAACCGCTTTCCCTACACAACGGGGCACCTGATGATCGCCCCCTGCCGCCACCTCGGCGATTTCGAGAAGGCCCGCCCGGAGGAAGCCGCCGAACTGGCTGAACTCCTGCGCCTCGCGCTCCGGGTCCTGCGCACCGCCTTCAGCCCGCACGGCTTCAACGCGGGGATGAACCTGGGGCACAGTGCGGGGGCCGGCGTCGCCGGCCATTATCATTGCCACGTCATCCCCCGCTGGAACGGGGATTCGAACTTCATGCCCCTTGTGGGCGGGACACGGGTCTTCATCGAAGACCTGGACACGACGTACGAACGACTGCGTCCTCTTTTCGATAAAGAAACCAAGCGGAGAGAGCGGGCGGAGCGGTGAACGAGGCCGCCCGCAACCGATTCTGAGGTGCATCTATGCTAAAGACCATGAGAAAAAACGTGAAATCGCTGAAATGGGTGCTGTGGCTTATCGTCGCCACATTCATCATCTCCATCTTCTTCATCTGGGGCGGCGCCGGACAGCTCGGCGAAAAGAGCCGGACGAACGCGCTGGCCTATGTCGGCCGTGAAAAAATCTCCTCCGACGAGTATGTCCAGAGCCTCCGCCAGCGCCTCGACGCCATGAAGAAGCAGTTCAGCGGCCTGAACCAGAACCTCATCCAGCAGCTCAACATCCCCCAGCAGACGCTGGAGCAGCTCATCCAGCAGCGGCTCCTCCTCCAGATCGCCCGGGACAGGGGGCTCAAGGCCACCGACGCGGAGGTCCGCGATAGGATCGTCTCGTACCCCGTTTTCCAGAAAGACGGGCAGTTCGTCGGCTTCGACATCTACAGGAGAATCCTCGATTATAACCATATCCCCCTCAAGGACTTCGAGGAGGGGCTGACGAACGACGTCCTCCTCAACAAGGTCGTCCGCTACCTGACAGCAGGGATCATCGTCTCCGACGACGAGGTCTGGGACTCCTACAGGAAGCAGAACGACTCGGCGAAGATCGAATACCTGGTTTCGGAAGCGTCCAAGGCCGAGGTCATGGACAAGCCCACGGACGCCCAGATCCGGGAGACGTTCGAAAAGAACGCCGCCGCGCACAGGATCCCGGAAAAAAGGGCAGGCGATTACATTTTTCTGAAGACCGACGACGTGAAGAAGGACATCAAGGTCCAGGACGCCGAAATCCAGAAGTACTACAAGGACAACATCAGCCAATTCAAGGAGTCCGAGAAGCTCCGGCTCAGCCGGGTCTGGCTCCCCTTCACGGCCAAGGACAAGGACGCCGTCCTGGCCCAGGCCCGGGATGTCCTCAAGAAGGCCCAGGGCGGCGCCGATTTCGCCGAGCTGGCCAAGACCTATTCCAAGGACGACAAGGCCAAGGCCGGGGGCGACTGGGGCCTCGCCGACTGGCGCTCTCTTTCCGCCAAGGAAACCGAGGCCGCCGGGAAGCTCAACCTCGGGAAAATCTCGGATATCGTAGAAACCGACACGGGCGCGGCCATCCTGAAAGTGACCGAGAAGACGGCGGCCGCCACAAAGGCCCTGGCCGAGGTGAGCGCCACGATCAAGGGCATCCTCGAAGACCAGAAGGCCCGGACCCTGGTCACCGAACGGATCGGGAAGATCGGGAAGCTCGCCTTGAAGGAAAAGAGCCTCGACCTGGCCGCCCAGAAAGAAGGTCTCAAGGTCGCTTCGACGGGCGCGTTGAAGAGGGGCGAAGCTCTCGGCGATTTCGACACCGCGGGCTCCCTCAGCGAATCGCTCTTCGGGCTCAAGGGCAAGGAAATCTCAGCCCCGGTGTACACCTACACCGGCGCGGGCCTGACCCAGCTCCAGAAAATCGAGCCCGACCGGCCGGCCAAACTCGAGGAGGTCAAGGACCAGGTCGAGAAAGACATCCTCGACGGGCTGAAAAAGGAAAAGTCCCTGGACAAGCTCAGGGAGCTCAAGGGAAAACTCAAGGACGACTGGAACGCCGAGGCCGGCAAGCTCAAGCTCGAGTACAAGACCGTCGAGGCCCACAAGCGCGAGCAGTACCTGAGTCTCGTCGGGGAGAACCAGGACATCGACGCCCTCGTTTACTCGCTCCCCCTCAAGAAAGTGAGCGACCCCGTCCCGGTCGAAGACGGCTACGCGATCTTCCGCGTCATCGATCGCAAGGAAGTGACCAAGGCCGATTTCGAGAAGGTCAGGGCCACGGAGCGGGACAGCCTCCTCGAGCAGAAAAAAAACAAGTTCCTCCAGTCCTACATGATCCAGGCCCGGGAGGAGAAGAAGGTCCGGGTCAACTACGACCTCTTCCTCAAGCTGAACAACGACCTCCTTCCGAGGTACACGGGAGAGCAATAAGTCTCATCGCCTGCGTTTCAAATACGGCACTTCTTATTTGAAAGGAAAGCGAGATGGAGACGTCCAAAACAACCCTTCCCCCCGAAGCCTACCAAGAGCTCGCGCCCGGCCAGGTCTATAAGCCCTTCGTCCCCGCCGACGCGGTCGTTCCGGAGGTCACGCTGCGCTCGGTCCTCTGGGGCCTGTTCATGTCCCTGTTCTTCACCTTCTCGATCGCCTACCTGGGCCTCAAGGTCGGGACCGTCCCCGAAGCGGCCATCCCCGTGGCCATCCTGGCCGTCGGGATCGGCTACGTCTACAAGCGCAAGAGCACGATCCTCGAGAACGTCATCCTCCAGTCGATCGGCGCTGCGTCGGGAGCTCTGGTGGCGGGCGCCATCTTCACCATCCCGGCGCTCTACATCCTGGGCCTGCCGACGGACATCGTCAAGATTTTCCTTTCGACGTTCCTCGGCGGCTGCCTGGGGATCCTGTTCCTGATCCCCCTGCGCCGCTATTTCTGCCAGGAGCAGCACGGCAAGCTCCCCTTCCCCGAGGCCACGGCCACGACCGAAATCCTGGTGTCCGGGGAATCCGGCGGCAAGCAAGCCTGGGCCCTGATTCTGGGCGTCGCCGTCAGCGGCGTTTACGAGTTCCTGACCATCGGCGTCCGGGCCTGGGACGAGGTCATCAACTTCCGCTTCCTGCCGTTCATGGACAACCTGGCCGTCAAGGCCAAGATGGTCCTCAAGCTCGACGCCCTCTCGGCCTTCCTCGGCCTGGGCTACGTCATCGGGCTCCGCTACAACGCGGTCATCGTGGCCGGCGGGCTGCTCTCGCATTTCGCCTTCATCCCGGCCATCTGGTTCCTTGGCCAGCACATCCCGGGAGCAATCTATCCCGGAAAGATCCCGATCCTCGAGATGAGCGAGACGCAGATCTTCAGCACCTACGTCCGGAACATCGGCATTGGCGCCATCTTCATGGCCGGCGTTCTCGGCATCATCAAGTCCATGCCGGTCATGGTCAAGTCGTTCTCCCTCGGTTTCCGGGAGATCTTCAAGGGAAAGAAGGCGGGAGCGGCGGAAGAGCTGCGCACGAACCGCGACCTCAAGATGAAGACGATCATCCTCGGGCTCCTGGCCACGGCCGCCGGGCTCTTCCTTTATTTCCTCTGGATCTCGAACGTCAAGCTGGCCATTATCGGCGTCCTCATCTGCATCCTCCTCTCGTTCCTGTTCACGACGGTCGCCGCCTACGCGATCGCCATCGTCGGGACGAACCCGGTCTCAGGCATGACCCTGATCACCATCATCCTCTCGAGTGTCATCCTCCTCGGGGCGGGGTTGTCGGGGGAACAGGGGATGGCCGTCGCCCTGCTTATAGGCGCGGTCGTCTGCACGGCGCTCTCGATCTCCGGGAGCTTCGTCACCGACCTCAAGATCGGCTACTGGCTCGGGGCCACGCCGCGCAACCAGGAGCGGTTCAAGTTCACCGGCGTCCTCATTTCGGCGCTGACCGTGGGCATCGCCATCTACATCCTGGACAAGGCCTTCTCGTTCCAGAGCGGGACCCTGGCCGCTCCGCAGGCCAACCTGATGGCGACCGTCATCAAGTCGATGATGTCGCGCGAGCCCGTGACCTGGCTCCTTTACGCGATCGGGGCGTCGGTCGCGATCGTCGCCGAGCTGGCCAAGGTACCGCCGCTGGCCTTCGCCCTGGGTATGTACTTGCCCCTGCCGTTGACCACCCCGCTCCTCGTCGGCGGCTTCATCTCCCACCTGGTCAAAAAATCGACCAAGGACAAGGAACTGGCCGAGCGGCGCAACAACCGCGGGACCCTTATCTCTTCCGGGTTCATCGCGGGAGGCGCCCTCATGGGCATCGTCCTGGCCGTCCTCAAGCTCACCAACCTCGACCATTACATCAGCCTCGGGATCTCGATGGTCCTCGAAAACGGGCGCTGGGTGGACGGCACGCCCGCGGCCTGGTTCACGGGCTACGGACAGATCATCAGCCTCGTCGCGTTCCTCCTGCTCTGCAGCTTCGTGTATTGGGACGCGCGGCGGACGAAATAAAATAAGGAAAACGGAGGCCAACCATGAAAGCCAATAAGCTCTATTCGGCGGCCGACCGGGCCATCAATCAGGCCCTCAGGCTTAGACCCGGGGAGAAGTTCCTCCTGGTCACGGACAAGCAGAAAATGGAGATCGCCGAGGCCCTCGCCTACTACGCCAAGCAGGCCGGGGCCGAGACGACGACCTACCTCATGACGGAGACTTTGCGGCCCATCACCGGGCCGACGCGGCAGTTTAAAGAACTGATCCGCACGGCCTCCGTCACGGTCTACATGCTCGAGGGCCGCTTCGCTGAAAAGCCTTTCCGCGGCTTCATGGTCGCGGCGGGCGGCAAGTCCGGCCGGATCTGCATGATGCCCGGCCTGACCCGGGACATGATGGAGCGGCTCGTCAACATCGATTTCTCGGAGATGGACAAGTTCACGAAAAAGGTCATGCGGGCCATGAAGGACGCCGACGACGTCGTCGTCGAAAATCCGGCTGGCACGCACATCGCATTCAGCGTCAAGGGCCGCGCCTGGGACAACGACAACGGCGACATCAGCAAAAAGCACATGCACGGCAACCTGCCGGCCGGCGAGTGCTACACGGCCCCCGTCGAGGAAACGTTCACGGGCAAGATCGTCATCAGCCTCATCGACGACAAGCTCGGCCACGGGGAGATGACGTTCAAGCGCGGCAAGCTCACGGGCTTCAAGGGCAAGGGCATCGCCGAGGTCATCGCGACGATCGGCTCGGACAAGACCGGCAGGATTATCGGCGAGTTCGGGATCGGCACGAACAAGGGCGCCAAGATCTGCGCCAATATGCTCGAGGCCGAAAAGGCCTTCGGGACGGTCCATTTCGCGATCGGCGACTCCTACGGGATCGGCAAGAACAAGAGCAAGTATCACTTCGACGCGCTGGTCGACAAGGTCACGATCAAGGCGAAGGGCAAATACGTCGCCAAGGACGGAAAATTCCTGATTTAAATCGGTGACACACAACCAATTACCGAAATTCTCCGGGACCGGATGACCGTCCTGCGGGGAAATTCGGAGCGCGGTTATGTGAACTCAAAGTCTGCCCAGGCGGATAGGCAGTCTCTCGAGATCTTGATGTTTACAGCTTCGGGATCTCAAAACAAAGGACTCCGATCGACCGCCGTTCCTTTTTAAGCTCGAGCCCGAGCTGCTTGCCCATCTCCCGAAGAATCGACGCTTCGTCCTTGGGATTCCAATAGAAAGAGATGTCGTAAACGCCTCTAAGCCCGGTCTCGTCGAGGACGACCCTAAGAAGCCCGTTTTCGAGGGACATCCGAAAATTCTCGATTGTCATAGCGCTGCCTGATATCTGACCTTCATCAGTCACCCAATCGCTATTCGTCTTTCCGGAGGGTCGCAATAGTTCATGAGAATTTGCGGGAGCGCGGAGAACAAGCACCTCGGTCTCCCGGTTCTCTTTCCATGTCTTCACGCCGAACGCCGCCGCCATCGCCTGCTGCAACATTGGTAGGAGCAGGTCTTTTCGCTCGTCAGGAATCTGTGCCGTCAGTTCATAAGCTTGCTCAGGAATTTGGCCAACAGCAACGATCCTGGCCGGTGAAATAGAATAGACATACGATACTAGGTTTTTTAGAGACATCCCTTTGGCCCTAAACGTCCCTCCATTCCGCGACATAGACATTGACGGTTTGGCCGGACGGATCATGAGTTCCAGGAGGGGAGGCACGGCCTGATCCTGGGCCTTCGGCGACGCTTCGGGAACGGCCGACGCCTCGGCAAGTCCTGAGGCGGGCGTTGAAAGCGCTTTCCCGGCGAGCAACTGGTCTAAGATTCCGTTCGTCAACTGTGAGGGCTGAAAGAGAGCGGCCACTCTCCCCCTTTGGTCAACCAGAACCGTTTGCGGGATGGTCTTGAAGCCGAACTCCCCATAGAAGGAATTCGCATGATCGATGCCGATCCAGCCCGCAATGGGATTTACCGAGAGAAAAGCTTTGACCTTCCATCCTTCTTCACTGGTAATGGATATGAACCGGACGGGTTTGTTCTTGTATTGGGAAACGAGCTCGTTCAAGTGCGGGAGGGCTGCACGGCATGGCCCGCACCACGTCGCCCAAAACTCGACGACCACGACGTTTCCCTTCAGGGCGTCCCAGGTTGCTTGCGAAGCCTCAGGAGCTTGCAGCAGGGCTTCCAGGTGCAGTGGCGGTGCAGGGTCCCCAACCTTCACGGGGGGACGTTTGTCCTGGGCATACATCCCGGCAGCAAGGAGGAGCAGAATAAGGAATACCGATTTGGTCTTCATCATCGCCTCCTCACAAAGTCGTTCCATAATTAATACGCCGCACGGACTATGATCGTTGACCCGCTCCTCATTTCGGCCCATGATACTTCAATGGCAAGCAGAAACGAAGGCGCCCTTCTTCTTGATCAATATCCGCCTATCATGTATAAGAATGCCTCGGGAAAACCGCAGATTAGCCTTTGGGTTTGAGGAGAGTAAGACGCCTCGCCATTTGCATCTGGACAACGGGCAGGCCAGAAAAAGATGAAATACAACTTTGATAGAATCATTGACCGGAACGGCACGGAATCGCTGAAGTGGGTTTATCCCCGCAAGGTCCTCAAAATCGAGGATGCGATCCCGCTGTGGGTCGCCGACATGGATTTCGAGGCCCCGCCCGCCGTCGTCGAAGCCATCCGGAGCCGCGCCGCCCATGGAATTTACGGTTATCCTCTCGTCCCCCCGTCCTTCTGGCAGGCGGCGATCGACTGGCTCAAGCGCCGGCATGCCTGGGAAGTCCGGAAAGACTGGATGGCCAAGACGCCGGGCATCGTTCCGGCCCTCAACTACTGCGTCCGCGCCTTCACCAAGCCGGGCGACGGCGTGATCATCCAAACCCCCGTATATTTCCCGTTCTACAACGCCGTCGAGAACAACGGCCGCCGCGTTGTCCGGAACCCTCTCCGGTTCGACGGCCGCCGCTACGCCATGGACCTCAAGGACCTCGAGAGGAAGATCGACGCCCCCGGCCAAATGCTTATCCTCTGCAGCCCCCACAATCCGGTCGGCCGCGTCTGGACGCGGGAGGAGCTCGAAGCCCTCGGCCGCATCGCCGTCGCCCGGGACCTCCTCGTCATCTCAGACGAGATCCACGCCGACCTCATATATCACGGCCATCGGCACCATGTCCTCGCCTCGCTATCCCACGATCTGGCGGACCGGACGGTCACCTGCATCGCCCCGAGCAAGACCTTCAACATCCCCGGCCTTTCGACGGCCGCCGTCGTCACTTCCAACCCAGGCCTCCTCAAAAAATTCGAAAGCGAAGCGGAGCGGGCCGGGTTCGAGCTTGGCCAAGTCTTCGGGATCGTCGGCTTCGAGGCCGCCTACGCGCACGGGGAGGATTGGCTGGACGAGCTCCTGCCTTACCTCGAAGCGAACGTCGATTTCATGGAGAGGTTTCTCGAGGAGCGGGTCCCCGGCGTCCGCCTCATCCACCCCGAAGGGACATATCTCGCCCTCCTTGACTGCCGGGGCCTCGGCCTCGAGCCGGCCGCGCTCAACGACTTCTTCCTGAAGAAGGCCCATGTCTACTTCAGCGACGGGACGACCTTCGGCCGCGAGCTCGAGGGTTTTGTCCGCATCAACTTCGGTTGTCCCCGCGCCCTACTTCTGGAGGCCTTGGAGCGGATCGAGAAGGCCGTCAAGGAGGGATGATATGCCAGTCCGTAAAACAGCCGACTTATTGATCATAGGAGCAGCCGCGGCCACGCTTCTCGTCTCCTGCCAAAAGGCCGAGCCGCCGGCGCCCGCCCAAGCCCGCGCCGCCTTCACCTTCCCGAGGTCGGCGCCCATCCCCCGGAAAGATGCTTTCTTCGGCCTTCATTTCGACCTCCACCCGCAGGAAACCGACACCTGTCTCGGCGCCGATATCTCCGAAGACAACATTCGCGACCTCCTCACCCGCGTCAAGCCCGACTATGTCCAGTACGACTGCAAGGGCCATGCCGGCTGGACGGGCTATCCGACGGCGGTCGGCTGGGCAAGCCCCGGCATCGTCAAGGACAGCCTGGCCGTCTGGCGCAAGGCCACCCGCGACCTCGGCGTCGGTCTCTTCATTCATTACTCAGGCGTCTGGGATTCCAAGGCGGTCAAAGAACATCCCGAGTGGGCCCGCGTCGGCCCGGACGGCAAGCGCGATCCGAACGCGACGAGCGTCTTCGGCCTCTATGTGGACAAGCTCCTCATCCCCCAGCTCGCGGAAGTGACGTCAAAATACGGCCTCGATGGGGTTTGGGCCGACGGTGAATGCTGGGCCGCCCAGCTCGATTACTCGCCGGCCGCAGTCGCCGCCTGGCGGAAGGAGACCGGATACAGGGACGCGCCCAAGGACGGGAAGGACCCGCGCTGGCTCGAATGGAAGATGTTCAACCGCCGTGCCTTCGAGACGTACCTCGGCCATTGGATCGATGCCCTGCACGCGGCGAACCCGTCGCTCCAGCTGACCTCGAACTGGATGTACACGACGTTTGCGCCCAAACCCGTCACGGCTAGGCTCGATTTTCTTTCCGGAGATTACTCGCCGTCTCTCTCGGTCGACCGGGCCCGGGTCGAGGCCCGCTACCTCGCCTCAACCGGAATGCCCTAGGACCTCATGGCCTGGGGCTTCGACAAAGGGAAGGACCTTGGCTGGAGCATCAAGCCGGCCGAGCACCTGGAGCAGGAAGCGGCCGTCGTCCTCATGCAGGGCGGCGGATTTGAGATCTATCACAACCCGACGCGCTCGGGCTATCTCGTCGAGCCGGTCATCGCCCAGGAGGCGGCCGTCGCGGAATTCTGCCGGGCGCGCCAGGAGGCAAGCCACAAAAGCACGTCGGTGCCGCAGGTCGCGTTGCTTCTCTCGAGCGAGAGTTTCTGGGACAAGTCCGACGCCGTCTTCGCGCCCTGGGGAGACGTCTTCACGGACCTCGAGGGCGCGCTCCACGCCCTGCTCAATCTCCATTACTCCGTCGATATCCTGGCCGAGCACCAGCTCCAGCCGCGCCTGAAGGAATTCCCGCTCGTGGTCATCCCGGATTCGCACAAGCTCACCCCGGGGTTCAGGAAAGCCCTTACCGATTATGTCGCGGAGGGCGGTAACCTGCTTCTCCTCGGCGAGAAATGCGCCCGGCTGTTTGAGCCGGCCCTGGGCGTCTCGTTTGACGGAGTCCCCGAGCCAAAGATCGCGGAATTGGGATCGGCGAGCGGAACGACGAGCGCCAACGGCGATTGGCAGAACGTGAAGCCGACAACAGCCAAAGCCGCCGGATTCGTCTACCCCACGCGGGATACGCGGAAGGGCGGGCAAATTGCCGCCACCGTCAATTCATTCGGCAAGGGCAAGGTCGGCGCGGTTTACGGCCCGGTGGCATCGATCTATTTCCGGTCGCATCACCCGTGGCTGCGGGAATTCATCGCAGGCTTGACCCGCGAGCTCTTTCCCGATCCGGCCGTCCGAGTGGAGAGCCCGTATTGCCTGGACATCTCCCTCCGCACGACGCGCGACGGGAAGTTAACCATCCATCTGCTGAACACAGCCAACATGCCCCTTCCCGACCGTTACGGCTTTACAGATTTCATCCCCCCTCTTGAAAATATCCGGCTGACCGTGAAGACGGACGCGAAACCCAAATCCGTGACCTGGGTCCCAGACGGCGGACCGCTCGACTGGAGCTGGAGCGGCGGCCGCCTGACTGTGACTGTCCCGAGGCTCCACATCCACGGGGTCGTCGTTATGGATTGACGCGTCATGGATGGTAGAATTTGAAAATGAGCGATCTTCTCAGGGCCCTTCGCCGGGCCGGGTCTCAGATACAGACGGGTGAAGGATTCCCGATGAGGACGAGGCCAGGGATCCTCAAGCCGCTCGCTTGTCTTTTTGTCCTCACCTTTTGCTTCTGCCAATGCGGCAACGAATCTAGCCTAGGCCTGAGCTACGGGTCAAAATTCATGAGGCTCACGAGTGATTACGCTGAAATCGTCGTCGATTCCGCAAAAGTCCCGGGCTATTGGGCGGGACAAGTCGGTGACGGCGAAAGATTCTTTCTCTACTCCCTGGACCGCTCTTATAAAAAGGGGGATGTCCTTACGGTGGATGGCGCCTTCGGCACGGCCACAGCGGCCGTTTTCGATGACGCAACCCGCGTCTACCAGAGCGAGCAGGAGACGAACATATTCGTTGTATGGAAGGCGGCCATGCGCGGCTCTGAGAATAACGGGCAGCCGCCATCCCGTAAGGTCCGTGGGAAATGAGCCGCGCCCAAAGGATTCGCTTCACGGCCGTGCTTTTCGGGTTTCTCTTCCCTCTCGTCAACTGTCAACCTTTCCCCGCAAGGAAAGGGCCCGTTGACAAATTCGACATAAATGTTCTCACGAATGCGCAATCCATCCGGACCCGGCTCGGGGGGGTCCTCGCCGGCTACCTGGCCGAGTATGAGTTGAACTTACAGAAGCACCGGGTATTCATCTCTCTTGAGATCCTGAAGTACAGGAAGGGCGAACGGCTGACAGTAAGAGGGCGGTTCGTCGACGACTCGGTCCGCATATCTTACGGTGACCAGATGAATGCCGAAGTCCCGGTGTTCCACATCTTGAGGGCCGCGCCTGCTCCGCCTGCTACACCGGAGAAGAAGCTCGGGCCATAGGTCCAGGCGCCGCAGACCGCTCCGCTGCGTCGCCCCCGATTTATGCGCTTGCTTTCCCTCGCTATCCGAATAAAATGGTTCTGACCTCAAGGAGCCCGGCATGGCCATCAAAGCGAAGCTGACGACGTTCGACACGACGATGATCGTCGTCAGCCTCATCATCGGCATCGGCATCTTCCGGACGCCGGCCATGGTCGCCACGGCCGCCCGAACGCCCACCCTTTTCTACCTGGCCTGGCTCCTGGGCGGGCTCGCCGGCTTTCTCGGCGCGCTGACGTACGCGGAAATCGGCGGCCGTTTCCCCAAGCCCGGCTCCTACTACAAGGTCGTCGCCGAGAGCTACAACCCCGCCGTGGCCTTCATGCTGAACTGGGCCAACGTCATCGTCCTCAACGGCGCCGGCGCCGCGGCCGTGGCCCTCATCGGCGCCGAATACCTGACGCCGATCGTCTTCCACGGCGCGACCCCGGCCCGGCTCCAGGTCCAGGTCACGGCGGCCGTCCTCATGCTCATCCTCCTGACCATCAATTATCTCGGGATCAAGACCGGCGCCTGGGCCCAGAACATCCTGAGCCTGCTCAAGGTCGGCATGATCGCCGTCATCGTCGCGGCGGCGCTCGTTTCAACCAAGGCGCCTCTCACGACGGGCTCCCTGCCTCCCGAGCGCTCCTGGTGGCTGGCCCTGGGCGCGGCCTTCATCTCGGTCTTTTACGCCTATGGCGGCTACCAGAACACCATCAACTTCGGGGCCGACGTCCAGAACGCCCGGCGCAACGTCCCCCGCGCCATCTTCTTCGGCATCCTCATCGTCCTGGCCTGCTACCTGGCCATCAACGCCGCCTACGTGAAAACTCTCGGGATCCCCGGCGTCGCCTCCGCCAAGCTCGTCGCCGCGGAAACGGCCCGCGCCAGCTTCGGAGGCGCCGGCTGGCTCGTCGTCTCGCTGGCGATCTTCCTCTCGGCGATGGGCTTCCTCAACGTCACGCTGATGCAGATTCCGCGCGCCTACTACGCCATGGCTGAAGACCGGACACTCCCGGCCATTTTCCAGAAAGTCAATCCGAAAACCCAGACCCAGGAGTTCGGGCTGGCCTTCCTCGGCGGGCTGATCCTCCTCTCGCTTTTCCTCCTGGGCACCTTCGAAAACATCATCAACTACGTCATGTTCCTCGACACGATCACCGTGGCCCTGGTCGCCTCGACGATTTTCGTCCTGAGGCGGAAGGCACGCCAGGCCGGCGAGGAATACACCGGGTACCGGGTCCCCTTGTATCCCGCAATCCCCATCGTCTTCATCGCCTTCCAGCTGACCGTGTCGGTGAATGTCCTCCTGAACAAGCCCCGGGAGGCCCTCTACAGCGCGCTTTTCTTCGCCGTGGGTTTCCCGGTCTTTCTCCTCATGCGGCGGGTCAGCCGGACCCGCCCGGGCGTCCAGGAGCCGGAAAAGTAGCCGATATGAGTTTGAAGCCGGGCCCATCGAGATACCGAGGAGGTTATAACATGCGCGGGAAAATCGCCCTGGTCGTCTCTTCCGCCCTTTTGGCTTTCGCCTGCGCCAAGGGAAACGTCGAAATCCGTCGCGACGCCGCGCCACAGCCGCTGAGCAAAGATGAATTCTCGAAGTTGACGGCCGATTTCCGCTACGCGCCGGCCTGGTGGCAGTCGGCCATATGCCTTCCCGACGACTGGCAGAAAACCCTGGTTTCCAAGGAAGGGGCCCTCCTCTACGAATACGACGGCGGGTATCCCGGGAATTTCCGGACGCGGGTGTCTATCTCGTGCGCGAATGCCGCGGGAGTGACGACCGAGCAATCGACGGCCGACCCCCGTGTCCCGGTCGTCGAGACCGTCTTGCTCGACAAGGAATCGGATGAGCTGCTCAGGTGGAGCGCGCTGGCCGTCGTTCCGGGAGACGACCAGGACTTGCCCGCGGCGTCGTCGGAGCCGGGGGGGACCGTCCCTCCCCGGGGCGACCTTCTCCTGATCAGGAAAACCGGCCAGGCCGGGACGATCGCCATCACCCTCGAATCATCTCACCCGATCGCCGTCAAAAAGGGCGTCGATGGCGTCTATCTCGAGGGCCGGCGCTTCATCAGCGTGAGCAGCGGCTGGCAAACTTCGAGGGCGGACAAGAATCGCCTGACGCTCGTCTTCCCCAACGGGCTCGAAGAGCTCGCCGTCTACTGCGCGTCGGGGCACGAGCCGGGAGACGTTAAACTCGACTGGGCCCGGCTGCAGCCGCGCCGCAGCGCCGCCTTCTGGGCCCGTCAGGATTTCCCCTACAACACGGTTCGCGTCCCCGACAGGACCATGCAGGAGATCCTCCGTTCCTGCGTCCGGAACATCTACCAGGCCCGGGAAATCAAGAACGGGCTCCCGATCTTCCAGGTCGGGCCGACCTGCTATCGCGGTCTCTGGATCGTTGACGGCTGCTTCATCCTCGAGGCCATGACCTATCTCGGCCGGGGCCGGGAAGCCCGGGCCGGAATCGAACAAATCCTGACGCGTCAGGGCCCCGACGGCTCGTTCGATATCCTCGGGAAATACTGGAAGGAAAACGGGATCGTCCTTTACATCCTCTACCGGCACGCCCTTCTGACCGGCGACATGAAATGGCTCAAAGGAAAATGGGAGACCGTTAAAACCCTCGTCGGTGTCATCCAGCGCCTTCGCGAGGAGAGCCGCAAGAATCCCGCCGCCCCCGAAGCAGGCCTCATGCCTCCCGGCTTTCCCGATGGGGGGATCGGAGGAATCGCTCCCGAATACACGAACGTCTACTGGAACCTGGCTGGCCTCCGGGCCGCGGTCGAGGCGGCACGGCTCCTCAGGGCGCCCGAGCTCGCCGCGTGGGAAGCCGAATACAAGGACTTCTGGGACACGTTCCAAAGAGCCGCGAAGCGGGACGCGAAACCCTACCGCGACGGCCTGACGATCCTACCCATCCTCATGGTCCCGAATCCCGACATCCTGCCTGTCCGCGGCCAATGGGCCTTCTGCCACGCCGTTTTCCCGGGCAAGATCTTCGATTCCGCAGATCCTCTGGCGCGCGGCAACATGGCCCTGCTCGACGACAATCAGTCCGAGGGCCTCGTCTACGGGACCGGCTGGATGGCCGACGGGATCTGGAATTATTTCGGCTCGTTTTACGGCCACGCCCATCTCTGGCTGGGCGACGGACCCAAAGCCGCCGAGATCCTCTATGCCTTCGCCAACCACGCCTCGCCGCTCGGGGCCTGGCGCGAGGAGCAACCACCCCTTGGCCAGGACGAGAAGGGTGGGAGGTTCGTGGGCGATATGCCCCACAACTGGGCTAGCGCCGAGTTCATCCGGCTCGTCCGGAACCTCCTCGTTCTCGAGCGCGGGCGGGAGCTCCACGTCCTCGAGGGTCTGCCCCGGACCTGGCTTTTCGCCAAGGCCGAAACAGCCCTCAACAATGTGGCCACGGATTTCGGGCCGGTCTCGTTCCGCCTCAGGGTATCTGCCGACGGCCGGACCGCGGCCTTCGAGATCACTCCCCCGGAATCGCCATCGCTCCAGAAAGTCGTCGTCCACCTCGGCGCCTGGGCGGGCGACGGCAAGGTCACGACGATCCGGACCGGCCGGACGATGAGATTCGAAATCCCGCTCGTCAAATAACGGCGTCTTCCGGTCAGCCGGAGAATTCGCAAGGCGCCCCCCGCAAGGGAGCCCCCGCTTCTTGGGCTTTTTGGTAGAATAGAAGGTGGGGGTACGCATGGACAAGATCAGAAAAATCCGCAAGGTTTTCAAGAGCCGGCCGACGGTCGAAGGGGCCGGCGTCCATCTGCGGCGGGGATTCGCCTGGGGCGAAGTGCCGCTTTTCGATCCCTTCCTTCTCTTCGACGATTTCCGCCAGGACGACCCGGACCGCTACCTGCCCGGCTTCCCCTGGCATCCGCACCGCGGGATCGAGACCATCACCTACATGCTGCGCGGTTCGGCCGAGCACGGCGACAGCATGGGGAACAAGGGTGTGATCGGCCCCGGGGAGGTCCAATGGATGACGGCCGGCGGCGGCATCATCCATCAGGAAATGCCCAAGGGCGACCGGGACGGCCGCATGGGCGGGTTCCAGCTCTGGGCCAACCTGCCCGCCTCACAGAAGATGATGGAGCCGCGGTACCGGGACGTGAAGGCCGCCGATATCCCGGAGGTCGTTCTCTCGGGCGGCGTGAAGGTCCGCGTCATCTGCGGCCGGGTCGGCGCGACGACCGGACCGGTCCGGGATATCGTCACCGAGCCTGAATATATCGACGTGACCGTCCCCCCGGACGGTGCATTCGTCCATCCGACCAAGCCCGGGCATACGGTCTGCGCCTACGTCTTCGAGGGCCGGGGGCATTTCGGCCGGGAGAAGAACCCCTTCGCCTACGAGGTCGCCGAAACCAGCTACTTCGACCTCGAGAGATGCCCGTACATCGACGACCGCAGTGTCGTCCTCTTCGAGGACGGAGAAGGGGTCGCGGCCTCGGCCGAGGACGCCGGATTTCGTTTCCTCCTTATGTCCGGACGGCCCCTCCGCGAGCCAGTGGCCTGGCAGGGGCCGATCGTCATGAACACGCAGGAGGAGCTTCGGACGGCCTTCCGGGAATACCGGAGCGGCATGTTCATCAAGCACTCCCGGGCCGCCTGAAGCGCGGCTCTCGTTATTGCAAACCGCCTTCAATATGAGTAAGCTTGAAAAACTCAGGAGGTCGACCATGACCAGCAAGGAACGCATCCTCGCCGCTCTCAACCATAAGGAACCCGACGGAGTGCCTGTCGACTTCAACGGGACGGCCGTCACGGGCATGCACGTCCATTGCGTCATCGGCCTGCGCGATCATTACGGTCTCGAGAAACGCCCGGTCAAGGTCCACGAGCCCTACCAGATGCTGGGCTGGATCGACGACGACCTCCAACGCGTCCTCGGCCTCGACGTCGAAGGCGTCTGGAGCATCGAAACGCTCTTCGGTTTCCGGAACGAGAACTGGAAGCCCTGGCGGATGGACGACGGCCGGGAGGTCCTCGTCTCGGAGCACTTCAAGGTGACGAAGGACGCGAACGGCGACACGCTCATCTACCCGAAGGGGGACACGTCCGCCCCTCCGTCCGGCCGGCTGCCCAGGAATGGTTTCTTTTTCGATACGATCGTCCGCCAGGAGCCGATCGACGAAGCCCGGCTCAATCCCGAAGACAACCTCGAGGAGTTCGGCCCCGTCACGGATTCGGCGCTCGATTATTTTGACAAGGCCAGCCGCCGCGCCGCGGCCACCGGCCGGGGCGTCATCGCCAATTTCGGGGGCACGGCCCTCGGCGACATCGCCCTCGTCCCGGCGCCGTTCCTCAAACACCCCAAGGGCATCCGTGATATAGAGGAATGGTACGTCTCGACGCTGATGCGCAAATCCTATGTCCGGGCGATCTTCGAAAAGCAGACCGAAATCGCGCTCGGTAATCTCGCGAAAATCCACGCGCGCGTCGGCGACCGGGTCCAGGCCGTCTTCATCTGCGGCACGGACTTCGGCACCCAGCAGTCCACCTTCTGCTCCCCGGCGAATTTCCGCGAGCTCTACCTGCCGTATTACCGGCGGATCAACGATTGGATCCACAAGCACACGCCGTGGAAGACGTTCAAGCACTCCTGCGGCGCCGTGCGGACCCTCATCCCGGCGTTCATCGACAGCGGCTTCGACATCCTCAACCCCGTCCAGGTCTCGGCCGCGGGCATGGAACCCGAAAAGCTCAAGACCGACTTCGGGAAGGACGTCGTCTTCTGGGGCGGCGGCGTTGACACCCAGAAGACGCTGGCCTTCGGCACACCCGGAGAGGTCCGGGCCGAGGTCCTGCGGCGGTGCGAGGTCTTCGGCAAGGGCGGCGGCTTCATCTTCAACGCCGTCCACAACATCCAGGCCAATGTGCCCATTCCGAACATCGTCGCCATGTTCGACACGATACGGGAGTTCAACGGGAAGTAGGACATGAAGAAAGCGGCGTTCTACGTCATCGCCATCACGGTCGTGGCCGCCATCGGCGGCCTGATCTTCGGCTTCGACACGGCCATCGTGGCCGGCGCGACCCGCTACATGAAAGAGCAGTTCTCGCTCAACTCCCTCCAGGAGGGCTGGGCCGTGAGCGTCGTCCTCATCGGCTGCATGTTTGGGGCGGGCCTGGCCGGCCCGGTCAGCGACCGGATCGGCCGGCGGCGCTTCATGCTCATTTCGGCCGTCCTCTTTTTCGTCTCGGCGATCGGCTGCGCCATCCCGCGGACAATCACCCAGTTCGTCATCTTCCGCTTCGTCGGCGGCCTCGGGATCGGCTCAGCCGCCGTCCTGTCGCCGCTTTACATCGCGGAGATTTCTCCAGCCCGGATCCGAGGCGCGCTCGTCTCGGTCAACCAGATGGCCATCGTCACGGGCATCCTTCTGGCCTACTTCATCAACTGGGTGTTCGCCGGGTCCGGTCCGTCGAACTGGCGATACATGTACGCCACGGGGGCCATCCCGTCGGTCCTCTTCTTCCTGCTCCTCCTCCGGGTCCCTGAGAGCCCGCGGTGGCTGGTGAAGAAGGGCCGCGAGGACGAAGCCGGACGCGTCCTCACGCGGGTCGGCACGGCCGAGGCCGCCGCTCGCGAGCTCCGCGATATCAAGGAGACGCTGGCCCTGGAAAAAGGCTCCTTCGGCGAGCTCTTCCGGCCCGGGTTCCGCCGGCCGCTTTTCGTCGCCATCGTCCTGGCGGTCTTCCAGCAGATCACCGGCATCAACGCCATCCTGTATTACGCGCCCCGGATATTCGAAAGCGCCGGGTTTGCCCGGATGTCGGCCATCGGCCAGTCGACAATCATCGGCGTCACGAACATGCTCTTCACGGTGGTGGCCATCGTGCTCGCGGACAGGGTCGGCCGCCGGCCTCTCCTCCTCATCGCCACTGGAGGCATGGGATTTTCCCTGGCCCTCCTGGGCGCTGCCTTCAAGTATCAATTCCTGCCGCCCTCGGCCCTCCTCTTCATCATCCTCCTCTACATCGCGTTCTTCGCCTCGGCGATGGGGCCGCTCGTGTGGGTCGTCATGGCGGAGATCTTCCCCATCCGGATGCGCGGGGCGGCCATGGGCCTGGCGACGCTCATCCTGTGGTTCGCGGATTTCGTCGTAACCCTGACCTTCCCGGTCATTTCCGATAAGGTCAACGCGGCCGCCGCGTTCTGGATCTACGCCGCCATGTGCGCCTTCGACCTCGTCTTCATGATCTTCTATCTGCCCGAGACCAAGGGAAAAACCCTCGAGGACATCGAACGGCACTGGCTGAAAGCCAGGACGTGAAGGAGGAACGGCCATGGCCGCCGCGGTCTGACCTAAAATGCCATGCCAAGGTGGGTTTCTGGATTATTGTCGGGCTTTGTCTGATCGGGCTCTTGTACCTGTGCGGGCCCCTCATAAGGGCTTGCCGCGCCTTCTAGCTGGCCTTCTTTTCGAGCGTCCGGGCCAGCTCCCAGACGGCCTTCCCCAGCTCTTCGTCGAGGATCCTGGAAACGACGGCGGGCAGGTCTCCGACGGACTTGCCCATCTGCCCTTTGCGGTCGAAGGTCCAGGACACCAGCGGCTTCCCCGACTTGACATCCACGAATTCGAAGTCCATGGCCAGCCGGGCCTGCCAGACATCGGGGTTGTCGATCTCCTCGATGACGTGGACGCGCGACTTGAGGACGATCTCCGGGCCTTCCATCCGCGGGTCCCGGCTGACCGCCGGGAAAACCTTCGTTTTGCCGAAATACTCGGCCATCGCGGCCCCGACCTGCTTCCCCGGCTTTTCCGCCCAGAACTCGTACGGATAGTACTTGAGCTCAAAGGGCGAGACGCGGTAAAGGATGCGGATATCATCGTAGAGGGGATCGACGGAGGGCGCCTCGACAAGCAGGCGCCGTTCGATCTTCGGCAGGGCGGGCTCGGCGGACGCGACGGTCCGGATCTCGAAATACCTCTTGGCGTGCGTGGACCCGCACGCGGTCATCAGGGCGGCGGTCAGGATGCAAATCGCGGCTTTTCTCATTTTTTCTTGTCCTTTCGCAGCCGGATCAGGGCGGTCGGGTCCTCCGAGATTTCCCTCGTGAACCGTGACAGGTTGTCCATGGCCGCGGCGAGGCTCGAAACGGCCTGTTTCAGGTCGTCCTGCTGTGCTAGAAGGCTCGTTTCGATATTCTTCAGGCTCGTGGACGTCGAGTCGATGAACGACCGGAGGTCCTTGATGACCTGCCCCATCTCCTCGTCCGAGAACCGCTTGGCGATATTGTCCACCGCGGCGCCCGAACGGGACACGATCTTCTCGCTCATGTCGCTGACATTGGCCGAGATCTTGCGCAGGTTCTCGCTCACGGCGGCGAATTCGCTGGTCGCTTTGTCCACGTTGTCGAAGGAGTTCTCGAGTTTCGTCCGCTTGGCCTCGAGGACCGCGGCAATCATCTCCGAGCTCTTCTCCGCCTTTTCCAGGAAGCGGTTGAGCCGCTCCCGGTTCTCGGCCGAGAGCAGGTCGTTGAAACTGTTGACGGCGGTATCGATGTTGGTGACGATGTCGCCGGCCTTTTCCTCCAGGCCGCGGCCTGTCAGGATCTCCCCGCCAGGCGGGAGGCGGACGGAATCCCGGGTGCCCCCCTGCAGGTCGATGAACCGGATCCCCGTGATCCCCGCGAGCATCAGGACCGCGGTCGTGTCCTTCTTGATCGGGAAGCCTTTCTGGACCTTGATATAAACCTGGACGGAGTCCAAGTCCGGCCGCTTCACCTCGATCTTCGTGACCTTGCCGATTTCGACGCCCTGGTACCGGACGGAGGAATCCGGCAGCAACCCGTTTACGGACGTCCTCCGGAAGTTGATGGTATAGATATCCCCAGATTCCCGGAGTTTGGGCACGAGGAAGAAGGCCAGGCCCACGATGAAGAGGACCGTGGCGATCGCGAGGAAAATGCCCAGCCGGGTTTTTTGTTCATGTGTCATCATGATCGGCCTTCCTGAGGAAAAATGTCCGGACGAACGGGTCGTCCGAGGTGTGAACATCGGCCAACGCTCCGTCCAAGAGCAGCCGGCCTTCGTGGAGGACCAGCACCTTGTCGGCGATCTTCTCGATCGAGCGCAGTTCATGGGTGACGACGACGAAGGTCATCTGGAATGTCTCCTTCAGACTGAGCAGCAGGTCGTCCAGATGGGCCGACGTGACCGGATCGAGACCGCCGGAGGGCTCGTCGCAGAAGACCACGGCGGGGTCGAGGACGATGGCTCTGGCCAGGGCGCCCCTCTTGCGCATCCCGCCCGAGAGCTCCGACGGATACTTCGCGGCGCTTTCGATCAGGTCGACCTGGGACAGGCGGTCATGGACCATCTCCCGGAGGACCGCTTCGGGCATGCCCGGCTGCTGCATGCGGACCGGGAGGGCGACGTTCTCGTAGAGGGTCAGGTTGTTGAGCAGGGCGCCGTCCTGGTAGAGGACGCCGATCCCGCGGTAGAGGGCGGCCAGGGAGGCCTCGGACTGGAAGTCGACACGCGCCGACCGGAAAAAGACGTCCCCTTCCAGGGGCGGAATGAGCCCGGCCAGGGTCTTAAGAAGGGTGGATTTGCCGCAGCCGCTCGTCCCGACGACGGCCGTGAGGCAGACGGCGGGGATGTCGAAGGCGAGGTTTTTGAGAACCTCGAAGCTTCCGTATCCGACGTTGAGATTGCGGACGGCGATGATATCCATGGCGCTAATAATACAGGATGATGGCGAAGATGCAGTCGATCAGGATGATCAGGGAAATGGACAGGACGACGGATTCGGTCGTGGCCCGGCCGACTTCGGCGGCGCTCCTTCCGACGGTCAACCCTTTATAGCCGCTCCCGACGACGACCGCCCAGCCGAAAACGATCGATTTTTCGAGTCCGATGAAGAAGTCCCCCAGGTCGACGGCGGTCCGCATTTCCCGCAGGAAGGACGAGGGAGCTATCCCCAGCGAGAACCTGGCCACGAGGATCCCGCCGCCGATTCCGACGGCGTCGGCGAGGACGACTAGGAAGGGGACGGCGAGCGTGACGGCCAGAAGCCGCGGGACCATGAGGAACTTTTCGGGAACGACGCCCATGGTCTTGAGGGCGTCGACCTCCTCGAGGACGGACATGGTCGAAAGCTCGGCCGCGATGGAGGCCCCGACCTTTCCCGCCAGGATGATGCCGACCATGAGCGGCACGAGCTCCCGGAGCATGCCGTAGCCGATGAGGTCGGCCAGGTAGATGTCCGCCCCGTAGAGCTTGAGCTGGGCGGCCGACGTCAGGGCGATGGTCACGCCGACCAAAAAGACCAGGAGGCAGGTGATGGGGTAGGACTTGTAGCTCATGAAAAAAAGCTGGTTCCAGACCTCCCCGGGGTAAACCCCTTTCCGCTTCGTAATATAGGAGAACGTGTAGTAGATTTCGTCCCCGAGCAGAACGAAGAATTTCCCGACGGCTCTCATCTGGGCGAGGAAGCGGTTGGAAAGGGAATGGAGGGCCCTGGTCGGAAGATCCAGATCGGGGCCGGGGCAGGCCGCGGGCGGTGTGCCGCCGAGAAAGGTCCGGAAGGAATGGTCAAGGGTTTCGCTGATGTTGACGACCCGCACATCGGACGTGCAGGCTTGCAGGTAGCTGAGGAGCGCGAGGGCGGAGGAGTCGAAGTCTTCGACGCCCCGGAAATCGACCGTGACGGGCCCCTCTTCCCGTCCGGCCTGGATCTCCTTGAAGGCCGCGGGGATATCCGCCGCGCGGAGTCTGCGGGGCAGGGGGATGACGGACGGGCCGTTCTCATCCATTCCCTATCCTCCTCGCGCTGAGCTTTTGCCAGCTATAGATTACCGAAAAACGGCTCCGTTTTCCAGGGACAGGGTATTGTGTCCCCCCGTCAATAAACGACGACGGTCTGGTTCAACTCCGGGGCTGTCGCCGGAAAATAGACCTCCCGGCCCTCCGTCGAGACCCGGATATAGTATTCGATGTCCGAATTCGCGTTCGGGACCGCCACCGTATAGACCCCGCGGGCCACTCTTTGGAGCGGAACCGCCGCGAATTTGCCCTTCCCGATCGGGCGCCAGAAGAGCTCGCCCGAGGCCGGCTGCTGCTTGGACATCACGATGACCTTCAGGTTGAGTTCTTCTCCTTCATCGAGGCACCCCCGGAGAGCTGGGACGATGATCCGGGGCGGACCAAGGTAGACCTTGGAGAGGAAGGCTTCGTCCCGGGCGTCGGCGCCGAGGATATTCTGGAGCTCCGCTCCCGGTCTTTCCCAGGCGGCAGGGAGGATATGCTGCTCCCAGTTGGCGATTGTTCCGAGCTCGCCCGTGGTGCTCACGAACGCCAGCAGGCCGTCGAAGATCAGCTGGAGCGACCGGGCCATTTCGACCCGGATGGGCACGGCGTTCAATTTCGCCAGGTCCGCCTTGGCCTGAGGGTCTTTCTCCGCTTTGACCGTCTCCATGGCCTGATTGTACCGCCCCAGGAGGCAATCGAAGTGGGCGACCTCCCGCATGTACTCGAAATTCGTCAGCCAATAGCCGAAGCGCTCCCGGCAGCCCTTGCCGTCGATCTTCGGCTCAAGGGCCTTCAGATCGTCAACGAAGCCGTACAATGTCTTGACCTCTTCCCAGGGCCGGGTGTCCGAGACGACATTGCCCGGCCCGCCGATCCAGTTCACGGGCACGGGATGCCGGCCGTCGATCTTGGCGAAGATCGCCGCGGCCTCCTCGGCCACGGCGGGGCCGAACTGGTTGGCGGCCCAATCGCGGTAGAAGTCGAGGGAGGCCATGTAGCGGTCCGTTTCAGGCCAGTCGGCGTCGTAATCCCTGACGGCCGGCCCGCCGCAATTGATCTTCCGTTTGAAATCCTCCCCTTCGATGGCGATCGCGGCGATGCACGGGTAATTGATGCGGTCGGCGAAGTCGATGGCCAGCCGCCCGGCCGTGACCTCGACATTTTTGAACGTGAAGTCCAGGGCCCGGAATCTTCCGACACGGGCGAAAATGTCCAGGCCATCGATGACTTTTCGGCCCTGGAGGAGGACGTCAAAGACGCGGAGCTTGGGCTCGTTCAATTGGCCCTCGACGAACTTCAAGGTCACCGTGTAGTGGCCGTTCGGGACGGGAATGTAATAGGCGAAGACGCGGTCGCGGACGTCCCGGTAAACGATCCATTCGTTCTCCAGGGCCCCGGCGATTTTCTTGTCCTTGAAGCTCACGTATTGTCCGGTGATGGGCCCCACGTCGTCGCTCACGTTCCTGGGCAGGGTGTTCCAGCCCTGGTCCCAAGCCGCCCGGGCGAGGGCGGAGACGTTGGCCGAGAGGATCCGCGTCCTCCAATGGATGCCGAGAAGTCCGTCGCAGCCGTACCGGAAGGCGTCGGCGGCGTCGCGCCTCATCCTCCCGACCCAAAGCTGCGGCGAGGTCAGCGAGGGATCGTCCTCGAGCCAGGGGATGGCCCATTTCGAGCGGCCGGAGATCCTCGAGAAGCCGGGGTCCACGGGGGTTTTGCCGACTTCCCGATTGATGCAGCTCATGGCCACGTCCTTGGGAAGGATCTGGTCGAATAGGGTCCGGTTGGACGGCGGCCCGAGCACCCATCCGCAAGTTGCCAGGCTGAAGGGGGGCATGACCTCCCGCCAGGCCTGGACCGCGGCATCGAGATCGGAGGTCACGGCCTTAATCTCGTCGGGCAAGGCGTCCCTCCAGGTCCAATTTTCCGAGGTCCAGAACCAATAATAATCGACCGGGTAAGCCCTGGCGATGCGGGCGAAGATGGCCTTATAGAGGTCCTTTATGACGGCCGGGTCCTGGGGATTTTTCTTGGCGGCCAGGAGACGCTTTTGAACGAGGTCGGGCACTTTCAGAGCCGTCTCCGTCCCGACGCAAGTCTTGACCCCGAGCTTCTGGGCCAGGCTGAAAGCGCTTTTGAAAACGGCCGCGGCCCGGTCGAAGACCTCATTCGAGTCCTGAGGCGTCTTCGGCTCGGGGCACAGGCCCTCCATGACGTTGTTTCCGTAATCGTCCCGTTCGAAGAGCTGGCTCGCGCCGAAATGGAAGTCGCCGGTTTTTTTCGGCTCATATCCCCAATTCCCGCGCAGGGTGTTCTGATAACTCGCGGGGTAGCTCGAATTGACCTTCCCGTCCTCGGCGAATTCTCCGGCCTGCCCGATCCAGACCGTGGGCTCGGCGTTCGGGTTCTTCTCGGGATAGGTGTGGAGGCCGAAGAAGTTCATCCGGAGCTTGGGGAGCTGGCCCAGGATGGCTTTGTAGTTCTCGAGGGTCCACCAATCCGGTCCCTCGGGAAAATCATGGAAAGGCTGGATGCCGCGGATGGGAAAAAGGGGCCGCCCGGTTTCGTCGAGGTCGAGGTTGAGCCCGGCGAGCTTCTTCTCGGGGACCACGTCGCCCTCGAGATAAAACCGGATGCCCATTTTCTCGGCCAGCTGATAGGCGCCGTAAAGGAGGGCCGGTCCGCCACCGCCGACGACGAGAACGATCTTCCGGGAGAGAAACGTGACCGTTTTGAGAAGGTAGTCCTGGGCGCCCAAACCGGAGATTTTTTGAAGGGCGTCGGCGTCGGCCAAGCCGTCGAGAAGGGGGGACCCTTTGAGGGCGAGCACGACGCTGTCGCGGCGAATCTGGGAGAGCGACGTAAACCTGTTCATGGCCGGAAGGCCGCCGGTGCGGAGATAGAAGTAGCGCCGCAACTCTTTAGCCGCGGCCAGGTCGTGCCAGGACCCGCTCTTGTCGATGACGATATCGGGGCTCGGGCCCTTCCCGGAGCATCGGACCAGGCCCAGCGCGGCGAGGGACACGACCAAGAGGATTCCGAGCAGAGATTTCCTTGACGGCATCGGAGGCACCTCCTTCAAGGTTGCCCTCATTCTAATACAGGCCCGCGAGGGTTTTCAACGGCTTCCGGCGGGAACCCCGGCCTGTCCCCTTTTGTTTTAGTCGCGGGCTTAGCTTTGAGAAGCGGATTTTGATAAAATGGAGGCCGCCATCATGACCATACGAGACCGCTTCAACAACGTCTTCCGCTGGGAAAAGCCGGATCGCGTTCCCGATATGGAGTTCGGCTACTGGGACAAGACAATCGCCGTCTGGCATGAGCAGGGTCTGTCCGGCGACTGCCGGACGAACGAAGACGTCGAGAGGCACCTGGGGCTGGAGGGGATCTCCATCATCCCCGAAGTCCCGATCCAAAGGGGGCTTTATCCGGCGTTCGAGGAAAAGACGGTCGAGCGGCACGGCGAGCGGCGTCTCGTCCAGACCAGGGACGGCGCCCTCACCGAGATGCTCGAGTACGATTCGTCGATGCCCAAGTTTCTGCGCTTCGCCGTCGAGACGAGGGCCGACTGGGAAAAGCTCCGCGACGAGCGCCTCGACCCGCGGCGACCCGGCCGGGTCGGCGACGTGAAGGCGGCCATCGAGCGGGCCCACGCCGCGGGCATGCCCATCCTCTTCCATTGCGGCTCGCTTTACGGCTGGCTCCGCGACTGGATGGGACTCGAGAACCTGTCGATCGCGCTCATGACCGAGCGCGACTGGGTCGAGGACATGATGGAGCATCTGACGTTGATGGACCTCGACTTCATCGAGCGGGCCATTCCGTCGGGCGGGGTCGACGTCGCCTGGTGGTGGGAGGACATGTGCTACAACCACGGGCCGCTCATGTCCCCGAAGCTTTTCGAAGAGCTCATGGTCCCGCGCTATAAGCGGATCACGGACGCCCTCAGGACCCGCGGGATCGACGTCAACGTCCTCGACTGCGACGGCCGGATCTACGAGCTCGTGCCGGGGTGGCTCAGGGGCGGCATCAATTGCATGTTTCCGATCGAAGCGGCCCACACAGACCCGTGGCGGCTGCGCGAGGAATACGGGAACGACGTGCTGCTGCTCGGCGGGGTCAATAAGCTGGCGCTCATCGCGGGCCGCGACGCCATCGACCGCGAGCTCGAACGGCTCCACCCGCTCGTCGAGCGCGGCGGCTACTTGCCGTGCGTCGACCACCGCGTCCCGCCCGACGTCACCTACGCGAACTATCTCTACTACCTGGAAAAGAAAAAGGCGATTCTTTCATAGGGGGACACAATACTCTGTCCCCCTAAAGCTACTGCGTTTTCCGGCACTTCTGAATATCCGCGTCGAGCGCGGCCTTCTCGGGGGCCGAAAGGGTTTGTTAATAGCGTTCCCTGATCAGGATACAGATGACGGTCCCCTGGTCTTTAGGGCCATAAGCTCCCGGACCTGACGGACGATTTCCTCGACGGTCGCCTCCACGATCACCCGGCCTTTGTCCCTCGTGGCGAGCGTCGGGTCGCCCCAGATGCCTGAGGGACTGTAGACGCCCTCCCCCTTCGGATCCCGCGTCAGGCCCTTCCGGTCCGGCCGCGCGTCATAATCCTTGAGCGCCTTGGACATATCGACGAGCTCCGGGGCGATGTAGAGCATCATGGATGTTTCGGCCTCGTCGGCGTGGGTCCCGCCTTCCTGCTTGAGGAGGCCCGGGGGAAGCTTCTTGTCCGATTCGAGAAGATTCAGGTACCACATCGTCACGTCCGCTTTCGCCAGCTCTTCGGACGCCGCCCGGAGGGGCGGCAGGGTCGAAATGCCGGTGTTCAGGACATAGAATTTGCGCATTCCGTGCCGGCGCAGCGAACGGCAAATGTCCAGGACCGTGTTTCTGAAGGTCTCCGCCCCGATGGACACCGAGCCGGGATATTCCAGAAAAGAGGGATAGTAGGCGTATTCCAACGTCGGCAGCCAGACGACGGGGACCTCTCGGGCGACTCTGTTTTTCAGGTATTCCGCCATGACGTAGTCTGTCTTGAGGGGGAGGTGCGGCCCGTGTTCTTTGGTCCGGGCTCCGACGGCAAAGAGGACGACCGTGAAATTCTTCAAGGCCTTCTCGGCTTCCGGCCAGGTCAGATTCTCAAGAGCCAAGGACGCATCGTGGGACCCGGCAGTCCGAAGGAGGCCGGCGGACAACGCCGAGGCCATCAAAAAGATACCCAGCGCCAAAACGATACGGGTATTGCCAGACATGGACTCCCTCCTCTCGCCATCAGGTTTATGCACTGTTTGGAAACTTCCCGCTGGGGAGCCGAACTCTCCCAGCAGTCCACATCCAGCGCATTCATTCGTCCTGCCAGGAGAAATATTCCGACCTGGCGACAGAAGTCAAGGGAGAATAAAAAAAGGGGAACACAGTATTGTGTCCCCCCATGAACTTTCGGAAGGGCTCGCTGTCGCCCCCTACTCCAACTTGACCTTCTTCTCCAGCGTCCCGGCGTGCCGCGATTCGTAGCGGACGGTGATCTCGCCCTTGCCCTGGACCAGGAACTGGTATTCGGTCTTGCCGAAACCCGGGACAAAGAGAAATTGCACCTCGGGCCGGTACTTCTTGTAGGTCACAAAGCCATTATAGGGATCCGTGAGGATGCCGCCGGCTACGACCTTGGCGCCCGAGACCCGGAGCGTGTCCTTGGGATAAAGCCGCGTCTTCTGGGCCTGGTAGGTCATCGTCGGCATGGCCTTGCCGTTGGCCAGACGCATCCGCACGCGGTAGAGGTCGCTCCCGAGCTTCTTGACTTCCGTCACCTCCAGGCTGACCTCCGGCACGTGTTTGGCCGAGAACAGCACGGCCATGGCGTTGCGGTGGACGAGGTCCGCAAGCATGAAGGGCGCGCCCAGCCGGCTGCTCATCTTGACCCAGCCGCCGATTTCGATGTCCCCGAACGCCGGATGCTTGAAGGGTTTCCAGGGTTTGTAAAGCTCGCCCTGGGTCAGGCTGTCGCTGTATTTGAGCCGTTCACGGTCCGTCGTGTCGCCGAACATGAAGCCCCTCGCCCCTTCCTCGCCCCCCGCGGACGGCGGCTCGCTCTTCTTATCGCCCTGCCCCTTGAAGGTCTCACTTTGGGACTGGAAGACCTCGCCGCAATAGCCGTAGGCCCCGAGAGTCTGGCAAAGCCATTCAAGGGAATCGCCGTAGGTCGTGTAGAGGTCTTTCCAGCTGATCATGTATTTGTAGCCGGGCGTGATGCGTTCGGCCTGCTTGCCGATATAGTCATAGACCGCGACGTCCTGCTGGGGATACTCGCCGAGGCCCTTGCGGCTCGGCCCGCGCAGGTACATCCCGCCGAAGTTGTGGAACGTCCAGCCGACGCAGATATTGGTTTTGGCCTGGGTCCAGAGGGCCAACGCCTTCAGCCCGACCGCCTCGAACGGATAAGAGCCTGAGCCGCTCTGGACGTACTCCGGCGCCCAGTCTAAGCCCCACTGCCGGTTGGGGTCGACGTATCCCTCGGCGTCCTCGTTGATCAGGCCGTCGCCGTCGTTGTCGATCCCTTCCTCGCCGAGGATCGTCCATTCGCCCTTCTCGCCCGGCTTAACCGGGACCATGAGCCGCGGGTCCTCGGGGTCGGTCTTATACATGCCGTAGGGGTCCTTCTTCCGCATCATGCAGATGTTGCCGTCGCCGTCGAGATCGTCGGGAAAGTCTTCATCCACCAGGCCGTCATGGTCGTCGTCTTTCGGAATGCGCAGGCTGCGGTTGGAACTCGGGGTGTTGGCGTCATGGAAAAAGTGCCAGCGGCCGTCCGTGTTGACCACGGGGATTACGTAAAAAACGTTCTTGTCGACGAGCTCCGTGACATCCTTGTTCTTTCCATAGTTGCCGAGGAGATAGTCGAGCAGGTAGAGGCAGATCTCCCCGCCCTGGATCTCATTGCCGTGGATGTTGCCGTCGACATAGATCCCGGGCTTGGCGAGCGCGGGACCCGTCTTCGGGTTGTTGACCGTCACGGCGTAGAGGGGGCGTCCCTCCTCGCTCTTTCCGACCTCCTCGAGCTTGGTCATCTCGGGGTAAGCTTTGTTGATGGCCTGGACGGCCTCATAGACCTGCTCCAGCGTGTAATAGTGATCGAACCGCAGGGGAACGGTGATTTTCGAGCTCTGGTTCTGGGCCGGGACCGATGCCGCCAGGCCCAGGATCAGGGTTATCAGCAGGATCTTTTTCATTTCGCACCTCCCAGGTCGAGGGTCTTGGAGTCGCTCCAGGCGATCCGGGTGGATGCCTTGACTTCGACCTTAACTGGTTTCTCGGCATGGACCAGCCAGCGAACGGCCTGGGCGCTGTTTCCGTCGATCGCGGCGACCAGGCTCCGTTTCTTGCCTTCCACGATGGTGAAATCCTTCCCTTCCAGGGTGACGATCGCCGGGATGATGCGGTTGTTCCGGCGGCCCATGGCGGTCGGATAAGGCAAGTAGCCGGAATTTTCGACCCAGACCTCAACGGCGTACACCCCACCCCCAAGAGACTTGACCTCGGTCTTGCCGATCTTGACCCGGGCCATCTTGGCCGCGATCTCGAACGCCCAGGGCACCTGGCCCTTGAGCAGGGGCTCGATCTTCGCGGCGGGCGGGGTCGTGTCCGTGAACGGCACGGCGCCGCCTATTTCGACGTCGCCGAGCTGGGGATGTTTGAAGGGTTTCCAGTTGACGAAGCCCTTGCCTCCGAGCTCCTTGTCGCTATAGGCGAGGAGGGCCTTCTCCTTCGGGTCGCTGCCTTCCTCGCTCGGCGGTTTGGGCATCTGCCGCATCATCTCGGCCATTTGCTTGGTGGTCATCTGGCCGGCCTTGAGGCCCTCAAAGAGCTGTTTGGCTTTGAACTGGGGCGGGGCGCCGGCCGCCTTCAGGAAAGCATCGACTTTCTCCTCGCCGAGGGCGATGAACTCGTCGTTCGTCATCTTCTCGAGCTTGTCGGGCGTGATGTCCGCCTCCTTCTTCTCCTCCTTGACCTCCGGAAGGGTCCAGAAATCCAGGCTGAAGGAAGGCAGGCCCAGCTGATAATAGGAATAAAGCTCGAACGAGCCGTCCTTGTCCGGAGCGGGTTCGAGACGCTTGTCGTCGAGCTTGGCCTTCTTGAGGAATTCCTTGTATTTGTCGGAGAGCTCCTTGTAGAACTTGAGGTCCTCGGGGAGCGGGTTGACGACCGCGCCGAGGCCGAGGAAACTCGCGATCATGGACTCGGTGACCTGCATGCCCTCCGGGACGAGCGGCTTGACCATGTCCATGATTTCGGCGAGGGTGTACGTCTTCGTCGGGTCAGCGCCTATGAATCCGGCCATATTCTCCGGGATCTTGATCTGGCTGAGGTCGGCGTCGCCCTTGCGGCCGCCGCGGGGGGGATTCAGGCAGAAATTTGTCGACCCGAAGACGAAGGTCAGGCCGATCTCCTGGTGATCGTTGACGAATTTCATGACGGCAAAGCTCTCGGGCTCGCTTCCGGGCCAGGGCCCGCTCTCGGGCGTGAAGGGATGGAACAGGTGCGGGAACTGGATGCCGATGTTGACACCGCCGGTGCCGTCCTCGTTGTACTCGCCGTCGCCGTCGTTATCGATGCCTTCGGTATAGAGCTTATAAATGCCCTTTTCGCCCTTGGACCAGTCGGCCTTTTTCATGAGCCGGGGCTCGCCGGGCACAGGAAGCCATTCGCCGGCAGGGTCCTTGACCCGCATCATGGTGATGACGCCGTTTCCGTCGAGGTCGTCGGGGCCGTCCTCGTCAACCGCGTCGTCCATGTCGTCGTTGTAAGGCCTGGCGTTCCGCGGGTCCGCAACCAGGGGCGTGCCGAAATACCGGGCCGCCGCGTCGGGATTGGGGCAAGGCACAACGTACCAGGTGAGGGTCTTCCGGACGTCGGGCTTATCGATGAGCTGTTTCACAAGATAGAGGGCGGCTTCTCCCGATAGCGGGACGGTGCCCTCGAAATTGGCGCCCACGAAGACGGCGGGCAGCGTTTTCTCGGCTTTCCCGACCTCGGGGCCGACTTCGATGATGAGGACGTCCCGGCCGCCGGGACTCTGGGCCAGTTTGTGGACCTTGGCGACCGCGGTGTTGGCCAGGGCGTATTCCTGGAGGGCTGCGCCGAGCTCGGCCGGCGAATGATAACGGTCGAAAGTCGCCGCCGCGTCGAGTCCGAACGCGAGCGCCGAAAGCGCAAAGAGAAGGACAACCCAGCGTTTGTGATTCATGGCCACCTCGAAATTAAATTTTCGCCCTTATTCTGCCACGTCCGCCGGAGCGCGGCAAGGGGCACCGGCGGGAAATAGGCCGTGGGGGGACACAATACTCTGTCCCTCATCTGAAGCTCCACGGACTTACGTCGGCGGGATTCAACTTTCGCAGGCTTTGGAGCGCCAGCCCCGTTCGTGGAATCCCACGAACGGAATGGAAAAAGGGGGGCGCCGCGTAGTGTCCGCGGCCGGGCAATCGGGGCAGAATACGAAGGCACATCCCGTTATACGTATACCTCGGGGAAAAAGTTTCTACAATAAACTGTAAGCCAACCGGCAACAAACCTGTGATATCCTGAGTATTAATGGAAGAGTGATGTTTTCACATTTTCTGAAGCTCCACGGACATTCGTCGGTGGGATCCAACTTTTGCTGGCTTTGGAGCGCCAGCCCCGTTCATGGAATCCTGCGAACGGGATCGAGGTCTGATCATGCCCCGAGTCTCGTCCGGGCGCCTATCGACGTCGTTCCGAAAGGAGATTGAGATGAAACTCAGAAGGACCGCTCTCTGTGCACTTCTCGCGGGCCTCATGCTGGTTCCGGCGGCCGAGGCCCAGCAGCAGGCCGCACCGGGTTATCAGGACTCCAGCGTCCTGCCCGAGGGAAAGATCGGAGCCCGCATCCGTTCTCTCATCGAGACGGTCAACTCCGGAGACCCGGACCGCATCCTGCGCCTCCTTAATGAAGAATGCACGAGCGAGTTCCGGGAGATAATTCCGAAGGACGATCACGTGGCCACGATTCTCGGCTTTTTGCGGGACACGGGAGGAATCGAGTTTTACAGCGTCCGAAGCTACACGCCCGAGCGGCCGGGCGCCACTGTGGTCATCGTCAAGGACCGGAACTTGGAGAGCTGGTGGGGCCTGGCCATTCAGTTCGGCGAGTCCCCGGGGCTGCTCATCTCCAGCCTCGAAATCAACCGCGCCCGCCCCCCGGCCGGCCCTCCCGAGTCTCCTCTTACGGAAAAGGACGCCCTCGACCAGATCCGGACGCTGACGGCTGGGCTCACCCAGAAAGGCTGGTTCTCCGGGACGCTACTCATAGCCAGAGGCCCCAACATCCTTCTGACTATGGCCGGCGGCGAGGCCGACAGGTCCTTCCACGTGCCGAACAACATCGATACGAAATTCAACCTCGGGTCGATGAACAAGATGTTCACGGCAACCGCGGCCGCCCGCCTGGTCGAAATGGGGAAGATCTCCTTCGACGACCCGATCAGCAAATACATCGACGAGACCTGGCTCCCCAGGGAGGTCACGGACAAGATCACGGTCCGTCACCTAGTCACCCATACCTCAGGCCTGGGAAGCTACTTCAACGAGGTCTATGACCGGAGCTCCCGTGCCCTCTTCCGCAAGCTCGAAGACTACAAGCCGCTCATCAAGGACGACAGGCCGGCTTTTCCCCCGGGAGAACGCTTTCAGTACAGCAACACCGGCATGTTCCTGCTCGGGGTGGTCATCGAAAAGGCGGCCGGCGAGGACTATTTCGATCATATCCGCAAGGCCATCTACCGGCCGGCCGGGATGACCAACAGCGACTGCTACGAGCTGGACTACCCCGTCGAAAATCTGGCCATCGGCTACAGCCCCGACTGGAAAAGCCCGTACAGATGGCAGAACAACCTTTTCAAGCACGTCATCAAGGGCGGGCCCGCCGGGGGCGGTTTTTCGACGGTCAAGGACCTGCACAAGTTCGCCATCGCCCTCCTCGCCGGCAAGCTCGTTTCAAAGGACATGCTGCAAACGCTTTGGACGGATTACAAAGGAGGGGAATACGGCTACGGGTTCACGGTCGCCCTGGGCCCGGGCGGGAAAGTCGTCGGCCACAGCGGCGGATTCTCCGGGATCAACTCGGAACTCAATATTTATGTCGATTCCGGGCTGATTGTCGTCGTGATGTCCAACGTCGACAACGGCGCCAGCGCCCTGGCCACGCGGATCGGCCGGACCCTGGCCCGGGTGAAAACCCCGTAGATGACGGAAGGGGTCAGACGCCCGCGGCCTTCTCCAGCCGCTTCATGATCGAGAACATGAAACCGGCCGAGAGGACGCAGGCCACGACGAGGATCATCCAGAGCGCCCAGAGCGGGATCCGCATCCACAGGTAGGCCCCGACGCCGACGAGCTGGATGCCGATGGCCGTCGAGGCGAACCAGCCGCCCTGCATGAGGCCCTTGTACTTCGGCGGGGCGACTTTCGAGACGAACGAGATGCCGATGGGGCTCAGGAAGAGCTCGGCGATCGTGATCAGGAAATAGGTCGAGATCAGCCAGTAGACCGAGACCTGGGCCGAGGCCGGGGCGACCAGGCCGCCGAGCGCCTTCGGACTCGGCAGCCCGAGCGATCCCACAGCCAGGATGGCGAACGCCACGGCCGTCAGGATCATGCCGTAGCCGATCTTTCGGGGGGACGACGGCTCCCTCCCCTTTTTGTTGAGGTATGCGAACATGCCGATGGCGAGGGGCGTCAGGGCCACGATGAAGAACGGGTTGAAGTGCTGGAAGCGCTGCGGCTGGAAGGGATTGATGTCTGCGTAACCTCCGAATCGCAGGTACGCGAGGACGCCGAAAACGGCAAAACATAGCCCGCCCAGGGCGCGCCCGGCCGGACGCGAGCCCTTCTTCAGCAGGAAGACGAGGCCCACGACGGACAGGAAGACGGGCAGGAGCCCGAAGAGGTCGAACCACAGGTTCGAGACCCTCCCGACCTGCGGCACGGTGTAATCCCTGGCAAAAAAGGTCATGGTCACCGCGCTCTGCTGGAAAGCCATCCAGAAGAAGATGACCACAAAAAAGACCAGTCCGAGGGCGAGGAGCCGTTCTTTCGTTTCCTGGGGGGTTAGCTCGACCATCTGGCCGCGGTGCGCCTCGGATTTCGCCTTCTGCATTTCGTTGAGGTCGGCGTGCTTGTAGTATTTCCGGAACCCCCAGAAGATCAGCATGGAGATGATCATGCTTATGCAGGCCACGCCGAAGCCGTAGTGGTAGGACTTGCTGAGGGCGTTGACGTAGGTCTCGGAGAACGTTTTAAGGGTCGCCAGGGTCACGCCGGCGTCCTGGGCCTGGGCGATGGCCAGGTAATCATGGGCGTCGGCCAGCGTCCCCTTCAGGAAGCTGTTGGCCAGCGCCGGGATCCGGGCGTCGTAGGAATAGTGGGAAGCGGCGAGGATCCAGTTGCTGACCTTCTCCGACGCCGTCGGCGCGAACATGGCGCCGATGTTGATACCCATGTAGAAGATGTTGAAAGCCCGGTCGCGCAACGGACTGTACTTGGGGTCGTCGTAGAGATTCCCGACCAGGGCCTGGAGATTCCCTTTGAACAGGCCCGTGCCGAGGGCAATGACGGCCAGGGCCAGGATGATCAGGCCGAATCCCGCCCCGATCGTCGAGGGAATCGCGAGCAGGATATACCCGAGAAGCATGGTGACGAGCCCGATGCTCACGGTCTTCCCGTACCCCAGGACCTTGTCGGCCAGAAACCCTCCGAGCAGGGGGAAGAAATAAACGCCGAACATGAAGGTGCTGTAGACGAAACCCGAGGCGCTGGCCGTCATTCCGTATTTCGCCTGGAGAAACAGGACGAAGATGCTGACCATCGTATAGAAGCCGAAGCGCTCGCCCATGTTGGCCAGGAAGAGGATGGCCAGGGCCTTGGGGTGTCCCTTGAACATGATTCACCGCCCTAAGAGAATGGAAAGCCGGTTACCATTTCAAGCTTTCGAGAAGAAGCCCCGAGACCTTTTTCTCGAGCGCGGCCCGGAACTTCTCGATGATTTGTCTCTCGCTCCCGCTCCAATAGTCCCTGATGTACATGGGCTCGCCGACATTGACCCTGATCCGCCCCGGCACTCCCCAGAGGACGTGTGTCCCGAAGATCGAGAGAGGCGTCACCGCAACGGAAAGGCCTTCCTCATGGAAGAGGTTATAGGCCATGATGGAAACGCCCCGCCGAAAGGCCTTGACGTAGGGATTGGGATCCCGGGAATGGACGCGGCCCCGGCCCTGCAAGGCAATGATGGCCCGGCCTTTCCTCAAGTATTCCTGGCACTTCAGGATGGCCGCGTTCTTTTTGCCGTACATGTCCACCGGGATCGACCCGACCCTGGCGACATGGCCGGAAACGAAATCGACCATATAGGAATAAAAGGGGTTGAGGATGATGTGCAGGAATCCCCCGAAATTGCCCATGTGGCGGTGGAGGTGCCGGAGGACAAGCTCGCTTCCTTCGGCCTTGTTGAAGATCATCTTGTTGGCCGTGAAGTAGATCATCCTCGGCTTGGTCAGGAGGAGGATGGCCACGTCCTTGTAGCTTCCGATGTGATTGCCCGTGATGATGTTGGGGCCCTCTTTGACAAAATTCTCAGCCCCGCGGAGTTCGATTTTTTTGGGGAAGATCATCAACCTCGAGATGCGCAGGACCGACTTCTCGATGCGCTTGTATTCGTCTTCGAAAGTGGCCATCGTGTGCCCTATTCTACAGAATCCCGCCGGGAAATTCAAAGAGGTCTGTTTGACCCCGGCCTCTGAAGCGTGATAGTTTACGAGTCGGGAGGCGAGCATGCTCACCCTGATCCGCAACGGAGAGGTTTTCGGTCCCGACCCCCTCGGGAAAAAGGACATCCTGCTCGCGGGCGCGTCCGTCGAGGCCGTCGCCGCGCCGGGCGAGATCCGCCTGGACGGGGTCGCGACGGAGGTCATCGACGCGGCCGGCTTGTCGGTCCTCCCCGGGCTCGTCGACCCGCATGTCCACATCCTGGGAGGCGGCGGCGAGGGCGGACCGGCCACCCGGGCCCCCGAAATCCGGATCGAGGACATCGTCTCGAGCGGGGTCACGACGCTCATCGGCTGCCTGGGGACCGACAGCATTACCCGCCATATGTCCTCCCTGCTGGCCAAAGCCAGGGCCCTGGAGATCGAGGGGATCACGACGTACCTTTTCGCCGGATCCTACGAGGTCCCCGTGAAAACCCTGACCGGGAGCGTTCGCGGGGATCTGACGCTCATCGAAAAGGTCATCGGGGCCGGAGAGATCGCCCTGTCGGATCACCGCTCGTCCCAGCCGACCTTCGACGAGATGGCCCGGCTCGCGTCCGAGTGCCGCGTCGGCGGCCTGCTCGGCGGCAAGGCGGGCGTCCTCCACGTCCACATGGGCGACGGCAAGCGCCGGCTCGAAACGCTCTTCCGGATCGTGCGGGAAACCGAGATTCCGCCGACCCAACTCGTCCCCACGCACATGACGCGGAACCGCGAACTTTTCCAGGAAGGTCTGGAGTGGGTCAAGGCCGGAGGGGCCATCGACGTGTCCGCCGGGCCCGATCCCGACCCCGCGGCCGACCCCGACGTCAGCCTCGAGGAATGCGTCGCCTTGTTCCGGAAAGGCGGGCTCCCTCTCGGCCGGATCATGGTGAGCTCCGACGGGAACGGCAGCATGCCGGTTTTCGACAAGTCGGGAAAGCTCGTCCGGCTGACGATCGCGACCGAGAGAGATCTCTTCCGGAAATTCCGGGACCTCGTCGCGAAGAAAATGCTGCCGCTCGAGGACGCCGCCCGGCTCTTCTCGACGAACGCGGCCGAATTTTATAAGCTCGGGGGCAAAGGACGGGTCGCGGCCGGCGGAGACGCGGACCTTATCCTGCTCGACCGGGACCTTGTCCTCAAAGGCGTTTTCGCCAAAGGAAAAGCTCTGATGGCGGGCGGCCGGCTGCTCATCAGAGGGACGTTCAGCGAATAAGACATGGAAACGGAAAAACGCCCCCCTCTCGGCGTCGCCCTGATCCCCCTCGTCTCGATGGCCCTTCTGCTGGGCGTCGGCTATGGCGTCTATAAGATCAAGGCCCAGGTGCTTCTCGTAGCGGCCGCCTTCATCACGGGCGTCATGGGCCTGCTGTTGGGGTTCAAGTGGAAGGACATGGAGCGGGGCATCGTGGACAGCATCCACAAGGCCATGCCGGCCATTTTGATCATGCTGTCGGTCGGCATCCTGGTCGGGGCCTGGATGGCCAGCGGCACGATCCCCATGGTCATCTACTACGGCCTGAAGCTCATCTCCCCCAAGTTCTTCCTGGTCACGGCCTGCCTCGTATGCAGCATTACGTCCCTGGCGACCGGAACGTCCTGGGGGACCGTCGGCACCATCGGCGTCGCCTTCATCGGGATCGCCATGGGACTCGGGATCCCGCTCGGCCCGGCGGCCGGGGCCATCGTGGCGGGCGCGTACTTCGGCGACAAAATGTCGCCTCTCTCGGACATTCCGAACCTGGCCACGGTCATCTCCGGATCGAACCTTTTCGACCACATCAAGCACATGATGTGGTCGGCCGTGCCCGCCTGGCTGGCCGGGCTCGCGATCTACTTTGTCGTCGGATTGAAATACGGCGCCAGGACGATCCAATCCGACTCCATGTCCCTGATCACGGACACGCTCCGGGCCAACTTCCGCTTCAATATCCTTCTTTTGCTTCCTATGATTGTCATCTTCTATTTCGCCATCGCCAAGAAGCCGACCATCCCGGCCATGATCCTGTCGTCCATCGTGGCTGGGGTGCTGGCCGTCGTCTTCCAGAAAGCATCCGTGAGCGTCGTGGCGACGGCCATGAACTCCGGGCTCCCCGCCCGGACAGGGGTCGAGCTCGTCGACAGGCTTCTCTCCAAGGGCGGGATGATGAGCATGATGGAAACCCAGCTCATCGCCTTCACGGCCTTCTCGTTCGGCGGCATCATGCAGAGAACCGGCTGCCTGTCCGTGATCCTCGAGCGCGTCATGCGGTTCACGCGGGAAGTCTGGAGCCTGGTCGTGACGACGATCGGCGCGTCCATCCTGTCGGCCCTGATCACCGGAAGCTCTTATCTCTCGATGATCATCCCGGCCGACCTGCTGGCGCCCATTTTCAAGAAAAAGGAACTCGCCGCCAAGAACCTTTCGAGGATCATCGAGGAGAGCGGCGGGATCATCGTGCCCCTGATTCCGTGGAGCATGGCCGGCGTTTACATCACGGGGACGATCGGGGTTTCGACCTTCGCCTACCTGCCCTGGGCGTTCATGAACTACCTCTCGGTCGTGATGCTCCTTATTTTCGGCGTCACGAAGTTCACGATGTCCCGGCGCGTCCGCGAAGACGAGACGCAGGCCGGCAGCTAGGTTTCTTCGTCCTCGCCCTTTTCGGCCTTCTCGAGCGCCTTCTTGAACATCTCGTCGGCCTTCGATTGCTTGGCCCGTTGAAGCTCGATCGTGGCGTCGAACTTGCTGGCAAACTGGTCCGTCCGGGCCTTCTCCTTGATCAGAAGGTCGTCGAGCGAGCCCTTGGCCTTCTTCACTTTCTCAGACTTGAGGACGGCGCGCGTTTTGCCGTCGACCCAGAGGAGGGCCCCGCAGCAGGGGCAGGTCACCTGAAAGACGCCGGGTTTATCGTCCGTCTCCGCCATGAGCCGAATGTAGCACATTCCAGCCTGGCGTTTCAATCAAAGAGGGACAGTCCTCCTGGGAGAGGACTGTCCCTCTTTGACCTATATATTGTTTAAGATACTTACCAGAAGTGCGGCTTCGAGTCACTCTCCCGCACTTCTGCCGGTCGCTTCTCGGAATCCGCTCCCCGCCGCCGGGCGCCGGGGCTGGATATTGTGCTTTTTGAGCAACTTGAACAGCCCCTGGCGGGTCAGGCCGATTTCGGCGGCCGTCCGCGACCGGTGAAAATCACAGCGGATGAGCGCCTCCCGAAGGAACCGCTTTTCGAATCCGGCCCGGGCTTCGGCGAGGCGATGGGAAGCCGGCGAGTAGGTCTCGCCGCCGGGATTGATTTTCGGCGACAGGAAATCCTCGCGGACGATGGGACTGTCGCCGGCGATGATGAGGCATCTTTGGACCTCGTTCTGAAGCTCGCGGACGTTGCCGGGCCAGCGATAGCTCAGGAGCATCTCCAGCGCCAGGGGCGATAAACGCGGCCGGGACCGCCTCATCGAGCGGGCATATTCGTCGAGGAAATGCTCGAGGAGGAGGGCCAGGTCCTCCTTCCTTTCCCGCAGGGGCGGCAACTCGATGGGGATGATCTTGAGCCGATAGTAGAGGTCCTCGCGGAAACTCCCGCGGGCGACCTCCCGCTCGATATCCTTGTTCGTGGCGCTCACGAACCGGACATCGATGGGCCGGACTTTCGTCTCCCCGACTCTCCGGATCTTTTTCTCCTCGAGGACGCGAAGGAGCTTGGACTGGAGCGGGAGAGGCAGGTCGCCGATCTCGTCGAGGAAAAAGGTCCCGCCGGCGGCCTCCTCCACGAGCCCGGGCTTATCGCGGAGCGCCCCCGTGAAGGACCCCCGGGCGTGCCCGAAGAGCTCGCTCTCGAGAAGGTTCTCCGGTATGGCGGCGCAATTGACGGCGACGAACTGCCCGGCCCGCCTGTGTCCCGTTTCGTGGATCGTCCTCGCCGCAAGCTCCTTGCCCGTCCCGCTCTCGCCGAGAATGAAAATGGGCGCATCGGAATCCCGAACCTTTTCGATCATGGCCCGGACTTTCTGGATCGAGGGGGCCGATCCGAGAAACGGGCTGCGAAAGGGCGGCGGCCCCGTTTCCCCTTTACCCGCGTCCGGCGCCCGGCCGGAAACATGATCCATCGTTGACTCCCATTCTTCATAAAAGGAAACGTCCCGCGGAGGACTTTTTCTCATGTCCAGACGGCGCCGTTTTGACACCCCGAATTCTCCTATGTTATAAGTGCATCCGCGGACGAGGAAAGGAGAACGAAATGGCTCCCGTCATCACTCTGAACGCCATCGATTATGCGATCATCTCCGGCTACATCCTGGTCATGATCCTGGTCGGTTATTCCCTCAAGAAATACATGAAGACCGGGGAGGACTTCTTTCTCTCGGGCCGGTCGCTCCCGGGCTGGATCACCGGCCTGGCCTTCCTCTCGGCCAACCTCGGCGCCCTCGAAGTGATCGGCATGGTCGCCAACTCGGCTAAATACGGGATCGCCACGGTCCATTTCTACTGGGTGGGGGCCATCCCGGCCATGGTCTTCCTCGGGATCTTCATGATGCCTTTCTATTACGGCAGCCGGGTCAAGACCGTCCCCGAGTACCTCAAGCTCCGTTACAACGAGGCGACGCGCGGCCTGAACGCCATTTCGTTCGCCATCATGACGGTCCTGATGAGCGGTATCAGCCTCTACGCCATGGCCCTTCTCTTCAAGCTCATGCTCGGCTGGTCCCTCACCGGGAGTATCCTCTTCGGCGCGGTCGTCGTCCTCATCTACGTCTTCTGGGGAGGCCTGTCCTCGTCGATTTACAACGAGGTCATCCAGTTCTTCCTCATTTGGCTCGGCCTCACGCCGATCGTTTTCCTCGGGCTCAGGGAGGTGGGCGGCTTCGCCGGATTCGTGGCCAAGCTCAAAGAGCCGCTGCTCCATTCGGTGAAATTCCTGGGGACAAGCAATAATCCGCTCGGCGTCGACTGGTTCGGCGTCGTCTTCGGGCTGGGCTTCGTCCTGTCCTTCGGCTATTGGACAACGGACTTCCTGGTCGTCCAGAGGGCCCTGGCCTCAAAGAACATCAATTCGGCCAGGATGACGCCCATCATCGCCGCCTTCCCCAAGATGCTCGTCCCGGTCATCGTCGTCATCCCGGGGCTCGTCGCCCTGCTGGTGCTCCCCGAATTCAGCCAGAGCGCCCTGCCATCGACCGAATACAACTCGGCGCTCATCCTATTGATGAAGCATTATCTGCCGAACGGGGTCCTGGGGCTGGCCATCACGGCCCTGCTCGCGAGCTTCATGTCCGGCATGGCCGGAAACGTCACCGCCTTCAACACGATCTGGACCTACGACATCTACGGGAGCTACATCAGGAAGGGCAAGCCCGACTCCCACTACCTGAAGATGGGCAAGTACGCGACCGTCTTCGGGGTCGCGATCAGCGTCGGCACGGCCTACATCGTCCAGTCGTTTCCGAACCTCATGGACTACATGCAGCTCGTCTTCAGCTTCTTCAACGCGCCGCTCTTCGCCACCTTCCTCCTGGGAATGTTCTGGAGCGGAGCGACCGGCTGGGGCGGGTTCTTCGGCCTTCTCTTCGGCATCCTGACCGCCGCCGGGCATTACATCCTCTACAAGCTCGGCGCCCTCCACTACGCGAGCGACATGGCGGCTAATTTCTATCAGGCCTGGTGGGCCTGGCTCACGGATTTTGTGGTCACGATCGGGGTCAGCCTCTTCACCAAGAAGCGGGACCGGGCCGACCTCGTGGGCCTCGTCTTCGGCCTGACGCCCCGGGCCAAGGCGGCGGCCCGGTGGCTCGCCCGGCCGGCGGTATGGGGGACGCTGGCGATCATCATCGCCGCCGTCCTCAACATCCTCTTCTGGTGATCGGACCGATGATCGTCAAGGAGTG
>JBEKVN010000011.1:0-86121 GCA_049513915.1 Candidatus Aminicenantales bacterium | reverse complement strand
GAGAAGACCGGCACGATCGACATCTACGTGGACGGGCCCTTCCGCGATAACGAAAGGAGCCGGCGCCGCGTGCACTCCTGGCGGGATCCCGGCTACGAGGTCCACTACGCCTTCGAGCTCAAGGTCCCCGTCAAGACCAACCTGGCCGTCTCCACCGTGACCGGGGGGGACGTCGAAATCACCGGCGTCGAGGGCGAGTTCGACGTCCACAACGTCAACGGCAAGGTCCGCATGTCCGGCATCGCCGGCTCCGGCGAGGCCCAGACCGTGAACGGCGAGCTCCGGGTCGGGTTCAGGACCGTGCCGAGCGGCCGGTGCGCCTTCAAAACGATCAACGGCGACCTGGTGCTCACCCTGCCGGCGGACGTGTCGGCGGACTTCCGGCTCAAGACCTTCAACGGCGAGGCCTATTCGGATTTTCCCGTGACCGCGCTTCCGACCAAGGCGCCGGCCCGGGACGAGACCAAAGGGAAGTTCATCTATAAAAGCGACCGTTCCTTCGGCGTCCGGGCGGGCAAGGGCGGCCCCGAGATCGCCCTGGACACCATGAACGGCGACATTCTCATTAAAAAAAGGACCGCTTAGCGGTCATGGAGGTAATCATGAAAAAGATCATCGGACATCTGCTCGTTCTCGCCCTGCTCGTTTCGGGGGGCACCCTGGTGTTCGCCCAGCAGGCCGCCCGTACCGAAAAGACCCCTTCGCCCGACCGGACCGCCCAGGCCCAGCCCGACCGGGTCGTCGTCCCTCTCAGCAACCCGGCCAAGCCTGCCAAGATCGAGGCCTCGCTCATGCGAGGCTCGATCACCGTCAAGGGCTATGACGGAAAAGACGTCATCGTCGAGGCTCGCGTCCGGGAAAAAGCGCTCGGCGAAGGGCCGTGGGTCGTGGCGTCTCCTGCGACGGCGAAAGCCCTGCAAGGCAGGTTGAAAGCCCTCGAACTCGCGCAGGAAAGCTTGGCGGCTAAAGCGTCCGGCGTCGAACAGGAAGAGCAAAAGGAGCGCAGCCACGAGGGCATGAAGCTCATCACGTCGGCGATGACCGGCCTCTCCGTCGAGGAGGACAACAACACGGTCACCATCAACACCCAATCCTGGAAGTACGCCGTCGACCTGACCATCCAGGTCCCCGTCTCCTCGTCCCTCGAACTGGGCGCGATGAACGACGGCAAGGTCATCGTCGAGAACGTCAACGGCGACATCGAAGTGGGCTGCTCAAACGGCCGGATCAGCCTGCGCAACGTCGCGGGAAGCGTGGTCGCCCACACCGTGAACGGCGATATCGAAGTCGTCTTCACGAGAGTGTCCGCGGACAAGCCGCTGTCATTCAGCAACATGAACGGCGACATCGACATCACACTGCCGGCCGACGTCAAGGCCAGCGTCCGGATGAAGTCCCAGCAGGGCAACATCTACAGCGATTTCGACGTGGCGCTCAAGACCGCCCCGACCAAGGTCGAGGGGGCCGAGAGGACCGAAAAGGGCCAGTTCCGGATCAACTTCGACAAGGGTATCTACGGGACCATCAACGGCGGCGGCCGGGAGATCACGCTGACAACGTTCAACGGCGACATCTTCATCCGCAAACAGAAGTAAGGGACCACCGGCTCCGTCCATTCCCATGGGCGGCCCTCCCGGGCCGCCCTTTTTATTTGTGCAAGGAGGCGCCCTGGCGATGGTCGGAGCGTCATGTGCGGTTTAGCGTAAACCGCACTCTGGAGTGGAGGCCATCGCCAGGGCGCCTCCTTGACTTCTCTTAAGGGCCGGAACGTTGTGCGCGATTTGGAACCCCCGCTCCGGTTTTTAATTATCGAAGCTGCGGGGATGGCTGAAGCGATAGAAAAAAAATGCGCAGGGGGTGTTCCCGGAGGAGGGCGTGTGGAAGGCGGAGCGGGCACGGATGGAAAAAGGGGGACACGTAACGCCGTACATGTCCCCCTTTTCCCAGAGCGAAGCCCGGAACCGAGCGGGTTTGGCTCGCCGGGACAAACCCGCGACCCGACGGAGGGAATCCCCCGAGCTCAACCTCATTGGCTTGCTGAAGCCATCTCTGAAACCTGACCGCGATACCGAAGAGGAAACGGACCCGAAGTTGACACGCCGGGGAAACCGTATTAACCTCTTGGCTCGAGTCTGCGAATGCCCGGCTTGGAGACAAACCCATGAGTCGAAGACGCCGCATCCTGTTCATCCTCTTGATCGCCGCCGCGCTGGCACCGCTCTATCTGACCAACGCCCGGCGGGCGGGGGCCGAGGCGCCGGCCGACCTCGTCCTCACGAACGGAAAGGTCGTGACCGTCGACGAGAAGATTCCCGAGGCCCGGGCCATCGCCGTCCGCGGCGGGAAGATCGTCGCCGTCGGCGCCGAGACCGAAATCAAGCGCTTCATCGGCGCTTCGACACAGGTCATCGACCTTAAAGGCACCCTGGCCATCCCGGGGATTATCGAGAGCCACGGCCACTTCACGGGCCTCGGCGCCTCCAAGATGATCCTCGACCTGACCAAGGCCCGCAGCTGGGACGAAATCACGGCCATGGTCGGCGAGGCCGCCAAGTCCGCCAAGCCCGGCGAGTGGATTCAGGGCCGCGGCTGGCACCAGGAGAAATGGGCCAGCGTTCCCGAACCGAACATCGACGGTCTGCCTTTCCATGACGCGCTGAGCAAGGCCGCGCCGGCGAACCCGGTCGTCCTCGAACACGCCAGCGGTCATTCCAGCCTGGCCAACGCCAAGGCGATGGAGCTCTCCGGGATCACGGCCAAGACCCCCGACCCGAAGGGGGGGCAGATCATCCGCGACGCCAAGGGCAATCCCATCGGCGCGTTCCTCGAAACCGCCCAGGGCCTTATCCGCGTCCGGGAGCCGAGACGGACCCCGGCGGAAGCCCTGGCCAAGGAGCGCCGGCAGGTCGAACTCGCCGCCGAGGAGTGCCTGAAAAACGGAGTGACGACCTTCCATGACGCCGGGGCGTCCTTCGGGACGATCGACCTCTATAAAAAAATGGCCGAGGAAGGGGCGCTCGGGGTCAGGCTGTGCGTTATGATCGGCGAGGGAAACCAGGCTCTCCGCTCGAAAGGGGCCGCCTACCGGATGATCGGGGCCGCCGACAACCACCTGACCGTCCGGGCCGTCAAGAGGTTCATGGACGGCGCCCTCGGCTCGCACGGCGCCTGGCTCCTCGAGCCGTATGCCGACCTGCCCGGTTCGACCGGCCTGAACACCGATTCGATCGCGGGCCTCAAGGAGACTGCGGCCTTCGCCATCGAGAACGGATTCCAGCTCTGCATCCACGCCATCGGCGACCGGGCCAATCGGGAAGTCCTGGACATCTACGAGGAGACGTTCAAGGCCCACCCGGATAAAAAGGACGCCCGTTGGCGGGTCGAGCACGCCCAGCACCTGAGCGCCGCCGACATCCCGCGTTTCGGCCGGCTCGGCGTCATCGCCGCGATGCAGGCAATCCACTGCACCTCCGACGGCCCCTGGGTCCTGAAGCGGCTGGGCGAGAAGCGGGCCGCGGAAGGCGCCTATGTCTGGCGGAAGCTCATGGCGTCGGGGGCGGTCATCTGCAACGGCACCGACGTCCCCGTCGAGCCCATCGACCCGGTCGCCTGCTTCTACGCCGCCGTGACACGGAAGATGAAGGACGGCACGGCCTTTTTCCCCGACCAGAAAATGACCCGCACGGAAGCGCTCCGGGCCTACACGATCAACGGCGCCTTCGCCGCCTTCGAAGAGGGGATCAAGGGGTCACTCACGCCCGGCAAGCTGGCCGACATCACCGTTCTCTCGAAAGACGTCCTGACCTGCCCTGAAGAGGAGATCCGGACCGCCGAGGTCCTGGCCACGATCGTGGGCGGGAAGGTGCTGTACCGCAAGGGCCGCTGAGGAGCTTCAGTCCCGGGCGACGCCGGTCAGCTTTTCCTGGACCCGCCTCAGCTCTTCCTGGGCCTGCTTCATCAGGCCATTTTTAAAAACAAGCGTATCGATCTCGCTCGTCTGGCTCATCGACGTTTTCAGCCTGTCGATGCGCGCCAGGAGCTCCTCCTCCCGCCGGCGGAGTCTCTCAGCCTGGTCACTTCTTGTGGTGTTGTTATCCATCGCCGCGTCCTTCTTTCTCGACCATTCTAATCAATTCTCGATCGCGACCCTGACCGTCTTGATCTCGAAGGGCCTAAGGCTCACGGGGATCGACGTTACTTCTTTCTGCTCCGAGGAGCCCTTTTGCCACGCCGTCGAGAAGCCCAGCAAGAACTCGCTCGAGAGGCGGGCCTCGGTCGCTTTTCCCGCGATTTCACGCAGACGCACGACGGGCTTCCCGTCGGCATCGAGCCAAAGGGCCTGGATGATGATATTCGGCTGGCTGACGGATACGAACGATTCCATAGGCGTCGTGAACCTCCCCTTGTTTTTCGCCGCCAGCCAAGCCGTGGTGAGCGGCGTATGGACCTCCCAGCCGAACCGGGAGGACGCGACGCGGTCCGGGGCGGCCGGGCCAGGCGGGAGGCTGGTCAGCGAGTAGCGGAACTCGACACGGCCCTCCTGGCTGGCTTTGAAATTCGTCATCCAGTAATTGTTCATGGCGTAAGAGAAAACCCGGGCGTTTTTAAGGTCGAGCGTCTTGAGCCACTTGCCGATATTGATGTCGCCGAACATGACAAGGGGCGCCTCGAGCGGCGACCAGATAACCCGGGCGTCCTTTCCCGAGAATTCGACCCAGTTCTGTACGGTGTGCCAGTCGAGGGTCGTCCCGGGGAGCTGCTCGGTCCCGGGCGCCATGTCGGCGTCCGAAATCTCGAAGCGGACGTCCGGGCCGGGCCCAACGGCGAACGGGTAGGCGAAATAGACGGCCTCCGGATCGAACGTCTCCTCCTTGTCCAGGACGTTGACGAGGTCGATCCGCTTGATATCGTCGTACAGGATGATTCTCTGTTCGAGCTTGCGGCACATTTTGGGGGAGCTCGTGACGGAAATACTCGTGGCGACAGGCCCGCGCCATCCGGCCGTGACCTTGGCCGACTCCGCCACCCAGCGACGGAAGACCGCGCGCTTCGTCATGTCGTCCACGGCTTTGCGGCCTCCCTCGGGCTGCTCGTAAATGTACGCGTTGAGGGGCCAAGGGCAGGCCTTGTCGACGAGTTCGCGGCCGGTCTCTTTGTCGACGAGGCTCGAGATGCCGCCAGTCTTGGAGTCGACGGTGAGGCGGTAGAACCGGTTTTCGATGGAAGAGAGGGGGACGCTTTCCGGAACCGGACCTGTCCCCTTTTTTTCCGGACCGGCGGCGGCCGGCGCTCCCCCCGCCCCCGGCCTGACCGAGAAGACGGCGTATCCCATCGAAGGAACGTTCCCGGCAACGACCAGGATGGCATCGTCGCCCATCATTTGGAATTTCGCGTCGGACCCGAGGCGCCGGTCGATGACGCGGATGTTCCCCTTCGCCTCGCGGAGCGGGCCGGCCGGAAGCGTCACGCGCACCACGTCGGTCCGCAGCCAGGAGAGAGGATTGAACACGGCGAATTCGTAATCGCCGTCGGCGCTGATGAGCTTGGCCAGGGCCTCGGTCCCGCGCCGGAGGAGCGTTCGCGACGCCTCCCGCGCCCGGTAAGCGAAGCTCGACTTGAGGGTCCACTGGCCGCGGGCCAGTTCCGACTGAGGGTCGTCGATGCTGTTCCAGGCCCCCCACGTGTGCTCGTCGTAGAGCATCGAGAGGTCCCAGGTCTCCCGGATTTGATCGCCCGGGAAGCGGAACCGCTTGTCCTTGTCAAGGTCGAGCTTGGCCGCCAGGGCCGATACTTTTTCGGCCGCGACGAGCTCGTTGTGGGCGATCCGGTTGAGGCCCGTCTCGAACGCTGTGGAGGCGACGCCATCGGTCCAATAGTCGGGCCAGCCGAGCTTGTGGACGGGGATCGTTGGGCCGTAGTCCTTCTCCAGGCGCTCGAAGAACTCGTGGAGGGTCGCCAGCCGGAGCTTGGGATAGGCGAACTTCTCGTTCCACTCCTTGACCCGGTCCGAGAGGGCCCGGCCCGGCGGGCAATTGTCCGTCACCCAGGCGCTGATGTTGAAAGCGATGAGGTCATAGGGATAATCGCCGCGCGCTTCGAGCTTGGCCAGGTACTCGCCGACCTTAGGGGAGCTCTTGGCCAGCGGCTCGTGGAGGAGGAGGTCGTAGTTTCCGAAGAGGTAATGCTCGCCGTTCCACTGGAGGACGCGGCTTCCGTCCGGCGACTCCCACCAGAACGGGTTGGGCCGGCGCAGCGGCGCCCTGGAGCGGGTCTCGTTGATGCCCGTGGCGAAGTAGCGGACGCCGTTTTGGGCGAATATCTGGGGCAGGGCCCAGCCGAAGCCGGTTACGTCGTCGTTCATGGCGGACCGGACATCGAACCCGTAGCGCCGCCCGAGGGCGACGGGGTTTTCGACGGCCCGGATGATCTCCTCGTGGGCGAAGCAGTCCGAGACGTTGAGCTGCAGCCCCGAGAGCTCGACCCGGCCGGCCTTGATGAGGTCGACGAGCTCCTTGACCTTGGCGGCGGGCCGCGCGGCTTGGTAATATTCGAAAGCCCACGACACTTCGATGTTCCAGCGGAACTTGGCGTCGTCGGGATAGCTGTCGGTCTGACGGCAATAGTCGATGACCGAATCGAGGTACTCGAGGTGGTTCTGGCCGACGCGCGACTGGAGCTCGGTGTAACCGATGTCGGTGTGAGAATGATGGAAGAGGTCGACGGTCCACTTGCGCTGGGGCTTGAGGGTGACTTCCTTTGTCGCGGCCTGGCCGCCCGCCTTGATCGTGAACTTGGCCGTGACGGGTTTCAGTATCTCGGGAACGGAGACCGGGAATGAGCTCTTGCCGCGCGGGACCTCATTCAGGGGAAACGAGAGGTCGCGGGCGTCGAGCCGGACCGTGAGCTCCCCTGCCCCCGGCGCGTCGTTGTTTTCGATGTTCACGGTCAGGAGCTGTTTGAGCCCGCCGCCGTCCCTCACGAAGAAAACCGTAGGGACCACGTCGAACGAAAGCGCGGGCGCCGGACGTCCGGGGACTTCCAGAGCGTCGAGCGAGGACTCGCCGGCCCGGCCGCGGCGTTCTCCGGCGCCTGACGGCGCTAAGAGCAGCGCGGCCAGTCCGCAGGCCGCCGCCAGCCGAAAAACACATTTTTTCGTGACCATCGGTTCCCTCCTTCCCTCGGACGCGCGGAGCTTATCCTCCGGGCTTAATCTACCATGCTCCGAACGCCACGGTCAAACGTCCCGTCCACCGCAATTGCGGGCAGGCCCGGGGGGGAGCCCTTGTCCGATGGCCGGAGTTATGTCATCATAAGTATCCGAAAAGAGAGCTTGTCGAGAGAGGATCCGCATGCTGCCCGCCCGGTACATTCTTCCACTCCTCATCAGCGTCGTCCTCATCGGCTGCGCCACGGCCGCGGCCCAGAAAACGAAATCCCCGAAGAAGGACGAGACAAACGCCCAGTCCCAGTATGAGAGGGGCGTCGTCGCCCTCAAGTACGGGCTCACGGACGAGGCCCTCCGGTACGGGAACCTGGCCGTGTCCCTCGACCCGAAGCATTACGGCGGCCACACCCTCATCGGCCATGCCTTCTACCAGAAAGGGAATTACGCCGAGGCCGCCGCCGCCTTCGGAACGGCCGCGGAGCTGCGCCCGGACCTGCCGGAGGCCCACTACAATCTCGGTCTGGCCTGCCTCGAGACCGGCGACATGGGCCGGGCGGAGGCCGAGTTCAGGCAGGCCAATGCCATCAAGGAAGACGGCATGTCCAGCTTCTATCTGGCCCGGATCTACCTCGGCCAGAAAAAGCTCGACCAAGCGCTGGAGGAGGCCCAAAAATCCATCAGCGCCAACCCCCGCTCCGCCGCGTCCTACAACATCAAGGGCGTCATCCTGAACCAGCTCGGCCGCTTCGCCGAAGCCGCCGGGAGTTTCCAGGCCGGCCTCGTCCTCGTCCCGAAGGACGTCAACCTCCAGGTCAATCTCGGCATCGCCTTCATAAACAGCGGCCAGCCGGACAAGGCGCGGCCCGTCCTCGAAAAAGTGTTGCCGGAGATCCAGGACCCGGCCCTCAAGGCCAAGATCGAAGCCTACCTGAAATCGATCAAGCCGCCTGAAGCCCGCGCTTGACGCGGGCCTCGACGGACCGGAGAAACGCCACCCCCTCCTCGATAAAGGCCCGTCCGTCCGGGCAGACGTTGTGGAACATGCCCCGCTCGAAGGCGAAATCGTCCAGGCTCGAGTTGTAGGCCTCGAGACCGACATAGCCGTTGAACCCGATTCCGGCCAGGGCCTCGAAGACCGTAGGCCATGGAATCAGCCCGCCGCCCGGAACTCCCCGGTCATTCTCGCAGGCGTGAACGGCCAGGAGCCGCGGCCCCAGGATGCGGAGGCCCTCGGCGTAATCCCGGACCTCGGTAACGGCGTGGTAGGTGTCGAAAAGGGTCCGGAGGTTGGGGTGCGCGGCGAGTTCGATAAGCCGCATGAGCTGGCGCGGCGTGTTCACCATATGCGTCCGGAAGTGGCTCATGGGCTCGAGGGCGACGGCGACGCCCCGGGCCGACGCGAACTCAGCCAGGGCGTGAAGCCCCTCGGCCGTCCTCGGATACTCGTCCGCCGGGGGGCGGCGGCGCTTGACGACCCCCGGATGCCCGTAGAGGCACCCCGCGTAGGCGACCGCCCCGAGGTCGGCCGCGAGGTCGACCTGCCGCTTGTGCCAGGCCAGGCCCTTGGCCCGCTCCGCCGGATCGTCGGAAGAGAGGTCGCAGTCCGGGGGCCATAGCCCGCCCGGGCCGATGAGGAGGTCGAGCCCGGCGGCGCGGGCCCTGCGCCGCGTCAGGCGGGGATCGAAGACGACGTCGTCGCCGACCGAAAGCTCGAACATCCCCAAGCCCAGCCCGGCGGCGACGTCGAGAAAGCGGACGTCGTCGTCCGACCAGCTGCGGGTGAACAGGTAGCAATGCGCGCCGTAAATCATGGCCGGCCCTCGGGGAACCGAGAAAAACATACCCCCTGTGAACGCGGAAATCAATCCCCTTCGCGGGATTCCTCAGACTCACGTCCATGGAGCTTCAATATCGAATATAATACGGGGCGGAACGAAACTCCGTCTCGCGCGTCTTGGAGGGTGAGACGGAATGCGCAATGGAAGCCGTAATGCCCGGATTAAGAGCCGCCCCCCGGCCGGAGGTCCTGCGCCTCACGCCGGAGTCCTTCGACAAGATGTACGAGATGTACAAGGAGCCCGTCTATCGCCTGGCCCGCGCCCTGACGGACAACGCGCGCGACGCCGAGGACCTTTTTCAGGAGACTTGGCTGCGGGCCGTGCGGTCCGGCCGGGACGAATCCCGGACCGGCGACCCCAAGGCCTGGCTCTTTACGATCACGGCCAACCTCCACCGGGACTCCCTGAGGAGGAAGCGGATCCGCAGGCTGTTTTTCCTGGAAAGGGCGCGGTCGATGGCGGGCGAGGCGGCGGACGCGGACCCAGGCTGGGAATCGGGACGTTTTTCGAGCAGGGACTTCGCGGGGCGGACGGACCTCCGGCTCTGCCTCCGGCGAGCCATCTCACGCCTCCCGGGCCAGCAACGCGAAATCTTCGTGCTCAAGGACGTCGAGGGCTACAAGCACGCGGAGATCGGCCGGATGCTGGGCATCCCGGAAACGACCGTGCGGACGCTCCTGCACCGGGCCGTCAAGAGCCTCCAGAAAGACCTAGCCGCGTTCCAACCGGGGGGACAGCGGACGGGGGCGGAGGAGGAGAGTAAGCCATGAACTGCAAGGCGATCGAACGTCTCATTCTCGAAAGCGAAGAACGGCACCTTGAAGAAGGCGAGCGGCGGGGGGTCGAGGAGCACCTGCGGAATTGCCCCGGCTGCCGGGCCTTCGAGGCCGGACGCGGCGTAGTCCGGGAGGGATTGAAGGAGATAGGGCGGGAGGGGCTGCCGCGGTCCCTCGACTTGAGGACGCGGAATCTCTGCCTGGAAGCCGTGGGAGCGGGCGCGGCGGCAGAGTCCGCGGCCGCCGCGAGGCCGAAGGTGCCTTTGGCGGTTACCGCGGTGTCGCTCCTGTTCACCGTGCTGGCGGTCATTTGGCTGACGGTCACCCTCATCGACGTCACTCCCGGACAGCCTCTGCCGTCGAGCGCATGGGCGGCGATCGTGTTCATCGCCCAGAACGCCCTGATGCTCTTTCTCTCGCCGGTCATCCTGCGGCCGACCCGGACTTCGGAGCGATAGGCCACCGACCAGGATATAGGCTTGGATAAAAAGTTTTATGGAGGTTGCCATGACAACGAATAACAACGGCGCGACATGGGCGATCATCATTCTGATCGGGCTCATGCTGCTTCTGGCTTTCCGGTCGATCTTTTTTGTTCTTCCCTTCGGCCTCTTTCCGGGCGTCACGCATGTTTTCCGGGGCGCGGGGGAAGCCGTGGGCGGGTTTTTCCGGTTCATCCCGCTCCTGTTCATGCCCCTCGCCCTCTTCGCCCTGTGGGCCTTCATTATCGTCTGGGTTTACCGGGACGCCCAAAAACGGGGGATGAACGGGCTGCTCTGGGCGCTCCTCGTCCTGATCGGCAACATTGTCGGGCTGATCATCTTCCTGATCATGCGCAACGAGTCGGCGGTGAGGACGCAGGCGGTCTGCTGCGAGAAGTGCCCGAATTGCGGCAAGCCGGTCGGGGCGGGGTTCACCTATTGCCCCCACTGCGGCCGGCCCATGAAGATGGTCTGCCCGTCGTGCAAGAAGCCGGTCGAGGCGGGCTGGAAAGTCTGTCCGAACTGCGGCACCAGCCTGGACCCCGGCAAAACCGAGCAGGCGTAAATGGGGACGGTCCTGGTTTTCCCGGCAAACCTCGCTCCCCTCCCCCCTTCTCTCGGGAACCCATGAGACACGGTGCGTTACGGGGTCGCGTTTAGGTATTGACAGTCAACGCCGCCAGGACTGGCAATGCGTAGACGCGACCACTCCTAAACGGATCCCCCGCGGCGCGTCCGGCTTCGCCCTTTTCCGCTTGGTTCTGCGCGGCCTCGTTCTGTGCTAAAATGAGCTCATGGAATGGGTCACGGTCCAGACATGCGGCCTGTCCGAGGCCGAAGTCCTAAAGAACTTGCTTGAGTCCTACGGGATCCCCGCGCGGGTAACCTATGATTCCTTCGGGAGAGTTCTCGGCATGGTTAGCGACTTCCCTGGCCTCACGCGGGTTCAGGTCCCCCAGGACAGGGAAAAGGAAGCCCTGGAGATTCTCGAGGCGCCCCCCGCGGAGGAATAAGGGGCCCTCCGCTCTCGGCACGATTGCAGGCCTAAATGGGGACGGTCCTGGTTTTCCCGGCAATCCCCACTGTCTTTGCCTGAATATCCTTGTTTCACGTTGCGCTTCCCCCCTTCTCTCGGAAACCTGTGATATGAGAGAAAGACATCGCGGAAATCGTCTTTGCTTTGAGGAAAGCAAGGAATTCGCTCGTGCCGCGCACTAGGAGGCTTGTTCCAGAAGACCTCCCGCTGCATATCTGGATCAGAGGAAATAACAAACAATGGATCTTTCGTGCGCCGGAAGACAAAGAATATTACTTAGCACAGCTCTATAGGTTCAAACAGCCCCACGAAATCGTCATTTATCATTATTGCCTAATGGACAACCATATCCACATCATTCTTGGGGTGAGGAGGAGCGAAGGGCTCTCCAGATTCATGCTGAGAGTCAACCTCTCCTATTTCTCATTGTATAGGGATAAGTACGGATACTGCGGGCACTTTTTCCAAAACAGGTTCCATAGCAACATTATCGATTCCGACCCGTACCTCCTCCAGTGCGGTAAGTATATCGAGCTCAACCCGGTGCGGGCAAAAATGGTCGAAGCCCCTGAGCATTATCAATTTAGCTCATACCCATATTACGCCCTCGGTGCCGAGGACCCGCTGGTAAGTCCCGATCCCGCATACTTAGCGCTTTCCTCAGTCCCCGAGAAGAGGCGGACCTTGTATACAACATTCGTCGTCGATCCGTCGACGGTCTCCTCTCAAAGGCTTCGGGATCAACGGTACATCGGGAGCGACGCCTTTATCAAAAAAGCTGAGGCTTTTTGGGGTTTCCCAAACAAAAAGCACCCCGTCGGGCGGCCGCCCAAGGCTAGGCAGACCAAAGAATGAGACGGAAATTACCGGGAAACCAGGACCGTCCCCATTTCAGGTGAAGATGATGTGGCCGCCGGCCGCCATGTCATAGAAGGCGCCGACGTTGATGATGGAATCCACCTGCGGGCAGAAATCCTCTTTTTTCAGCTTGAACATGTCGACGCTGGCCTTGCAGGCGTAGAGCTTACCGCCGGCGTCCGCGACCATCTCGATGAACTCGGGGATGGGCGGGATGTCGAGCTTGTCCATCGTCTTCTTCATCATCGCCGTGGCCATCGCCGAAAACCCCGGCACGATCCCCAGGAGGGACGGCATGTGCATCCCCGGGTTGCCGACCGTGGCGATCTTGATCTTCCCCATCCTCTTTTTAACGATGGCGTCCAATCCGAAAAACGTGAAGAACAGGTTGGCCTCGATGCCGTCCATCCGGGCCCCGTTGGCCATGATCAGCCCGGGGTAGACGCCGTCGAGCCCGCCCTTCGAGATGATGATCGATACTTTCTTGATTTTCTCTTCCATGGCCATCTCCTTCAGACGCAGCCTTCGGGTTTTTTCAGCCCCGCGATCTTGGCCGCTTTCTTGCCCGGCCCGCCGGGGAAGAGATCGTAGAGCTCCTTGGTGCCGGCGACGCCCGTCTTATTGAGCCTGCGGATGGTGGGCGCCTGGCCGGTCTCCTTGAATTCCTTCTGCATGAACTCGATGACTTTCCAGTGGGCCGGCGTCAGCTCGGCGATCCCCTCTTCCTTGGCGATGGCGGCGGCGATGTCGCGCGTCCACTGCGCCTGGCTGGTCATGAAGCCTTCGGCATCGACTTCGACCGTTACGTTTCCGAATTGTTTCTGAGGCATGCGACCCTCCTTCGACTTAAGGATCTATTTTACCAGATGTCGCGATGTCGCGCGGTTTCGGGACTTCTCACGCGGCGTTGGGCCGTTTTTTCCCCGCCATCTTCATCCGGGCCGGGATGAACGGGATCGGCCGTGCCTTCAGAAGCATGTTCCAGTAGATCCAGCGGAAGGCCAGCTTCCCGACGTGGTTGAGGCGGCTCGGCTTGAGGAGCGGCAGGGGGCCGATGACGGGGAACGGAAAGCGGCCCGGGAGCGGCTCGGTCTCATAATTGAAATCGATCAGGATGGCCTTGCGGCGCCCGGTCTCGATGAAGCAGTTGGAATGGCCGTCGAAATCGGGCCTGAGCGGTTTCTTATCGATCGCCCTCTGGATGTTTTCCCCGAGGATTTCCGACTGGAAATGGGCCACCGACCCCGCCTTGGAAGCCGGCACGTTCGTGGCGTCCCCGATGACGAAGATATTTTCGTATCTTTTGGACTGGAGCGTATTGGGGTCCGTCGGCACGTAGTTGAGCTCGTCCCCCATCCCCGACCGCCCGATGACCTCCGCCCCCATGTTCGTCGGGATTGTGACGAGGAGGTCATAGGGAACCTCGCGGCCGTCGTAGGAAACGATTTTCTTCGCGGCGGCGTCGATCCGCTCGGCGCTGAAGTCCGTGACGGTCTGGATTCTTCTCTCCTCGAGGAGGGCCCCGAAGGCCTTCGAAGCGACGGGCTTCGTGAAGGCGCCCGAGAGCGGCGTGACGTAGACGAGGTCGATCGCCTCGCGACGGTGATGCCGCCGGAGGCACCAGTCGCAGAAGAAGGCGAACTCGAGCGGAGCCACTGGACACTTGATGGGCATCTCGTTGACGTGGATGACGAGACGGCCCCCCGGAAACGACTTGAGCTTCTCGGCCAAGGCGGCGGCGCCGTCGGCCGTGTAGAAATCGAAGATCGTGTCGCGCCAGCCGTCGAGCATGCCCGGGGTTTCGCCCGGCGCGATGTCCGCCCCGGTCGCCACGATCAGGAAATCGTAGGCGATCCGGCGGCCGTCTGCCAGGACGACAGTGTTCCCGTCCGGTTCGATCCGGTCGATCCCGGCGACGACGAATTCGACGCCCAGGGGGAGGAATTTCGACTTCGGCTTGAGGATGTCCTCCTTGACGTAAAACCCGAAGGGGATGAACAGAAAACCCGGCTGGTAATAATGGTCGTTGTCCTTGTCGATGATCGTGATCGACCAGCCCTCCCGGTCCAGGCGCTTCCAGAGGAGGTTGGCCATGACCGTCCCGCCGGTCCCGGCGCCCAGAATGACGATTTTTTTCATGCGGATGGCCCTTATTCCATCGATAAATTCTTATGGATTCTATCGGTTACGTAATGATTAGTCAAGACGGCCCGCGACTCTCCCCGGGGAAAACCGCGGCATTTTCGGGGGCTTATATGTTCGTCGACCTAGCGCTGTCCCTCGGCAGGCCATAGCCCTGGGACGCGATCGCCGCTACGGCCTCGACCGCCGTACGGATGTCGACCTCCGTATTGAACGGGCCAACGCTAAAACGCACGGAACCCTTGATCTTCGCCGTCCCCAGCTGCTCATGGACCAGCGGGGCGCAATGAGGCCCCGTGCGGCAGGCAATGTTATGATCGACATCGAGCAGGGTCCCGGTGTCGAGGGCCTCGAGGCCGTCGATATTGAAGCTCAGCACGGGGAGGTGATTCGCGAGGTCCTCCTGGCAGTAAGGGATGACCCTGTCGATGCCCTTGAGGCCGTCGCGGAGCATGGCCGTGAGCCTCATCTCATGCGCGGCGATGGACGTGATGCCCCGCTCCATGACCCAGGTCACCCCGGCGTTGAGGCCGGCCGTGCCCAGGATGTTCGGAGTGCCGTACTCAAGACGGTAGGGGTAATCCTCCGGGTGGAAGCGCTCTGCCGAACGGACGCCTGTGCCGCCGGCCCGGGTTTGACGGATGGTGATATTCTCCCCGACATACAATCCGCCGATCCCCGTGGGCCCGAAGAGCGACTTGTGGCCCGTGAAGGCCAGGACATCGACCTGGGCGTCCTGGAGGTCCAACGGGACCTGGCCCGCGGTCTGGGAGGCATCGATGGCGAAAGGGACCCCGGCTTCGCGGCAGCGGCGGCCGATCTCCTTGATGGGCTGGACCGTCCCGATGACATTCGAGCCGTGGTTGAGGATGACAAGCCGCGTGTTCGGGCGGAAGCGCCGGCGGATCTCGTCGGGGTCGACGAATCCGGCACCGTCAAACGGAACATAATCAACGTCCACTCCGCCATGCTGGGAAAGATGGAATAGCGGACGCAGCACCGAGTTGTGCTCGAGCGTTGTCGTGACGGCATGGTCCCCGTCCCGGAGCAGGCCGAAAATGATGAGGTTGAGCGCGTCCGTCGCATTGTAGCAGAAGCAGAGCCGGTTCGGGTCCCGGCCGTTGAAGAAGCGGGTGAGGAGCTTTCGGGTGGCATCCAGGAGCTCACCCGCCTCCATGCATAGGTCATAGCCGGACCGGCCCGGGTTGACGCCCGACTTTCGATAGAATCGATCCATAAAGACGTAGACGGATTCGGGCTTGGGATACGACGTGGCGCTGCTGTCCAAGTAAATCATCTTACTCATCCTCGGGCCTTGCGGAGGGCACCCGGTCGACGGGACCGCCCGGCCCGGTCCCCGCCCCGGGGAAGGCCCCTGCGGTCACGATGACTTCTGGCACGGGGAATCCGCCGGAGCGTGCCGGGCGGCGCTGCAGTCGCCGGTCCCCGGCTGAAGAGAGCCCTCAAGATACCTGCGGATGACATCATCGAATTGGCCGGTGACACCAGAGAGCACCTGGATCCCGGCCCACCGAATAACGGCTTTCGCATTGGCTCCGATGTTTCCGACGATGAGGGACTCCACGGAGTTCTTTTGCAGAAAATCGGCCCAATACTTGTGTCTCCATCCGGGATTGGGGACCACGAAGGTTCGGAGGACCCTGCCCCCTTCGATCTCGACGATCGTGCAATCCGGGCAACACCCGAAGCACGAGGACACGAAATCCTGGTCGGTGGCGATGGCAATTCTCATGTGAACTCCCTTCGACAGGCTCATCCGGCATACGGGCATGGGCTGCCGACTGGCCCGGTGATATGGCTTGTCTCATTTGATGGGCGATTTTCTCCCTCCGGGGCGGCAGTCTTCACAGAGGCCGAAGAACTCGATGTTGTGCTCACGGATGAGAAACTTATGCTTGGCCGCCAGGATCTCCTCGGTCTTCCGGACGAGGTCGAGTTCCTCTTTCTCGAAGTCGCGGTAATTCAAGATCGTCCCGCATCCCGTGCAGATCAGGTGGTGATGATGGTCCGAGTGGTCGCCCCGGATGTATTCGAAGCGGACCTGGCCGTCGCCCGTGTTGATCTTTCTGGCCAACCCCGCATTGGCCAGGAGATCAAGGGTTCGGTAGACCGTCGTCAATCCGATTTCCGGATTCGCCGGACTCAGGGTGGCATAGATTTCCTTGGCGCTCAAATGCTGCTGGCTGCGGATCAGAAGGTCAAATATCTCTTCGCGGGGAACGGTCCAGCGCGTGCAATGGTCTTTGATCTGGTTTTGATGTTGGCGAGCCCGGTTCGTTTTCATGAATGCGGCCTACTATCGATAGCGATAATCATTATCATTAGAATGATAATCAGAGTGACGGCATCTGTCAAGATCCGATGGTTTTCAAGGAAGGTCTCAAGAAGGGGTCAGGTCTACTTTTCGCCAATTATTTCGGCTTATTTCGGATATTTCCCAGAATTGCGGCTCCGAGCTGCTCCGCCGCAATTCTGCCGGTCGCTCCGGAGACTCCTCTCCCAGCCGTAGACCTAACCCATTCTTACTCTTTGCGCGGATTCTCACGCAGGGCGGAAGACTTCCGCCCGGACGGTAGCTTTCTTGATCCGCTTCTCGACGGGGTTGACCCCGATTCCCGGCCCGTCCGGGACGCGGATCTTCCCCGGGCCGCTGAGCTCGATCGCCGGGTCGATGATGTCTTCCTTGTAGTATCGGCGGCTGGCGGAGAGGTCGGCGGGGAGCTTGAAGTTGGGGAGCGAAGCGATATGGAGGTTGTGGGCCCGGCCGATCCCGCTCTCGAGCATCCCGCCGCACCAGACCGGTACCCCGCGCCCCTCGCAGTAATCGTGGATCTTGCGCATCTCGACGGGCCCGCCGACGCGCCCGACCTTGATGTTGATGATCCGGCAGCTCCCCATCTCGAGCGCCGCCCGGGCCGTGTCGAGCGACAGGATGCTCTCGTCGAGGCAAAGGGGGGTCGCCATCTCCTTCTGCAGCTGGGCATGGTCCCAAAGGTCGTAAGGCGGGAAGGGCTGTTCGACGAGAAGCAGGCGGTACGCGTCGAGGGCCTTGAGCGTCTCCTTATCGGCCAGGCTGTAGCAGCCATTGGCATCGGTTTGGAGCACGATGTCCGGATATTTCAGCCGCACGGCCTCGCAGACCTTCACGTCCCAGCCGGGTTTGATCTTGATCTTGATCCTCCGATATCCCTGCTCGAGGTAGGACCCGACGCGGGCGACGAGCTCGGGGATCGAGTCCTCGATGCCGCAGCTCACCCCCGCCTCGACCTCGTCCCGGACTCCCCCGTAGACCTTGCGCAGGGGCCAGCCGAGCCTTTTCGCCTTGAGGTCCCACAGGGCGAGCTCCAGGCCCGCTTTGGCCATGCGGTTCCCCCGGAAGACCCCGGCTTCGCGCGCGAAATCCGCGGGCTCGTCGAGGCCCTTCCGGAAAACGAGAGGGATGAGGAAATCCTTGAGGACATGCCAGGCCGTTTCGGTCGTCTCGCTGCTGTAGAGCGGCGCCTCCTCGGCGACGCACTCGCCGTAACCGCAGACACCACTGGAATAGGCCTTCATGATGATGAAGGTCCGGTCGAAGGCCCGGCCGAAGGACGTCTCGAAGAAGTGGACATAGGGAAGCCGCAGCAGCGACATCTCGATCCTCTCGATGGTCATGGGCGTGTCCTCAGGACATAAAAACAGCGGTCCCCGAAACAGAAATGATCGGCGTAATACCCCCGTCCGAAATATGTCTGCATCGTCCGCCGCAGGCTCGTCTGCCACACCGCGATGAGGTCGCAGCGGAAGGCCAAGGCCTTGATATCCCGGGGCACCTCGACCAGGAGCACGGGGTCGGCGAGGTTGAGCCTGGGCTTGGCCGGCAGCGCGAACGTCCCCTCCTCGCCGGCCTTCCGCTCCAGGGCCTTCGGAAGCAAAGCCGGGTCGTAGCCCGGCTTCTTTCCAGTCCCGTCCGCCCGCGTTCTGACCCGGCCGCGCCGGATCGGCCATTCGATCAGGAGCCGGTCCGTCGGGATGCCCGGCCCCAGACACAGGGCCGGCGTCAGGCCGTAAAAATTATGAAAATATGTCCGCGACTCGGCCCCCAGGGCCTGGAGGTTGAGGTTGGCGTTGCGCGTCTGGAGAGGGTCGAATGTCCAGGTGATGAGCCGATATCCCCTCCGCACGGCCTCCTCGCGCTGGGCCCACTTGAGGGCCTTGCCGAGCCCCAGGCCCTGGAATTGAGGGAGGACCGCCAGGAGGTGCGAGTGCTGGCAGAACTTGCCGCCGAAGACCGCCGGAAAGGAATAGACGAAGCCCGCAAGCTCGCGGCCGACGAACGCCCCGAGGAGGATCGCCCCCATCCGGCTCGAAACCGAGAACTGGTGGGCGGGCGTCAGGTCCACGTCCTCGTGATTCCAGACGGCGCGCTGAATGTGCAGGAGTTTTTCGAAATCCTCGAACAAGTCCAGGGCGCGGATCCTGACCTTCTCAGCCAAGCTTGACCCCCTTGCGCGAAGCCAGGCGCTCGTAGACCGCGATGACCTTGCGGGCCATGGCCTCGGCCGAATATTTTTCCCGGACGGCGTCCTGCCCGGCCTGGGCCAGGCGCGCCGCCAGGTTCCTGTCGAGGTAGAACTTCAGGACGGCCTCGGCCAGGGAGTGCGGGTCCCGGAGCGGCACGAGGAGCCCGGTCTCGCGGTGGACGAGGACCTCCGGCGCCCCCCCGGCCTCCGTCGCCACGACCGGAACGCGGCTGGCCATGGCGTCGAGGAGGCCGCCGCCGAACCCGATCAGGGGCGAGGTCGTGACGAAAACGTCCAGGGAGGCCAGGACCTGCGCCTGGTGATCGCGGAAGCCGAGGTAGTAAACGACGCCGCCCGACGGGAAGTCGTGGCCTTTCTTGTCCGGCTCTAGGCGCAGGGCGCCTTCCCCGAGGATGATGATCTTGGCCTTGGGGGCATGATCGACGATGATCTTGGCGGCCCCGAGCATCTCGTGGTAGCTCCTGGGGTCTTCGAGGCCGGCGACGACGCCGACCAGGAAGTCATCGGAGGCGAAGGAAAACTCCCTGCGGAGGAAATCCCGGGATCGCAGATCCTCATAGGGTGAAAAATCGATGCCGGCCGGGACGACGTCAACGCGTTTTTCGGGGACGCCGCCGCGGACGAGGACGTTCCGGACGCCGTCGGAGCCGGCGATGACGGCGTCGGCGATCTTCGCGGCCGCGCGCCCGGACCTGGACGCGGTTTCCCCTAGCCGGGAGAGGACCCGGATGGGCACCTTGGCCCAGTTTGCCGCCGTCGAGCCGACGGCCAGGGACGGCCCGTCATGAAAGTGGACGAGGACGCACCGCTCGCGCTTCATCGCGGAGGCCAGGCGCAGGGCGGACACGAGGCTCCGCCCGCCTGGCATTTTGAGGGCCATGACGGGCAGGCCTTCGGCGGCGGCCTTCTTGTGGAGGGGACTCTCCGGCTGGACGACGAGCCGGGAGCCGAGGCCCCGTTTGCGGATCTCGCGGGCCAGGGCCAGGGTCTGGCGCTCCGCGCCGCCCCATTCGAGCCCGGCGTCCATATGAAAGATGGCGGCGGAGTTGCTCACCCCGTCATCTTAGCACAGCGAAAAAAAGCAAGGCAAGAAAAAGAGAGCCTCCGTCGATCTTCGCCTACCTGATGTAATCGGAAAGCGTGATGTTGCGCGCCTCGAGGGTCGAGCCCGTCACCTGGGCGATCTTGGCCTGGGCGATATTGTAATCGACAAGGGCCTTGAGCTCGGCGCTCCGGGCGCTGGCCAGGGCATCCTGATACGTCAGGACGAAATAGTTCGTCGACATCCCGACGCTGAGCTTCTTCATTTCGGCCTCGAGCTGTTTCTCGGCCAGCTCGCGGGCGATCCCGTAGGCCTGGACGCTCTTGGCCGCCGTATCGAGAGTCAGGACGGCGTCGCTCACTTCGAGGGAGATCTGCTGTTCCTCGTTCTTGAGCCGGGCCTGGCTCTGCTCGAGGTCGAGCTTGGCGTAGGCGTAGTTGGCGCGGCCGACGACGTCGCCGAAGGGTATGGTCAGGACGACGCCGACCGACCAGTTGTCGTACAGGAACCGGAAAGCGTCGCGGAACGCCTGCCCCATGCTGCCCGGGATCGTGCCGATGACGACGCCCGAGAAGGGATCGTTGTTGAGATAAAGGAGCCTGTCGCCCGAAACCCCCGGGCTCGTTTTTTGCAGCTTCAGGTCCACCTGAGGCAGGAGCTGGTTTCTGGCGACCGTAAAGTTGATTCTTCTCGTGTCGATGCTGAACCTCGACGCCTCGAGTTCGGGCCTCCTGGCCATCGCTCTCTCGAGGGCCTCCTCGTACGTGATCTGGAACGGTTTGAAGGCGGGCTTGTCGGCCGTCACGATCGCCAACCCCTTGGCCGCCGGGTCCGCGTTCAGGTTGAGAAGGATGCTCAACTGGTTCTGATAGCGCTGGACAAAGGCCTCGGCCTGAAGGATATCGGCCTCCCGCCGGGCGACCGTGGTTTCGGCGTTGAGAACTTCTATGGGCGCTTTCTGTCCGACTTCGACCTCTTTTTTCGTCTTGGTCAGGAGGTCCCGGCCGAGATCGAGGGACTGCCGCAGGGCCTTCAGGTTCTCGAAGGCGTAAGCGAGGTTCCAATAGGCCGACTCGACGGAGTAGACCGTGTCGATCAGGGTCGTCTTGAACTGGCTGCGCGAGACGTCGAGATTGTTCTGGGCCACGATGATCTGATGGCGGCTGACCCTCCAGCCGAAGTTCCGGAGCAGGGGCTGCGTCAGGGCGAAGCTCAGGTTGCCCGTATACGACGGGTTGAAGTTCTGGAACAGCTGGTTGGTCTTGGCTCGTTGGTAAGTCAGGGACGCGGTGAGGCTGCCCCCGAAAGGAATCTGCTGTTGGACCGTGAGGCCGGAGTCCGTGCCGTTCTGGATATACGTCCCCACGTTTTGGAGAGACCAGGTCGAGGGTTGTTCATACCGGCTGGTCGTATAATCGGCCTGGAGCGTCGGCATGTAGTATTGTTTCGCTTGAGAGAGAGAGGCCCCGGCCAGCTCGGGGCTGATAACCTCGACGGCCACGTTGAGGTTGTTCTTGAGGGCCCTGGCGATCGAATCTTCGAGGGTGAGGGAGAGTTCCTTCCTGTCCTGCCCGAACGAGATCAGGCCGGATAGGGCCAGGATAACGACCACGGCACAAAAAGTCTTTTTATTCATGTCCGTCCTCCACAACGATATCTTGCCGAAAGAATGTTCAGTCTAGCAACTTGCCCGGGGGCCGCAAAACGACACCCTAGAGTATATATACGCAAATTCATGAGGTTTCGTTCTCCGGCCGGCCGGGCCACCGGATCTGGAGCACCGTCATCTTATTGAACAGGGTCTTGCGGCTGATCCCGAGGATCCTCGCCGCCTGGGTCCGGTTCCCGGCCGTCTGCCGCAAGGCCTCCAGGATGAGCTCTTTCTCGGTCCGCTCGGCGATGCCCTGGACGGCGTCCTTCAAGGCCTGCGGTGGTTTCAGGGAAGGGACCGTGTCCTTCAGGACCTGCGGCGGCAGGACAGGGGGGACGCCCCCCTCGCTGGGATCGGCGGTCCGGCCCGGCGCCTGCAGCCTCAACGGCAGGGACTTCTCGTCCAGCCAATCGATATCGGACATGACCATGGCCTCGTAGATCACGTTCTCGAGCTCGCGGACGTTCCCGGGCCAGATGTAGGCGGCGAGCAGAGCCAGACCCGCGCCCGTGATCCCTTTGACGTCCTTGCCAAGCTCGCCGGCGTATTTCCGGATGAAATGCTCGGCCAGGAGGGGGATGTCCTCGGTCCTTTCGCGGAGCGGCGGGAGCTCGAGCGACAGGACGGCCAGCCGGAAATACAGGTCCTCGCGGAAGGCGCCTTTTTTCACCTGCTCCTCGAGGTTCTTGTTGGTGGCCGCGATGACCCGGACGTCCACGGGGATGGTCTTCGTCCCGCCGACCTTGATGATTTCCCGTTCGCCGAGGGCCCGAAGGAGCTTGACCTGGGCGTCCTGGGAAAGCTCGCCGACCTCGTCGAGGAAAATCGTCCCTTTGTGGGCCAGCTCGAACGTGCCCGTCTTCTCGGTCCGGGCGTCCGTGAAGGCGCCCTTGACGTGGCCGAAAAACTCGCTCTCGATCAGGTCCCGGGGAATGGCGCCGCAGTTGACCACGACGAAGGGGCCGTCCTTGCGGGGGCTGGCGAAGTGGATGGCCCTCGCGACGAGTTCCTTGCCGGTGCCGCTTTCCCCGGTGATGAGGACGGTGCCGTCGACCCGGCACATCTTCTCCATGAGCTGGAAAATCGAGTTCATCCGGCTGCTCATGCCGATGATGTTCGAGAAGCGGTAGCGCGAGTGGAGCTCCGTCCGCAGGTTTTCGACCTCCATCTTGAGCGTCTTGACCTCCAGGATCCGCGCCACGGTGAGGAGCATCTCCTCGTTGTCGACGGGCTTCTCGAGGTAGGCGTAGGCCCCGAGCTTGGTCGCCTCGACGGCGCTGCGGATCGTGCCGTAGGCCGTGACGATGACGATCCCCGTTTCCGGGTGCGCCTCCTTGAGGCGGGCCAGGACGTCGAGGCCGGGGATGTCGGGAAGGTTCATGTCGAGAAGGACGACGTCGGGCCCGAAGAGCCGCGCTTTTTCGACCCCCGCCCCGCCGGTTGCCGCCGTTTCGACCTCGTAGCCGTGGTCCTCGAGGAGCAGGGAGAAGATGTCGCGGATGTTTCTCTCGTCGTCGACGATCAGGATCTTAGGCTTCATGCGTTATCTCTCCGGCTCAGCTCGCGGGCAGCGTCACGAGGACGGTCGTTCCTTCGCCGACACGGCTCCTGACCTCGATATCCCCCTGGTGCGATTTGACGATGCTGTAGCAGATCGAAAGCCCCAGCCCCGTCCCCCCTTTTTTCGTGGTGAAAAAGGGGTCGTAGATCTTGTCCATGTTCTCCTCGGGGATGCCCTCGCCGGTGTCGGCGACCCGGACGAGGACCTTCCCGTTGCCGAGGGCCAGGACTTCGCTCGTGAGTTTCCCGCCGCGTTCCATGGCCTGGATGGCGTTGAGGAAAATGTTGAGGAAGAGCTGCTTGATCTGGGATTTGTCGCCGGTGAGAAAAACCGGGCCCTCGGGGAACTTCGTCTCGATGTCGACGGCGCCGGACCGGGCCTGATAGGAGATCAGGGCCAGGCTTTCCTCGAGGGTCACGATCAGGTTGTACGGCTCCTTCTTGATATCCGAGGGACGGGAGAAGGAGAGCAGGGCGGCCAGGATCTCGTCGATCCGGTCGGTCTCCTGAAGCGCCACGGCCAGGAGCTTTTTTTCCCTCTCTTCATGGTCCTGGAGGCGGCTCTCCAGGTATTGGAGCGAGGACTTGATGGCCGTCAACGGGTTCCGGATCTCGTGGGCGGCGCCCGCAGCCAGCTCACCGATCGTGGCCAGCCGGTCGGCCCGGATCATGCGCCGGAAGCGCTCCCGCTGTTCCTTGTAAAGCATGGCGTTCTCGAGGGCGATGCCGGCCTGGGGGGTCAGGGATTCGAGGAACGTCAGCTCGTGCCTGGTGTATTCATCGCCGGCCGTTTTCGGGCCGAGGCAGAGGATACCGATGAGCCGGTTCATGGAAAGCAGCGGGTAGCAGAGCACGAAGCCGGGGGTCCGGAAGATGTCCTTTTCCTTTTCGCTCAGAAAATCGAAGACGCCGGGCTGGCTCCGGACCTGGAGATAGGTCTTGTTGATCTTGAGCCACTTGGCCAGATGGCCGTGGGGTGAGAAGGATAAGGACTTGAGCAGCGATTCATCGATGCCGCTCGACGCGGAAACGCGGAACAGGGCCAGGTCGTTGTCGTAAATGAAGAAGGCCAGCCGGTCGACCGGGACGGCTTCCTTGACCGTCCCCAGGAAGTTGAAGGTGATCTGGTCAAAATCTTCGATGAGGTTCAGGCTTTCGACGAATTCCCGGAAAATGAGGCGCGTTTCGCCCTCGGCGACCTTCCCCCGCGCCGTCCCGGCCTTGGAAGAACGAAAAATCGCGCTCATGGACTTATAACTGCACGTCTGGAACGATGTAAGGATACAGCAAACCGGGGGTTTTGTAAAAAGGCCTCAGTTGGGTAAATTGGGTAATCCGTTGCCCATATGTGGGTAATCAAGGTAACGCTTTCCATTGTTTTCTACCTGGAGGTAGTCTCATCGCGATTTTATTATGCAATAATCGGGCCGAAACGGGCCCTTCCCCTTGCGAACCTTCGGCAGGGAGAGAAGAAAACCAGGACCGTCCCCCTTTTTCGCCCTCCGCGCGGTGCTGTTTAGGCGCGCAGGGCATTTTGGCACTATAATTGCAGAAAGAAAGCTGACACCCGTGGAGGAACGCATATGAAAATCCTGAAGATTCTCGTTATCACCGTCTTGATCCTCGTCCTGGTGTGGACTGTGCTCTTCGCCCAGACGCAGGAATCCCAGAGCATGAAGATCCTCAAGCTAAAGAGCGCCAAGTACTCGCTCGACTTGAAAAAGGCCGATTTCGAACGCTACCTGAAGCTCAAGGAGGACGGCCTGACCTCCGAGGCCGATTTCGCCCAGAGGCAGACGGCCTACCTCCAGGCACAGGTGGACTACCAGCAGGCCCTGATCAACTTCATGGGCAGCGAGGCCCGGATCTCGGTCGCGAGCGCCGTCAAGTTCCAGGACAGGAGCGGCAAGAAATTTGTCCGCGTATCACTTCGATATGCGTCCAAGGAGCTCAAGGAGCTGGCCAACCTCAAGATCAACGCCGAGGACCTTTTTCCCCTCGACTTCATGAAGGAGCTTAAAGACGTCTACGTGTCGCTCCTTTCGGAGAACAAGATTATCTCCGACCCCTATGAGAAAGTCGTCAAGACCCTGCCCATCGAATCGGAGCGCGAGGTGACCTTCCAGCTCCTAAAGGACGTCGAAAATCTCGAGGTCAGCGTCTCCTATTCAGGAAAGGAAGAGAAGACCTCGGTCTTCCTCCAGAAGGGGGTCAGCGCCAACATCGTGACCGTCAACTCCGCTCAGTTCTCGCAGGAGGCCGACCTCGAGGGCACGGCGACCTACGACCTGTCGCTCGAAAAATTCAGCGGCGAGGCCAACGTCTTCAAGCTCGAGGTCGCCAACCTCCCCCAGCAGATCACCTACGAGTTCTCCGACCCGACGACCTCGGCCCGCCTCTCCCAGATCAAGTTCAGCGAGGGCGTCACGAGCCTCAAGCTTCAGCTCAAGCTCTACCTCCCCAAGAATCCGGACACCCAGGTCGTCCTCGACAAACCGATGGAGTTTTTTGTCCTGGCCATGGACAACGACCAGACGGCGAAGCTCCGCGAGATCGAAAAAGCCAAGCCGGGCGCCGGGATCGAGGTCAAGGACATCGACGTCATGAAGGCCGGGTCCGTCAAGCTCGAGCTCATCCCGCGCGGCGTGCCCAAGGTCGAAGTCCAGGCGGTGAACCTCTACCACGAGATCAAGGTCGGGGAGAGCGTCAGCATGGACGTCACGATCAAGAACACGGGCACACGGAAGCTCAATAATATCCGCGTTTTCTGCGACCTGCCGCTCAATTGGCGCGTCGAGATCAAGCCCGACCTGATCGCGAACCTCGAACAGAACAAGGATGAGGTCGTCAACATCAAGTTCGTCCCGCCGGCGGACGTCTCGGTCGGCGATTACGAACCCAAGATCCGGACGGATTCGGCGGCCGAGAACCGGCGCGTCGAGTCCGAGGACAAGATCGTCCGCATCCACATCACGTCGAAGACGAACGTGCTGGGCATCTCCGTCCTGATCCTGCTCCTCGTCGGGCTGCTCGTCGGGATCGTCGTCTTCGGGATCAAGCTGACGAGAAGATAAATAGAGCGTTAAAATATGGGGACACAATACCAATTTCCGAATTATTTCCGGTCGCGCCGGGCTAGCGGAAGCTGGGTCTATCCAGGCCGTCTGACAAAATTCGGAAATTGGTATTGTGTCCCCGATTTGCCGCGTTTTTCGGGCGGAGTGATGCGGTGTTTTCGACATTCTTAAGACGGGAAATCCTGGATCAACTGCTCAGTCCCAAGTTCATGATCATTTCTCTGCTCTGTCTGGTTCTCGTTCCGGCCAGCCTGCTCCTGAACTACGCGAGCTACAGGAGCGCCTTCCATGAATATGAATCCACCCGAAATGAGGCCAAGAATTCAACCGTTATCAGCCGGATGCCGAGTGCCCTGAGCACTTTCGGCGTCGGCCTCGAAATCGTTCTCCCCAAGACCGTCACCTTTTCCAAGTACCAGATCGAGGCCAAGGGGACCCAGGCCCAGAACGAGATTCTGAGCAACATCAACGGCAAGATCGACTTCGTCGTCATCGTGAGCTTCTTGCTCGGGCTTTTCGCCGTCCTCTACGCGGGAACCGAAGTCTGCGGCGAAAAGGAGGCTGGGACACTTAAGCTTGTCCTGGCCAATCCGACCAGAAGGAGCAGCGTCCTGGCCGCCAAGTTCCTGGGCGGCTTCAGCGTCCTCCTGATCCCCCTCGGCGTCAGCTTTCTCATTGGACTTCTACTGCTCCTCCTCGAAGGATTCCCGGTGTTCGCGGCCGCCAATCTCGCCCGGATACTGGCCCTGCTGGGGCTTTCCGTCCTCTATCTTTCGGCCCTTTTTTCCCTGGGCCTTCTGATCTCGACCCGGACGCACCGGACAAGCCTAGCCCTGCTGGTGAGCTTTTTCGTCTGGATTTTCATGACGTTCATTATCCCCAAGACGAGCGAGCCGGTCGCCGGGCTGCTCCGCCCGGTCCGGAGCGAGGAGGTCATGAGGGCCGGCCGGAAACAGCTTCGGGACCAGATCGAGAAAGAGAAAGGCAAGGCGCTGGCCCCTTTGATGAACAAGTATCTCAGTGAGCAGGGGCAGGGCACATGGAACTGGGACGCCTACACCAAGGCCAGAGGGCCCGTGGCCAAGGACTTCGAGGAGCGGATCGAGCAAACCCTCCAAAATTACGACGACCAGTACGAAAGGGAAAAGGCCGTCCGGCGAGCGCTCAGCCTCAACATCGCCCGGCTTTCTCCAGCGTCGATCTACACCCAGGCGGCGCTCGATTTCTGCCACACCGGAGTCGCCGACCTCGAGAATTTCGCCCGAACCCTGAAGACCCATTATATCCAGCTGTCCGGAGCCCTTTTCAAATACCAGTTCCAGGATATCTTCACTTCCGATGACGGCCATTCGTCACGCTCCATGGGCGGCGATTCGCACGGAATTGAAAAGGTCGATTATCCGAAGTTCCGGTACGAGTTCCCGGCCTTCGCGCAAACGCTCAAGGACACGGCGCCGGACGTGGTGCTGCTCGTTCTGTTCAACCTGATCTTCTTTGCCGCCGCGTACTTTTCATTCACGAGATATGACGTGCGATAAGTGGGCTGATGTGCATACAAATGTGCATATATCGGTATCAACCGAAAATAATCATGGGGACACAATGCCATTCCATAACGAGGAGGTAACATGGCGAAACAGCAACCCATTCTGAAGGCCGAGGACCTGTCCAAGCGCTATGAGGACGGCGTCCTCGCTGTTGATCATCTGAATCTAAACATCCCCCCCGGCGAGGTTTACTGCCTGCTCGGGGCCAACGGCGCGGGGAAGACGACGACGATCAACCTCTTCCTGAACTTCATTCCGCCGACGACCGGGACCTGCTACGTCAACGGCATCGACGTCACCAAGGACCCGCTCGAGGCCAAGAAGTACGTCTCCTTCGTCTCGGAGAACGTCATGCTTTACGGCAACTTCACGGCCCGCCAGAACCTGGACTTTTTCGCGAAACTCGGCGGCAAGACGAACCTGGCCAAGAACGACTACTACCAGGTCATGCGCCGGGTCTCGCTCCAGGAGAAGGCTTTTGAACAGCGGGTCAAGAACTTCTCCAAAGGCATGCGGCAGAAGCTCGGGATCTCGATCGCCGTCATCAAGGACGCGCCGGGCATCCTGCTCGATGAGCCGACCTCGGGCCTCGACCCCAAGGCGGCCGAGGAGTTCCTGGAGATCCTGGCCGAGCTCAAGAAGGAAGGCAAGGCCATTTTGATGTCGACCCACGACATCTTCCGGGCCAAGGAAATCGGCGACCGCGTTGGGATCATGAAGGAAGGGCGGCTGGTCATGGAGCGGACCCGCGAAGAGCTCCAGTACGAAGACCTGGTCAAGATCTACATCGACTATATGAAGTCCGAGCCCCTGACGATGGCCTGACGGATCCCTAGGGGGACACAATACCCTGTCCCCCTTTGGCCGGCAAGGGCTATCTCAGCCGGAAAGTCAGGGCAATAACGGTGAGAGATCAGATGGGCGCCACGAGTAAGAGGGACAGAGTATTGTGTCCCCCTATCCGGCTACGCCCCGCGGGCGCTACCGGTTCCAGGAGACTACCGCCATGTTGAAAACGATCATCAAGAAAGAGGTGCTGGAGACGATCTTCAGCTACCGCTTCCCGCTTTTCGCCATCATCTGCCTCCTCCTCATCCCGCTCGGGATGTCCGTCAACCAGGCGAACTACGGGAAGAGAGTCCGGGACTATAGCGAGCAGGTGCGGCTGGCCAACGAGGCGGCCGCGGCCATCAAGATCCAGGATGTCATGGCCGGGACCGTGGCCATCAAGGGCTTCCGGCGGCCGGCCCCGCTCTCGGTCTTCACCCAGGGATTCGAGAGCACCCTCCCCCGCTACTACGAATTCACCCAAGACGGCTTCAAGCCGGGAGAATCCGCGAGCGACGACGAATCAATCCTGTCGGTCCAGGGGAAGGTCGATTTCGTCTTCCTCGTCCAGATGGTCATCAGCCTGATCGCCCTGCTCTTCGCCTCGGACATGGTCTCGGGCGAGAAGGAGTCGGGGACCCTGCGGGCCATGCTCGCCAACCGCCTGCCGCGCGACACGCTCCTGGCCGGGAAGATCGGCGGCGGGTTTCTCGCGTTGTGGATCCCGTTCCTCCTCGCCTTTCTGCTGGGCGCCGTCGTCCTCATGCTGGCCGCGTTCCCGCTCTTCGGAGGCAACACGGCGACGCGCGTCCTGATCATATTCCTAGCGACGTCCCTCTTTATCCTGACTTACTTCACGATCGGGATCGCGGTCTCGACGAGCGCGGCCAAAGCCCGGACCTCCCTCGTGGCCATCCTCGTCGTCTGGGCGGCGTTCCAGTTGATCATTCCCAAGCTCGGCGACATGGTCGCCCGCCTCGTCCATCCCGTCCGGACGGACACGGAGGTTTCGCTCCAGAAATCCCTCCTCGTCCGGTCGCTCGACATGGAGACAGCCAAAGAGCTCGGCCGCCAGTACGACCTCGTCTTCGGGGCGGACCCAAAGGGCGCCGCTAACGACGAGAACTCGCCTGAAATGAAAAAATGGGCGCCGATCCGGGACGACATCCAGCTGCGGGCCCGGGAGCGGAAGGGGCAGCAGCTTTCGGCCATAGACGAGACCTACGCGCAGGAGAAACGGAGGCAGTTGGGCCTGGCCGTCAACCTCTCGCTCGTTTCCCCAAGCGCCGCTTTCGCCCGGTTTATCGCGGACGTCTGCAGCACGGGAGAGCTCGAGCGGGCCAAGTATATCGAGGCCGTCCGCTCCCACCAGAAGGCCCTCGACAACGAGCTCTTCAGCAAGGTCAAGCGGACGCTCATGATGCATGAGGGCGGGCTCATGTCGATGTCGTTCTCGGCCATGCCCGTGGACGCGTCGAAACTGCCGAAATTTTCGATCGCGCCAGCATCCATGGCGGAAACGTTCAAGGAGAACGTGCGAAGCCTTCTCTCGCTTGCGTTCTGGCTGATCGCGCCGTTCGCCTTCGCCTACGCCAAATTCAGCAAATACGACGTGAGGTAATAATTTTGGGGACACAATACTCTGTCCCTCATTCCCGAACAGCACGGGACTTGGAAATAGAGGACAGGACAGTGAAAAAAGGGAAGTTAGACAAAATGAGGGACAGAGTATTGTGTCCCCCCTATTGAGAATCTCATGCTTAAAACCATCATCAAGCGCGAAATCCTCGAATACCTGAAATCCGCCAAGTTTCTGATCGGACTCGGGATCACACTGGCCCTGGCGGTCGGAAGTACGGTCATCAACGTCCAGGATTACAAAGGGCGCCTGCAGGACTACCAGGCCGCCGTTCAGGAAATGAAGAGCGACGGTTTCTACCAACACCTATACCGGCCGCCACAAGTACTCAGCACCCTGATCCAGGGCAAGGACCGGCGGCTCGGGAACAGCATTACGGTCACCTACCTGGCTATCCCGTCCACCACATCGGGGTATATGGGCGAGGGGACGAGTCAGCATCATCGCCTCGTTTCGGGCTTCGCGGCCGTCGATTTCGCCTTTATCGTCAGGGTCGTGCTGAGCCTGATGGTCGTCTTCATAGCTTATAACGCGGTGTCCGAGGAGAAATCATCCGGCACCCTGAAATTGACCCTCTCCAATCGGGTGCCAAGGGACTAGCTCCTGCTCGGCAAGTTCCTGGGCGGATGGTTCGTCATCATGGGCTCGCTCGCCGTCGCCGCCCTCGCATCCCTGATCCTCGTCCTTTCCCATTCGTTCATCGCCTTCGCCTCCGGCGAATGGACCCGCTTCCTCGCCTTCATCGGCGTTTCAGCCCTCTACCTCACGGTTTTCTACACGATCAGTCTTTTCGTTTCGGTCCTGGTCAACAGGCCCTCCATCTCCTTGATGATCCTGCTCCAGGCCTGGGTCTTCCTGATCGTCATCTATCCCAACCTGGGAATTATCGCCGCCGAAAACCTTTTCAAGCTCCCGTCCCAGGAGCAGCTCGCGCAACAGAAAGTGGCGGCCTTCCAGCCCTACGAGGCGGAACAGAAGAAGGTCCAGGAGGCTTTCAGCCAGGGCGTACAAAAGGGTGAGGTGAGCAAGGAGCTCAGCTTGCGGAATATCGATCTCTGGGCTAAGAGGGCCGACCTCGAGCACCAGGTCGACGAGGAATTCGGCCGGAAACTCACGGCTCAGACAAACCTGGCCCGGGCGATCTCGGGCTTGTCGCCGGCCGTCTTGTTCGACCAGGCCGCGGAGCGGTACGGACGCACGGGGATGGCCGAGTACGAGCGCTTCATGCGGGAAGTCTATCGCTATTGGCAGCAGCACGTCGAGCGGTCGAAGCTTATGTATACCGACCGTGAGGCTTACAAGAAGGCGCCGGCTATCGAATTCCGTGTTCCGGTCGAAACCACGGCCGAGGCCTTCGCCGCGACATGGCTTGCGTGGCTCCTCCTCGCCTTCTTCAGCCTGGCCTTTTTCGCTCTCGGCTATACGGCTTTCCTGAAAAAGGACGTGAGGTGACACGATGAAGACGATCATCCGGAAGGAACTCTTGGATCACCTGAGAAGCGTCCAGTTCGCCGTCCTGCTCGCGGCGAGCATCGTCCTGTTCGCGGCGAACGGGCTCGTCTTCGTCCAGCAGTACACCCGGCTTAACACCGATCATCACAAGGCCGTCGCCGAGAACGATCAGCAGCCCAGCACGATGATGACACGTCCTTACCGGGCGCCGAGTTCCCTCCTGTTCATGGCCGAAGGGGGAGATAAATCAAGCCCGAAAGGATATTGGCTGGGACCCAAGCTCACGCTCTCGCCCATGCCCGCCGGGACCGCCAATTTCAAGATGCCGGACATCCCGGAGCTCGACTGGGCCTTCATCATCAAGATCATCTTCAGCCTGTACGTGATCCTCCTCGGGTTCGAGGCCGTTTCGGGGGAAAAGGAGCGGGGGACGCTCCGACTGGTGCTGTCCAATCCGGTCGGCCGGGTGAAACTCCTGACCGCCAAATACCTGGCGATCATCTCGAGCGCCGCCATCCCCCTGCTCGCCGGACTCCTCATCAGCCTCATTGTGATCGGCGTTTTTCTCCCGGCCGTTCTGGGGCCGCAGAACCTCGCACGCATCGTCTTCTTTTTCATCCTCGCCTTGGCCTACCTGTCCTTGTTCGCGTTCTTGAGCCTCCTTTTCTCCGCGCTCATTCCCCGTTCTTCCCTGGTCCTTCTCGTTCTCCTGGCCTTCTGGATCTTTTTCGCCTTCTTCATCCCCGACACGTCGAGCATCGCCGCCCAAAAATTCTCGAAGGTTCCGAGCGAATACGAGATGGCCAAGCTCGTCGGGCCCACTATCCAGGGAGAAGTCTGGAAGCGGATCGCAAAGATCCAGGACCGGATCCAAAAGGGAGAGCTTAAGACCGAGCAGGCTATCCGCGAGGAAGCCGACCGCGCCTACGAAGAGGGCCAGGTCAGCGTCCGCAAACTCTATGACGACTATGATAACGCTATGCAGGAGCGCGCCGCCCTCGCCCAGCGGATTTCCCGCGCCTCGCCGGCCGCGCTGTTCCAGTATGCCGCCGAGGCCGTGTCCGAGACCGGACCGACGGCCGAATCCCGGTTTCTCAGGGACGTGAGGAACTATTCCAGGACCTACGATAACTATATCCTCAAGAAAGTAGGAAAGGTCGTCGGCACCTCGCCCTGGGGTTTTTCGACCGGGGCAACCCTGAACGGCAAGTACATCAACCTCCAGTCGCCTTTCCCGCAAGAGTATACGGGAGACAAATCCGACTTTCCGAAATTCTCGGAAAGCCGGCCATCTCTGCTCGACGGCCTTCACAATGGGCTGTGGGACATCGCGGGCCTGCTCGTCTGGAACATCATCCTGGCCGGCCTCGCCTTTTCGGCGTTCTTGAGAACGGACGTGAGGTAAGAGGCCACGAGTAAACAAATAGGGGGACACAATACTCTGTCCCTCCTTTTGCCAACGGCATAAATATTGAGAGAGAAGGATAAGATAGTGAAAGAACTAAATAATGAAGAGAAAAAGAGGGACAGAGTATTGTGTCCCCCTATAAACGAAAAGGTGCCGTTATGACCTGGACAATAGCCCGAAAGGAAATCGCCTCGAACCTCCTGAGCTATAAATTTTTCATCGTCCTCCTTCTGATCGTCCTGCTCGTCGCCACGAGCCTCTTCATCATGCACAAGAACTACAAGCAAAGGATGGCCGATTACCAGACCATCCGGCCGAAGCCCGGGGAGCCCATCGCCCTCGTCGCGCCTAATCCCTTGTCCATCTTCGCCAAGGGCCTCGAAGACGCCATCACCCGGTCCTTCGAAATCGACCTCACCGGCGTCACGGTCCGGGCCGGCCAGGCCTCGGGCAACGTCATTTACTCGTTCTTCCCCGCGCCGGACTTTCTTTACGTCGTCCGTGTCGTCCTTTCGCTCGTCGCCCTCCTCTTCGGCTTCGACCAGGTCAGCCGCGAGCGCGAGCAGGGCACGTTGAAGCTCCTCCTGGGCAGTTCCGTTTCCCGGGCCAAGGTCCTAGCCGGCAAGTGGATCGGGAATTTCCTGAGCCTGTCCGTCCCGTTCCTCCTGGTGACGCTCCTCGGGGCCGCGGTCCTTTTCCTCGACCCGGACGTGCACTTCTCGTCGGGCCGGCTCGGACGGCTGGGCCTCATCCTCGCCCTCTCGCTCCTCTACCTGGGCTTCTTCCTGAGCCTCGGCATGCTCGTCTCGGCCCTGACCAGGCGGGCGGCGACCTCGATCATCGTCCTTCTCTTCATCTGGGCCTTGTTCGTCTTCATCATCCCCAACCTGGGCACGCTCGCCGCGCGGCAGTTCGTGAGCGTCCCCTCGGTCCGGGCCCTGAGCGAGAAACGCCAGCAGACCTGGACGCGCGAGGTCGTGGTGAGCATCAAGGACGGGGCCTGGGGAGACCACTTCCGGGCAATAAGCAGCGAGAACGACAAGCTCGATAACGACTACAGGCTCCGATTCGAGCGCCTGGTCCGGCTCTCGCGGGACATCAACCGCATCTCGCCGGCCGCGAGCCTCCTCGACGCGGCGAGCGAGGTCGCCGGCACGGGGATCGGAGAGGAGAGTCGCATCAAGGGCGAGGTCGTCCGCTATAAGGACTCGATCATCGACAAGCTTATCGCCGACCAGGGGTCCGGGAAGCGGGACGTTCAGTACCCGGCTTTCACCTACGCGCCGAGGCCCCTCGCCGAGATCTTCGCCGGGGGCGCCCTCTTCGATACGGCCTGGCTCGTCTTCTTCAACATCCTCTCGTTCACCCTGGCCTATGTCGCTTTCGTCCGCTACGACGTGAGGTGAGACCATGATGAAGACACTCATCGCCAAGGAAATCCGGACGAACATCCTGTCCTTCAGATTCCTCGCGAGCTTCGTGATCCTCTTCGTCGTCGTCGCCGTCACGGCGCTCGTCCTGGCCGGCGACTACACGAAAAAACTGGACGAATATTCCCAGCGCCAGGCTGAGATTGATAGCTACCTCAGGAGCTACGCGCACTTCAACAGGATCCAGAACGTCCTCCAGGCGACCCAGCCGCCCATCCCCTTCCAGGCCCTCGTCCGGGGCCTGACGGCCGACGTCAACATGGGAGAGTTCGACGACGACCCTCTCCCCGTCATGTTTCCCCTCATCGACCTGACCTTCATCGTCACGATCCTGGTGAGCTTGATCGCCCTGATCCTGTCCTACGACGCGGTCTGCGGCGAAAAGGAAGACGGGACGCTGAAGCTGATGCTGGCCAACGGACTGGCCCGGTCGAAAATCATCCTGGCCAAATTCGCCGGCGGCGTGCTGACGCTCCTCGGGCCTTTTCTCGTTTCGGTCGCCGCCGGGATGCTGATCATCCTTCTCCACCCCCGGGTGAACTGGTCGGGCGCGGACTGGGGGGCGCTGGGGTTGATCGTCGTGGGAGCGGTCCTCTACATCTCCGTCTTCTATCTCATCGGCGTCCTCATCTCATCGGTCCACAAAGCGAGCTCCTCCTCGATCATGACCTCGCTCTTCGTCTGGGTCCTCCTCGTCCTGGTCATCCCCAACTTGAGCCCCTACGTGGCCTCGTTCTTCGCACGGGCGCCTTCGCGGATCAAGGTCTCGCGGGAAACCTCGCGGCTGACGGACGTCGACCGGGACGATCTCGGGCGGAAACTCGAACGGGAATACCGGGCCGAAGTCCTCAAACAGTACCCGGTCCTGGCCACGCGGTTGTCGGAAGCCGAAGTCAAGCGGCGTGTCGCTGAGGATCCGGAGTACAGGAAGGCGTACGAGGAGGACCGGGCGGCGGGACAAAAGGCGTGGGACGACGCGAACCGGATCCAGAACGCCAAGGCCAAGGTTCTGACCGATGACCTTCACCAGAAGGAGAAAGCCCAGACGGAACTGGCCCGCTCGATTTCGATGGCCTCGCCGCTGGCCGACTTCAGCTACCTGGCGACGGATATGTCCTCGACCGGCATACGGAACATCCTGCACTTCGGCCAGCTCTCGGAACTTTGGGATCACGCCTTTGGCGACTATGCCACACGGAAAATGGCGGACATGAAAGCCAAGGACCCGACCGCGGATTTGTCGAATACGCCGATCGACATGACCGATGCGCCCCGGTTCCGCTACACCGAGGAAGGGCTCGGCGGGAGGGTCAAGGCCGCGATGCCTCCGTTCGCGGTCCTGCTCGGTTACTGCGTGGTGCTGTTCGCCGCTGCCTATGTCGCGTTCATCCGCTACGACGCGCGGTGATCTTAATTCGGTGACACACAACTCATTACCAAAATAGAAGCGATTTCGCCACGGGCGATTTGGCCTTCGAGTTGTAAAGTTACTTACATGATCGCTGGGCAACCGAATACCCAAGGATTGGCGATAAGGAGACACGGGGGGATTGGGACCTGGCACAATTTATGCATAAAAACGGGGTGAAAAAAAGGGTATCCGTTTCTGCTCGTTAACTTGTCCACTATCCCGCCTTAGAGGAGCAGGGCGATGACCAAGAAATGCTTCTTTCTCGGGTCGATCCTTGGGCTCGCGCTTTGGGCCGCCTCGTTTCCGGCCGCCGAAAATATCACGATCCAGGTCCATCTTTTTAAGGGGGCCTGGGGCGAGGACCATCCGGGGCTGAAAGACGTCACGGTCATGACCGCCGCTTCGCATCCGGCGCTGGAGGCGCTCAAGGCGAAAGTCGGAGGGTCCGAGGCGGAGATGACCGCCGCGGCCATCGACGCCCTCCTCGAGGCCCAAGGCCTGAAGACGGTCGACGATATCTTCGCGTTCGCCGTCAAGTGGGACGGGAACGAGCCTATTTTTGGCCATAACGTCCTGCATAAGTCGGGGGCATTCCAATTCGCCTTTTCACCCAAGTATGTATCGCCGCAAAACGTGGAACTCTTGACCACCCTCAGCGCATCCAAGCAATCTCTCGCCAAGGACGAGAGATCCCGGCAGGCGGAAGCGCACAAGGCCCTCCTGGAAGGCCGGCTGGAAAAAATCCTGGACATCAAGCTCTCCATGGAGATCAGTGTTCCTGTTATCATCGGCATTCCCACGGAAAAAGAGCCTTTTTTTCTGATGATCCTGTTGACGAGGCCGGAGCGGGCGGCCGAGCCGGGAACCGCGGCTGGAAAGAAATCAGAGGCCGGGCAGGTCGTCGTGCCGGCCCCGCGACCCCTTCACACGGTCATGCCGGCTTATCCCGAAGATCTCAGGCGGCAGGGAGTGCGAGGTCAGGTCGAAATCCAGGCCGCCGTGGATGAAAAAGGAAACCTCATGGGGATGAAGGTCACGAAATCGCTCCATCCTTACCTGGATTTTGCCGCCGTCCAGGCGCTTAGGCAATGGAAGTACGAGCCGGCTGTCCAGGGTGGAAAGCGGATACCTGTCATCATCACCCAGACGGTCAATTTCGACCCGGAAATCTATCGCCTCTACGAAGAGAAAGCCAAGGACCAGAGAGGACCGGGCACGGGGGAGAGTCCCTCCTCCCCGGCAATACTGGCGAAGGTCCTCGAGGGGAGCGCCGAATATTGCCGCAAGCTCGCCGGAGCGGCCCTCGATTTCATCTGCGAGGAAATGATCAGAGAAGTCCACTACAGCTTCGCGACGGAGATGAAATGGGCGGGAATAGCCGTCGCGCCGAGAGGCGGCGGCGTCGGCTATATCGCGGCCTGGATTCCACAATGGGACCCCCAGCAAACCAAGAAATACGACTATACCTGTGACTATCTCTTCGTTAAAAGGGGCGGCAGCATCGAAGAGCGGCGCATCATTCTCAAGGACAGCGGCCGGAAGATGCCGGACCGGAGCAAATTGCTCGAGGAAAAGCGATTCACGGCCCTCAACCCTCTGATGGCCGCCATCCAGATCCTCGACAGGGACCGTCAGCCCCAGTTCAATTTCCGGCTTATCGATGCGGATAGGGCCCAGGGGAGAAAGGCCTATGTGATCGAGGCCATTCCCAAATCGGGCAACACCTGGGGCGTCGAATACGCCAAGATATGGATCGACCAGCAGGGTTATCAGATCCTTAAAAGCGAGATTCAGGGCGTGCCGCTCGAAGGATATGATGATGTCCTGAAAGACACGACCCAGTTCAACATTAAACCCATTCTCACGACGACCCACACCTACCAGGCAGAGAAAAACGGGGTCTTTTTCCCGGCCCGCACGACGATCCGCGTCGACTACCCGCAGCCGTTGACGTGGTATGCCAGGACGACGCCAAAATTGAAGATCGAAATGGAATACGACAAGTACAAGTTCTTCACCGTGGAAACCGAGGGCGCGGTCAAGAAATGAGGCCATGAGAGTTGCGTGTTTTTTTATTTGGGCGATGTTTCCAGCGTTATTCATTCGCAAATCTCTTTAGGCTTATGGGAGCATGGCGATAACCAAGAAATGCTTCTTCCTGGGGTCAATTCTTGGGCTTTGCCTATTGGCCGCTTCGTTTCCCGCCGTGGAAAACATAACCATCAAGGTCCATCTTTTTAAGGGAGCCTGGGCCGAGGACCATCCGGGACTCGAAGAGGTGACAGTCATGACCGCCGCTTCTCATCCTGCGATAGAGGCGCTCAGGGCGAAAGTCGGAGGGTCCGAGCCGGAGATGACCGCCGCGGCTATCGACGCCCTCCTCGACGCGCAAAGCCTGAAGACGGTGGACGACTTCTTCGCGTTCACCAAGCCATGGAATGGAAAGGATGCCCGGGTCAGCGAGGCCATCAACGTCGGCCAAGCGGCGTTCTTGTTCAATTTCAAGCCAGAGCGCCTTTCCCCTCAAAAGGTGGCGCTTCAAACCGCTATTTTCAGGACCAAAGAAACCGGCGGTCCTCGCAAACCGGCCGATTCTGTGAGCAAGGAACTGTTGGATGCCTTTGCCACCGGCAAGGTCAGCGCCGGGATGGAAAAGATCTTGGACCAAACGTTCGAACTCGAGATCGGCAATCCTGTGATCGTCGCCATCCCAACGGAGGGCGGCGCCTACTTCATGATGATCGTGCTGAAGGGCGGGGCCAAATCTTCCGGCCAACTGGAATTCGCGGGCGGGCCCAAGGTCATTCACCGCGTCACTCCGGCCTATCCGGATGAACTGAGACGGCAAGGCGTCGAAGGCCAGGTGGACCTTCAGGTCGGGATAGATGAAGAGGGAACGGTCGGGGGGGTAAAGATTCTCAAGTCCCTTCATCCCTACCTGGACAACGCGGCCGTTCAAGCCCTCAAGCAATGGAAATACGAGCCGGTCTATCAGAATGGGGTACCAGTTCCCGCGATCATCACAATGACCGTCAATTTCACCCGTGAGGCCTACCGCGCTCAGGAAGAAGCGGAGGAGAGCCAGAAAAGTCAGGGCGCCGCGGCAGGATCATCCTCTCAAGCGGAGCTCGCCGGAATCCTCGAAAAGTGCGCCGAGTACTGCGACAAACTGAAGGGCGCGGCCCTTGACTATATTTGTGAGGAAACGATCCGCGATGTTTTCTATAACCTTATGACTCAAGAGGAGAGGAAAAAGAGCTCGGTTGTCCTATCCATGGTATCCGGAGCTGGCTCGGTGAGCCGGCTGGGGATCTCCGACTTGCCGCCCTACTCTAATCGAACGGAGAAAAATGAGTATGTGTGTGACTACCTGCTCATTAAAAATGGTGAGGGAATCGAGGACAAGCGAATCATCCTCAAGGAAAACGGCCGCAAAATCCCCGACCGGACAAAGTTCCTGGAAGAGAAACGCTTCGCGACTCTCCTGCCTTACCTCGCGCCGGTCAGGCTCGTCGGGCGGGATCGCCAGCGGCTTTTCGATTACAGGCTCCTCGATTTGGAAAAGGTCAAGGGAAAAGACGCCTACCTGATCGAGGCCATACCCAAGGCGGGGGCCGCCGCCGGCGTTGAATACGCCGGGATCTGGGTGGAAAAAAAGAATTTTCGTGTTCTCAAGATCGAGATTACCGGCGTGCCTATCGAAGGCTATGAGAGCGTTCTCGAAGAGCTCATCCAATACAACATCAAGACGAAATTCGTCACGACATATTCGTACCTGGTCGAAAAAAAAGGCCTGGCGTTTCCGAGTGGGGCAGCGATCCGCGTCAATTATCCATTCCCGGGGATGACCCCGGAATTATATAATATCGAAAAGATCAGAACCGATATAAAATACGACAAGTACAAGTTTTTCACCGTGGAAACGGACGGGGCGGTTAAGAAGCAGGGAGGCGAAGGGCTAAAGCGCGGGCTCGCTCATCTCATCCCAGGTCCGTAGGCCCGGGACGGCCAAGAAATGGGAATCATAGGTCGCGAGGACGGCGCCTGTTTCCATCGCCTGGGCGGCGATCCAAACATCGTCAATCGGGATCGGACGGGCGGCCTTTTTGAGCGCGGCCTTGATCATCCCGAAGTATTCGGCCGTTTCACGAGTCCCATCGAGGACGGAGACGCTCGGTTTGGCCAGGAACCGCTCAAGGATTTCCCTGTTCTTCTTTTCTTTGGCCCCGGCGCGAAACCCGGCGAACAGTTCACCCAGAACAAATACGGACATGTAGACGCGCTCAGCCCGTGCGACGCAGGCCAACACTTTTTCGTCACCGGCCAGGAATCGGACATAGGCGTTGGTGTCCAGGAGGACCTTCTTCATCGCCAGTCCTTCGGGTCGACGGCTTCGAGGTCGTCGATGCGCTCGAGAAACTCCGCCGCCTCCTCGCCAGTCCACGCTCCGCAGAGGTCGACGAATTCTTCCCTTTTGTCCGTGCTCCCTCGCTGGGCGCCCATTCCGAGGGATTTCGCGATCAGTTCCTTCACAATCATATTGACGCTCTTGCCCTCGGCGGTCGCTCGCTCTTTGATCGTTTTTTCCGTTTCTTTATCGATTCCGTGGACGCTAAGCGATTTCATTTCCTGACGACTCTTTCTATGATTCATTATTACGCATATCATGCATCATCCGTCCTCATGAGTCAAGCCCAGCGAGCTTGGGCCAACCGGCCAATCAAAGGAGCGTTGGAGTACGGATTCCCGCAGAAGAGCTTAAGTTCTCGCTTTCGGGGGCAAAAAGAAGGATTTACGGCTTAAAAAAAGCCCTCGTCTTTAGTTATTTTATTCATTATCTATTAGATAGATTGGTCCGACCCCAATTTTCAATTCAATCAGGGACAGAGTATTGTGTCCCCCAATGAAAATGAGGATTAGATGGCGTTTGTTTCGAGGGCCTTTTTCCGCTCTTCGAGGATCTTCTCATATTCCAGGGGGTGGAGAGTCCGCAATTCGTGACCCGTGATCTTGCCGTTGAGCCAGACCTTGCTCATCGGGAAGACCTCGGGATTGAGGTGGACGTTGTACATGTGCCAGATGATGATGGCCAGGAAGGCGAGGAGCGCCTCGTAGCTGTGGATGATGATGAAGATGTTATGCACCCAAAGCGGAAAAATCCTCAACGAGAGCTCGACGTTCCACATGAAGAAGCCGCTGGCGATCATGACCGCCGACCCCCAGCCCACGGCCCAGTATTCGAACTTCTCGACGAAGTTGTAGCGGTCGTAGCGGGGCGCCTCCCGAAAAAGCCAGTAGGGATGCCCGCCAAAGAACTTCTTCCCGATCCCGAGCCGCGCCAAAAGCCGCGTGACGCCGGTGTTATGCATGAACTGCTCGAAGGCGTCCCGCAAATCCCTCAAGCGGGGGATCATGGCCTTGAAATTCGCCCTTCCCCGCGCCGTGGACACCGTGTAGAACATATGCCAGACGAGGTTCACGGCCAGGGTGACGGCCGCGACCCTGTGCAGGACGCCCCTGACGGCGAACGCGCGCCCCGTGGGCAGGAGCCATTTGAAGAACTTGAACTCGTAGAAGAACAGCGGCAGTCCCGTGGCGATCAGGGTGACGAAGGTGGCGATAAGAAGGTAATGCTGGACCCGCTCGGCCAGGTTCATCCGGGCGAAGACCTCGTCGTCGCGAACGAGCTCCCGGTCATCCACGGGTTTTTCTCCGGACCGCCCTCCGGAAGAGGTCGGCGGCGATGAACAGCAGGAAGACGCTGATGATCGCGGAAATCACGACGATGTAGACCGTCTTGACGATATGGGAGGACTTATCGCGGATGTCGGCCGTCGGCTCCATCACGTTGTGGATCTTGCCCTCCGCGAAGTGCTTGGTCGCGCCGGGATGGCACCGGCCGCAGGTCTTCGGCAAATTGGCCGGGTAAATCGACGACTTGGGGTCCGCCGGGTCGCGGATGTCGTGGAACCCGTGACAGCTGGCGCAGTTGGCGACCCGGATCTCGCCGAATTTCGAGGCCGTCCCGTGGTACGATTCGGAGTAGGTCTTCATCCGGTTGGGCAGAAAGCCGTACTGCCGCGCCAGGGCCATATCGTCGTGGCACCGGGAGCACACTCCGGCCACCTTGGTCGTATAAACCCTGGACTCGAGATCCAGGGGAGAGCGGATGTCGTGCTCGCTGTGGCAGTCCGTGCAGACCGGAACGTCCTTGATCCCCTTGACGTAGTCCTTCCCGTGGACGCCCTCCAGGTAATCCCTCTGGATCCCGACGTGGCATTGCCCGCAGGTCTTGATGATGGCCTTCCGGGACACTTTGGACGCGGCGTCCTTGACCCCCTTGATGTCGTGGGCGCCGTGGCAGTTGCTGCAGTTGGCCGAGAGGGTCAGACCGGATTTCTCGAGGGCCCGGTAATGGGCGCTCTTCTCATAGAGCGCGACGAACGCCCCGCCCCTTTCGTTCCGGACTTTCTCGCGGTGGCAGCCGAGGCAGGTCTCCGGGAGATTGATGGCGAAGGTGCGCGACTCGAAGTCGTCCTTGGCCCGGATGTCATGGGTCCCGTGGCAGTCTTTACAGCCCACGGCCATGCCGTCCTTCGCGATGGTGGCCGCGCCATGCACGCTCGCCCGCAGGACCTGCGCTTCTTTTTCGTGGCAGCCGGCACAGTCCACGCTTTTGAGCTTCTCCGCGTGCGGAAAATCCTTGACCTTCTTGAGGTCCGTGTGGCAGTCGACACAGGAGATGTCCGCCTGGCCGTGGATCGAGCCCTTGAACTTCTCAGGGTCCACGGCCACGGATCTTCCCGCCCCGGACTTGAGTCCGGCGTCGGAATGACAGGCCAGACAGTCCTCGTTGGTCACAACGGCCGTGACGGCCGGGGCCTCCGCGGCCGCCGCAGCTGTCGCCGGCCGCGCGGATACTAACAGAAGGACCACCAGCCCGAGCGAGAAAGCAGACCCCCTCACCTTCATTTCTTCCCTGACCGGACGGCCCGTTTGCCGAGGCTCACGGCGAACCAAAGGGCGGTGACGGCAAGCAGGACGAGAACCGCCCAGCGCAGGACGTTCCGGACGGCGAACGTCGCGGGCGATTTTGTCCGGTCCGGGCCGACGTGGATCTTGGCGGTCCGGATCTTCTCCGGCATGCCGGGGTGACAGGCGGCCTGCCCGCAGGTCTTGGCCAGATGGGCGGGATTGACCCGGGACGCCGGGTCGGAAGCCGGCCGGATGTCGTGGACGCCGTGGCAGTCCGAGCAGTTGGCCGTGGCTTTCGAGCCGAAGCCGGCGGCGATCCCGTGCATGCTTTCGATGAACGTCTGGATCCTGTCCTCGGGGACGCCGTATTTCCGCATGACCTCGGGGCGGGCGTGGCAGTTCGCGCAGGTGGCGGCCACGCGCCCGCGGGAGGCCGACGAGCGTTCGTCCTGCGGGGACATGAGCTTGTGTTCCCCGTGGCAATCCACGCACAGGGGCGCGTCGACATTGCCCTTGAGGGCCTCCCGGCCGTGGACGCTCTCCTTGTAGTCGTCGAAGATCAGGATGTGGCACCGGCCGCAGGTCTCCGGCCGTTTGGCCATGAGGTGCGGCTCGCCGACGCCTTGGATATTATGGACGCCGTGGCAATCCGTGCAGACGGCGGCGAACGTCAGCAGGCCCTTCTCGAACAGGGCCTTGCCGTGGACGCTCTGCCGGTATTCCTGGTAGGGAGTTTCGGCGTGGATATGGTACTTGACGACGACGGCCTGGTTCTCATGGCAGGTCGAGCACATGAGGGGGATGTTCCGCCGGTTGACCGTGGAAGCGGGATCGTCTTTTTTTTTGATATTGTGCTTACCGTGGCAATCCCAGCACCGGGCGACATCTTTGACGCCCCGCTCGAGGTAGTCCCGGCCGTGGACGCTGTCCGGATAATAAACGGGGCTCTGCCCCGGTCTCTGGAGCTTGCTTCCCTGGTGACACGTTTCCGTGCAGTTCGGCGGCGGGAGCATTTTCTGATGGGGAAGGTCCGCTGTCCCGGGGCTCAAGGTCACCCGGTGGCAATCCGTGCAGGCCAGCCCGGCGTGGACGGACCCGGCCAGGGCCTCAGCCCCGTGGCAGGAGAGACATTTTGGATTGAGGGCCGGCGGCGAACCCGCGTGCTGCGCCCGGGCGGCCGGTGACAGGGCAAGGAGCAAGCCGGCAAGGACAAAAGCGGCGCGGTGCGGCGATTTCAATCCCATGCCCCTCGCGGGCTGACCCGGGAGGCGGTCAGCCTTTCGGGATGGAATGCTTGATCTTGCCCCAGGAAGCGTCGAAATCGAAGGTCGTGCTGTGGGCGTTGGCGTGGCACTTCAGGCAGTGGGCCTTGATCTTATCGGGGCTGCCGTAGAGGACGAGGCCGGCCTTGACCGCTTCGGCCTTGTCCTTCATGATGGACAGCTTCTTATATTCGCTCCCGGGACCGTGGCAGACTTCGCAGGTGACGCCTTCGGCCTTGAGCTCTGGGGCCTTCTCGTGGAGCGGCGCGTGGCAGTTCTGGCAGACCGGGCTCTCGGCGGGATTGCCCGTGACGCCCGCGGCCTTCGCCTTCTCCGCGGCCTCGGGCAGGCTCAGGGCGGCGAACGAATGGGAATGCTTGCTCTGTTCCCAGATGGGATATTGCTGGCCCTGCTTTTCGGTCTTGTGGCAAATCTGGCATTTCTGGGCGCCCACGTACGTGGGGGTCTGGGCCAGGGCCTGGCCGGCGAGGAGAACGCAGGCGGCAAAAACGATAACGATCATGGTCTTTTTCACGGCGGCTCCTTTTTGGCGTTAGAAGACATCCATTTTATGAAACCGCGGCGGGGTTGTCAACGGGAAAGCCGATAATGTTTATAAATTAGATGTATTTTGCGGTCTCAGGCCCCGGGCCGCCGGCGCATCTGCCGGATTTTCAGGTAGAAGGCGAGGGCGAAGAGGATGAGGCAGATGGTGGCGACGACCAGGCCCGTCCGCCGGAGCTTGGCCTCGCGGAGGGCCGCTTCGGCCGAGGCCCGGACGCCGACGAGCAGGGACTTTCCCTCCCCGGCCTTCTGTTCGAGGTCCGGAAGGTCGAGGGCGTGGGTCTGATTGCGCAGGGACACGAGCAGCGTGTGGATCTCCTGCAGGCGGTACTTGGGGTCCGAGACCTCGACGCCCTTCCTTTCGGCCAGGTCGAGGAGCGACCGGGCGGCCTCGATCTCGGAGCCGAAATCGCCGATGAGCTGCTTCATCCGGCCGGCCATGACGAACGGCTTGGAGCCCGCCTCGTGGCACTGGACGCAGACGGCCCCGCTCCCCGTCCCGAGCATGTCGTCCGTGGGCGGGAGGATCTTATGTTTTCCATGGCAGGCCTCGCACTCCGAGAACCCCATGTCGTCGAAGGCCTTTTTATGGGGGCTTTTCGAGAAGAGATCACCCGTGCTCGGGTGGCACTGTCGGCAGACGAAGGCGATCGACTTGACCGCGGGCGGGACGGCGCCGTGATTGCCGTGGCAGCTGTTGCAGGCCGGGGCGGACATGTCCTTCTTTTCGAACAGGGCCCGGGCATGGACGCTCAGCTTGTACTCGGCGAGCTGGTCGGTCGGGATCTTATAGGCCTTCATGAGGTTCGCGTCGGCGTGGCAGCGGCCGCAGGTCTGGGGAATGTTCCAGGGGAAGGTCAGGGATTTCGGGTGCTTGGCCGTCTGGATGCCGTGGACGCCGTGGCAGTCGGTGCAGACCGCGACCTTGGTGTCCCCCTTTTTAAGGAGCTCGCCGTGGCGGCTGGTCCGGTAGAGCTCGAGCTGGTCGACCCGGAGCCGCGGGTTGAAGTTTCGGATATACGCGGAATCGGAATGGCAGCGGGCGCAGAATTCGGGGACCTGGGCCCTCTTGGGCGCGCCCTTGAACGTCTTGTCTTTGGCCTTGTCGGCATCGTCCTGGGCTGGGTTTCCCCCGTGGCAGTCCTGGCAGCTCAGCCCGAACTGCTGGTGGACGTCCAGCCTGAAACCTTCGGCGGGGGCCTTGAGCTCGTCTTCGAGCTTGCTGTGGCACTCGATGCAGCTGTTTTTTTGGGCCAGGAGCGCCCCGGAGAGAAGGAGCAGGCCGACGACGAGTCCGGCCGCCATTCTGATTTTCGCCATCTTGATGTCTTCTTCCTCTCTTTATAAGCCGTGAATCGTGTAGGTCAGGACGGTCATGACCACGATGTAGAGAAGCAGGACGGCCCCAATGACCGTGTACGGCCGGCTGGGCAGCTCCCGGGACGCGCGGCGGTTCAGGAAGGGGACGAGGAGCCAGAGCGCCCCGCCGAGCATGAAGCCCAGGATGGCCAGCTTCTCCCCCTCGAACGAAAAGATGTGCGAGGGGATGAGTTTCAGGGTCGTGAACATGAAAGTGAAATACCATTCGGGCTTGATGCCGAGCGGCGTCGCCACGAACGGATCGGCTTTTTTCCCGACTTCCCAGGGCAGGAACACGCACAGGATCCCGATCAATATAAGGATGAGCGTCCAGCCGAGGACGTCCTTATAAATGAAATCGGGGAAGAAGGAGATCTCCTTGACCGGTTTGCCCTTGAGGCTGATCGGCGTGCTCATCCCCAGGATCTGCACGAGAAGGACGTGGATCCCGATGAGGACGCCGGCGGCCAGGGGGAGGATGGCCACGTGGAGCCAGAAAAACCGGGTCAGCGTGGCCTGGCCGACGACCGGCCCGCCCAGGATGAACGTCTTGAGACCTTTCCCGACGACCGGAAGGCTGCCCGCGATGTCCGTCCCGACGCGCGTCGCGAAATACGACAGCTCGTTCCAGGGGAGCAGGTAGCCGCTGAAACCGATGGCCAGGAAGAGGACGAACAGGAAGAAGCCCGTGACCCAGGTCAGCTCCCGCGGGGACCGGTAGGCTTTCATGAAGAACGTCGAAAACATGTGGATGAACAGGATCCCGACGAGGATGTTGGCGGACCAGCTATGGACGGAGCGGATCAGCCAGCCGAACTGGACCTGGCTCATGATGAATTGGACGCTCTCGTGGGCCGCGTCGACCGTCGGGGTGTAATAGAGGAGGAGCATGATCCCCGTGGCGATCTGGAGCGCCGTCAGGAAGAGGGCGATGCCCCCGAAGAAATACCAGAATGAGTGCTTGTGCTCGGGAACCGTCTTTTTCTTGGCGAAGTCGGCCAGGGCCCGGAGCTGAAACCTCTCGTCGAAGTACGCCCACAGCGACTGAAGAGTCTTGTTCATGGCCTAGGCCTTCTTCGACACGAAGATCTCCTCTCCGGAAATCTCCACCTTGTACGTCTCGAGGGGAGCGGGCGGCGGGCCCGAGATGACGTTGCCGGCCAGGTCGAAGCGGCCGTTGTGGCAGGGACAGAAGAGCGTGCCGGAATCGCTTTCATAGCGGACCGTGCAGGTCAGGTGCGTGCAGACGGCGGACAGGGCGACAACCTGGCCGTCCTGGGTGTTGACCAGGATCCCCGGGCTGGCCCCGAACTTGAAGATCTTAAAGGAATTGGGCGTGAGTTCGCCGACCTTAGCCGCGGCCACCCGCTTTTCGACGGCCTCGGCATGGCTCGGGGGCAGGATGAAGCGGATGATGGGATAGAGGAACGCCAGGACGGTGGCCGCCAGGGAGCCGCCCAGGAAATAGTTGACGAAATTTCTTCTTTTCAAGGCGTCCTGCCGGCGGGAAGAGATTTTATGGTTTTCAGGGAATTTGTCAAGTCATCCCGGAGAAACACGAAATTGTGGACCCCCCAGCTCCCGTCGAAAACGACCTTCTTCAGGAAATTCTCTGTTTTCTGGACGAGCTTTTTCTGCTCGTCGGACAAGGCCGCTCTCCGGACCCCGCGCAGGGCGGCCTCCAGGTCGGTGCTCAGATTCTTGATCGCCGCCTGCCAGTCGGCGAACGACTTCCGGTAGTCCTCTTTACCGTGGCATTCGACGCACTTGCCGGCGTCGGAACGCTCGAGGCGGTTTTTGGCGTCCAGATGGCAGGCCGCGCAATCTATCCCGGCCGCGGCCATCACGTCCTTGGCGACCGTCACGCCTTCGAGGGTCCCGCCCTCGTGCAGGGTCTCCTGCAGCGTGTGGCAGACCGCGCAGTCCTTTTTCGGGTTCTGGTGATGGCAGGCCGCGCAGGTTTTTTTCGTGGCCACGAATTCGCCGTGGGTCCGGGCGTTGGAGTGGCAGGTGGAGCACTCGAGGTTCTGCGTGACGAGGTGGCTGCGGTGCGGGAACGTAAGCCCGAAAACGCTCCCCGAGAGCTCCTCGACTCCCGTATGGCAGCTCAGGCACGGGGTTTCCCCGGCCGAGGCCCGGAGCACGATGACCGGCGGGACGTAGGAGGAGCCGACCAGCTGGAGGGCGTCGCGGATCTGCGTCCAGGCCGCGGCGATCAACGCCTGGGAGTAGGTGACGTTATGGACGCTTTTGCCGCGCTCGACGACGTCCATGTTGAAGGCCGCCTCGTCGAGGAGGGCCAGGGCGTCGGCCTTCTTCGCGTGGGCCGAGGTCCGGACGGCCCCGAGCGCCCGTTCATAGATCGCCCTGAGGCCGGCCAGCTTGCTCGCCGCGGCCAGGGCCCAGTCCCTCTGGAGCCGGGCGAATCCTTTGCCGTGGCAGGATTCGCAGGCTTCGGCCCGCGCGTGGAGCGTGTCGCTCTTCACGAGCTGGCCCTTTTCCTCATGAAAGACGTGGCATCCCTTGCAGCTCAGTCCCTTCTGGAGCATGACGTTGGGCATGGCGTGCGGGACGCCTTTGCCGCCCTCGCCCGTATACAGGATTTTCTGGGCCTGATGGAGCCCGGTATGGCAGGTCCGGCAGTCGGCGATCGTCTCGATGTCCTGGATGATCTTGTGCTGGATGGCCAGGTGGCACTGGGTGCATTCGATCTTATGGATGGTGATGTGGGTCGTGTGGATGAGGTTGGTGTTCGCGTACTGGTCGAGCCGGTCCGCCTGGAAGTGGCACTTGTAGCAGTTCTCCCGCGGCACGGCGCCGTCCCCCAGCACGACCTGGCTGTGGCACTTGTCGCAGCTGAAATTCTTCTGGAAGACCACGGTGTGGTCGAACCGCGGCACGGCCGGCGGGACGAGGTCCGCCGGCTTGTGGCAGAGGTCGCACCGGCTCGCCTGGGGATTGAGGTCGCTTTTCTTGAAGTGACAGATGAAGCAGGAGCTGGCGGTCACGGTGATGTGTTCGCCCTGGACGATCTGCGAATGGCAAGTCGTGCAGCGCAGCTTCTTGCCCCTCTTCAGGTCCGTAAAATGGACCGTGTGGTCGAAGACGACCGTCTTGAACTTGACCTGCCCTTGGAGGAGCCGCTTGTCATGGCAGCCCGGGCGGAGGCAACTCTCGTCCGGGATCTCGGCCCAGGGCTTGGATTTCAGGTAGAGCTTCGACCAGTACCGGGCCACCTGGACGAGCCCCTCCATCTTGGCCCGGAGCTTGGACCGCAGGCCGGGCGGGTAATGGCAGGTGCTGCATTCGACGTGGCTGTGGGACGAGGTCTTCCAGCTCTGATAAAACGTCTTCATGTAATGGCAGACCGCGCAGAACCGCGACGTGGACGTGAGCTGGACCGACGCCACGAACAGGACGAGGAGGAGCCCGGCCGCGGATAGGACGAGGAGGAGCCGCTTTCTCTTTTTCCGCGGAGGAACGGGCGGCGGGCTCGCCGTCGGGGGTCCGTCGTTCATGGCCGCGTCCTGATGTTCCGTCACGTCGTCTCCTCCCTTACGCCCCCTCCGGAAATTCTTATGAATCATATCGAATCGCGCGGATTATGGCAAGCGCCTCGCGTGTCCCCGGCGGGGGAAGGGCGCGCCGGAAGAAAGAAGAAAGGGGGTCTTGACAAGCCGGGACGATTTTCCGATAATAACCTAGCAATTTTATAGTTTCTATCTAATATATCGTTTCGTGCGGCCAGGTCGGCACTCATAACGGAAAAGACGAATGGTTTATGCGAATGATTGACGGTTTGCAAAATACGAATTCTGGAGGGAACGGTATGTCCAAGCTGACACGGTGGAGCCCGCTCGCGCTCCTCGCCCTGCTGCCCTTCCTCTTCCTCACGGTCCCCCCCATCGTGTCGTCGCCGAAGCCGGCGGCGGCCCAGGAAGGGGGATACGTGGGGATGGAGGCGTGCGCCGCCTGCCATGAAGAGACGGTCACCGCCTTTAAGGAGACGATCCACGGCAAAAAGGGATTCGAGAAGCGTTCGAGCCACGCCTGCGAAACCTGCCATGGGCCGGGAAAGACGCACGTCGACGGCGGCGGGGGCAAGGGGACGATGAAGAACCCGGCCAACATGCCTAAGGAAGAAAAAAGCGCGATCTGCCTGACCTGCCACGACCGGGGGACCAAGCTTATGTGGGAGGGAAGCACCCACGACACGCGCGGCCTGGCCTGCCAAAGCTGCCACTCGATCCACAAGGCCGGGAGCGAAAAGGCCCAGCTCAAGACGGCCTCGGAAACCGACCTGTGCTTCACCTGCCACAAGCAGAAGCAGTCCCAGTTTTTCCGGGCCTCCCACCACCCGATCCGGGAGGGAAAGATGGAGTGCTCGAGCTGCCACAACCCCCACGGGACCCAGACCGAGAAGCTCATCTCCGCGAATTCCGTCAACGAGAAGTGCTACGAATGCCACGCTGAGAAACGCGGGCCGTTCCTCTGGGAGCATATCCCCGTCCGGGAAGCCTGCACGGACTGCCACGAGCCCCACGGGACCAACCACCTGCGGATGCTCAAGGTGAAGGAGCCCCTCCTCTGTCAACGCTGCCACGCCGACACCCGCCATCCCGGGACCCTGTACGACCAGACCACGGTCAACAGCCAGAGCAACCGGATCTTCATCCGCTCCTGCACCAACTGCCACCAACAGGTCCACGGCTCGAACCACCCGTCCGGGAATTTCTTCCTGAGATAAGGAGCGCAGACCATGAAGAAACATCTGTGCTTGACACTGCTCATCGGAATGGTCTTGGTCGTCGCGGCCCAACCGGCGCCCGCCGAGGATAAGCCCCAGGACCAGCTCCAGATCAAGGCCCAGGCCATCGCCGGGGCCGAGTTCGTCGGAGAGGTCGATAAATCCTCGAAATTCACGGAATACCGGGACGTCCCGCAGGGCTTCGTCTTCGACGTTTTCAACCTCAGCCTTACCAAGGGAAGCCGCTATCTCACCCTGTCGGCCGAGAAAATCCGCCAAAGAGACGGCCGCTATGGGGTTTCCCTGGGTGATTACGGGACGTTCAAAGCCAACTTTACCTGGGACAAGATCCCCCACCGGTATAGCTTCTTCGCCGAGACGCTTTACGTCCCGATGGCGACGCCCGCCGCGGGGCCCGGGGTCTTCAACGGCCCCGGCGTCTATTATTACGGCATCTCCGACCAGATCCAGTCCGCTCTGCAGGGCGCGGCCAGCTATGACGCCGCGAGGGCCCTCCTTTCGGGCTACCTGACCGGGGTCCACGGGATCGACCTCGGCCTGCAGAGAAATAAAGGGACCCTGAATCTGGAATACACGCCGTCCGTGCCCCTGACCTTCAGCCTCGACGGCTCAAGGGAAACCAAGAAGGGCACGCGCGCGATCGGGGCGTCCTACGGTCTCAAGGACGCCGTGGAAATGCCCGAGCCCATCGATTCGGTGACGACCGACATGAAGGCCAAAGTCGAATACGCCAAGCCGTGGGGGACCGTCCAGGCCGGATACTACGCCTCGATCTTCGACAACGAGAACAAGGCCATGATCTGGGACAACCCGTACCGGCTCACCGACCAGACTTATGCCACCGCCTATCAAAACGGAGATGGGACCTCGCGGGGCCAGATGGCCCTTTGGCCGTCCAACAACGCCCAGCAGGTTTTCTTCAACGGCGTTTTCAAGCCCCTCAAATACACGCGGATCACCGGGACCTTCTCCTACGGGATCTTCTCCCAGAACGACCGGCTTCTGCCCTACACGATCAACTCCACCCTGGCGGTTGCCAACGTGGCGGACCCGACATTGCCTTTCTACGCCGGCGCCCTCGAGGCCCCGCGGGCGACCGCCCAGGCCAAGGCCGACGTCACGTCCTTCGATCTGGGCCTGAATTCCCGGCTCCTCAGGACGGACGCCTTCTCCCTGTACCTCAACGCCGGATTCCGTTATTACGATTTCAATAACAAAACGACGCCTCTCGACTCGCCCGGCTTCGCGGTCGCGGACCAGATCTGGACCGCGGAGGATAACCCTCTCGAGCCCTACTCCTTCCTGCGCTCGCGGGCCTACGCCGACCTGTCCGTGAATCTGGTCGAAAACACGTCCCTGAAGTTCGGGTATGCCAGCTCCTGGGTCGAGAGACGGGTCGGCGCGGCGGTCGAGGGACCGGAAGAGGACCGGAGCCAAGAGAACACGTTCAAGATGTCCGCGGACACCAACCCGGTCGACTGGTTCCTCGTGCGCGTCTCTTACCTCAACGCCCGGAGAACGCGGAACCTCGACGGGACCGAGGCCATCTACCCGACCTTCAATTTCAAAAGGTATTACGACGCCAACCGGAACCGGGACGCCGTCAATTTCCTTCTGGGATTCTCCATGATCAAGAACCTCGACCTCGAGCTCTCCTACATGCGGGGCGTCGATACGTATCCCACCGCGGACTACGGGCTGAAGGACGACAGCTTCAACACCTACTCGGCGGACCTCACCTACGCCCTCGGCAAATCCGCCTCCGTCTACGGCTTTTACGATTACGAGCTCTACTCGGCCAACCAGGCCTCGCGCCAGTCGGGGGCGACGTTCTCGACGAATCCCGCCGACGACTGGAGCGCCCTTCTCAAAGACAAGGTGGACACCGTCGGCGGCGGCTTTAACACGGTCCTCGTCAAGAACAAGCTCAACCTCGACCTGACCTATTCCTATTCCCGGGTCAAGGGGACGGCCCACTTCTATTCGCCGCCGGGAGGGACGCCGAACCTGGCGGTGGACTTCGCCAACAATAATCTCGACACGACGTCCCTTCAGACCCTGAAGGCCGAGTTCCTCTGGAAGGTCGCCAGCCGGCTTTCCATCTCCTTCGGCTACTGGTATGAGACGTACAACTTGAGCGACATCGTGCGGAACGACGCCCGGGTCGATTTGGTCGTGACCGGCTTCGGGATGTACCTCGGCGCGCTCGAACCCGGCTACAAATACCATGTCGGGTCGGTGAAATTCATCTACAGCTGGTGACACGGGTTTTGTGACCGCCATCCCCCCTCCCCCTCCGACGATCGGGGGCGGGGGGATTTTTTTTGGGATTTGGCATTCACCCCGATCTGAGTTAAAATGGCGCTCCGCCAGGAAGGGTTCATGAATCGCCCGCGGCGGGGGGATTCGGCAGGCACATGATCAACGACTGGTACTTTTTTCTGTTCTTCGTGATCGCGACGGCCTTCGCCTTCGGCCTGCTGGCCGCGATTTCGTTCATCCGCTACCGGCGGAACGACTACGGCGCGAAAAGCATGCCCTACGAATGCGGCGTCGAGCCGGAGACGCCGACCGCCCGGGAGTCCTATTCCATCCGCTTCTATCTCCTGGCCCTCGTCTTCATCGTCTTCGAAGCGGAGACGTTTCTGCTCTTCCCCTGGGCCGTCGTCCACGACCGGCTGAAGCTCTTCGGTTTGATCGAGGTGCTGATCTTTCTGGCCATCCTCGGGCTCGGCTATGTGTACGCCTGGAAGGCGGACGCGCTGGATTTCAGGAGGGACGTTGACTGAGAAGACCGGCGGCCATCCGTTCATCCTGACACGGGCGGACCATCTGATCACCTGGGCCCAGAAGAATTCCCTCTGGCCCTTCGGATCGGGGCTGGCCTGCTGCGCCATCGAGATGATCGCCACGGCCGCCGCCCGCTACGACATCGCGCGCTTCGGCATGGAGCTTTTCCGGGCCTCGCCGCGGCAGGCGGACCTCTTCATCGTGGCCGGGACGGTGACCAAGAAGATGGCCCCGAGCATCCGCCGCCTCTGGGAGCAGATGGCCGACCCGAAATGGGTCATCGCCATGGGCAATTGCGCCGTGTCCGGGGGCCCCTTTCCGAGCTATTCCGTCGTCCAGGGCGTGGACACGGTCATCCCCGTGGACGTCTATATCGCCGGATGTCCCCCGACCCCCCAGGGCCTGCTCCACGGGCTGATGATCCTCCAGAAAAAGATCGCCGGGAGCCGTCCCACCAAGGAGATCATGAATCCCCATGCTCGAAGAACTGACTGACGCTCCGGCCCTGAAGGCCGTCGCCGAGTCGCTCGCCGCGCGGTTCGGGCAGGCGGTCCTGGAGACCACTTTCGAGAAGAAAGAACTCGCCTTCAAGGTCAGGGGCGAAGAGCTCCTGCCGGTCCTGGGATATTTGAAAAACGAGCTGGGCTTCCACGCCCTGAACGACATGATCGGGCTCGACCGCTTCCCGTCACCCGGGGAGGGGCGAAAGCGGTTCGCGGTCCTTTACCAGCTCTACAAATTCCCGGAGGCCCTCCGCGTCCGCGTCGCCGTCGAGGTCGGCGAAGGGGAGGCGGTTCCGTCCATCGTCGGGCTTTACCGGTCCGCCGGCTGGGCAGAGCGGGAGATCTTCGACATGTTCGGGCTCCAGTTCCGCGGCCACCCCGATCTTCGTCGCATCTATCTTCCCGACGAGTTCACCGGGCATCCCCTGAGAAAGGACTTCCCCCTGGAAGGGTAAAAGGCGTGGCGTTCCAGGAAATCGCGCTGAACATGGGGCCCCAGCACCCCTCGACGCACGGCGTCCTGCGCTTGAAGCTCAACGTCGACAACGAAGTCGTCCGCGCCCTGGAGCCGGTGATCGGATATCTCCACCGGGGGATGGAGAAGCTCTGGGAGAGCCAGACTTATGTCCAGATCATCCCCTTGACCGACCGGCTGGATTATCTGGCCGCCCTGTCCAACAACCTGGCTTACGTCCTCGCGGTCGAGAAGCTCATGGGCCTCGAAATCCCCAAGCGAGCCCAGTATATCCGGGTGATCCTCGTGGAGCTCCAGCGCCTGGCCTCCCACCTGGCCTGGCTGGGCTTCATGGCCAACGACGTCGGGGCCATGTCCGTCCTCCTCTACAGCTTCGAGGACCGCGAGGACATCCTGGATATCTTCGAGGCCTACGTGGGGGCGCGCCTGACGGTCCACGGGATGCGGATCGGCGGCGTGCCGTTCGACCTGGATGACCGGGTCATCGGCATGATCCGGGGGGCCCTCGACGGCCTCCCGAAGAAAATCGCCGACATCGAGAAACTCCTCAACGACAACCGCATCTGGCTGCACAGGACCCGGGGGGTCGGCGCCATCTCGCGCGACGACGCCCTGGCCTTCGGACTCACGGGGCCGACCCTGCGGGCGACGGGGGTTGCCTGGGACATCCGTCGCGACATCCCCTATTCTTCTTACGAGGATTTCGATTTCGACGTCCCCGTCCGCCATAATGGGGACGTCAACGACCGCTACCTCGTCCGGATGGACGAGATCCGGCAAAGCCTGCGGATCGTCCGCCAGGCCCTGGACCGACTGCCCGACGGGGAGCACCTCGTGAAGGTCCCGCGGTCCCTGAAGATCCCGCCCGGAGAGGTGTTCCACACAATCGAAGCGCCCAAGGGCGAGTTGGGCTTCTACATCAAGAGTAACGGCACGGACAAGCCGGAGCGCGTCAAGATGAAATCGCCCTCCTTCATCAACCTCCAGTCGCTTGAGCGGATGAGCAAGGGGAACCTGTTCTCCGACGTCGTCGGGATCCTGGGGTCCCTGGACATCGTTCTCGGGGAGATCGACAAGTGACGGGGCTCACTCTCCTCTTCGACGTCCTCATCCCCGGTCTCAAGATCGCGGCCGTCATCCTTTATCCGATGACCATGGTGATCGTCATGATCTGGATGGAGCGGCGCGTCGTGGCCTTTATCCAGGGGCGACTCGGGCCCAACCGGGTCGGATTCCAGGGGATCCTCCAACCCGTCGCCGACGCCATGAAGCTCTTCTTCAAGGAGGACATCATCCCGCGGCAGGCGGACCGGTTCCTCTTCAACCTCGCCCCCGTCCTGGTCATGGTGTCCTCGCTCCTCGCTTTCTGCTTCATCCCGCTCGGCGAATCCTTCGAGATCAAGGGCTACGCGATCGAGTTGTGGATCGCGCAGAGCCCGGTCGGGCTCCTGCTCGTCCTGGGCCTCTCGTCTATCGGCGTTTTCGGGATCATCTTCGGCGGCTGGGCCTCGAACTCCAAGTACCCCCTGATGGGGGCCCTGCGGTCGGTCGTCCAGGTCCTGAGTTACGAAATCCCCCTCGGCATGACGGCGCTGACCGTTGTCTTTTTCAGCCGCTCCATGGACCTCGTCGCCATCGTCAACAACCAGAAGGATGCCAAAGTTTGGTTCGGGTTCCTCCTTCCGGCTTCGTTCCTCGTGTTCTGGATCTCGGGCATCGCCGAGACCAACCGCGCCCCGTTCGATCTGCCGGAGGCGGAGTCGGAGCTTGTGGCCGGCTACCACACGGAATACTCGGGCATGAAATTCGCCTTCTTCTACATCGCCGAGTATGCCCACATGGTCCTGGTCTCGTCGCTCGTCGTGATCCTGTTTTTCGGCGGCTGGCTTCCGCCGTTTCCCAACGTCAAGGCCCTGGCCTTCCTGCACGGGCTGCCCGGTTTCGCTTGGTACCTGATCAAAATCATGTTCTTTCTCTATCTCTATATATGGATCCGCGGTACTCTGCCCAGGTACCGGTTCGATGTCCTGATCAAGCTCGTCTGGAAGTGGCTCATCCCGCTGGCCGTGTTGAACTTCGTCATCGTCGCCCTGGCCTGGTATCTCCTATGAAGAGCATTCAAGAGATTTTCCAAAAAGTATTCCTGCTCGACATCTTGCAGGGACTGCTGGTCACCCTCAAGCACTACTTCTCGCCGAAGGTGACGATCCAGTATCCGGAGAAGGTCAAGGAGCCCGCGGCCCGTTTTCGCGGCATCCTCCGCCTGTTCCGGGACGAGCGGGGCGAGCCGCTCTGCATCGCCTGCAAGGCCTGCCAGCGGATCTGCCCGACCAAGTGTTTCGAGATCGAGGGGGCGCGGCCCGAAGGGGGCAAGATCCTCCGGCCGACCCGGTTCGACTGGAAGCTCGACCGCTGCAGTTTCTGCGGACTCTGCACCGAGGTCTGCCCGACGTTCGCCATCCGTTTCTCGCGCGAATTCCGGATGTCGCTCCTGGCCAAGGAGCCGCTGCTGTTCCACCTCGAGAACATGTACATCGAGGGCGACGCCCTCCAGGACCGTCTCTGCGGGGGCTGCCTCGAATGATCACCTTGGCGATTTTCCTTTTCTTCGCCGTGCTGGCGGTCGTGTCGGCGGTCCTGGTCATCCTCCAGAAGAACGCCATGCACAGCGTTCTCTATCTCGCCTTCACCGTCCTGGCCATCGCCGGAGTTTTCTTCACGTTCCAGGCGGAATACCTGGGGGCCATTCAGCTCCTGGTTTACGGCGGCGGCATCGTCGTGCTCTATATTTTCGTCATCATCATCGTCAACCTGAAGGAGGTCGTCCCGGAGAAGAGGAAGCTCGTCCCGAAGCTTCTCCTCATCGTGACGCCGGGGCTCCTGCTGGCCCAGGTCGCCCTGGTCGTGTTCCGGACCCGGTTCGTCATGCCAGCCGCCCCCGGGCGGGGGCTGGAGCTCGCCTCGCTCGCGGAGATGCTTCTGACAGATTACCTCGTGCCGTTCGAGCTGGCCTCCATCCTGCTCCTGGCCGTCCTCATCGGCGCCGTGATTATCGCCCGGAAGAGGGACATCCATGATTCCCGTTAATTTCATCCTCGGCTTCGGCCTGATCATCTTCTTCATCGGCCTCCTCGGGGTCCTGTTCCGGAAGAACCTGGTCATTATGCTGATGTCCCTGGAGCTCCTGCTGAACGGCGTCAACATCCTGTTCGCCGGGTTCAGCCTGCACCTCAAGTCGCCGCGGGGGTCGATCTTCGCCATTTTCGTGATCATCATGGCCGTCTCCGAGGCGGCCGTGGGCTTCGCCCTCATCCTGTCCTACTTCCGCCGGAAAAAGGTCTACGACGCGGACGAACTCAACGAGCTCAAAGGATGAAATGATGTTCGCCTGGATCCCGGTATTCCCCCTCGCCGGGGCCCTTCTCAATGGACTCGTCGGGGTCAGATATTTTTCGAGGCGGGCCGTCCAGGCCGTGGCCGTCGGCGCCGCGGGGCTGAGCTTCGCGGCCTCCGTCGCAAGCTTCGTCCGGCTCCTGAGTTCCGGAAACCCGCCCGTGGTGAAAAGCCTGTACACCTGGTTCCCGGCGAACCTCGTGCGGGTGTTCGGCGGGGGCGTCCAGCCCCTGGCCATCGAGTTCGCTTTCCGCTACGACGCCCTGGCCGCGGTCATGACCCTGGTCGTCACGGGCGTGGGGCTGCTCATCCACATTTATTCCGTGGGCTACATGGCGCACGACAGGAGCATCGCCCGGTTCTTCGCTTATCTGAACCTCTTCACCTTCGCCATGCTCATCCTGGTTCTCGGCGCCAACCTGGCCGTCATGTTCGTCGGCTGGGAGGGCGTCGGTTTGTGCTCCTATCTTCTCATCGGGTTCTGGTTCACCAGGGACTCGGCCGCCAACGCCGGGAAAAAGGCCTTCATCACCAACCGGGTCGGCGATTTCGGGTTCATCCTGGGGATCGGCCTCCTGATTTCGGCCCTGGGGACGGTCGATATCGGCCAAATTTCCGCGGCCATCAGGAGCGGGCTTCTGGCGCGGGGGACGGCCATGGCGGCGGCCCTGCTCCTGTTTCTCGGGGCGACGGGCAAGTCCGCCCAGATTCCCCTCTACACCTGGCTCCCGGACGCTATGGAAGGCCCGACGCCCGTGTCCGCGCTCATCCACGCGGCCACGATGGTCACGGCCGGCGTCTACATGGTGGCCCGGATGCACGTCCTGTTCTCCTTCTCGGGGACAGCCCTGGACGTCGTCGCGTTCGTGGGGGCGTTCACCGCGGTCTACGCGGCGACCATGGGGCTCGTCCAGAACGACATCAAGCGCGTCCTGGCCTATTCCACGATTTCCCAGATTGGCTACATGTTCATCGGCCTCGGCGTCGGGGCCTACTCGGCGGGCATTTTCCACCTGGTCACCCACGCCTTTTTCAAAAGCCTGCTGTTCCTGGCCGCGGGGGCCGTCATCCACGCCCTCTCCGGAGAACAGGACTTGAGGAAGATGGGCGGCCTGAGAGGCCTGCTTCCCCGCACCCACCTGGTCTTCCTGGCCGGGGCCCTGGCCATTGCCGGGATCCCGGGGCTCTCGGGATTTTTCTCCAAGGACGAAATCCTTGCCGCGGCGTTCGCCACGGGTCATTACGCCGTCTGGGCCCTGGGCATCGCCGGCGCCGGGATGACGGCTTTCTATATGTTCCGGCTGATCTTCCTGGCCTTCTACGGCCGGGAACGGCTGGACCCGGAGGTCCGCCTCCACGTCCACGAGGCGCCGCGCGTCATGGCCGTCCCTCTTCAAGTCCTGGCCGTCCTGTCCATCATCGGCGGTTACGTCGGACTGCCCCATGTCCTGGGAGGAGGGAACTGGCTCGGGCGGTTCCTCGAATCGAGCACCGGGGTTTTTGGATCGGCCCTCCCGGCCGGGACTGAGCTCCTGTTGATGCTCGTTTCGGGCGGCGTCGGGATCGCGGGGATCTGGGCGGCCTACGTCATCTACGTGAAGAAGGACGGCGTCCCGGCCCGGCGGTTCGCCGATAGATTCAAAGCTCTCTACAGTCTCGTCTCCCATAAATATTACGTCGACGAGATTTACGGCCGGCTGGCCGTCGGCGGGACGTTCCTGGCCGGCCGGCTGGCCGCCTGGTTCGATGCCCGCGTCATCGACGGCCTCGTGAACGGCTCGGCCTGGGCCGTCCGCGGATTCTCGTCGCTGTCCATGGCCTTCGACGAGGAGGTTGTGGACGGGGCCGTGAACGGGATCGGCCGGGCCCACGCCACCGTCTCGCGCGGATTGCGCAGGCTTCAAAGCGGGTTCGTCTATAACTATGCCCTGGCGATCGTCATCGGGCTCGTCCTCCTGATTTCCCTGGCGCTGACGATCTTCTCATAAGGAGCGGAGATCATGACCCTATTCGGAATTCCCATCCTGACGCTGATCACATTCTTCCCGCTCGCCGGGCTGCTCCTCGTGATGGGCATCCCCGGCCGCCGCGCCGGCGCCATCCGGATCGCCGCCAACGTCATCGCGGGACTCGAGTTCCTGGCGACGCTCGGCCTGCTTCTCGGCTTCAACCCCTCCGCCGAAGGGATGCAGTTCGTCGAACGCGCCGACTGGATCAAGGCGTTCCGGGTCCAGTACCTGATGGGCATCGACGGCATCTCCCTCCTCCTCATCCTGCTCACCTCGCTTCTCACGTTTCTCGCGACCCTCAGCTCCTGGAAGGCGATCACCGTGAGGGTCAAGGAATATTATCTCTTCATGCTCCTGCTCGAGGTGGGCATGATCGGGGTGTTCGTCTCGCTCGACCTCGTCCTGTTCTACGTCTTCTGGGAAGTGATGCTCGTGCCCATGTACTTTCTCATCGGCATCTGGGGCGGGGAAAGAAAGCTCTACGCGGCCATCAAGTTTTTCCTCTACACCCTGTTCGGCTCGGTCGTCATGCTCATCGGGATCCTGATGCTGTATTCCCATTACCATACGTTCGACCTGCCGGCCATGCTCGAAGCCGGTTCGCTCCTGCCGATCGCCCTCCAGTCCTGGGTCTTTCTGGCCTTTTTCCTGGGTTTCGCCATCAAGGTCCCGATGTTCCCCTTCCACACCTGGCTTCCCGACGCCCACGTCGAAGCCCCGACGGCCGGGTCCGTCATCCTGGCCGGCGTGCTCCTCAAGATGGGGACCTACGGCTTCGTCCGCTTTTCGCTCCCCCTGTTTCCCGAGGCGGCGCGCCGGTTCGTGCCCCTCATCGTCGTCCTGGCCCTCATTTCGATCGTGTACGGGGCGCTGGTCTCGCTCATGCAGAAAGATATGAAGAAGCTCATCGCCTACTCTTCGGTCTCCCACATGGGCTTCGTGGTGCTCGGAATCTTCACCTTCTCCCCGATGGCGGTCAAGGGGGCGGTCCTCCAGATGATCAACCACGGGATTTCGACGGGGGCCCTGTTTTTGATCGTCGGCGTCTTGTACGAGCGCCGCCATACGCGCCTCATCGCGGATTTCGGAGGCCTGTCGTCGCGGATGCCGCTCTACGCGGCGATATTCCTGGTCATGGCCCTCTCGTCCATCGGCCTCCCGGGCCTTAACGGGTTCATCGGGGAATTCATGATCCTGATGGGCACCTGGAACGTCCATTGGGTCTGGGCGGCGGTGGCCGCGACCGGCATCGTCCTGGGCGCCGGGTATATGCTCTGGCTCTACCAGCGGGTCATGTTCGGCCGGCTGGGGAATCCCGCCAACGAAACGCTGAAGGACCTTACGGCCCGGGAGTTGGCGACGTTCATCCCGCTCGTCGTCCTGGCCTTCTGGATCGGCGTCTACCCCAAGCCGTTCCTGGAGATCATCGACAAGCCGGTCGAGAGGATCATCCGCATCGTCAACCCGGCGTCCGTGCCGCAAGGGCCCGCGGTGAGCGCGCTGCCGGCCACGGGGCCTCGAGCCGCGGGCCGGGCCATCGAGGTTCCATGATGGATCAGAGCGCCGCGCTCTCCGGACTGCGGTATCTCGTCCCGGAGCTCTCTCTCCTCGGCGTGGCCGCGGCCGCGATGTTCACCCACCTTTTCGCGCGGAAGAGGGGCCGCCGGCTGGCCGGCTTCGTATCGCTCGCCGGCTTCCTCGCCGTGACCGGCCTCCTTGTCCTCTCGCCCCGGACCGCGGAAGAGATCTATTCCGGCACCCTCGCCGCCGACGGCTTTGCCCTGTTCTTCAAGCTGAGCTTCCTCGTGTCGACCGTGCTGGCAATCATCTTGTCCTTCCGGTTCTTCGACGTCGAGGGATCCGAGCCCGGAGAAATCTATTATCTCATGCCCCTCGCCGTCATCGGCATGATGGCCGCGGTGTCCTCGACGGACCTCATCGCGACCTACGTGTCCTTCGAACTTTTCGCCATCCCCTCCTACATCCTGGCCGGAGTTTTCAAGAAGGACCGGCGGGCGGGGGAAGCCGGGATCAAGTACTTTTTCCTGGGGAGCCTGAGCTCGGGGATCATGCTGCTCGGCATGGCCCTGGTCTTCGGGCTGGCCGGCGAAACCAACTACGCGGCGATCGCGGACCATCTGGCCGGTGGCGGGAATCCGATCGCCCTGGCGGGTATGATCCTGTTCTTCGCGGGCCTCTTCTTCAAGGCCGCCTTAGTCCCCTTCCACATGTGGGCGCCCGACGTCTACGAGGGGGCACCGACCCCCCTCGTCGTCTTCCTGTCCACCGCGCCCAAGGCCGCCGTGATCGCCATTCTCATCCGGCTGATGGTCGTCCTGTTCCGCTCATATGAGGTCCAGTGGACCCTGATCCTCCAGTTCACGGCCGTCATCACCATGTTCTGGGGAAACATCGCCGCCCTCATCCAGACCAACGTCAAACGGATGATGGCTTATTCATCCGTCGCCCACGCCGGCTATATCGCCATCGGCCTCGCGGCCTGGAGCGAGCCGGCACGATGGGCCGTCCTTTTTTATGTCCTCGTCTACGTGATCATGAACGCCGCCGCCTTCGGCATGGTCCTGCTCGTCCGGAAAGGCGGCACGTTCGGAGAGACCGTGGACGATTTCCGGGGCCTGGCCGGGAAATCTCCGTTGGCGGCGGCTTCTCTCCTCGTCATCCTGCTCTCCCTGACCGGGATCCCGCCGACGGCCGGATTCATGGGGAAATACTTTATCTTCGCCGCGGCCGTCGGAAAGGGCATGGTCCTCCTGGCCGTGGCCGGGGCGGTAAATTCCGTGATTTCTGTGTTCTACTATTTCCGGATCGGCAGGGCCATCTTCTTCGAGGCCGACCCGGCCGGCGTCCCCCTGGACCGGTCCCTCAATCCCCGGCTCGTCCTGGCGTTCGCGGCCCTGGCCCTGCTGGTTTTCGGGGTGCTTCCGTCACTCCTGGGGCAGTTCGCCATTTCGTCTGTTTTGGGGAGGTGACCGGGGTGGAAGCGCTTAATCCTATTGTTTTTCTCGGATTTCTGTGCTATAAATTCACCATTATGTCCGAGCCGTACCGGACCAACCGCAACTCTCGGAACAAGGGAAGGGAACAATGTTTGTCTGGGTTTTTCATCGCGTCACCGGCCTTTTGTTGATCCTCCTGCTGGGCGTCAAGTTCTTGACGTCCTTTTTTTTGATGACCAAGGCCCAGAAGCCCGACTGGGCCCTCCTCCTCCACACGAACCCGATCACGGACACCTTTCTCATCGTGGCCGGGGTTTACCACGCCTTTTACGGCCTGCGGACGGTCATCATCGATCTGGGCGTGCGCAAGGAGAAGCTGCTGTTCTGGGTCTTCACGTCCCTCGGAACGCTCACCACCGCGGCCCTGCTCATCATCTATTACACCAGGAATTACTAGATGATCGCGTATGACGTCGTCATCGTGGGCGGGGGCCTGGCCGGGCTGGCCGCTTCCCTCTCCGCCGACCCCAAGCTCAAGGTCGCCGTCATCTCCAAGGTCCAGCCTCTGCGCTCCCACTCCGTCGCGGCCCAGGGCGGGATCAACGCCGCTCTCGCCAACAACCCCGCGGCCAAGGACGACACCTGGGAGAAACACGCCTACGACACGATCAAGGGCAGCGACTACCTGGCCGACCAGGACGCCGCCGAGCTCATGTGCCAGCTGGCCATCCCCACAATGTACGAGCTCGACCACTGGGGCGTCCCGTTCAGCCGTTTTCCGGGAGGGGCGATCGCCCAGCGGCCGTTCGGCGGGGCCGGCTACCCCCGGACCTGTTACGCGGCCGACCGCACGGGCCAGATGCTCCTGCACACTCTCTACGAGCAGGCCATCCGGAAGAACGTCACGTTCCACGACGAATGGCTGGTCGCCAATCTCGTCATCCGGGACGGTGTCCTCCGGGGCCTCATCACCCTCGACCTGGCCACCGGGAAGATCGTTCCCGTGCAGGCCAAGGCCATGATTTTTGGAACCGGCGGCTACGGCCGGGTTTTTCTGAAATCCACCAACGCCTTCATCAACTTGGGCAGCGGGATCGGCATGGCCTACCGGGCCGGTGTCCCGCTCAAGGACATGGAATTCGTCCAGTTCCACCCGACGGCCCTCCAGGGCAAAAACATCCTGATCACCGAGGCCGCGCGGGGCGAGGGCGGGTACCTCGTCAACAACGAGGGCCGCCGCTTCATGGAGGACTACGCGCCGAAGGCCATGGAGCTCGCGCCGCGGGACATCGTTTCTCGGTCCATCCAGAGGGAGATCGAGAAGGGGAACGGCTTCGAAAACGAGTACGTCCATCTCGACCTGCGCCACCTAGGCAGGGAAAAGATCCTCAAGCGGCTTCCGGGCATCCGGGATATCTGCATCTACTTCGCCGGCCTCGACCCCATCGACACCCCCATCCCCATCCATCCGGCCCAGCACTACTCCATGGGCGGGATCGACGTGGACAAGACCTGCGCCTCGCCGGTCGCCGGCTTCTTCGCGGCCGGGGAATGCGCCTGCGTCAGCGTCCACGGCGCCAACCGCCTGGGCGGAAACTCGCTGCTCGAAGCCATCGTCTTCGGCAAGATCGCCGGCGCGTCGGCCTCCCGTTTCGTCAACGAGGGCGGGGCCTCGGACGCCTCCGACCGGATACTCGGGGAGGAGGTCCGCAGGTTCCACGACAAGGTCTCGGCCATCCGGCACAGGGACAAGGGGGAGAACATCTTCCAGATCCTCAACCGGCTCAAGATCCTGATGGGCGAGAAGGCCGGCATCTTCCGCAAGGAGAAGACCCTGCGGGAGGGGCTCGAGGAGATCCCCGCCCTGCGCGAGGCCTATCACCGGGCCTATATCTTCGGGACCTGCGCCCGCTATTGCCAGGAATTGCTGATCCACGTCGAATTCGAATACATGCTGGACGTCGCCGAAGCCATCCTCCTGGGCGCCCTGAGACGGGAGGAGACGCGCGGCTCCCATTACCGGACGGATTTCCCGGTCCGGGACGACCAGAGCTGGCTGAAGCACACGATTCAGACCTGGACGGAAGTGGGGCCCCGGATCGTCTATGAGAACGTTGACGCCACGAAGTACAAGCCCGAGGAAAGGAAATACTGAGAGGATCGACGCCCATGGCCGCCACATTCAAGATTCTCAGATACGACCCGGAGCGGGACGACCCGCCCCATTTTCAATCCTACGTCCACGAGCCCAAGCTCCGGGACTCGGTGCTCGAGACCCTCAAGGACATCCGCGACCAGCAAGACCCGTCGCTGTCCTTCCGGTACAGCTGCCGGGAGGCGGTCTGCGGCTCGTGCGCCATGGTCATCAACGGCGAGATTGCCCTGGCCTGCCGGACGCTCGTCGCGGCGGCCGGCCCGGACCTCCTGGTCATCGAGCCGCTCCCCAACATGGAGATCCAGAAGGACCTGATCGTCGACATGGAGCCCTTCTGGGAGGCCTACCGGTACGTCCAGCCTTACCTCCAGCCCGAAGGCGAAGCCCCCGAGAAGGGCCACCGGGTCGAGGAGGCCCAACTCGAGGACGTCTTCCGCCTCACGACCTGCATCCTCTGCGCCAGTTGTTACTCCGCGTGCCCCGTGGTCACACGCGACGGGCGTTACATCGGGCCGGCCGCACTAGCCAAGCTCCACCGTTTCATCAAGGACCCGCGCGACAAACGCCCCTACAAGGCGCTGAAACGGGTGGACACACCGACGGGGGCTTGGGGCTGTGACACGGTCTTCCGCTGCAATGACGTCTGTCCCAAGGAGGTCCGGCCCGCCCACGGCATCGAAGGCGTGCGCCGGACCCTGGTCGCCCGGAAAACGAAGCGGCTCGTCAGGCGGACCTCATGAAACTCAAATACTCTCTCTTCTCCCGGCGCGAATTTCTGAACGGCCTGCTCGGGGGCGGCCTGCTCGCGTTCTTCGCCACCCTCATGGGCCCCGTCGTCCGGTTTGTTTTCCCGCCCTACAAGGAGCCGGACGAAGTCAAGCTCCCGGCGGCGGATTACAGCGGCCTGCAACCGCACGAGGCGAAGGGATTCGCCTGGGGCGCCAAGCCCGGTATCCTCAAGAAGGCCGGGGACGGCTCGCTCGTGGCCTTCGTGGCCGTCTGCTCCCATCTCGACTGTAACGTCTCCTACCTGCCGAACGACCGGAAATTCTACTGCGCCTGCCACCAGGGCTGGTACGACGAGAACGGGAAGAACATCGCCGGCCCGCCGCCTTCGCCTCTCCGGCGCCTGGCCGTAACCGTCGAGGGCGACAGTCTCGTCATCAAGAAACAGGGATAAGACGATGAACAAGATACGGGCCTGGATCAACGACCGGCTGGGCGTCGCCGAGCTCTCCAAGTTCGGGATGAAAAAGGACGTCCCCCTCCACAGCCACACGATCTGGTATTACACGGGAAGCTCGATCCTTCTCTTCATGGGCATCCAGGTCGTGACCGGTGTCATGCTGGCCTTTTACTACAACCCCACGATCAAGGACGCCAATGCCAGCGTGGCCCGGATCATGACCGAGATCCCGCTCGGCTGGATCATCCGCTCAATCCACAGCTGGTCGGCGACCTGCATGATCGCGGTCGTCATCATCCACCTCTTGAGCATTGCGTTCACCAAGGCCTACCGCGCCCCGCGCGAGGCGACCTGGATGACGGGCGTCCTTCTCCTGGCGGCGTCGCTGGCCTTCGGGTTCACGGGGTATCTCCTTCCGTGGGACGACCTGTCCCTGGCCGCCACGAAGGTCGGGACGGACATCCCCAAATCCATCCCGGTCGTGGGCGCCTGGGTAACGAGCCTCCTGCGGGGCGGCGAGGACGTCACGGGTGACACGATCTCCCGGTTCTTCATCGTCCATGTCTGCGTCCTGCCGCTGGCGATCTTCGCCATCCTGGGCATCCATCTCTTCCTCGTCCAACGGCACGGCATGAGCGTGCCGCTCAAGGCCGGGCGCGGGCCGGAGAAGAACGACGCCCTCCCCTTCTGGCCGAATTTCATCCTCCGGGAATCGGCGGTGTGGCTGATCCTGTTCGGCGTGCTCGTCACGGCCGCGATCTTCCTCGCCCCGTCCCTGGGCCCCGCGGCCAACCTCATGGCCCCCGCCCCGGCGGGGATCAAGCCGGAGTGGTATTTTCTCTTCATGTTCCAGACGTTGAAGCTCTTCCCGTCCCGCATCCTCGGGCTGAACGGGGAGTTAGTGGCCGTGGCCGTGATGGGGGCGGGATTCCTCCTCGTCCTTCTCCTCCCGCTCCTCGATGACCGCCCCGCGGAGCGAAAGGGACGTGTGATCCGGTACGCGGTTTACGCGACATTTCTTTACACCATCGCGCTGACGATATGGAGCCTGCTATGACGACGCGACGGCGGAGCCTGGTTGGGACGGGTCTCCTGGCCCTCACGCTTTGCGCCCTCGTTTTGTCTTCGGCCGGCCTCTTCTCCCAGGAGCCCCCGAAACCCCCCGCGGAGAAGCCGGCCGTCGAAGCCGCGAAGGGAGAAACGCACCCGCCCCCCATGGCCCCCAGGGACCAAAACCGGGTTTACGTATTCCTGGCCTGGACGTGGCTGACGATCGGAGTGCTTCTCTATATCCTGAGGCTGAAGATCCGCGAAGCCGACCGGGTTTACCGGACAGGGTTGTTCCGGGCGACGGAAGCGGGAAAGGAGCCCCAGAAACGCTGATGGCCGACACCCCCAAGAAGATCGACGCTCATCTCACCTGGGCGCCGTTCTACTGCAAGCACTGCTCGACCTGCATCAATGTCTGCCCCGTGAAGAACCTCGAGTTCAAGGACGACGAGATGGTGTCCCTGGGCAAATGCACCCAGTGCGAGCTTTGCCAGAAATACTGCCCGGACTTCGCGATCGAGGTCGAGCCGAGGGAAAAGAAGGGCGCCAAGGACGCGAAAGAGACGAAGGACGAAGAATGAAAAGGCTCGTCTTTGGGAATGAGGCCGTGGCCCTCGGGGCCCTGCGGGCCGGCATGACCTTCTTCGCCGCCTACCCCATCACCCCGGCCTCGGAGATCATGCACGTCCTGGCCGAGAAGGAGAGCCAGACCGCCTTCGTCCACGCCGAGGATGAGATCGCCTCCATCCACATGGCCATCGGGGCGAGCCTGGCCGGCCGGAAGGCCTTGACGAGCACATCGGGCCCGGGCTTCTCCCTGAAGCAGGAAGGCATCGGGCTGGCTCACATGATGGAAGTCCCCCTGGTCGTCGTCGACGTCCAGAGGGTCGGGCCGAGCACGGGCATGCCGACCCTGCCGTCGCAGGGCGACATCCTCCAAGCCGCCCACGGGAGCCACGGCGATTACACGGCGATCGTGCTCTACCCGTCCTCCGTCGGGGAGTGCTACAAGTACACGATCGAGGCTTTCAACGCCGCCGAGGATTCGAGGAGCCCGGTCATTCTCCTTCTCGACGGCTTCCTGGCCCAGCTCTCGGAGACCGTCGACCTAGACGCCATACCGGTCATCCCGAAGCCTCGGACCCTGGCCCCGCTGGGGCAGGGGCAAAGGCATTTCACGGGCCTCCTGGCCAAAGACGGCACGCCCCGGACCAAGAACCCGGGCTATTACAGGGAATGGCACGCCCGCGTCAAGGCCAAGATGCTCGAGACGGCCAAGTCCTACCGTTTCTCCGAGTTCTTCAGGAACGAGCGGGCCGATACCCTGCTCATCGCCTACGGCATCGCGTCCAGGGTCATCCTCCCCCTCCGGAACGAATATTCGATATTCAAGCCGGTCACCATCTTTCCCATCCTCGACGACGAGCTGCGGGCGGCTGCGGCCGGCCACAAGAGAATCGTCGTCGTCGAAATGAACGACGGCCAGTACCGGGGCGAAGTCCAGAAGGTCCTCCTCCGGGAAATCCTGGGCATCCCCGTCCTGGGTGGTGCCATCAGCCTGAACGAGATCCGGGAGCGCCTCCATGACCTATAAGGATTACATCAAGTGGCACCGCATGCCCACGACCTGGTGCCCGGGGTGCGCGATCGGAACGGTGTTCAAGCAGGTGACCTTCGCCCTGGCGGACATGGCCATCCCCCGCGAGGAACTCGTCGTCGTCTCCGGCATCGGCTGCAGCGGCCGGGCCGCCGGGTACTTCAACGTGGACAGCATCCACGCGACGCACGGCCGGGCCATCCCCGTGGCCGAGGGTGTCAAACGGGCCAACGACAAGCTCAAGGTCATCGTTTTCAGCGGCGACGGCGACCTGGCAGGCATCGGCGGAAACCACCTCATCCACTCCTCGCGCCGCGACGTGGACCTCACCGTCGTCTGCATCAACAACGGCATCTACGGCATGACCGGCGGCCAGATGGCGCCGACGACGCCCAAGGGCATACGGACGCTGACCTCACCATACGGCAGTCCCTATCAGCCGGTGAACATCCAGGGGCTCATCACATCCAACCGGAGGCACTGGTACGCCCGGGCCTCGGCCTTTCAGGTCCTCCACCTTCAAAAAATGCTCCGCGAAGCCATCGAGTGGAAGGGCTTCTCGTTCGTCGAGGTCATGGCCTTCTGCGTCGAGAACCTCGGCCGGCGGCTCGGCTACAAGAACGGCTACGAGATGCTCTTCAAACTCAAGCAGGACTACAAGCCCGTCTACAAACCGGAGGGGCCCCTGAAGGAGAGCGAGTTAGGAGTCATGAAAAATGACGGTCAGGCCAGCTAAACCCGAGGATTGTCCCGAGATCAGCCGGCTCATGGGCCTGCTGATCGACGAAGTCTTCGCCCAGGAGCCCGACGAGACCCGGAGGGCCATCCGGGCCAACTTCACGGAGGGGGCCCTGGCGGAGTTCTGCGGGGACGAGCACGCCTTCCTCCAAGTGGTCGAGACCGACGGACGGATCATCACGTTTCTTTTCGGCTGGCTCTTCCATTACGTCCTGACGGTGTACTGGGCGTACACTCTGAAGGAATACCGGGGCCGAGGGGCCCTCAAGATGCTTCTCGACCGTGTCGAGCGGGACCTGGCGGCCAAGGGCTGTTACAAGATCGAGATATACGCCTATGCCGGGCTCACCGGCTTGGTCGACATCGGCCTCAAATTCGGTTTTAAAAAAGGCATCCTCATCGAAAAGAGCCTGTTCGGTTTCAAGATCCAGAATCTCTATAAGTCCATCGGGGAGCCCGATACGGCCAAGCTCGAAAAGAAAGTCAAGATTCTGGGCGAGGCCGGCCAGGGCATCAAGCTCCTGTCCCACACGCTGGCTCAAATCCTGACCCAGCTCGGCAACGAGGTTTCGCTCAGCGTCAACTATGACGCTTCGGTCCGCGGCGGCAACATCAGCGCCGACCTCATCTATTCCGACGTCCCGATCCAGAACCCGCTCATCGACGAGGCCGACGTCCTGATCAAGTTCACGAGGACCCGCGAATGGTTCCCGGCCAAGGCCCTGCTCATCGACGAGAGCTTCTGCGAGGAGGGGGCCCTGTCCTGCAGCATCAAGAGCAGTCAGGGAACGATGTACGGATTCGAGGACGTCGCCGTCAGCGTTTTCGGGAGCAAAGTGTTCATCAACATGATCGCCCTGGGCCGCATCCTGAGATATATCGGGATCAACATCCTGCTGCTCAATTTCCAGGACCTCCTGCCGAAGAGGGCGCTCGAAAAGAACTTCATGGCCGTCAAGTACGGCTTCAATTTCCGCGACGACGTCTGAGCTGCAATATAGTTAGGACGGGCAGCTCAGACGCAACGACAGGTTAGGAACGCCGGCTCAGACGTCGCGGTCGTGTCAGCGGGGGTAAGCGTCGATATCGAGGTCGAGGGCGAGGTCCGGGTGGCGCGCGAACGTCCGGAGCGCCGCGGCGGCCACCATGGCGCCGTTGTCGGTGCAGAGCTTCGGCGAAGGAACGAAAGCTGGGAGGTCCGCGGCCCGCGCAAACTCCTGGAACCGCGTTCGCAGGCGCGCGTTCCGGGCGACGCCGCCGCACAGGACGAGGGAACGGGGCCGGGTCTCGTCGACGCCGCGCCGGAGATTGTCGAGGAGCGAACGGGCCACGATCTCCTCGAAGCTGGCCAGGAAATCGGCCAGCGCCGGACTGCCTTTGGAAACTCCCCGCTCCCGGATGTGCCTAAGCGCGGCGGTCTTGAGGCCGCTGAAGCTGAAATCGAGGCTCCGGTCCTTGGTCCGGGGGACGGCGAAGGAAAATGCCTTGGGGTCGCCGCCGCGGGCCAGCCTTTCGATGACCGGGCCGCCCGGGTAACCGAGGTCGAGGAACTTGGCCACCTTGTCCAGCGCTTCCCCGGCCGCGTCGTCGCGGGTCCGGCCGAGGAGTTTTCGGGAGAGCGGCTCCTCCAGGAAGTACAGGGACGTGTGGCCGCCGGAGACGAGGAGCCCGAGCGACGGAAACGGGATGCCCGCGTTCTCGAGGAAGGCCGCCTCGAGGTGGGCCGCGAGGTGGTCGACGCCGACGAGCGGCTTCCGGAAATAGTAGGCCAGCCCTTTGGCGAAGGAAAGTCCGACGAGGAGCGAGCCGATGAGGCCGGGGCCCTGGGTCACGGCATAAAGGTCGATCGCTTCGAGCCCAACGCCGGCCCGGGATAGGCTTTCTCCGACGATTGCATCGATCGTTTTGATGTGCTGCCGGGAGGCGAGTTCAGGGACGACCCCGCCATAGGGCGCGTGGATCTCGTCCTGGGATAGAACGATATTGCTGAGGATGTCAGGGCCGGTTTCGCCACCCGCGGCGCGGAGGACGGCCGCCGAGGTCTCATCGCAGGATGTTTCAATCCCCAGAACGAACATGACGGTCAGCCTCGCGGGCTATCATACCAGAAAAGGCCGGCCCCGGGCCACCGCCTTAAGTATTCGTTTTGGGGCCTGAAAACGCGGACTTAAGGCGGAAAACGATTTTTGTTTTTCATCCATCTATTTATTTATAAATGAATTAAGGTGGTCCGACCCCAAACCTGGCCTTCCTCGTTCACCGGGGCCCGGCGCTAAATTTGTACGGCGGGCGAAACAGGCCACGCTCGGTGATGATGCCGGTGATATACTTCGCCGGGGTGACGTCGAACGCGGGATTGCGGACCTCGATGCCCGCCACCGTGATGCATCGACCGCCGATCTCGCGGACCTCCTCCGGCTTCCGTTCCTCGATCGGGATCCCGTTCCCGTCTGCCAGGGCCGCGTCGATTGTGCTCGTCGGGGCGGCGACGTAGAACGGAACGCCGTTCTCTTTCGCCAGGACCGCCACGCTGTACGTCCCGATTTTGTTGGCCGTGTCGCCGTTCCGCGCGATCCGGTCGGCCCCGACGATCACCACGGAGATCTCCCCTTTCTGCATCAGCCAGCCGGCCATGTTGTCCGTGATCAGGACGACTGGGATTCCGTCGCGGCAGAGCTCCCAGCATGTCAACCGGGCGCCCTGAAGGAATGGCCGGGTCTCGTCCGCGAACACCCGGATGCTTTTCCCCTGCCCGACCGCCGCCCGGACGACGCCGAGGGCCGTGCCGTAGGCCGCAGTGGCCAGCGCGCCGGCGTTGCAGTGGGTCAGGACCGCGGCGCCGTCGGCGATGACCTCGCGCCCGTGGACGCCGATCATCCGGTTCGTCTCGGCGTCCTCGACCTCGATGGCCTGGGCCTCGGCGAGCAGGGCCTTTTGCAGGGCCCGGAGCCCCAGCCCGCGGTTGCGCTCGTAGGCCGCTTTCATCCGCTCCAAGGCCCAGAACAGGTTGCGGGCCGTGGGCCTCGTCCGTTCGAGCCGCCTGTAGACCTTTTCGAAATCCCGCTCGACGGACCGGCCCGTGTCCGCGCGGACGGACAGCAGGCCGAGGGCGAGGCCGTAGGCCGCCGCGATCCCGATGGCCGGCGCCCCGCGGATGACCATCTTCTCGATGGCCTGGGCCACCTGGATGTACGTGCGGCAGCGGATGTAGATTTCCTGGGCCGGGAGTTTCCGCTGGTCGATCATGATCACGGACCGGTTGCGCCAGGCGATCGTCGGCAGCATCTACTACTCCAGTTTCCAGGCCGGCGTCCGGGCGTCCGACCAGCCCCATTTCCTGGCCCAGGCGGCGTGGGATGCGGCGAAGGCGTAGCGCTCGGCGGCGGGAAGGGTGCCGGTCAATTTGTCATGGCAGAAGACGATCTGGTTATCGTTGTCGCGCAGGATCTTCTCCGAAGGGAGACCCAGCTCCCGGGCCATGACGGCCTCCTCGTAGCTCCGCCGGTAATCGCCGCGGTGGCTTTCGGCCTGGGAATGAAAATAGTGATAGAAGCCGCAGGCGAAATCCCGGGCCTCGAGCTTCTCGATGACCTTGACGAGGTCGGCCAGGGCTCGGGTCTTTTCTTTTTCCCCGAGGCCTAAGGTGCGGGCCATGGTCAGGTCGGCGTATCGCTCCGCGGCGGTGAACAGGACGGGCTTGAAGGCCGATTTTCCAAGGAGGTTTTCATAAGCCCGGAGGGCGGGGTCCTGGAACCCGAGCTCCTCAAACGAGACGGCCAGACCGAGCAGAGAGACCTCCGACGCCCAGGCTTCTCCCGTTTCGAAGCCCAGCCCGGCGGCTTTGACGAAGCTCGCCTCGGCCTCTTTCCAAAGCCCAAGGTTGGCCTCGGCCAGCCCCTTCAGCATGAAGGCCTGGCCGGAGGGTTTTTTTTGCGCTTCGAGAGCGGCTTCGGCCAGGGCGAGTTTGTAGGCGGCCAGAGCCTGCTCCGTCCGGTAGAGGCGGGTGAGTTCCTGGGCGTTGGTGTAAGCCGTCTTGGCGTTCCGGAGATGGGTCGCGCAAGAGGCGCAAAGGGCGAGCGCTAACGCCAACGCCGCGACACTTCGAAGCCTTCTTTCCCGCCCGCTCATCATGGACCGTTTTTCGCGGCTGTCCCGGTTTTCTTTTTGATGACACCCACGATCGCTTTTTCCACTTCCTCATCCTTGAGGAGGTGGATGCCCAGGGCGGCGAGCTCGGCGCCCAGGTTTTCGAGGGCCGTCCAGAACGGCGTGCTCATTTCGACGGGGCGGATGTCCTCCCGGGCCTTCGAGGCCCGGGTCCCGAATTCGGCGGCGATTTTCCGGTACCCGCCGGAATCGAGCTCCTTCTTGAAGAGGGCCTTGAGGAAAGCGTCCTCGAGGCCGCAGACGGGATAAAGGGCGGGGAAGGCCGCCCGCAGGGCCTTCATGTCGCGGCCGGCGATTTCCCCCGCGTAGACCGTCTTCAGGGCCTCGTGCGTCGCGAAGAAATGGAGGATGAACTCATCCGGCTTCGTCCGGACTTCGTCCGGGTCGAGCCAGACCTGCCAGGACAGGATCCTCTCCCGGTAGTCGAAGACGCGGCGGACGGCCCAAACGCAGGCCGAATAAAGGATGGGGAAATAAAGCGAGATTTTCAGGGGCAGGAATTCGTTGAGGATGTCCACCCCTCGGGCCAGGGCGCTTTCGACGTCCTTCTTGCTCATCGCCGCTCTTCCCTTTTCTACCCCACTTCAGGGAATTATTCAATAAGAAAGAGGGCGCGTTGATCGGTGGGATCGATGTCGTGGAGCGGGGCGCCGGCGCCCCTTGTCGTCATCGATCCTGCCAGCTCGGACTTGCGCCCCTGGGCGTCCTGGTCTGGTTCGGCCGGTCCTGGCTGGCTTCCTGGCCGGCCAGCCAAGTAATTCTCCCCTGCGTCGCTGGGAAAGCGCAATGGGATCAGATACGGTATTTCAGGGGCAATACAATGAGTAGGGGCACCTCATCGGGAAGAATATTGATTCTGTTACGTCATTAACAGCAGAGAGGGATGTATCTGGGAATTTCGAATGCTCTTATTCCTACAAAAAGGAGGGGTTAACGTGCAAAAACGACTGTTCCCCCTATTTTTGGGCCTTATTCTGACAATCCATTTCTCCATATTCTCATCCGTAAAAGCCCAAGAGGCAAAATCTCCTCCGCAGCGGAAGATCACCCTTAACCACCCCAAGCCGAACCCTTTCGATTTGGCGACAGTGATCTCCTACGAACTCTTTGAGCCGCAATACGTCGAAACCTCGATATCGGACCGAATGGGCGGCCGAATCGGGAAAGATTTTGCCGGGGTTCAGGACGCCGGCCATCATGAGTTCACCTTTAATGCCAAAGGATTGCCTTGGGGAGTCTATTCATTTTCGATCAAGACGCGGCCTTCCCGCGAGGCACCCAGGCAAGGACCGATTTACGCGCTGGACCTCTATTACAGGGCGGGTGAAAAGCATCTGACAGCCTCGAAAGAGGAAGACCGCGCCTTCAATCAGGCTTTCGTTAATGTCTATGACGATCCGCCGCGCGGAGTCCGGATGATACAAGAATTCCTGCGCGACTATCCCCATACCATTTATAGACCCTCAGCTCTAAACCTGATGCTGAGCGGTTATACGAAAATACTCATGAATCCCAATGACTACCCACCTTCCACGATAGGCTTTTCCGTTACGGCTCAAAATGTCATGGAGGCAAGTCAGGAGCTTATCTCCCTCTCTTCAAGCTCACCGAATTACTATTTTGTAGCCCAAACATTGTTGGAATGCCAGGTCTCTCTTCCCAGAGCACTGGAATATGCCAAGCACGCTTTGGCCTTGAATAAGAAGGGGAAATTTTTTAACCTGCCCTATCAGCGCCAGGATATATTGCAAACGATCGGCAGGACTTATCTCGCTCTGGGCGAACCGAAGAAGGCACTGGACCCGTTGAGAGAATCCCTCAGTGTGTGCGATAGGCTGCTCGGAAACGCAGAATTCGCCTCCAGCGGGGCATTATATGAGAGGGCAAAATACCTAAGAGCCTCCATACTATTGGACCTGGGCCGCGTCTATTCAAGATCGGGCCAATTGGACAAGGCTGAGCAAGTCCTGTCCGAAGTTTTCCTCTTACAGCCCGCAAACAAGGAGATCTTCGAGGAAATAAAAACAGCCTATATCAAAAAACACGGCTCGATTGAGGATTTTGACGCCTATCATGATCAGCTAAATCAGAAGTTGCTTTCGATGATGCCGTCCAGACGCCTGGAACGCTTGAACCGCAAAGCCCCGGAATTCGAGCTCTCCGCAATGGACGGACGCAAAATCAAGTCGAGTGATTTTAAGGGAAGGATTGTCGTTCTGAATTTTTGGGGGATTTGGTGCGGTGCCTGCAAAGAGGAATTTCCGCTCCTGCAAGAACTCTGGGATCAGTACCGAAATCGGGGGGTAGTCGTGCTGTCCATCAATATTAACGCGGGCCAATATTCTGCCGAGCGAAATAGGGAGCTTACCGAGAAGCTCATCGCCAAGAACAACCTAACCTTTACCGTCCTCACCCACGAGGGAGATCTCGCACCCCGCTATGGCGGCACCGCTGTCCCTGCCACTTATCTGATCGATCAAAACGGCTTTGTCCAATACGAGTTTCTCGGATATGATAAAAACACGGATATGGCCAAGCAGATCGATGAGAAGGTTCGGGAGCTTCTCGGCAGTAATAAGTGATTCGTCGGGGTCGGCCTGAAGCCCCCGTATCCGGGGCATAGACTCCCCGGTTGAATGACGGGCGCTCATCTCACAAAGGTGCTTTATAAAGAAAGATGATCGGCCGGGCGAATTTTCCAAAGGCCCGTTTTCCCGTCATGAATCCCGTCAATTGAAGCCAGCTCTCTCTGGAAGGTTGCGCATAACAAGTCCAAGGGGCGGTCCTGAGCGGCCGTAAATGCTCTGGCCGGCCGGGGAATTCTCCCGTTGCGTCGCTGGGCAGACCGCCGTAGAATCGGGGGAGAAGCGAGCGATGGGAAAACCTGCAATCACCAAAGAGGGCTTGGCGCCCATAACAGCACACCGTTTTCTCGATGAGACCGGCGATCCCACTTTCTACAAAAAAGGCCATGTGCTCGCGATAGGAGAGCCAGGCATTTCTTATACATTCTCAATCGGAATGGTCCAGTTCAGAACCGACCTAAACGATGTTAGGTCAGAGGTCATAAACTTTCAGAATAATATCGCTCAGGATAATTATCTCAATTTAATCCCTAGTGTTAAAAAGAAGATCAGCGAAGGCGGATTCTATTTCCACGCGAATGAGGACCCCGCCGAAGTCCGTATGATCTTTTTTCGCTTAATTGAGAAGCTCGATTGTTCTTTCGAAATGGTTGTCGCCCGCAAAATCCCTCCCCTGTTTGCTAAGAAGCATAACAACCAAGAATCCGAATTCTATGCAGATCTACTTTCCCATCTGATCAAGGGCAAACTCAAATCGGGCCAACGTCTTGTGCTGAATATTGCAGCCCGGAACACAACCACACGTAATGCTAATCTAGTCAAGGCGCTTGAAATCGCAAGGACACGCGCCCTAAAAAAATGGCCTCCCGAGGAGATTCGCTCTACCTGTGTCTTTAACGTGCAGACCCCACGTATAGAACCACTGTTATCAATAGCTGATTATTTGAGCTGGTCCGTTCAGCGCGTATTCGAACTCGGGGATATGAGATTTTATGAATTCATTAAGGACAAGGCGAGTGTAATTATCGACATTTATGATAGGGACAATTACGAGGGGGGAAAAAACTTCTATACGAGGAAGCGGCCACTGACGGCTAAAAATAGAATTAGCCCGCCTTTGCCCTAAGGGAGTTTCCTCCCAACGACATGAAGTCGGCCTTCAGACAACGCAGGCTAATAAATATATAAGCTCTCTGTGGAAAAAAGTCAACTGAAAGTTTTCCCCTGAGGCAAGATCATCAGTTCAATGTTGGCGCTCAGGAAATATTGTCGAGATTCTTGACGTGATGGGCGCTGAAAGGCCCTTAAAACTATTGAACCGGGCTTAAGGCGTCCGACCGAGCGCCCGCCTGGTTTCCCCTGTTGTCTCGAGAAAGTGGTCCAGCTGCACTTCTGCTGGTTGCTCCAGAGATTTCGCCCCGCTAAGAAGCGGTGCGGCCCGCATATGGACAGATCGGGCATGAGGCGGGACTGCCCGCTGCCGGAGGAGCGCGTCGGAAGGGCCGAGCGCGCTGCGGGGCGCGGTACATAGAAAGGGGCTGAGGGGAATGGCCGGAACGTCATGCGCGGTTTAGCTTTTTTGGGTTAATTATTCAGGCCTCGATTCAGATACTTACCAGAATTACGGCTTCGAGCTGCTCCGCCGTAATTCTGCTGGTCACTCCCAAGACTCCGCTCCCTGCCGGAGGCCAGCCCCTCGGCCCCTGATATAAACGCTGCGGAGGGCTGACCCTAAAGCTCTATTTGACTTCAAGGATGGCCAGGAACGCCTCTTGGGGGATCTCCACCTTGCCGACGCGCCGCATCCGCTTCTTCCCGGCCTTCTGCTTCTCGAGGACCTTCATCTTCCGCGTGTAGTCCCCGCCGTAGAGCTTGGCCAGGACGTCCTTGCGGAAGGCCTTGACGGTCTCCCGGGCGATGATCCGGTTCCCGATCGCGGCCTGGAGGGCGACTTCGTACTGTTGGCGCGGGATGAACTTCCTCATGCGCCCGACGAGGGCCCGGCCCATCGTGTAGGCCCTGTCCTTATGGACGATGACCGACAGGGCGTCCACCTCTTCGCCGTTGATGAGGATGTCGAGCTTGACCAGGGGCTCCTCGCGGTATCCCTTGAATTCGTAGTCCATGGAGGCGTAGCCCTGGGTCGCGGACTTGAGCTGGTTGTAGAAATCGAAAACGACCTCGTTGAGCGGGAGTTCGTAGGCAAGAAGGACGCGCTGCGTCGTGATGTACTCGAGCTTTTTCTGGACGCCGCGGCGGCTCTGGAGGAGGTCCAGGGCGGCGCCCAGGTACTTGTCGGGCGTCAGGATCATGGCCTCGATGATGGGCTCCTCGATCCTGAGGATCTGGGACGCCTCGGGGAGCTGGGAGGGGTTGTGGACCTCGCGGACGTCCCCGCCGGTCGTCGTCACCCGGTAGGCGACGCTCGGGGCCGTCGTGATCAGGCTGAGGTCGAACTCCCGCTCCAGGCGCTCCTGGACGATCTCCCGGTGGAGAAGACCCAGGAAGCCGGCCCGGAAGCCCAGCCCCAGGGCGGGCGAGTTCTCCGGCTCGTAATGGAAGGAGGCGTCGTTCAGCCGCAGTTTCTCCAGGGCGTCGCGAAGGTCCTCGATGCGGCTGTCGCCCGCCGGGAACATCCCGCAGAAGACCATGGACTTGGCCTCCTCGAAGCCGGGGAGCGGTCGTTCCGCGGGCCTGTTCCTGTGAGTGATCGTGTCCCCGATCCGGGCGTTCCGGAGCTTCTTGATCCCGGCGATGACGTATCCGACTTCCCCCGTCCGGATCCGGTCGGCCTTGACGGGCTTGGGGGTGAGGTATCCGACCTCCTCGACCTCGTGCTCGGCGCCCGAAGCCATCAGGGCGATCCGGTCCCCGGCCCTCAGCTCGCCGTCGACGACCTTGGCGAGGACAACGACGCCCCGGTAGGAATCGAACCAGGAATCGAAGAGGAGCGCTTTTAGGGGGCCCTCCGGGTTGCCCTTGGGGGGCGGGATTCTCGTGACGATGGCCTCGAAAATATCCTCGACGCCCGTCCCTTTTTTGGCGCTCACGGGCAGCGCCTCGTCACCGCTGATCCCGATGATGCGCTCCATCTGCTCAACCGTCTGGGCAAAATCCGACTGGGGGAGGTCCATCTTGTTGATGACCGGGATGAGGACCAGGTCGTTCTGGAGCGCCAGGTAGGCGTTGGCCAGAGTCTGGGCCTCGACGCCCTGGGAGGCGTCGATGACGAGGAGCGCGCCCTCACAGGCCGCCAGGCTGCGCGAAACCTCATAGGAAAAATCCACATGGCCCGGGGTGTCGATCAGGTTGAGGACGTAGCTTTCGCCGGACCGGCTCTTGTAGACGAGCCGGACCGTCTGGGCCTTGATCGTAATCCCCCTCTCCCGCTCGAGGTCCATGGTGTCGAGGACCTGCTCCTTGAGCTCCCGGGCCGAGAGGGCGCCCGTCATCTCGATAAACCGGTCGGCCAGGGTGGACTTGCCGTGATCCACGTGGGCGATGATAGAGAAGTTCCTGATGTCGTTCATGGAATCATTTATAATCGCAGAATTCGCCCGGCCCGTCAAATCACCAGGCCATCAGCTTGACTTTTCAGGGGTAACGGGGTACCTTTTAGGTGAGTTTTCTTGCCTCGAATCGAGTTTCCATCGAGAACAAGGCCTCAAGGAGGTTCACATGCTAGGATCCATCGGGCCGACCGAACTGATACTGATTCTGCTCATCGTAATCATCATCTTCGGCGCCAAGAAACTGCCCGACCTCGGCAAATCCATCGGGGAGGGCATCAAGAACTTCAAGAAATCCGTCAGCGAAGGCAAGGACAGCGACAAAGATCAGGTGCCCAAGCCCCCCCAGCCGCCCGCGAATTAACCCGTTTCCGTCACGAACGACGCCCATCGCCTCCCCAGCCCGGATAAGCCCATGCCTGTGAAGAGGACCTTCTGTTCCGCGGGCTTCGACCTCGGCGGCACCCAGCTCAAGTACGGGGCCATCGACGCCGAGGGCCGCCTCGTCTTCAAGGGAAAAATCCCGAGCCCCGGCTCCATGAAGGAGCTCCTCGCGGCCCTCGAAGAGATCTGGGGCCGCATCAAGGCCGCGAGCCCCGGGCCCGTCCGGACCTGCGGGTTCGGATTCGCCGGGTTCTTCAGCCTGAAGGACCAGAAGATCCTCCACTCTCCCAACTATCCGAGCCTCAACAACTTCGACCTCGTCCCCGCCCTGCGGCGCTTCATCGATGTCCCCTTCCGGATCGACAACGACGCCAACATGGCCGCCTACGGGGAATACATGTACGGCGCAGGCCGCGGCGCCCAGAGTCTCGTCCTTCTCACGGTCGGAACCGGCATTGGTTCGGGGATCATCCTGGACGGCGAACTTTGGCAAGGGAAGTGCGGTTTCGCCGGCGAACTCGGCCACATCACGGTCAACCCGGAGGGAACGATCTGCAACTGCGGCAACCGGGGCTGCCTGGAAACCGAATCGTCGGCCCCCAAGATCGTCAGGAACTACCAGGCCCTGACCGGGACCGGCGGTCCGGTAACTTCGCGGGACGTCTATCTCCTGGCCAGGAAAGGCGACAAGGCCGCCCTCGAGAGCTTCGCCCGATGCGCTTATTACCTGGGGATCGGCCTGGGAATTGTCATCAATTTTCTCAATCCCGAAAAGATCGTCATCGGCGGCGGGGTCATCTCGGCCGGGAAGTATCTTCTGCGGCCGGCCATCGACGAGGCGCGGCGGAGGTCCCATCGCGTTTCGTTCGCCTGCTGCCGCATCGAAAAGGCCTCCCTGGGCAACGATGCGGGCCTGATCGGCGCCGCAGCCTGGGCCGCGGCCCGGGCCGGCCGCCGTGCCTGAGGCCCGGAATCCCGCCGCGCCCCGCGGGCCGGCCTTCCAGGGGGAATGAAACAATCCGTCCGTGCCCGGAGTTGAAATATTTTGACAACTCCCGGCGAAACACTATAAATTGATGGCGGGGAAGTCGACAAAGGAGGTCGCTTTGACCAGGAAAATATACACGGGAATCGCCGTTCTGCTGGCCCTGTTCGCATTCGTCCAGCCGTCGCCGGCCGGCCGATTGACGGCCGTCATCACCGGCAAGATCACCGACGGGCAGGGTTTTCCACTCGCCGGCGCTTATCTTTACCTGGCTTCCCCGGCCCAGCTCGGAATCCGCAATTTCATCACCTCGGAAACCGGCCAGTACGGCTTTCCGGACGTGACCCCGGGCCTGTACAAGGTCACCGTCGAACTGCCCGGATTCAAGACGATCAAGATCGAAGGCCTCGTCCTCTCCCCGGGGGGGACGGCTTTGATCAACTTCAAGATGGAGCGGACGGAAATCGAGGAGGAGGCCATCCGGCGCGAGTCCGGCCAGGGCCTCGACAGGACCACGGGGCGCCTCGCAACCCTCATCGACAGGGACCTTCTCACGCATATCCCGATGCCCCGCGACCTTTCGTCCCTCCTGGGGCTCGTCCCGGGAGCGGTATTCGACAACAACGTCCCGAGCGTCAGCGTATCCTTTCACGGGGCGCCGGTGACAAGCAACGCGTTCGTGGAGGACGGCGTCAACGTGACCGACCTGGTGAGCCGGACGCCGATGCCCAGGATCGACGTGGACCTGATCGACCAGGTCGTCGTCGAAACGGCCGGCCTTCCGGTCGACAGGGGCCCTCAGCAGGGCGCGTTCATCAACGTCATCCGCCGGTCGGGCGCCAACGATTTCGACGGAAGCCTGGCCCTTTACTACACGGGCGCGGGCCTGTCTAAATCGCTCTGGTCCCCGCAGGAGATCGGCAGCAACAATCCGGCCGCCCCGCGTGTCGATAGGAGCAATCTGGACATGGCCTTCACGGCGGGAGGCCCGCTGGCCGTGGATCTCGGCTGGTTCTTTTCCAACGTCCGTTTCACGGACAGGTCGCAGGCGACCCCATTTGAGTCCTGGAAGGACCCGGCCAACGTCCTCCATTTCCCCTACAATTTGAAAGACACGGATTTCGCCGGGATGTTCAAGCTCTCGGTCAAGCCCATGCGGCAGCTCCTCGGCAGGGCCGAGATAAACTTCTCCAACATCCATGAGCCCGTCTACGAACCCGATGTCGCCTGGAACCGCCCCTCGGAATCCACGCGGGATCTCGACGGCCAGAGCCTTCTCCTGGCCAAGGTGGGGGTCCTGTACACGATGGATCAGGGGACTTTTTTGGACGCGTCCGCGGGATATATCCATCAGACCCAGCCCCTCCCCCTGAACCCCGAGGGGGCTTCCAAGCCTTCCTATTTCGACAGCGGCACCGGCCGCGTTTGGGGAAGCGGCCCCTACAACGACCAGGAGGGCCGGAAGGGGTTCCAGTCCAACGTGACCATCACCCACCTCCAGGATAAGCTGTTCGGGGTGGCCCACGAACTGGTCGCCGGCGGCGACTTTGAAACGGGCAAGGGAACCTCCTCGGTCTGGAAGGCCGACGACTTGTTCATGAATTATTTTAACGGCAGCCCCTACACCTTCGGTCTAGCCGTTTCGCCGCACTCCGCGAACCTGGTCGGGCTGGGGCGGATCGGCTTCTCGAACGTCCCGGGAAGCTCTATCATCCCCATGCAGATGAGCAGGGAAATCAAGCGGTTCGGGGCGTTCGTAGAGGACACCCTGAACTTCGGCAGCCGGGCGACCCTCTCGCTCGGTCTTCGTTTCGACCACGTGGACACGACGATCTACGGGTTCAGCAAAGCCGCCGTCGGAAACCAGACCGCCCTCACCGTGGGCGATACGGTCATCAAGCCCGTCTACGGATTCAATCCTTTCGGCGCCGGGGTATTCGGACAAAGGGATAACATCATTAACTGGAATTCCCTCTCGCCCCGGTTCGGATTGAATTTCGACCTTTTCGGGACGGGGAAGACCTTCCTGCGCGCTTCGTACTCCTTGCTCCCCGAGGACCTGGGTTTGGGCTATATGAAGAACCTCGACCCGGTGTCCGCCGACCGGATCCATAATTTCTACTGGTACGACGAAAACAGTGACGGCAAGGTGGATGTCAATGATACCTACGTCGCTTTTCCCGAGAATTACAACATCTACACCACCAGCTTCTACAATAAGAGAGTCGACCCCAACCTTCGCGCGCCCATGGTCAATGAATGGACGGCGGGTCTGGACCACCAACTCATGCCGGATTTTTCGCTCTGCGTCCGCTATATCTCCCGGTCTGAAAATGGAGTCATCGGGGATGTCATGTTTGATCCGGACACCAACACCCCCTCGTACACGGTCCAGGGCTCTCCCGCGGGCCGGTGGGTTCCCTTTACGACGACGGTCCCGGCGTCGATCGCCTATCCCGCGACGGAAGTGACCGTCTATTTTCCTTCGACCGGGGCCCCCGCGGCGTTCGACCGGATTCAGAAAGTGCCCGAACTCAGCCGGAAATACCGGGGGCTGGAATTCTCCTTCAGGAAGCGGATGTCGCACGACTGGCAGCTCTTCGGATCCATCGTCTGGAGCCGGTCGACCGGAACGGCCGGCCTAGCCTCGCCGTTGGCGATGGGCCTCGCGTCGCCCGTGCTGACGCCCAACTCCTTCGTCAACGTTTCATCCGGCTCCAGAACGGACATGGACCGGCCCTTGTCCATCCGGGTCATGGGCACGGTGCGTTTCAAGTGGGACATCTTCCTCAGCGCCTACTACCGGTTCATGAGCGGCGCCGCATGGGCCCGTTCGGTGACCATCACACCGCCCGCGGACTGGGCCCTGGAGAACGGGGCGGACCCGGCCCCGGTGACCGTCTTCCTGGAAAGCCCCGGGAGCCGGCGGCACAGTTCGACCCAGAGCACAGACCTCCGGCTGGAAAAAGAATTCAAGCGCAGCGGCCGGACGCGATGGACCGCCTATCTCGACGTCCTGAACCTCTTTGGTAACAAGTACGAGATCATCGACTACAACGACGGCACCTGGTCCCCGGACGGGCCGGGCGCAAGCGCCGGGGCGCACGTGCTGAGCGGGACGTACGGGCAGGCCGTTTTCCTGAGCGGGACCCGGACCGTCGCCTTTAGCCTGAAGCTACGGTTCTAACCGGATTTCGAGGGCTTTCTTCAGCTCTTCCCCTTCGGCGCTGTTCTTGACGGAAACCCGGAGGACGAGCGTGCGGCCCCGCCGGAGACGGCCGGCCTCGCCGCCCAAGGCAAAAGGGATCTCGACCCGGTAGCTTTTCCCCCTCCTCTCGATGAGTTCGTCCTCGGCCAGGGCGAGAGCGCAGGTCTTCTCGAAACCCCAGACGCGGGCCCCGGACGCGTCCCTGGCCTCCGCCCGGACCTCCAAGACGGTCGACAGGCGGCCCTCCTTGAAGCTGAACCAGATCCCGCCGTAGGGCACGTCGATCACGATCCGGCCCTCGAACGCCTCCGGACCGCTCATCGTCTTCAGAAAGGCGAGGTTGTAATCGAAGAACTTCTTGTCCTGCTCGAAAGTCTGCTGGAAATGACCCTGGGCGATATTGAGCTTCTGGAGATGCTCCAGGTTGATCGCCGTGAGAAGGTACTGTCCCTCGCAGTGCTCGTCGACGAAAATCACGGGAAAGCCCCCGTAATACCAGATCTCCCGGCAATATCCCTCGGCGTCCATGGGATAGGTCAGACGCTCCATGGGAGGGCCGAAAAGGATGTAGATCCTGCCCCGGTCCGTGCGATGGCCGGGCCGGCCCTCGCTGCGGAAAAGCTCGTCCGCCCTCTTGACCCGGTTTTCGTATTCCGTCTGGAAAGCGTTGGTCTCGGAGTCGGGATCGGGATTCCGCCGCTTCCAGAATTCTTCGATGAACGGGTCCCTTTCCGAATCGGGGAGCTCGAGGAAGATCTTGCGCTCCTCCCGGGTCATGATGTACTGGACCTTGGAATAGAAATCCGCGTATTTCGGGTTGAGACGGCGCTCCAGGCGTTCCAGGCGGCAGGACGCGGCCGCGGCCAGGAGCACGAGGAACAGGAGGAGAACCCCTGCCCGAGCTTCGGGACTGCGTTTCGGGCCCGGAGGATAGTTCGCTGTCATAGCGCTCGGATCTCTCCCCGCTATCAAACTAATTCACCGGGCCCGATAAATCAAGCGGGCGGGCCGTCCTTAGCCCGCGGCCAGGATTTTATTGACGCGTTCGAATTCGGCCGGCGCGAGGTCCCCCTTGAGATAGGCGAAGGCAATCTTGTTGTGGAGCAGGGGATCGGTCTCCTCCGTCACGACGCCCGTTCGCGTCAGCGTGTCCCACTCGGCCGTTCCCGGGATCGGCGAGAAAAACGCCACCCGCGGCGTCGCGCCCAGGCCGCGGACGAAACGGATGCTTTCTTCGACGCTCGCGCCGCTCTGCCTCGGAAGCCCCATGATCAGATAGACGCCGACGTCCCGGCGTTCGTAGCCTGCCGCTTCGAGAGCGGCGAGCGCCCGCGGCAAGTCGTCGGGCGACGTCTTCGGCGTTCTTTCGCGGACGAGGGATGCGTCGGCGGATTCGAGGCTTAGATAAAGCGAGGAAAGGCCCGCGGCACGGAAAAGCCGGGCCATGGGGCCGTCGATCTCGCGGATATGGAGGCCGTTCGGGGCATGGAGGCGGACGGGTGTCGCCGCCGCGGCGATCCTCTCCAGGAGGGGAACGGCATGACGGGCCTTGTCGAGGAGCAGGGCGTCGTCGTAGAAAGCGAAGTGCCGCGTGCCGAACAGGGCGCGGTGATCCT
>JBEKVN010000010.1:0-86338 GCA_049513915.1 Candidatus Aminicenantales bacterium | reverse complement strand
CTTGCCCGCGCCCTCGACGATCGTGGTGTTGTCCTTGTCGATGACGATCTTCTTGGCCTCGCCCAGCCAGTCGATACCGACGTTCTCGAGCTTGACGCCGATGTCCTCGGTGATGACCTTGCCGCCGGTCAGGACGGCGATGTCCTCGAGCATGGCCTTGCGGCGGTCGCCGAAGCCGGGGGCCTTGACGGCGGCGCACATGAACGTGCCCTTGAGCTTGTTGACGACGAGCGTCGCCAGGGCCTCGCCTTCGACTTCCTCGGCGACGACGACGAGGGGCCGGCCCGAACGGGCCACGTTCTCGAGCAGGGGCAGAAACTCCTTCAGGTTGCTGATCTTCTTTTCATGGAGCAGGATGAGCGTGTTTTCCAGGATGCATTCCATCCGCTCCGGGTCCGTGACGAAATAAGGGGACAGGTAGCCGCGGTCGAACTGCATGCCCTCGACGGTGTCCATAGTCGTTTCCAGGCCCTTGGCCTCCTCGACCGTGATGACGCCATCCTTGCCGACCTTGTCCATGGCCTCGGCGATGATCTTGCCGATGCTCTCGTCATTGTTGGCCGAGATGGCGCCGACCTGGGCGATCATCTCGCCGCTGACCTCGCGGCTCATCTTCTTGATTTCCTTGACGATTTCCTCGACCGCGCGGTCGATGCCCTTCTTGATGAGGGTCGGGTTCGAGCCCGCCGTCACGTGCCGCAGGCCCTCGCCATAAATCGACTGGGCCAGGACGGTCGCGGTCGTCGTGCCGTCACCGGCGACGTCGGACGTCTTGGAGGCGACTTCCTTAACGAGCTGGGCGCCCATGTTCTCCCACGGGTCCTTGAGCTCGACTTCCTTGGCCACCGTGACCCCGTCCTTGGTGCTCGTGGGCGAGCCGAACTTCTTGTCCAGGACGATATTCTTGCCGCGGGGTCCCAGGGTCGCCTTAACGATGTTGCTCAGGATGTTGACGCCCTTGAGCAGGGCTTGTCTTGCTTCATCTCCGGATACGATCTGTTTAGCCATGATATCTCCTTACTTCTCGATGACGGCGTGAATCTCTTCTTCTTTGACGATGACGTGCTCGACGCCGTCGAGCGTGACCTCGGTGCCGCTATACTTGCCTATGAGGACTTTGTCGCCTTTCTTGACGACGAGCGGGATCGTCTTCCCGTCATCGTTGACCCGGCCCTTGCCGACCTCGATGACCTCGGCCTCCTGGGGCTTCTCCTTGGCCGTGTCCGGGATGATGATCCCGCCCCTCTTGACTTCCCCCTCCTCAAGCCTCTTGAGGAGCACTCTGTCATACAACGGATGAACCTTCATTTAAACCTCCTATTAATATTTTGGCAATCTTAAAGCCAGAGTGCTAATAATATACTAAAATGCCTGAATTTGTCAAGGGGCGGGAAGTCGATAATTAGCAGTCTCGTATCGAGACTGCTAATACCTCTTTTTGATCTTCAGGGCCTTGGCCCGGTTCTGGAGAGTGTTCCTGTGGATGCCGAGGGCTTTGGCCATCTTGGTCTTGTTCCCCTCGTACTTTTTGGCCGTCTGTTCGAAGAAGATTTTTTCGAATTCGCGGAGGACGTCCTTGAGGCTGAGCTCCTTCTCGACCATCTCCCGGATGACGAGGTCAAGTTTCTGATGGATGTTGAGGTCGCTAAATTTTTTCTCCATGTTTCCCCCCGCTCTTGCGTATCTCCTGGTAGGACTGGTTGAACTTGGCCTTCAGGTCCTGAGGAATGAGGTTGACCGCCGCCCGCGTGATCCCGAGGCAGACGGGCGCCAGCCGGGAAGTTTCCAGGGCCGGCCGGGCGATGCCGAAGACGGTCAGCGCGAAGACGATGATCCCGCAAATCAGGACGGCCTTGAGGAGCCCGAACGCCCCGCCGAAGACCCGGTTGATGACGGCCAGGGGGCCCTTCATCCCTTTGGAGATAAGAAAGCCGAGCAGCGCGCCCGCGGCCAGGACGCAGAAAAATATGACCAGGAAGCCCAGAAAATTGCTGAGCAGCCGGTCGCGGACGACTTTCTCGAGGATCCCGGCGACCCCCTGGTAATAAAGGCTCGCCAGGACCAGGCCCGCGATGACGGCCGCGAGGCCGATGACCTGGCGAACCAGCCCCTTCACGATCCCCATGATCATGGTCCCGAGAAGGATGACGATGAAGACAAGATCGAGCCAGTTCATGCCCTTCCCCCTTTTCGTTCCCTCAATCTCTCGACCATCCAATACCGGCCGTCCTGGAGCGCTCCGAAAGCGACGTGCGGCTTGATCCGGCCGTGAAAATCAGAGCCAGCCGTGGGCACGAGGTCGAGCTCCGCGGCGAGGTCCCGGTATATGCCGACCTGTTCGGCCGTGTGATAGGACGTATAGACCTCGATCCCGGCCAGGCCGTGGCTTTTGAGAATCCGGGCGTCTTCCCGGGTCGTCTTCTGGAAATAGGCCCCGGGGTGGGACAGCACGGGCACCCCGCCGGTGGCGGCCGCTCCGCCCAGGATGTCGAGGAGGCCGGCGAATTTCTTAGGAACGTAGGCGTGCTTCCCCTCGGTGAAGAATTCCTTATAAAACATGTAGGGCGCGAACGGCCTGTTCTCTTCCCGGTAAAAGAACTCGAGGACCGCGTTTTTCTCGTTCTCGGGGTTCTCGAGAAGGACCTGGGCGATCTTGACGCCCAGGGGCGGCGTCCCGTTGGACTTCGCCCGCACTTCGTCCCACGTGATGGCAAAGCCGAGCACGCGCAGCTTTTCGACCCGTTCCCGGGCCTCGTCGTTCCGGCACCGGGTTTGGCTCTCGACAACGGCGGCAATCGCCGGGCTCGTCCAGTCGACGAACGGAAGAAGGAGATGGAATTCCCGGCCGCCGAACTGCGTCGTCACTTCGATGCTGGGGATGATTTCGACCCCGGCCTCCCGGCCGAGGTCCACGGCTTCGGGGTAAGCCGCCACGGTGTCGTGATCGGCGATGGAGATGGCCCGGAAGCCCTTCTCCCGGGCGAAGCCGACCAGCTCGGCCGGGGAGTAATCGCCGTCACAGCTCCGGTTGGAATGGATGTGGAAATCGACCAGTTCGCTCATCCGAGGTCATTGTTGCCTGTCAGGAGTCGATAAATTTCCAGGTACTTCTGGGACGTTTTGGCGATGATTTCGGAGGGAAGGACGGGCGGCGGAGAGTTCTTGTCCCAGGCCGTTGTCTCCAGGTAGTCGCGCACGAACTGCTTGTCCAGGCTGGGCTGGGACCTGCCCGCCTGGTAAGTCTCCTTGGGCCAGAATCGGGAAGAGTCGGGCGTGAAAATCTCGTCGACGAGGAGGAGATCGTCCCCGGAAAGGCCGAACTCGAATTTCGTGTCGGCGATGATGATTCCTTTGGAGAGGGCGAAGAGCGAGGCCTTCTGGTAAAGCTCGAGGCTGACTTTCCGGATCTTGCCGGCGAGCTCGTTCCCGAGGGTCTTCTGAATGGCCCTAAAGGAGACGTTTTCGTCGTGGCCCTGCTCCGCCTTGGTCGAGGGCGTGAAGATCGGTTCCTCGAGCCGGTCGGATTCCCGGAGGTCCTTGGGGATCTTGATGCCGCTGATCTTGCCCGTGGCTTTGTATTCCTTCCACCCCGACCCCGAGAGATAGCCGCGGACGACGCACTCGACCGGAATGACGCGCGTCTTGCGCACGAGCATGGAGCGCTTGTCGAGGATGTCCTTGAAGGGGCGGAGGACGGCCGGAAACTCGCTTGTTTCAGTGGCAATCAGGTGGTTGGGGCAGGCCAGGGCGACGAAATCGAACCAGAACTTCGACAACTGGGTCAGGACCTTGCCCTTGAATGGGATAAGGGAGGGCAGGACCCAGTCGAACGCGGAGATCCTGTCCGTGGCGACGATCAGCAGCTTATCGTCGATCTCGAAGACGTTGCGGACCTTGCCTTTCTTAAATAAGGGTATCCCGGCAAGCTCGACATCGCCGATCGTGCGTTCCATGGTGTTCTCCTATGACCCGTCAAGGATAGCGAAATCACCCCGAAATTGCAACTCGGCGGGCGCGGGTATCAACCGGCAAAACATAGGATTTGAGGAAACCTCCAATGTTGTGTCCCCAGTGGTCGGCACCGAAGCCGCCCTATTCCCCCGCACCCCGGGAACCAGTTAGAGCGGTTCCCCCCGTCGGATGAGCCGACGGGTCCCCCCTCCACCACGGGGTCTTTAGGGCGGCCTCGGTGCCGCCCAGGGGAACCAAACCCATGCTACCTAACTGATCTTCCTAAATGATCGCGATGAAATTGTACATCCGGCGGGGCTCGCCCTTGTTACGGCGGTACGATAGAAGCCCGGGGTCGCAGTGGGTACAGGCGCCGGCCGACCAGATGTTCGATGTCTTCAAGCCGAGCTCGCCCAGGATCCAGGCATTGGCGCGCAGAAGGTCCAGGAGATGCTTGCCGGCCCGGCCCGGGACAGGCTCAAAAACGTCATCCGGGAAGCCGGCGGCCCCGAAGCACTCCTTGACCTCGGGACCGACCTCGTAGCAGGCGGGCCCGACGCACGGGCCCAGGGCGGCCAGCAGGCCGGCAGGATTGGTCCCATAGGCCCGGCCCATGGCCAGGACGGTTTTCTCGAGGATTCTCTTTTGGGTCCCCCGCCAGCCGCAGTGGACGGCTGCGACAGCGCGGTTCTTTTCGTCTACGAGAAAGACGGGAAGGCAGTCCGCGGTGCGGACGACCAGCAGGAGGCCGGGGATGTTCGTCAAAAGCGCGTCGCCCTCGAGCTTTCCGGCCGGTGCCGTTTCCAGGCGGTGGATAAGGTCCGAGTGGATCTGGCGCATAACCACCGGCCGGAGCCCTTTCGACGCCGCGAAGTCCAGGAAGGCCGCTTCGCTCCATCCGGCATTTCCGAAACCATGAACGAGCCACTCCATTTCCGCAAGCCGCGGGACGGTGAGGAAGGACCGGCCGCTGTCAGGCATGGCCTCAGTAATACCAAAAAGTCCCTCCGGGCTCAAGGTGCCCGGCTCCCTCGCCGCTTGTCATTTGCGGCTGGTCTCCGTATGATGATGGACGTGAGCCCAAAGAAGCTGAAAACGATAGGTATCCTGGGCGGCATGGGCCCGGAGGCGACCGCCCATTTTTTCGACCTCGTCGTCAAAAACACGAGGGCGGCCACGGACCAGGGTCACGTCCCAGTCATCGTGTATAACCTGCCGTCGATCCCTGACCGGACGGCGGCCATCCTCCGCGGCGGGCCAAGTCCCCTGCCGCATCTCGTCCGCGGCGTCAAGGCCCTTCACAGGGCGGGCGCCGATTTCGCCGTCATCCCCTGTGTGACGGCGCATTATTTTCATTCCGCCCTGGCAGCCCGGTCGCCCATCCCGGTCGTCCATCTTCTCGAAGAAGCCGTGGCCGATGTCAGGAAGCGCCATCCGCGGATCAGGATCATCGGCCTCCTCGCCTCGGCCGGGACCGTCGTGTCGCGGATCGTCCACGACGCGTTCGAGGCGGCCGGGATCGAGGTCCTGGTCCCCCCGCCACGCGAACAGAGGCGGCTGATGGAGGCGATCTACGGCAAAAAAGGCATCAAGGCGGGCGTCACGACCGGCCCTCCCCGGAAAGCCGTCCTTGACGTCGCCTCGGGCCTCATCCGCGCCGGCGCCCATGGCATCGTGGCGGGTTGCACGGAGCTCCCGCTCGTCCTCGACGAGGACGACCTCCCCGTCCCGCTCATTGAACCCATGCGCATCGTCGCCCGCGCCTGTATAACGAAGGCGGGAGGGAAAACGCGGGCAACTCGGCCCCCAGCTTGACTTTCGGGGACCGATCCGGTATAAAAATCAAGGATTTTCCGAGATTGGAGGTGAGTGTTCTTGGCGTTTGTCATTCTTGAAGAAGGCGAAAATCTGGAATCCGCACTCCGCCGGTTCAAGCGACGTGTACAGCAGGAAGCGATCATCAAGGAGATCAAGAAGCATTCCGTGTATTTCAAGCCCGGGGAACGGCGGCGGATGAAGGAAGCCCAAGCTCGGAAACGGATGCGACGGCGCATCAAGAGAGAGCGCGACATCGAGTATTGAGAGCTTCCCGCTCTTCATCGGACTGTCTTTTTCTTCCAGGGGCGCCGCGGGACACCCGGTTCGGACGAAAAGGCACTATCCGGATAACGAGGGAGCGCCGGCCACGCAGAAACCCGATTGGTTGAAAGTCCGTCTTCCGTCTCACGGAGAGTTCTTCCGCGTTTCGGACCTCTTGAAGTCCAAGCACGTTCACACGATCTGCCGGAGCGCGCGATGCCCGAACATCGGCCATTGCTGGGAACGGAAAACGGCCACGTTCCTGATCATGGGGGATATTTGCACGCGAAACTGCGGTTTCTGCGCCGTCGCGAAGGGAGTGCCGGCGGCCCTGGATCCCGAGGAGCCGGACCGCGTGGCCGATGCGGCCCTGTCCCTGGGGCTCAAGTACGCGGTCATCACGTCGGTCACGCGTGATGACCTTCCGGACGGCGGGGCCGCCCATTTCGCCAGGACGATCCGGGCCGTCAAGGCCGCCGGCCCGGGCACGAAGGTCGAAGCCCTGATCCCGGATTTCGGGGGAGACGAGACGGCGCTCGATATCGTGCTGGAGGCGCGTCCGGACGTCCTCAACCATAACCTGGAGACGGTCGAAGCCCTGTATCCGGCCATCGGGCGCCCCGCCATCAACTACCGGAAGTCCCTGGGCGTCCTGGCCGCCGCAAAAGGGAAAGGCGCCCGGACGAAATCGGGACTGATGCTCGGCCTCGGCGAGGGGCCGGACGAAATCCTGCGGGCCTTCGCCGACCTCCGGCGGGCCGGGTGCAACCTTCTGACCCTGGGCCAGTATCTCCAGCCGGCGGCGGCCAACCCGCCGGTCGCGCGATTCTACCCGCCGGGAGAATTCGAGGCCTTCCGGCAAAAGGCCCTGGAGATGGGGTTCCAAGAGGTCGCCGCCGGGCCCCTGGTCCGGAGCTCGTTCGAGGCCGACCGATTGTACGAGACGGTTCGGGAAAGGGAAGAGAGACCATGCGCTACCTGATCTTCACGGACATCCACGGGAACCTTGAAGCGCTCCATGCCGTGCTCAAGTTCATCCAGAAGAAGCACGTCGATCATTATATCTTTCTCGGCGACCTCGTCGGCTACGGCGCATCGCCCAACGAGGTCATCCAGAGGATCCTGACCCTCAAGCCCCTGTCCATCATCCGCGGTAACCACGACAAGGCCGTGTCGGGATTGGACTCGATCCAGACCTTCAATCCCATCGCCGCGTCGGCCATCTTCTGGACCAAAAAAACCATCACCCGGAAAAACCTGGACTTCCTGTCCCGACTGAAACAGAGCCCCGAGATCATCCACGACACCATTACGATCTGCCACGGCGCGCCGTTCGACGAGGACTACTATATCTTCGGCGAGTTCGACGCCGCCGAGGCCTTCTCCTATATCCAAACCCCCCTCTGCTTCTTCGGCCACACCCACTTTCCCTTCATCTACGCCGAGAAGGACGGCAACGTCGAGGGAACGTTCCTCGAGGGGAACGCGAACGAGATGAAGCTCGAGAAAGGCGTCCGCTACCTCATCAACCCCGGCTCCGTGGGACAGCCGCGGGACAGGAACCCGCGGGCAGCCTTCGCCACCTATGACTCGGAAACGAGGGTCGTCAAGTTCTACCGGGTCGAATACGATATCGAGGACGCCAAGAGAAAGATCCTCGACGAAAAGCTCCCGCCCGCCCTGGCCGAACGTCTGAGCCTCGGAATCTGAAACGGACTTCCCGTCACATCGCCTCCTCTGTCCCCCCTTATCAAGAGTCTCGGGGTTGGCCTTCACTCCAGAGTGCGGTTTGCGCTAAACCGCACATGACGTTCCGGCCATTCCCCGAGACTCCCTAGCGCGCGGCCCTTCCGCGGGCCATCTCAGGCCGCGGGGTGGGCGTAACAGTAAACGCAGCCGTGAGGACAGATTTGCGCATAGCTCCCGATGTCCACGGACTCCGTGCAGAGACAGCCGGCCCGCTGGCTCACGTCTTTTTTGCAGGAAACAGGCTCGTGCCCGGGGTGGAGGCTTTGGAGGAGGCGGCCGTCGATGCAGGCCGAAGGCCGGATCCCATCGGCCTCTTTGAGAAACGGCTGGCAGCAGGCGTAAAGGTCCAGCCCGTGCTTTTCGGCTTCGTCCGCCAGCGCCGCCGCATGGGTCTTTTTCTCGTCCTCGGGCGGGTCGACGAAATCGAATCCCCGGACTGAGGCCCTCTTCCGGGACTTCCGGTACCACTGGGCGAAGCTCACCCGGATGTCGCGGATGCCCAAGCCGGCCGCGGCGAGGGCGATTCTTCCGAAGGACGGAAGGTTCGAGTGGATGGCCCGGCCTTCCATCCAGAAGAGAATGGGGTCGAACCGGAGCGAAACCCGCCGCGCGAGGCCGGTGATGGCGACCAGGTCCCGGAGCTGGGCCAGGGCCTCGCCCGGGTCGGGAGCCCCCGCTTCGACCGGTGTCCCTCCGAGTCCGGTAACGGTGAAATGGAGATAGAGCTGGTCGTAGGCCGCGAGAAGATCCCTGAGCCCGGCCGCGTTCCGGACGAGGTTCCGGAAGTTCTTGGACCACAGGACGACCGTGTGAACGGAGCGGGGGTCGAGGTCGACCTCACGGAGATGGCCGCGGGGGCCCAGGACACACACGGTCTTGGCCCTGAGGGCGGCGGCCAGGCGGTCCGGGAAAAAGGCCGGAAGGTCCGTGCGCCGCGATGCGCTGATGACGGTCTTCATGCTTTCTTAAGGATTCGTGAGGATGGCAGACCGGGCACGGCGGTCCCAATTACTCCCGTTCCCGGAAAAGCCGGTCGCCCAGGGTCTCGCCCAGGAAGAACTTGAACAGGAAAAAATACATGAGGATGAAGGCCGCGTAGAGCAGCAGCGCGGAACCGGAGACCACGGACAGGACCTCGAACAGCGTCGCACCCATGGACCGGGCGGCCACCCAGAGGGCGACGAGCCAGAAAACTCCGATGAACAGGATGTCGAAGGCCTTGGCTTTCAGGAAAAGAGAGAAATTAAACGGCGGCCGGAGCGCCTCCTCCGATGCTTCGGGCTCCTTCTCGAAGCCCGGCCCGGGCCGGGCGTCCTCCCGGGCGACGGGCCGGATTTCCTCCCGCTTCGGGAGTTCCGCCAGGACGGGTTTTGCGCTCGGCCCGAAGGATTCCTCCTCTTCGGCCTCTTCGCCCTCCCCTTCCGCCGCCGTGGCCGGTTCCCCCGCTTCAAAGGGCAAGGCGGCCTGGGTGACCCGCTCGGGAAGCCCGATTCCCGAGTCCGAAGGCTTGCGGTGGGGGAAGATCTCCTCTTCTTTGGCCTCTTCCTGCTTCTCGCCGGCCGCTTCGAGCCCCGATTCCTTCATGGGCGCCCCGGAGTCGACGCCGCTCCAGGTCTCTTTCTCGAACCGCCCGCGGGTGTCCCCCGTGTCCTCGCGCGGCACAACCGGAGCGGCGCCCTTGATCCTGTCCGCCCAGGGAGGCAGCGTGCCGGTTTTTTTCCCGGCTTCGGGCTCGGCTTCCGAAGCCTCTTCCCCGGACGCTTCTTTCTGCTTCCCGGCCATCACCTCGATCATTTTGTCGAGCCGATCCTTGCTAAGCTCGACGGTCTTCCCGATATCCTCAAGCTCATGCGTATCAAACGTCACCGGCGCCGGTCCGGCGTCGGCCGCGGCGCCTTCTTCGATTTCACCCGTGCGGACATTTTCCGTGTCGGGCTTCGGCTCTTTCCCTCCGTCGTCGGCCGCCCCCGGGGCCGTGGCCTTTTCCTCCGCGGGCGGTGGGATAACGAGCTCGACGGTTTCCTCTACGGGCGCCTTGCTGTCGACGGGGCTTACGGTGTAAGCCTTCGTGTCCTCCTCGGATTCGGAGGCTGCGGCGTCATCCCCTTTCGCGGCCGCTTCCTGGGCGGCGATTTCTTCGACGATGATGACTTCCTCGGTTTTCCCGTCACCGGCCCCGGATCCCTCGTCCTCCGCGTCTTCGGCCTCTTCCCCGCCCTCGACTCCGGGCACCTCGGCTTCGAGCAGGTCCGGGATGTCCCGGCTCCCGGCTTCCGCCGCCCCCGGCGAGACCAGTTCGCCGGTTCTTTCCTCTTCCGTTGCCTTGTCCTCCTCAACGTCCGCGTTCGTTCCTTCGCCGGGTTCGTCCAGGGAGTAGTCCTTCTCCTCCTCGTCGTTCTCGACGTCGAGGATCTTCTCGCCGGGGATTTCTTCTTCGACGGAGTCGTCCTCGGGAAAGAGGAGCTGGGTGCCGCAGTTATTGCAATATTTGTCGTTTTCGTCGATGATGGCGTGGCAATATGGGCAGCGGATGATGGCCATTACTTTATTTATAAGGGGAAAATTCGCCCGTGTCAATCGGAGTTTGCGGGGGTCGCGGGTCGATTTTCGTCAGGCGGGTGCCGGCTGACGCGGGATGCCGGGGCCCCGGGGTCGCGCGAAATTGACAACTCGGGGAAATTGGCTAAAATGAGTGAGCGTGGGCGATTAACTCAGTGGCAGAGTACTACCTTCACACGGTAGGAGTCACAGGTTCAAATCCTGTATCGCCCACCAAACAATTGCCCGAAACGCTTTCCTTTTCAAGACCCCTCCTAAATTCTAGGAGGGGTTGGGGAGGTTAAGATTTAGAGAATCCGGTAAGCGTTTCGGAACATTAGAAAAACGCCGTCCTTTAAAGTCCCCCTTAATGGTCTAATGGGGATAAGGGGGATTAGGAAATCAAAACAAAGTCTTGGGACGCGTCTTTGTATGCCTGGAAACACCTACCCTAATCAGATCTCCCTTGATTTCGCAAGCGGGATAGGCCGGTCCCCGCGCGTGACGTTCGCGCGGCGGCTGTCAGGCCGGGGTCACCCGGCCCGCTCGCTGCCCCAAACGCGGAGGCCGTGGCGGCTCAGGTAGACGGGGATATTCTTGAAAAGCGGGTTCTCCTGTTCGACCTCGCGGATCAGAGTCCGCTTGGCCTGCGAGGAATCGCCGCACAGGATCGTGACTGAGCCGCCGTCCCCGCCCGCACCATTGACCTTCCAGCCTATGGCCCCGTGTCCGCAGGCCATGTCGATGACCCGCTGATGGTCGGGGCCGACCAGGGCCCCGTGCAGGCGGCGCTGCGCTTCGGTGTTGTCGATCATGGCCCGGCCCAGGGCGGCGAAGTCGCCCGCGCACAGGGCGTCCCGTGATCGGGGCGCCGTGCCGCGCAGGTCCTCCAGCTGGACGCAGTCGGGCCCGGAATCCTCCAGGCCGCGAATGACGATCTTGTGGACCTCGGAGGACAGATGGGATTTGCCCAGGTAGATGAGGACCAGCCGCCGTTCGAGCTCCCACCAGATCGGATTGGGCACGACGACGGGCGTGACGGCGGCGTGCGGATACCGGTCCATCTCGATATAATTAACGCCCCCGTAGGCGGCGCACAATTGGTCCTGAATGCCGCACTGTTGATGAAGCATGTCGGTCTCGATGCGTTGCGCGGCCATGGCGACCTCGTGCGGGGTCATCCGGCCGGGGGTGAGCGAATCGAGCGCCCCGATCAGGGCGACCGTCACGGCCGCGGAGGTGCCTGTCGAGGCGCCTCCGGGCGCCTCCGAGTAGATCGTCACTTCGAAGCTCAGGTCCCGGGGCAAACGCATGTATTCGATAGCGGCTTCGAGCAGAGGGTGTTTGTCCCAGCGTTTCTCGGGGTTGACGACGTAGCGTTCGCCGTAATTCTCGGCGTTGATGATGATTCGACCACCGGGGGGACGGTCCGCGCCGGGCGCCGCTGCGATCTGGACTTCGGCATAGGGATAGACGGCGATGTTGAAGATCCGCCCGTGACCGGCGAACCAGGTGTCTGTCCAGCCGCCGTTGTCGCAGACCCGGATGGGCGCGACGCTGTTGATGAGGGTCACGGATTCGCGGGCCGGCATGGTGTCGCTCGGCAAGAACTTAAATCGGATCGGCAGCCGGTGTCAAGACGGCGAGAACCACCAGTTCTCGGGGGTCTTCGACGTCAGGCGCTATTTTTCGGACGGGAATTTGGTCAATGCCGGCCCCGGACGGGCCGGGCGGCCCGGCTCAGGGCGCTGACCTGATAAAAATTCTCCCCGCCGCATTCGAGGACGTCGAACCCGCAGAGCTTCAGGAAGAGTCCCAATTCGTCTTCCGTGAAGGCCCTCAGAACCGTCCTGTCCTTGACGACCCTCTCCTTCCTCCCCTCCTTCCGGATGTGGTATTCGGCCTCCCAATTGAAGGTCCAGCCGGTTTCGAGGTTCGGCGACGTCCGGTTCAGACGCCGGAAGAGGGTCTCCCCGCGCGTCACGTCCTGGACCGATTCCTGGCCGTGATCCAGGACGACCCGGTCGGCCCGGAAGCAGTCGAACGCCAGCAGGCCTTTTTTCCCGAGCGCCCCATGAACGGACTTCAGCGTGCGCAGGACGTCCTCGTTCCGGACGAGATGGCTGAAGGTGCGGCCGGTGATGATGACGGCATCGAAAGTCCGGCCGAGCGCGAACGTTCTCATGTCCCCGCGGATGAACCGGGCCCCGGGATGGTGGCGCCGGGCGATCCGGAGCATGTCCGCTGACAGGTCGAGCCCGGCGTATCGGTAGCCGGCCTGAAGCAGGGGGGATGACAGATGGCCGCCGCCGCAGCCGATCTCCAGGACCGACCGGCAGCCGTGTTTCGCGAGAAGCTCGTCGTAAAGGCGAAACTCTTTTTCGTAATCAAAAATGGACTGGTACATCTCGTCGTAAACCGCGGCCAGCACGGTGTACAATTTCATCTTGTTCCCCTCCTCCCCGATTCTATCACATTTATTACGGAAAAAGCCTTGACTCTAACGTTACGTTATAGTTCATAATGGTTCCGCGGACTAGGCCATGAAAAAGAATTACCTGATCAAGGAGTTCGCGGACCTGACGAGCGTCACCGTCCGAACGCTCCACTATTACGACCAGATCGGCCTGCTCAAGCCGAGCTTCCAGAAGGCCAACGGCTACCGCGTCTACACGGAGACCGACCTCTTGAAGCTCCAGCAGATCGTGACCCTGAAATTCATGGGATTCTCTCTGGGCCAAATCCGGACCTTGCTGAACAGCAAGGGTTATGAGGCCGTGAAGGCCCTGCGCGTCCAGGCCGGGGCCGTCAAGGACGAGATCGCCCGCCTGCGCGAGGCCTCCCGGGCCCTGGAGCAAGTCTTGAACCTGCTCGAGACAAAGGGCCGCATCCATCAAGAAAAGCTCATCAAAATCCTGGAGGTTATCCAAATGGGTGAAGACGTCAAGAAAACGTGGCACGAAAAGTTCTTCACAGAGGCGGAACTCAAGGAGTTCCAGGAGGTCGGGAAGACGTACACCCCCGAGATGGTCAAAGCTTACCAGGACCGCTGGGCGGCGCTCATCGAGGAGGTCAAGCGCAACCTCAGGGCCAACCCGGCTAGCGACATCGCCCAGTCCCTGGCCAAGCGTTGGAAGGAACTCCTCGACGAGGCCTACGGCGGCCATCCGCAGCTCAAGGCCAGGATCGGCGAGGCGTATGCCGCCGGCGCGGTCCCTGACGACTACCGGATGTTCGGCCCGGAAGTCTGGGACTTCATCAAGAGGGCCCGCGCCGCCGCCAAGCAGAAGTGACCGCGTTTGACATGCGACCCCGGCCGGCGCTATATTCCCCGCCGGCCATGGCCCCCTCGAAACTGAAGCGCGCATCCTCCTTTCTGGCGCTTCTGGCGATTGCCATCCTGCTCCCGGTTTCCGTCTCGGCCCAATTTTTCGACGATTTCAACGGGCCTCTGAAAAAGGACCCCGACGGCGTGACCGGCTGGGCGTTCTTCACGGGTGAAGGCCGGGCCGTCATGGATTTCGTCCAGGGGCCCGGCTACGCGTCCATCCTTGTCGACGCGACCGGGGACAGGCGGGGCGTCTGGTGGGCGCTCATCAAGCACAAGGTTTCCGACCGGATGGACCTCGGCTTGCTCGGAAAGCCGGGCTACGCGCTCCGGATCGAAGCCCGCATCCGGGTGAGCCACGCGCCGCGCCGGGTGAATCTTCACCTCAACACCCAGAAGACCACGGATTTTCACAGCCACCTCATGGAATTCGACATCCCCGACACGACGGACTGGCACACGATCAGCATGACCACTCAGGAATTCCAGGCCGGAGCGGGAGACACGGTCAACGGCCAGATGGCTCTCATGGACTGGGGGCTCGGCAAATACCGTGTCGACGTGGACTATTTCAGGGTGGATGTCGTCAACACCGCGCTGGCCGGGCCCGACGAGGGGGAGGCCGTGCCCTATCATCCTCCCGTCGCCGACCCGAAGTCGTTCGCCTGCGAAGTCCGGGCGGCCGCCGACTCGACCGTTGACCTCGATAATCCGGACGTCAACCTGAACAACTGGTATGTCCGGGACGCCGGAAAAAGGACGCGCATCGTGACGGCCGGCGGGACGCGGCTCGTCATCCTGCGCTTCGACCTCGGCGCCTTGACCGGAAAAAAGGTCGAGGGCCACGGACTGCTCGAACTGACCACCCGTTCGCTCGAGCGGGCCTCGGATGAAATCCCGGACTTCGGCCTGATCCGGATCGTCGAAATCCCCGGCGGGGACCCGCGCTGGGATCAAAAAACGGTCACGTTCAATAGCTTCTGCCGGGGAATGCCGGTCGATTCCGTCCTGAATCCCCAGATGATCATCGACTGGCCGGTGACGGAGGGGGACGGCGGCAAGACCTACCTGACCATCTCAAAGCCCGTTTTGCAGCGCCTGATCGATGGGAAGACCCTGGGGATCGCCATCAAACCCCTGGGCGCCATCAATGCGTCGTTCTATTCCATGGAAGAGAACGGCGGAAAATCGAGCGCCCGGCTCCTTTTCAATCTCCGGAAATAGGGCCGGGGCGGATCTCGTAACGGCAGACTGTTTTCAGAATGATCGATCGTTCCTTTCCCGCGGGGAGCGGCGGCGCCGTGAACGTGATTTCCGCGGTATCTCCCCGGTTCGGAAGCATGAGGCACTGCCCGTCCTCCCGGGCGAGGGCGGCCAGGACGTCTCCGGCGGCGAGGTCCGGGGCGACGGCCTCCTCGGCCATGAACTCGATCGGGGGGGAGGCGCTGTCCTTGCTGAAGTCCACGGCGATCCTGTCGATCATCCAGAAGCCCGCCGGGGGCATGAGCTTGACTTTCAAGGTGGAGCCCGGGACATCTTTGATGTTCATAACGTAGATTAGGTCCTTGGGAACAAAGGGCCCACCTCCGTAAATCATTTGTCTGGTCTGCCATCCGTTCTTTGTTTCCACCCACACCCTGAGCCGGTAAAACTCATCTTCCCGGAACCAGTCCCGGGCCCGGCCGCCGGCGAGGTCGGGCATGTTCGCCTTGGGGGGCCTTTCGAAGCTGCCGGTCCCCGGAACCCCGATAAAGGATGAAGCGAAGTTCGAAGCCCAGGCCGTGTTCGTGGCGTTCACGAGGAGCTTGACCTTTTTAGCGCCCGGCGGCTTCGGGAACTCGAAAATGAGCTCGTCCCGCAGGTCCTCTTTTTTTCGGGGGTTTTTTTCTTCATCGGACGTCATCCAGGACCGGCCGTCCTTCGCGGAGACGAGAGGCAGGATGTCCCGGCCATGCCGGTCGCGGGCGCTCCGCGGCGCGGCAGCGGCGGGCACCGTGTGCATGGCCCCCGAGAGGTCCGGAACAACCTTCATTCCCGGCGGATGATCGACGACGATGATCCTCAGCTCGTCCATGGCCTTGGGCTCGTCGAGCTCGTTTTTGAGGAGGACCTTGGTCTTTCCATCAAGCGACGTAACGTTATCGGCCGCCGTCCATTCCGTCATCGAGAAGCCCTGGCCGGCCGTCGGGCCGTGCAGCTCGGCGTCGACAAAATAGTTCTCCCAGAAATTCAGATAGACGGGCGGCGGCCCCGGCGCGTCCTCGTCCATCGCGAAGATGTCCGTCTCGTCGAAGAGATCCGGGGACATGGCCCAGAGGGCGATGACGACCACGAAGACGGCCACGAACGCCGCCGTCTGCAGGATCGTGGCGCCGGTGTTCACAGACTTGACCCAGGCGAATTGGATCTCGGAGAGCGGGATGGAAACAGGCAAATAGGCCTGGCAGACCAGCCTGTCACCGGCCGGATGGGCCGTCCGGACGGGATACCGCTCTCCATCCTTGGTCAGGATTTCGCCGGCGCCTCCCGCCGAAGCGGGCGTCTGCCGCTCGATGTCCCCCTGTTTGAACTCCACCGTTTTCAGGTATTCCCCGACGAGGGCGCCGCTGCTGATCGTCGCCGGACGGTCCTGACGGAACTCGAAATAGTCCCTCGTTTTCGTCTGGAAGGCCAGGATCCTGGCCTTGCCCCCTTTCTTGGCCACGGTCTCGATGCGCTCCTGCTTGACCTTGTAAACGGTGCAGGACGCGGAAAAGACGACGAAGGCCAACAGCGTGAAGACGGCGACTGCTTTTTTTAGCATCTCACACCTCCCGGCGAACGACGCCCCCGGACGCCATCGCGGATTCCCTTTCCCATGTGAAAGATAATCCCGCGTCGATCGGAAGATGTCACGGTTCCGTCAAGAATATGTCAAAAAGTTGTGAAGAGGCCTCGCCCGGCCGCCGGATTTATAGCCGGATAACCCTTAAATACCTGTCGATATACTGCTCCGGGAGTTTGCAGTCCCGGGCCCCGACGAGGATCACTTTCTCGTAATCGGGGTGGGGCTTACCGAGCGCCCGGACCGGCCGGAAATATGTCACCGCCGCGTAAGCGTTCCCCTCAGCGTCATTCACGTCGACGATCTTCCGGTCATAGTCCTTCGGGTAGCCCTCGTAGGAGTCCAGGGCGAGGCGGTCTTTCTCGGTGATCTCGAAGAGCGCGCCCCGGACGCGGTCGACTTCCGATTTGACGATGTTGGCGGTCGCGCCCTGCCGGCTCACGGAGTAGCCGTCGTAAACGAACCTATGCCGTTGGAGGACGACGGACCTCAGGAAGCGCCCGCCGGGGCAGCGCTCTTTCATCTGGGCATGGTTCATGTTCGAAGCGTAGGCGAAATAAAGCATCGGACCCTCTCGCTCAACGTTCAGGTGTCATAGAGCAGCGCTGGGAACCTTCTCCATCTTATTGATTTTCTTATATTCCGCCGGGCGCGGAAAGTCAACCCCTCGGCTCCCCGGCACGAGGAGATCACGAACCGGACGAGGCCTTTTCGCTCTCCAGGTGGAGCCGATGGAGCACACGGTGCGCGACTGGGGCGATCATGACGCCGACCACGACCAGGAAGATGACCCCCGAAAACAGGGCGTAACAGGATGCGAAGATTTTTCCGCCGGCCGTCTGCAGGGGATTCACGGGCCCCATGCCGCCGAGGATCATCGAGGCGTTGAGGAGCGAGTCGAGCCAGGAGAAGTTCTCGAAATAGTGATAGCCCAGGACGCCCAGGCCGAGCGACATGGCGATCACCAGAAGGCCGGCGGAGGCATGCACGAGAAGACGGCGGGCAAACAGCCGGAAAGGCAGGAGCGGCTCTGTCTTGTGTTCGTAGACCATACCGGTATTTTAACTCATCTCCGCCCCAATCCCAATCCCCCCCCGGCGCGCCTGCCCCGTTCGCGGGATTCCACGAACGGGATTGACAGGCCGCGGTGCGGCCGGTATAAGCAGTTTATGATCAAGACAAGAGCCGACTTCGGATACCGGGTTTTCTCCATCACCCTTGTCGCGCTCGCCGTGGCGGCGGCCCTCGCGCCGGGACTGTTCGCCCGGCCGGCCAAGCGCCCGATCTTGCTCGACGACCTGGCCAGGATCCGCAGCGTGGGCGATCCTCAAAGGTCCCCGGACGGAAAGTGGGTCGCCTACACCGTCGGGACCACAGATGCCGAAAAGGACCGCCGGGACACTGACCTCTGGATGGTGAGCTGGGACGGCGCCGAGCAGGTCCGCCTGACGTCGAGCCCCGACGGCGAAAGCTCCCCGCGCTGGAGCCCGGACGCCAGGTCCCTGGCCTTTCTCGCCTCCCGCGGCACGGACGAGGAGAAAAAGCAGGGCGCCCAAGTCTGGCTCCTCGACCGGCGGGGCGGCGAGGCCCAGAAACTGACGGACATCAAAAGCGGGGTCAACGACTACTCCTGGTCGCCAGACGGCAAGCGGTTGGCGATCGTCGCGAGCGACCAGGACCCGGCCGACGAGCCGGAAAAGATGGAGGGTTGGAAGCGGAAGACGCGCCCTCCCATCGTCATCGACCGGTACCACTTCAAGCAGGACCGTTCGGGCTATCTGAAAAGGCTCTATACCCACTTGTGGCTTTTCGACGTGACCTCACGCAAGGCCGAGGCGCTGACAGCCGGACCGGCCAACGACACCTCGCCGGTCTGGTCTCCCGACGGCGGACGAATCGCCTTTGTCAGCGATCGCGGACCCGACCCGGACCGCTCCCCGGACACCAACGTCTTCGTGGTCGAGGCGAGGGCCGGCGCGCAACCGACGCAGCTCACGACCTACGAGGGATCGGACGGCGGACGCCCGGCCTGGAGCCCGGACGGGCAATGGATCGCCTTCCTCCGCGGCGACGAGCCGCGGCTATCGGCGTATAACCTCAGCAAGCTGGCCGTCGTGCCGGCCGCGGGAGGGGCGACGAAGATCCTCACGGAAACGCTCGACCGCGGGGTGTCCGGCCCCATCCTCTGGACGCCGGACGGGAAGAGCCTGCTCTTTCTCGTCGCCGATGACCGCGTCGTTTACGCCGGCCGGATGGCGGCCGCGGGCGGGCCCGTCGAGAAATTGACCGAGGGACGCCGCACGGTATCGGGCATCTCGCTCGGGCCGGACGGCGCCGTCACCCTGCTCGCCGGAACTGCGACGGAAGTTCCCGAGGTGAGCGCGATCGAAGGCGGCCGGCTGCGGCGCCTGACCCATCAGAATGAGGCGCTATTCGCCGAGCTCGACCTCGCGACGACGGAGGATTTCACCTCGAAAAGCAAGGACGGGACCGTCGTCAACGGCCTCCTCGTGAAGCCGGCCTCCTTCACCCCCGGCAAGCGCTTCCCCATGCTTCTCCGCATTCACGGCGGGCCGAACGGCCAGGACGAGCACAGCTTCAGTTTCGAGCGCGAGTTCTTCGCCGCGAACGGCTATGTCGTGCTGGCCGTCAACTATCGCGGGAGCCCGGGCCGAGGCACGGCCTTCCAGAAGGCGATCTTCGCCGACTGGGGGCACAAGGAGGTCATCGACCTCCTCGGGGCGGTCGACCAGGCCGTGGCGGCCGGCGTCGCCGACCCTGCCCGGCTCGGCATCGGCGGCTGGAGCTACGGCGGGATCCTGACCGACTACACGATCGCCACCGACACCCGCTTCAAAGCCGCAACGAGCGGCGCGGGCAGCGCCCTGCAGCTTTCGATGTACGGGAACGATCAGTACATCCGGCAATACGAGCAGGAGATCGGCCTCCCCTGGAAGGTCCAAGACGCCTGGGTCAGAATATCCTATCCCTTTTTCCGGGCGGACCGTATCAAGACTCCTACCCTCTTCATGGGCGGCGAAAAGGACTTCAACGTCCCGATCATCGGCGGCGAGCAGATGTACCAGGCCCTGAAGAGCCTGGGCATCGAAACCCAGCTCGTGATCTACCCGGGCCAGTTCCACGGTATCACGACGCCGAGCTACGTCCGGGACCGCTACGAGCGCTACCTCGCCTGGTACGGCAAGTTCCTGAAAGCGGGGACGTGAGGCCGCGTCCCGGTCCTTGACTTTCCGCCCCGGACCCAAGAGAATGGACTATTGCGAATGAGGACGATCATGAAGAAGATCATCGGGATCGCGTCGGCCGCGGCGCTTCTCTTCGTGGCCGGCGCGCCGGCCTTCTGCCAACAGCAGGTGGCGTTCAAGCTCCTGGGCGGTCTGGCCTGGATGCAGGGCGACGACTACAATACGGGCGTCCTGGGGGCCTACCGGCTGGCCAAGGACACCTCCGATTCCCTGACGGGCGGCTACGGCCAATTGTCCGGAGGTTGGATCCTGCAGGCCGAGATCGTCAATTATTGGGGATCCCGTGTGGGCGTCGGTGTCGGAGGAGGATTCTACCGAATGACCGGCACGAGCGGGGTGACGGGCACCGCGTCCGTTCCCGATCCTACGTATCAGTTCACCTCCGTCTACACCCCCAAGATTTCCGTCATCCCGTTTTTCGTCAACCTGCACTATAAATTCCAGGTGACGGAGAGGATCGGCGCCGACGTCTTCGCCGGCCCCGTTTTTCAGGTGGCTCAATACAGCTTTCGGAGGGAGGCCACGTCCTCGTTGAACTCCCTGTCCGAGCTCGAGACGTTCAACGCGAGCGACACGGCGTTGGGCCTCCAGGCTGGACTCACGCTCAGTTTCCGGATTGTCCGCGGGGTCACGTTCATCGCGGAAGGGTTCTACCGGTCCGGCAAGGTATCGAACATCAAGGGGAACTGGTTCCTGAACAGCACCTCGTCTTCAGGCACCGTCACGACGAGCAGCAGCGCTTACTATTTATGGTCCTACGATCTCACGTCGGGGGGCACGGTTTATCCGCAGATCGGCTATTTTGACGCCAACGGCCCGACGGGTCAGGGCGTCAGCAACCCGCGGAAGGCGGGAATCAACCTCTCCGGGCCGGCGGTCATGATCGGGTTCAGGTTCGGAATCTGATATCCGCGGCCGAGCCATCCCCCGGGCGGCCGTGAAAGCCGCCATTGCCGCCCTCAGCGCGCGGACAGAACCAGCTGCTGGCCCGGCCGCGTCCGGATTTCGAGGATGCCCCGATCGAGGGCCTCCGGTGTCAGGGAGGCTCCCTCGACCGTGATCGAGCCGGACCGGCCGATAAACGGATTCGCCAGCCGGAGCGGGTTTCCCGCCTTTGACAGAATCTCGACCCGCCCGACCTTCCCACCCGCCCAGATTATCCCGACCTCGAACCCGCCCCTGGCCATCAGTCCGCTGACCCGTCCCGCGGCCCAGGCCTTGGGAAGGGCCGGCAGGAGGCGGACGAATCCCTGGTGAGACTGGAGGAGCATCTCGGTGATCCCGGCCGTCCCGCCGAAATTGCCGTCGATCTGAAACGGGGGGTGCGTGTCGAAGAGGTTGGCGAGAGTCGATTTCCGGAGAAGAGTCAGCACGTTTTGGTAGGCCGTCTCGCCGTCCAGGAGGCGGGCGAAGCCCCGGTCGACCCCCAGGATCTCCGTGGCTTTGATGCAGTTGTCGAAGAGCGCCCTGGCGATCTCAATGTCGATCGTCGCGCCGTAGGTCAGAAGGACGGGCTTTCCCGTCTTGGGGTCCAGGTAGGCGTTCTCGGGGGAATGGGAGGGCGCCGTGACCAACCGCCCGTCCGGGGACGCGACCAGGAAGTCGGCCGCGAACTCGGCCGCTCCCTTCATCAGAGGATAGGCCCTGTCGCGCAGGAAGGTCTTGTCCCCGGTGAACGCGTAATGGTCCCAAAGGGTGAAGGTCATCCACGGGCCGGCCATCGGCGACACGCCCCAGACGCCGTCGGCGATGCCCGTCCGGCCGAAGGGGTCGGTCAGGTGATGAAGCGTCCAGCCGCGCGCGCCGTAGGTGTCGCGGGCTGTCACGCGGCCGGGGACGGCAAGCTTCTCCAGGAAATCCGCCAGAGGGGCGACCGTCTCCGGCAGGTTGCAGACTTCGGCCGGCCAGTAATTCATCTGGAGGTTGATGTTGGTGTGGAAGTCCGAGTTCCAGGCGGCCTCGAAGTCTTTGTTCCAAATCCCCTGGAGATTGGCCGGCAGGACGCCGGGCCGGCGGGATGAGCCCATGAGAAGGTAGCGGCCGTATTGAAAATAGAGGGCCGCAAGTCCGAGGTCTTCGGCGCCGTTTCTGAGCCGTTCGAGACGAACGTCCGTGGGATGGACGGACGATCCGTCGTCCCCGAGGTCGAGGGCGACACGGCCTCCTTCGGGCAGGGCGAGGAGCCGGGCGGCGAACTTCATGTGCGCCCCGCCGGGGCCGGCCTGGGGCCCACAATCGAGGCGGAGGTCCCCGAGCGGCTGGTAGGACCGGATCCCGGGCGGCGTCCCGAGCAAGGTCTTCTCGGCCAGCTCGCCGGCCTTTTCGAATTCCCCGGCGAACAGAAGCCGGCGGACCTCGTTCAGGCTCTTCAGGGCCAGGGGGTTGTTATTGTTGACGGGGCAGCCCGCCCAGAGGCTTTCCTCGTTGAGCTGAATAAGTTCGTGTGCGGGGTTCCCGAACACCATGGCCCCGAGCCGCCCGTTGCCGACGGGGAGGGCCTCGGTCCATTCCTTGGCCGGTTGACGGTACCAGAGCCTATCGGCACCGGCCCGCTTGGGTACGGTGCTGAAAGGGAGAGCATCGTCCGGCCGGGCCGCGTCCGTTTTCACCCAAGCGCACCCGGCGAGGAGCAAGAGGATTGAACAGATACGGAAGAATGTTCGGAGACGATACGGCATGGTCCTGAATCCGGCCGAATTTCAGACCCTGATGAAGATCTTTTTCCGGAACAACCAGTAACAGATCGACCAGAGGAGGGCCCAGACGGCCAGGCTGGTCGCGACCTGCCCCGGCCATTCGCCGGCCCAGCCGAGAAAGCCCAAGGTGAAAGGCTTGACGATCCGCCGGAGCCATTCGGCCCCGCCCGTCTGGGTGAAGAGGTAAATGGCGAGAGAGTTCGTGCCGACGATGGCGAAGAACCGCGACCAGTTCCTGATTTTCACCACGTCGATGAGCCAGTACGAGAGGGCCAGGACCAGCAGGCACCAGCCGCCGCTCGCGATGACGAACGAGCTCGTGCATATCCGCTTGATGATCGGCGTCACGGGATCCAGGGCGTAGCCCGCGGCGATGCCGACCAGGCCGGCGGCCAGGAGAGTCCCGACCTTGCGGCCGGGCCTCCGCTGGCTCCGCAGGAGCTGTCCCGCCAGGACGCCCCACATCGTGTGCGCCGTCGTGGGCACGGCGTTGAACGCGACCCAATGGCCAGCCGAGAGTTTCCCCATCAGGAGCATATCGACGTACGACCCGAAGTTATGGTCCGGGACGAAGGCCTGGTTGAAGCCCGGCACAGCCCAGAGGCGATAGAGGACCTCCGTCAAGATGAGCAGCCCGAGCGTGAAGACGATCTGGGTCGGGGCGGAGCGCCTCATCATCAGGAAGGCGACGAGGCACGTGAAGGAGAGTTGGGCCAGGACGTTCCAGAGCTCGAAAGTCAGCCGCCCCGGCTCGATGCAGTAAAGGGCCCAGCCGAAGAGGAGAAGCAGGAACGAGCGTTGGAGGGCATGACGGAAGGTCGCGCTCCAGCCGGCGCCCTGCTCCCAGCGTTTCCCGTAGGAGAAGGGCATGGCCACGCCGACGATAAACATGAAGAAGGGCTGGATGAGGTCCCAGAAGCGCAGCCCATTCCAGGGGTGGTGCTGGAATTGGGTCCCGATGGCCTGAAGGAACGTTCCCTTGACGGCCGGATCGACCAGAAGCTCGTAGATTCCGGTCGCCTCGGCGATCAGCAGGAACATCGTGAACCCGCGGAAGAAGTCGAGCGACATCAGGCGGTCTTCGGGGCCGGAAGCTTGGGCACGAACGTTGGCCATGTCGAATCCCTCCTTCAAAAAAGTGACCGAATGTTAGGCAATGCGTCAGGAACGCATTTGAATCAGCGAATTAAGGGGGCGCGGCGGCGACTTTTCAACAAGGTTATGCACAGAAACTGTGGAAAACGCGGCGTCACGGTGCCCAATATATATCGCCGGGAGGAGGGGGAAGTCAAATGTCCGGCGGTTTACCTCAGCGTGCCGGATTGGAGGGCTTGGCAGACCCTTTCCAGCCAGGAATCCGGCCCGATCCAGTCGAGGAAGGAATATGCGGCTTTATAATCCTTGAGGACGTCATCGCGGAGCATCTCCTCCGCGCTCCTCCCCGCCGCATAATTCTTCCGGACGACCGCGATCATCGCGGCCAGGTCATCCCGGTATTTCACAAGGCCGTCCATCGTTAGGTCCTTGCCGTGGCCGCTGACGAATGTCGTCCCGGGCGGGAACACGTCGAGCACCTTGTCGATAAAGTCCATGTAACCCGCGACGTCCTGGACGGCGGGACAATTCTGCGAAAGCAGCAGGTCTCCCATGCAGACCACTTTCGACTTGGGGAAATAGACCAGGATGTCGGTCGGAGAGTGGAGACCGGGGTTGGGGACGATCTGGATGTCCTCCCCGTTGAAGCGCATGATAAAGGGAGTGGCCAGCTCCCGCCCCGCCCCTCCGCGGAGGGGCCGGTCGCCGCGGGAGATCCGGTCCTTGAGGTCCGGGCTTTCGAGGACCGTCGCGTTGATCACGGCCGCTCCCGCCGGGGCGACCCCGTTTCCGTCGACATGGTCCCCGTGAGGGTGCGTATTGATGACGTATCTGATCTTTCCCTTGGCCAGGCCGGCGATCGTCCGGCGGAGCGCATCGACGGCGTGCCTGCTGAACCCGGTGTCCACAAGGAGGATCCCGTCCGGGCCGGAGAAGACGACGATGTTGTTCCTCATCCCCCAAGGATAGGCGATCCGCCGGACCCCGTCCGCCAGCCGGAACGTCTCGAATTCCAGGGGCGTCGAGCGGGCGCCTTTGGATTTCAGGAAGTCGATGACGGTGGTATCCCGGGCGTCCAGGGCCAGGTCCAGAGGGGTGCCCGAATACTTGGCGACGGCGTTCACGTCCGCCCCTTTTTCCGTGAGGAGCTTGATGAATTCAGCGGGAAGACCGTTCCCGCACGCCAGGTGAAGGGGTGTCGTCTGAAAATTGTTGCGGACGTTCACATCCGCTCCCTTCGAGATCAGGTACTCGGCGATCTCGAGCCGGCGGTAGCCGACGGCGGCGAAGAGGATAGTCGCCCCGTTCCGGTTCGGCTCGTTGACGATTTTCGGGTTTTTCTCGACCAAGGCCTTAACCCCGGCCACGTCGCCCGCCCTGACGGCATCGAGGAGCTCCTGGGCGGACGCCTGCCCCCCGCCCCGCTGCGCGAGGAAGACGCCCGATATGAGAATCACGAGGACCGCCAGCATTTTCGACTTTGTCATCCTTTTCCCCTGTGGAACCATCCTTCGCCTCCGACGATCACGGCGCACGGTTTCAATTTTCCCCGGCCGGTTTCACCCGGAGGATGAAGATATTGTCCTTTTCGAGGAAGGTCTCGATACGCACCAGCTCGAGGCCCGCCCGGGCCGCGTCGCTCCCCATCTTTTCGATGGACGTCGATTCGCGGCCTCCCCTGTCCTCGTCCCTGACGGGGTCGGGATCGATGATGACGATCTCCGCGCCCGGCTTCAGGCTGGGGATTAGGTGTTTAAGAAGGTCGACGGGCTTCGCCAGATGATGATAGGTCAGGACCATGAAAGCCATGTCGAGCGCCCCCCTTGGGAAAAGGGGATCGTCGACTTCGCCGATGACCATGCCCGGCTTGACCCCGATCGCGGGCAGGACCTTCCCGGGCGGCTGGCGCTCGTTGGTCTGCCGTTCAAAATATGTTTCGCCGGAAACTTGAGAAGCCGGAAACGCGACCCGAAGGAAGAGGACGGGCAGAGCGAGAAGCATCAACAGCCGCTGGTTTCTCATCTTGGTTCTTGACTCCGGCCGGGGTGGCGTCCGCCGCTCGGCTTTCGCTGAATGCAGGATGGCATGAGCATTCCGTTCCACTCCTTCTCAAGCAAAATCCATGCCAAAGATCCGGGCGGTTTCCCCCTTATCTTATCGTTGATGCCGCCGGAATGTAAACGAACATGGCGCGCTTTTACATTCCGGGTATGGCCGGGCCCACCCGCGCGCCGGAGATTTCCCCCCTTGGCGTTTGACTTTTCCCATGCCCCTCATTATATAGAGGGGATAAGGGCGAGAATCCAGCGGATGGGGGAGGCTATGAAAAAACCGTATATCAAGAAGCTGGACCAGATCGCGGCCCTCGCCGTCTGGATCGTGGACGGCCAATTCGTCCGGAAAAATATCGACGAAGAGTTCACGAATTTCGGCCAGCATTACCGCTTCCGGTTCATCCCCCTGCACGAATTCTGGATCGACGCGGAACACGGTTTGGGCGAGCAGCGGTTTTTCATCGACCACCTGCTCGTCGAACACCGGCTGATGGCCGGGGGGATGACCTACGATCGGGCCTTGGAAAAAGCCGACGCCGTCGAGCGGAGGGAGCGGCACAAAACCGAGCTCATCCGGGAAATCTCACGGCTGCCGAGGAAGGGCATCGTCGAAAATATCCACAAGCGGCTCCTGAAGAAATACAGCGGAACGGTCAAGGTCTGGCTCGTCAAGGGGGAACTCGTCCGGAGCCTCTACTTCATCGATTTCACCGAGGGCGGACACGATAAGGTCTACCATTTCGTCCCGAAAAACGAGGTCTGGCTCGACGACGACCTCGGCCCCGGGGAGAGGAAGTTCGTCCTCCTCCATGAGCTCCACGAACGGCACCTGATGACCCTGGGCTGGCCGTATTTCAAGGCCCACCGCTCCGCCAGCCGGATCGAGTATCACTGCCGCGCCCATCCGGAAGAGCTCGAGGCCGACCTGCGCCTCGAAGCGGAAAAGAACCGCTGACCCGAAGGCGGCGATGCCCAGCGAGTTCAAGGAATTTTGGAGCCTCCCCGCGGACGAGGTCCTTGCCCGGCTCGAGACCTCGCGGCAGGGCCTGTCTTCCGGGACGGCCCGGGAGCGCTTGGACCGGCACGGGCCTAATGTCCTCAAGCCGAAGAAGCGGACGGACGCCCTAACCTTGCTCGCGGCCCAATTCAAGAGTCCGCTCGTTCTCATCCTCACGTTTGCCGCCGGCCTGGCCTTCCTCATGGGAGACCGGCCGGACGCCTTCATCATCCTCTTCATCATCCTGGCCAGCGGCCTCCTGGGCTTCTGGCAGGAGAAAGGGGCCAGCGATGCCGTGCGGAAGCTCATCGCCATCGTCCAGATCGAGGCGACCGTGCTCCGCGACGGCCAGCCGTGCGACATTCCGGTCGAGGAGATCGTGCCCGGCGACATCCTCGTCTTTAAGGCGGGGGATACGGTCCCGGCCGATTGTCTTCTCCTGGATGCCGATGATTTTTTCGCCGACGAAGCCGTCCTGACCGGGGAAACATACCCGGCCGAAAAGACGCCGGGCGTTCTTGAGGCACGGACACCGCTCGCGGGCCGGACGAACACTCTCTTCATGGGGACACATGTCATAAGCGGGGGCGGATCAGGCGTCGTTGTCGCGACCGGCCGCGGCACGGAATTCGGCGGGATTTCCGACCGCCTCAAGCTCAAGCGGCCGGAGCCTGAATTCGAGAGGGGCGTCCGGCGGTTCGGGTACCTCCTCGCGGAGATCACGTTCATCCTGGTGTTCTCCATTTTTGCCATCAACGTCTTCTTCAAGCGGCCGGTCCTCGATTCCTTTCTCTTCGCCCTGGCGCTGGCCGTCGGACTGACCCCCCAGCTCTTGCCGGCCATCATCAGCATCAACCTGTCCCACGGGGCCAGGCGCATGGCCCGGGAGAAGGTCATCATCAAGAGGCTGGCGGCCATCGAGAATTTCGGCAGCATGAACGTCCTCTGCGCGGATAAGACCGGGACGCTCACGGAGGGGAAGGTCCGGGTCCGGTCTTCGCTCGGCATCGAAGGACGAGAGCATCAAAAGGTCCTCTTTTACGCGTTTATCAACGCGTCTTTCGAAACAGGCTTCAAGAACCCGATCGATGAGGCCATCCGTGGCCATCAGTCCTTTGACCTCGCCCGGTGCCGGAAGCTCGACGAGGTCCCCTACGACTTCGTCCGCAAGCGCCTGAGCATCCTGGCCTCGGTCGACGGCCGGAACCTGATCATCACCAAGGGCGCCTTCGCCAAAGTCCTCGAGGTCTGCGCGAAGGCGGAGACGCTCGCCGGGGAGGTGACGGACCTCGGGCCGGTCCGGGACGAACTCGGGAAACGTTTCGAAGCCCTCAGCCGCGAGGGGTATCGTGTCCTCGGCGTCGCTTATCGCGAAGCCGGTTCCGGCGCCCGGATCACCCGGGATGACGAAACGGACATGACATTCCTGGGCACGATCGTCCTTTTCGACCCGGTCAAGCCCGGGATCGTCGAGACGCTCGCCCGCCTGAAGAAAATCGGCGTCTCCATGAAGCTCGTCACCGGGGACAACAGGCTTGTCGCCGCCCATGTCGGCCAGGCGGTCGGCCTGTCCGGGGAATGCATTCTCACCGGGGGGGAATTGGGCGCGACGAGCGAACTGGCCATTGTTCAGCAGGCGGGCGGTGTGGACATCTTCGCGGAGATCGAGCCCAGCCAGAAGGAGCGGATCATCCTGGCCCTGAGAAAAGCGGGAAATGTCGTCGGCTACATGGGCGACGGCATCAACGACGCGTCGGCCCTTCACGCCGCCGATGTGGGCATCTCCGTCGACAGCGCCGTGGACGTGGCCAAGGACGCGGCCGATATCGTCCTCCTCGAGGCCGACCTCGGTGTCCTCGTCCACGGCATCGAAGAGGGCCGGAAGACCTTCGCCAACACCCTGAAGTACGTTTTCATGGCGGCCAGCGCCAATTTCGGAAATATGTTCAGCATGGCCGGCGCCTCGCTCTTCCTGCCGTTCCTGCCCCTCCTCCCCACCCAGATCCTCTTGACCAACCTGCTCACGGACTTCCCCGAGATGACGATCGCGACCGACGCGGTGGACCGGGAATTCTCCGAAAGGCCCCGCCGCTGGGACCTCAAGTTCATTCATAGGTTCATGCTGGCCTTCGGCCTGCTCAGCTCCGTATTTGATTACATCACCTTCGGCGCACTCCTGCTCGTCTTTCGCGCTTCGACAAACCGATTCCGGACAGGCTGGTTCCTGGAATCGGTCCTCTCGGCCGCGGTCATCGTCCTGGTCGTCCGGACCCGGCGGCCCTTTTACAAGAGCCGGCCCGGGAAATACCTCCTGGCGGCGACGCTGGCGATCGTGGCCGTGACCGTGGCCCTCCCCTTCAGTCCCCTGGCGGGAATCTTTCATTTTGAGCCGCTGCCTCTTCCGTTCTTCCTGCTCATCGGGGCCATCATCCTGCTCTACGTGACCGGCGCGGAAATCACCAAGCGGCTTTTTTACAGGAGGATGTCCTCCTGAGCGTCCGGACCGCGACGCACGCCGGAAGCGGAGCGCGGAACGCGCGCTCATGACGAAGATTTCAGTTGAAAATCCTCCCCCGCGGGGGATTATAATGGCGGCTCCGCCTGCTTTTGGAAAAGGCGGCCGCGCCCGGTCAGGCGGAAGCGCCCGGGAGCAGAAGGACGGCAAGGTGAAAGCGAATTCGTTGTTCAGGACGATCGGCCTGGCCCTTGTCCTAGCGGCCGCGGTATCGTGCCTCCGCTTCCGTCCCCAGCCGGTCGCGCCGGCCAAATCCATGGAGGATTTCGAGGCCCGCCGCCTGAGCGCGCCTGAACTCATGGACTTCCTCATCAGGAACCAGGAGGTCCGGGAATGGCCACCGGGCGCTTGGGATCTCAAGTCCCTGACCCTGGCGGCGTTCTACTATCACCCCGATCTCGACGTCGCCCGCGCCCAGTGGGGCGTCGCCCGCGGCGGGCGGATCACGGCGGGCGAACGGATCAATCCCGTCCTGAATCCGCTGATCGGGTACAACGCCACGACGCCCGTGAGCGAGGTCACCCCCTGGATCCCCGAGGTCTCCCTGGAGATCACGATCGAGACCGCCGGCAAGCGGGGCATCCGGATCTCCGGGGCCCGGCACCTCGAGGAGGCGGCCCGCTGGAATATCCTTTCCGTGGCGTGGGAAGTGCGCAGTCGCCTGCGCGGCGCCTTGCTCGAAGTCTACGCGGCCGGCGAGAAAGAGGCTCTCCTCGCGGAAGCCCTGAAACTCCAGTCGGAGATCGTCCGACTCCTCGAGCTCCAAAAAGACGCGGGTGAAGTCTCGGTCTACGACGTGACACAGGCCCGGATCGCGCTCGACGGCGGCCGGCTGGCGGCCATCGAAGCCGCCCGCGCCAAGGAGGACGCCACAGCTCGCCTGGCCGCGGCCCTCGGCCTGCCGCGTAAGGCGCTGAACGGCGTCAGCCTTTCTTACGACGCTTTCCGCAGGCCCGACCCCGCCTTCCCGGCGGGCGAGGTCCGCCGCCACGCCGTCCTCAACAGGCCGGACATCCTGGCGGGCCTCTCCGAATACGCGGCCAGCCAATCCGCCTTGCAACTCGAAATCGCCAAACAATACCCCGATATCCGCCTCGGGCCGAACTACCAGCTTGATCAGACCGACAGCAAATGGACGCTCGGCCTGGCCTTCGACCTTCCCATCCTCAGCCGTAACCGGGGGCCGATCGCCGAGGCCGAGGCCAGGCGGCAGGAAAGCGCCGCCCGATTCCTGGCCCTCCAATCCCAGGTCATCGGCGAGCTCGACGCCGCGGTCGAAGACTGCCGGGCCGCCCTTCTCAAAGCCCAAGCCGCCGACGACCTCCTGGCCGGCCTGGCCAGGCAGGAGGCCGCGGCCAGGTCGAGGCACGAGGCCGGAGAGATATCCAAGCTTGAGCTCCTAGGCGTCCAGATCGAGCTCAACACGAGCGCGCAGGCCCGGCTGGAGGCCCTGGTCCAGGCCCAGGAAGCGGTCGGCCGGCTGGAAAACGCGGCCCAAAGCCCGCTCGACGTCAAGGATTGGCTGTCCACAAAGGCCATCGCAGCTTCAGGGCCCGCAAAGGAGCGCAAGGATGACTAAACGCCAGGTTATAACCGGGTTGATCATTTTGGCGGTGGCTGTGGCGGCCGCCCTCCTCCTCATCAAAGGCCTTGGGAGCAAAGGAGCGTCCGGGGAGGAAGCCATCCCCACCGATGTCGCCGTTCACGTCGGCAAAGTCGTCCGGGCCACGCTTCACCGCTACGTCACGGCTTACGGGACCGTGGAGCCCGAACCTCCGGGGGACGGGAAGCCGGCGGCCGGGGCTCTCATCTCGGCTCCCGTGGGCGGCATCCTGACGGAGATCCGCTGCACCGAGGGCCGCCCGGTCGAGCAGGGGGCCGTCCTCTTCCGGCTCGATTCGCGGCTCGCGGAGGTCGCCACGGCCAAGGCTGAAAAAGCGCTTGCCAACGCCGGGCAGACCTACGAGCGCCAGAAGAAGCTTCTGGCGGCCGACGGGACTTCTCAGAAGGCGTTCCAGCAAGCCGAGCTCGAGTTCCAGACGGCTCGTAGCGATCTGGCGGCTGCCCAAACGGAGTTGTCCCTTCTTCAAATCAAGACGCCGGTCGCCGGGACCGTGGTCAGGATCAACGCCCGCCTCGGCCAGTCCGTCGAGACGAGCGCCGTCCTGGCCGAGGTCATTGCGCTCGAGCGTCTCGTCGTGACGGCCCAGGTTCCCAGCCGCGAGGCCGGCCTGCTCAAGCCCGGCCAGCCCGTGGATTTCGGCGCCGGGAGCGCCGCAATCGGCAAAGTGACCGTGGTCGGCAAGGACATCGACCCCAGGACCGATACGGTGCTCGTCCGGGCGGCCGTCCCCGCCGGCGCGGGATTCCAGCCCGGCCAGTTGGTGATAATCCGGATCGTTTCCGAGGAACGCCGCGACGTCCTGGCCGTCCCCGAGGAGAGCGTCGTCGCCGGGCCGGACGGCGCCACGGTGCTGATGATGGTCGAAGGCGAAAAGGCCGTCCCGAGGCCCGTCAAGGCGGGCCTTCGCGACGGAGGCCTGGCCGAGGTGGAAGGCGAGGGGCTCAAGGAGGGCCAGGTCATCGTCACGACGGACGCCTACAATATCACCGGAGAGACCAAGATCCACATCATCGAAAATAAATAACCTCGATGAGCAAAGACACAGCCCTCGGCCGGTTCGCCACGCGCAACGCCCTCCCGATCGTCTTCATCAGCGTTGCCCTGTGCCTGGCGGGCGTCTACGCGGCCCTGACCCTGCCGTCGTCCGTCTTCCCGCAGACGAACTTCCCTCGGGTCGTCATCCTGGTGGACAACGGCGTCATGCCGGCCGACGAGATGATGGCCACGATCACCCGGCCCATCGAAGAGGGCATGAAGGACATCCCGGGCGTGGCCACGATCCGCTCAGCGACGGGACGAGGTTCGGCGGAAGTCAACGTCTTTTTCAACTGGAAAGTCGACATGGTCCAGTCCGAGCTCTACGTCCTGGGGCGGCTCTCCCAGATCCGGGCCTCGCTTCCGTCGACCGCCGAGGCCGAGGTTTACCGGGTGACCTTCTCGAACTTCCCCATCATCGGCGTCAGCCTGACGAGCCCCCGGCGCGACCTGACCAAGCTCTGGGAGATCGCCCGCTACGAGCTTAAACCGCGCTTCCTCCAGATCCCCGGGGTCGCCCGCGTGGACCTGGTCGGGGGCCGCACCCCCGAATACCACGTCGTGGTCGACGCGGTCCGCCTCCAGGCGGCCGGCCTGACCCTGACCCAGGTCACCGAGGCCTTGAAAAAGAACAACCTCGTGGCCTCGACGGGCCTCCACGAGGAGAACCGGATGCTGTATCTGGCCGTGGTCGACGGCCGCGTCCACTCCATCAAGGACATCGAGAATTTCCCCGTCACGGTCGAGGGCCGCCATCCGGTCCTCATCCGCGATTTCGCCCGGGTCGTCAGGGGTCCGGAGCCCATTTTCAACTTCGTCACCGCCGACGGCCAGGAAGCGGTGCTGATCAACATCTACAGCCAACCGGACGGAAGCACCCTGGACATCGCTCGGCGCCTGACGGAGGACATGAAGGTCCTCAAAGGTGAGTTGCCGGCCGACCTGAAGCTGGCGTTCTTCTACGACCAGTCTCTCCTCGTCCGGGCCTCGGTCGGGAGCGTCTGGGAGGCCATCATTTTCGGCCTGATCCTGTCCGTCCTCATCCTCTACTTTTTCCTCAAGAGCTGGAGGACGACGTTTGTCGCGACCCTGGTCATTCCCGTCACCGTGCTCGTCACGCTCCTCTCCATCAAGGCCGCGGGCCTCTCGTTCAACCTGATGACCCTGGGAGGGATCGCGGCCGCCATCGGCCTCGTCATCGACGACGCGATCGTCGTCGTTGAGGCCATCCACACCAAGCGCAAGTCCGGCCGCGAGCGGCTGACGGCCATCCGCGAAGCCATCAGCGAGATCGTCCGGCCGCTGGTCGGCTCGACCCTAACGCCTGTCGTTGTGTTTGTCCCCCTGGCTTTCCTCGAAGGCGTCACAGGCGTCTTCTTCCGCGCCCTGGCCCTGACCATGGTCGTCGCCCTGCTGACGTCCCTGGCCCTGGCCGTGACTTTGACACCATCGCTCGCCGCCTGGTTCCTCCGGTCCCCGAAAGAAGAGCCCGTTCCACTCCACGAAGAGCACGGCGGCCCCGTTCTCCAACGCGTGATCGGCGTTTACGAGACGGGCGTGCGGGCCGCGCTCAAACGGAAGTGGTTGACGATCGCGGTCTGCGCCGCCGTCGTGATCTTGGCCTTCATCATTTACCGGGGGCTCGAGAGCGAGTTTCTGCCGCCCATGGACGAGGGCGGGTTCATCATCGATTACCTCACGCCGCCGGGGACGAGCCTGGCCGAAACCCACCGCCAGCTTCAGTACGCCGAGGACATCATCCGCGCCGTGCCCGAGCTCGAGAGCTACTCCCGCCGCACCGGCGCCCAGCTGGGCCTGTTCATCACCGAGCCGAACAACGGAGATTTCCTTCTCAAGCTGCGTCCCGACCGCAAACGGTCGACCGAGGAGGTCCTCTCCGAACTACGGCATAAGCTCAACGCGGCCCTGCCCGACATCATCTGGGAATTCCCGGGAATCCTGGGCGACCTCATCGGCGACCTCATGTACGCGCCCCAGCCCATCGAAGTGAAGCTCTTCTCGACCGACCCGGCTTATCTCAAAGGGAAGGCGCCCCGGATCGCCAAGCAACTGGAGAAGATCCCGGGCGTCGTGGACGTGTTCAACGGGCTGGTCTATACGGGGCCGACCATCAGCTTCCGCGTCCGCTACGTCGACGCCGAACGCTTCGGATTGACCGCGGAAGACATCGCCGGCGCCGTCAACACGGCCATGCTGGGAGAAACGGCCTCGACCGTCCTCGAAGGGGACCGGGTGGTCGCGATCCGGGTGAAGGCGGAGCCGGCGGGCATCAACCGCGTCGAAAAGCTGCGCAGTCTCCCGCTCCGGGCCGCGGACGGCACGCTCGTCAAGTTGTCCCAGATCGTGGACGTCGTCGAGGAGCCGGGCCAGCTCGAGCTCCGGCGCGACGACTTCCGCCAGGACGTGGCCGTCACGGCCCGGCTCGAGGGCCGCGACCTGGGGAGCGCCATGGCCGAGATCCGCGACACGCTCGGCAAGGACAGGACCCTTCCTCCCGGGTCAATCGAGTATGGCGGCATTTACCAGCAGCAACGGGAGTCGTTCCGCAACCTAATGATCGTCTTGTTCATGGCCATCTTCCTGGTCTTCACCGTTCTGCTCCTCGAGTTCGGCTCGTTCTATGAGCCCATGGCAATCGTCTTGGGAGCGGTGCTGGCCATGTTCGGCACCGTCCTCGCCCTGTGGGTCACGGGGACGTCGCTCAACGTCGTTTCGCTGCTGGGGGCCATCATCGGGGTCGGGATCGTCGCCAAGAACGGGATTCTGATGCTGGACTTCGTCAAGGAGCTCCGGGCCCAGGGGCTGGACCTGGCCGAGGCGCTGGTCCGGTCGGGCCGGCGCAGGCTACGGCCCGTCCTAATGACGTCGATGGCCGCGGCCCTGGGCATGCTGCCCCTGGCCTATGGCATCGGTTCGGGCGCGGACATGCTCAAGCCCCTGGCCATCGCGGTCATCGGGGCCCTCTGCATTTCCGTCCTGCTCTCGCTGATAGCCACCCCGACGATCTTTTACCTCATGGTCTACCGGCGCAAGGCGGCGTGAGCGGGGACCGGGCGAGCCTCACCCTTCAAGCCGGATCGGCAATTCTTGATGATTCTGGGGCGTTCGCGGCTTATTTTCCGAATTCCAGCACTTGGAACGTGCCCGGGACGACCGTGGGCCGCGGCCGGGGCTGTTCTTTCGTGGGAGCCGGGGCCGGGCCGAATTCCGCCGTCACCAGGAAAACGCGATGGGTCTTCGGATCCAACTCCATGGTGCGAGCGCGCGGGGCCGTGGTCACCGTTTCAAGAACGCTGTACTTGTCGGGCGATTCCTGCTTGACCACCGTCATGGTCCCATCGCCGTTCGAGGAAAAGACCAGGCCGGTCCCGGGGTCATAGCGCACGGCGTCCGGGCCGCCGCCGATCGGGACGGTCGTGACGACTTTCCCGTTCACGAAATCCGAGACGACCAGCACCTTGTCGCAGACGCTGAACAGGCGTTTCCCTTTGAGGTCGACGGCCAGCCCGCTCGGGCCCTCTCCGGGAGCGATGGGCCATCTCTTCTTGACCTCGAGAGACTTGGCGTCGAAGGCGACGATCTCGCTCTTGTCTTCGTTGTTGACGAAAATCGTGCCCTTCCCGTCCGTGACGGCGAACTCCGGCTTGCCGCCGATATCGACCGTCCCGACGACTTTGTTAGTGGCCGCGTCGATGGCCGTCGCGTTCGAGGTCCGCCCGTTAAAGGTGAAGACCCGGCCCGAGAACGCGTCGTACATGATGGCGTCGGGATTCTGGCCCGATGACGGAACCGTTTCCAGGACCTTGTGCGTCTTGAGGTCGAAAACGGAGACGCTGTTGCCCCGCCCGTTCGAGATGTAGCCGCGGTTTCTTTCCGGGGCGAAGGCCACGCCGTGGACGCCCTGGAGGCCCGTAATGGCCTCGCCCTTGACGCCGGTGTCGATATTCAAGATCTCGACGGCGTTCCCGTGCGTCACGTAGAGGAGGCGCGTTTTGCCGTCCAACGCCATATAATCCCAGCCGCCCTCGCCGCCGAGCACGTGCTTCTTGAGCAGGTGATACCCGGCGGGCTTCTGGGCCTGGGCGGCCGCGAATCCTACGATCCCGACCGCCAACAAAACGACCAGACCGACCCGATAAGCTTTCATAGTGGAAACTCCTTTCCTGCCATTCTACTCCGTTCCGTCGAGCCCGGCTAATCCCAATAGGGGTGCCGGGGCAGCCCGGAAAATATCCGTCAACGCGGCGCTCCCCGGGCTCGGGAAGAACCTCGTCTTATTTCGTGGCGAAGTGCCGGACGATTGTGACCGCGGAGGATCATTCGGGCTATTGGATGATCTTTCCCGAGGGGTCGATCGTCACCCCGATCTTCTTGTCCTTGACCTGGATCTGCAATTCAAACATTTTCTGGCCGTCCTTGGTCATATCTTCGGCCTTGAGGATCTTGTAGCCGGGATAGGCTTTGGCCAGCGCCTGGGTGACCGCTGCGGGGAGAGCCCCGGGGGCGACGGCTTCCTCGATTTCGACGGCTTTGCCGTCTGCGGCATAAAGCAGATCGCGGTTCATCTTCCCGTCAACGCTCTCGACCTCGTAATAGGTCACGCCCTTTTCCGTCTCCTTGCTGGCGCCCTTGATCACGGCCTTTGGATAGGCCGCCCTGAAGGCGTTAAGGACCGCCGGAGGGAGAATCTTCAAATCCACGGCCGCCGGTTTGGCTTCCGGCTTTTCCTCATTTTCTTCGGCCTCCTCTTTCTCCTCCGCTTCTTCCTTTTTTTCGACCGTCCCCGCCGCCCAGTTGGGGGGCTCGACAACCTTGCCGTCCGGCGCGACCTGGACTTCGGCTCTTTGCTCGCCCTTGACCAGTTCCGCCTCGTAGACATACCGGGGCGTGGCCAACTTGACGACTGTCCCCTTCTCGCCGTTCTTTTTGATCTCGGCGCGGACCTCGGATTTTTCAATTTGTTTGATCGTGGCGCCGCCGGCGGCCGTCCGGATCGCTTCCGCCGCGCCCTTCGGCACATCCTTCATGGCGATGATCGTGGCGAGGTCCATGACGGTCCCGTCCTCCGCCACTTCGATTTCGCCCCGGCCGGCCTTGAATTCAATATCATAGAGATTGATGCCGGCTTCCGTTTCCACGTCCATCTTGTCGATCTCCGCGCCCGGGCAAGCGTCCTTGACCGCCTTGGCGACGGCCGGCGGCAGTTCCACTCGGCCCTTCTTCACAGGTTTTTGGCCAGCCCAGACGGAAGCCCCGGCTATGCTTAAAGCCAAGGCGACCATGCTCACAACGGCAAACACAACGGCAAAACGTTTCATCGGATCCTCCTGTTCACGCGTTTCTTTTATCGACGGAAAAAACGAGGCGGAACGTGCTGCCCTGCTTTTCCGGGCTTTCGAGCTCGATCCGGCCGCCGTTCGCCTCCACGGCCCACCTCGCGATGGAGAGGCCCAAGCCGGCACCTCCGGCCGGGCCCGACCGGTCCTGGTCGACCCGATAGAACCTGTCGAAAACCCGGTCTCTGAGTTCGGCGGGGATGCCGGGTCCCGTATCCGTGACTTCAATCAGAAACTCGTCGCCCCGCGTTTTTGCCCCGACGGTGACGGTCCCACACCGAGGCGTATACTTGATGGCGTTATCCAGGAGATTGACCAGGGCCAAGCGCAGCGTGCCCTCGTCGACCCGGAGAACCGCGGGCCCCTCGAGGGCCAGCGACAGCTTCTGATCCTTCTCCTCGGCCAGGGCCCTCATGTCTTCGGCCGCCCGCCGAACGAGGCGAACCACGTCCGTCTCTTTCCGCCCGAGGCTGATATGACCGCTGTCCGCCCGGGTCAGCACCAGGAGACTGTCTACCAGGCGGGTTAGGCGGTCGACTTCTTCGAGCATGCTTCCGATGCGGTCCCGGTAGGCCCCCGCATCCAGGTTTTCCTCGAGGGCGACCTCGCCGACGCTCCGGATGACGGTCAGCGGCGTCCTCAGCTCATGAGAGGCGTCGGCCGTGAATCGTTTCAGGCGTTCGAAGGAGTCCTCCAGCCGGGCGAGCATCACGTTGACCACGCCCGCCAGCCGGCCGAACTCATCCCGGGGATTCTCCACGGGGAGCCGGGCCGACAGGCTTTCGGCGGAAATCTTCTCGGCCTTGCGGGTAATGACCGCCACCGGTTTCAGCAGCCGGCCGGCCGTCGCGAATCCGCCGAACGCCGCGAGCGCCAGGGCGACGAGAAGGCCGAGGAGGAGGATGACCTCGAGCGTCCGCAGGGTGCTCCGCAGAGGCCCCTCGTCAACGGCCGCGGTCAACAGGAGGCCGGGGCCGGCCTGGCCCGTTTTAAGGAGGTACCAACCCCCCGAGAGAGAGCGGAACGTCCGGACTGCGGCAGGCGGAATCAGCGTCACGAGCGGGAGGCCAGATTTCTGGTAAGCCGGCGTCTGGTAAACAAGGTTCCCCGATTTGACAATCTGGAATGTTTTGACGGAGTTTTCAGCTTCGATATCGGGGGTCTCGTTGGGGTCCTCGGAAAAATCCTGGAAAACGGCCTTGAAATCGCTCTCCAGCTGCTGGTCGAGCTGGCGATAGAGGCCGGCCCTGACGAAGAAAAAGACCGCCAGGGAAAACGCCAGGACGATCCCCGCCAGGATCAGCGAATACCAGAGGGTCAGGCGGAGTCGGACACTCGAGGGTCGCAGACTCACGATTCCTTCTCCGACAGGATGAATCCCACGCCACGGATGGTGTGCAGGAGCTTTCTTCCGAACGGCTCGTCGATTTTTTTCCGTAGGCGGCCGATGTGGACGTCGATCACGTTGTCGAGCGGGGTGGCCCGCTCCGTTTCCTTCCAGACCTCCCGTGCCAGCATCTCGCGCGTCACGACATGGCCCTGATTCCGGAGGAGAGACTCGAGGATATCGAACTCCATGACCGTCAGGGGGAGCGTCTGCTGCCCCCGGCAGGCGCTGCGTTTGACAACGTCCATCTCGAGGTCGGCCATTTTCAGCTTCAAGGGCTGGTCGCTCCTCCCCCTCCTCAGCAGGGCCCGGATTCGGGCCGTCAACTCGGGAAAGGCGAATGGCTTGACGAGGTAATCGTCGGCCCCGAGGTCCAGTCCGAGGATCTTGTCTCCGAGCGTGTCGCGGGCCGTCAGGATCAGGACCGGCGTCCGGGTATCCGTCTTGCGGAGGGTTCGGAGGATTTCCAGGCCGTCCCGGCCCGGGAGCATGAGGTCGAGGACGACCAGGTCGAATGCCTGGGAGGACAGCAGAAAGAACCCTTCCTCTCCGGTCAAGGCGATCTGGACCTGGTAATGCTCGGATTCCAAGCCCTTCTCGAGGGCCAGGGCGACTTTTTTCTCGTCTTCGATGATCAGCAGTTTCAAGCGGACGACCTCGCGGCGTCCCGAATGTTACCACTCGCCGGGGGATTCGACCACTGAACTTTTCCTGAAGAACCGTTCAGGCACGGCGCAGGAAGGCCGGCGGCGACCCGGCCCGTCCATGGGCCGCTCACCGGAAGGCCGCCCTCACGGCTTCTTGCGGCAGTGAATAAGGAAACAGGGCATGATGTTCCGTGGCTCGAACTGGACGCGGACCCGCGGGAAGTGCTCCCGAACCAGCGAGCGCATCAGGAGGGTGAACTGGTGGAAGATCACGAAGTCCCCGTCATCGGCGAGCAGGGAACCGATGTCCGCGACGAGCCCGGCGCGCCGCTCCTTCGTCAGAAAGGAAAAGGGGATGCTGGCGATGACCGCGTCCGCGGCCGCGACGCCCTCGGCGGCCAGGATGTCCCGGATCGAGCAGGCGTCTCCCGCGATCACCCGCAGGCGCGGATCGGGGATCGAGGACCTCAGGGAGGTCAGGAAGGCGGGGTTCTTCTCTATGGCGATGTAGCGGGCGCCGGCCGGGAGGGCCTCGAGGATCGAACGCGTCGCGATTCCGGGGCCGGGTCCGAGCTCGACGATGGTCCGGATGCGATCCGGACGCAGGCAGCCGAGGAGGCGCCGGACGAGGAAGCGGGAACTTGCGTGGAGCGCGCCGACGTCCTTATCTTTAACGTATTGCCTGAGATATCCGGGTTTACGGGTCGCCATTCTCCTCCGGCGGTCAGCCGCCCGGGAATTATATCCGATTCCCCGGAGGCTGTCGAACCGGGGGCCCTCCGGCCTATTTTTGCCTCAATTGAAGCCCGTTGACGACGTTGAGGGCTCCGGTATTGAAACGGACCAGCCGTTCAAAACCATCGATGTCCGCTTGTTTGTCGACGAATCCACCCAGGGTGACGACGCCGTTGTTCACGAGGATGTGCACGGGCCCGTTCTGACGGGTGAAACCGGCCCCGGAGGGCCGGGTATAGATCAGGGTCGCGACCTGCAGGCGCAGGGTCCTGTCGGCATCCGTGATGATAACGCGCTGGACCTCGTTGACGACTTTCTGGACACCCGGCTGGGACTGCGCAAGCTTGACGAACTCCGTGGCGCTCCAGGGGTAGGAGCTCCAGCCCTTGAGCGTGACCACCCCCCCCGCGGTGACGGCAACGCCCGTGTAATCGAATATATAATAGGAAGGGCTCCTGTCGATGGCGGCCATGACTCCCTCGGCGATCTGCTGGGGCGTGAGGTCCACGGCGGCCAGGGCGATGTCGTTTACGATCTTGTACCCCTTGGCGGCGGAGCGGGCGGCCCGCCCGGCGTCCTCCTTTTGAAGGAGGGTCCGCGCCGTCCCGCTCAGGGTGACCGTTTTGTTCTCGACGGTCACCTGAATGTCGTTGCCGAGCAGGAGGCCCTGCTCTTTGAACTTCCCTTCGACCCGGTCCTTGACCGCGGCGTCCGGATTCTTGTCCTGCGGCGCGGCCGCGAGCGGTCCGGCGGCCAGGACAGCCGCCATCAGCAGGCCGGCTACGGCGCCCGCCATCGTTATTCTCCGCAGTGTCATGATCCCTCCTCTGTCCGCGTCAGCGTCCGAATTCCTAGATCATCTATAGATATTATAAGCACATGCCCGGCGTTTGCCAATGCCCGCAGCTGACCCCGCCATGGACATCCGGGAGGGATTTTGCTAACATTTTTTCGTCAGTACTCACGCAAGGTGAAGACGTCGACGATGTCCGCCCGGAACAATTCATCTGCGATGGCCGCTCCGGCCCGAAGTCCGCGGGCCCACCGGCATCTGGTCACGGCCGTCGGGCTCATGACGCTCGGCAGCGGGATCGTGGGCATCATCTCGGCCGCGGGCCGGGACCTCCCCGCGCGTTACGCCATGCTAAGGGAGGTCTTCCCCCTGGAGTTTCTCCACATCTCCCGCTTCCTTTCCCTCCTCACCGGGTTCGCCCTGGTCGTCTCCTCCCTGAATATCCTGAAGAAAAAGAAGAGGGCCTTCTTCCTCGTCCTATTTCTCTCCGGTCTTTCGGTCGTCTTCCACCTGACCAAGGGCCTGGATTACGAGGAGGCCGCTTTCTCGCTGGCCCTCATGGGGGCGCTCTTCTTCACGAGGAAGAGCTTCCGCGTCAAAAGCAGCCTCCCGGACCTGCGGTCCTCGCTGGCCGGCCTCCTGGCGGCCGTGGCCGCGGCCTTGTTTTACGGGACCGTGGGATTCTGGCTGCTGGACAAGCGGGATTTCGGAATCACCTTCACCGTCGCGGACGGCATCCGCAGGACCATGTCCGCCATGGCCTTCATCAAGGACCCCGGACTCGTTCCTCACACGTACTTCGCCCGGTGGTTTCTCGACTCGCTCGACCTGATCTCCATCGCAGCCATCCTTTACGGCCTGTATGCCCTGTTCCGGCCCGTGGTGTACCGGCTGGGAATCCTTCCCCAGGAACGGCACCGGGCGGCGGAGATCCTCGAGAAGCACGGGCGATCATCCCTGGACCCCTTCAAGCTGGCGGGCGATAAGACCTACTTTTTCACCCCGACGGGCCGGACGTTCCTCGCCTACAGGATGTCCGGCGCTTTCGCGGTCGCCCTGGGCGATCCCGTGGGACCCGAAGAGGAGATCCCCGCCATCATCCGCTCGTTCAAAAGTCTCTGCGAGGAGAACGACTGGGGGCTCGCTTTCCACCAGGTCCTCCCGGATTTCCTGCCCCATTACCGCGGCGCGGGATTCAAGAAGCTCAAGATCGGAGACGACGCGATCGTGGACCTCGCGGTCTTCTCCCTGGACGGGAAGAGGATGAAGCACATCCGCCACTACCTCAATCAGTTCGAAAAGGCCGGGTTCCGGTTCGTCTATCACGACCCTCCGATCCCCGAGAAGGTGATGGCCGGAATCCATGACGTCTCGGACGATTGGCTGAAAATCCCTGGCCGCCGGGAACGGGGATTCACGATGGGCGTCTTTTCCGAGGAGGAGGTCGCCAAGACGCCCTTGTTCACGGCCGTCCATCCGGACGGCCGGGTCATGGCCTTTATGAACATCATCCGCTCCTATGCCCCCGGGGAAACGACCATCGACCTGATGAGGCACCGCCGCGACGCCCCGGACGGGATCATGGACGGCCTGTTCGTCCAACTTTTCAGGCGGCAGAGAGAGAAGGGCTTCACGAGGTTCAGCCTAGGCATGGCCCCCATGTCGGGGTTCCGGGAAGGCGAGGAAGCGGGGGCCCAGGAACGGGCCGTCCAGTATTTCCTCCAGCGCCTGAACTTCCTCTTCAGCTATTCCGGCCTGTACCAGTATAAGGCCAAGTTCGCGACGCACTGGGAGCCCCGCTATACAGCCTATAGGAACGTCGTCGAGCTGCCCCGCCTGGCCGTCGCCCTGGCCAGGGTTTCGGAGCTGAAGCCGGGGGCCGGCCTCGATGAGTGAAAGGCAAAGACCGATCGGCCGCTTCTTGAGGGGGGCGGCGGCTTACCTCATCGCGGCCGCGGGCCTGGTCTGGGTCTTCCATGACGCGGAGTGGGCGAAGCTCTGGAAGAACATCGCCGGTCTCAACTGGTGGTGGGTGGCCCTCGGCGTTTTGTTCGACGTCTCGAGCTACGCCTGCCAGGGTTTTCGCTGGCATCTCCTCCTCAAGCCGCAGGGTGATATCCCGACGCTGCGCGCAACGCAGGCCGTTTATTCCGGACTGTTCATCAACGAGATCCTGCCCATGCGCATGGGCGAGATCGCCCGGGCCTATTTGGTCTCCGTTTGGATGGCGAAGCCTGTCGTCGCCATCATTCCCTCCATGGCCCTGGAGCGCCTGTTCGAGGGGGTCTGGTTGGCGGCCGGCATCGGCGTGACGGCGATCTTCGTGCCCCTGCCCCGGAACCTCGCCAGGGCGGGCGATATCTTCGGGCTGGTCGTCCTGGCCCTCACCGGCGCCGTCCTCTATCTCACGTTCAGGAAAAAAAGGAAGGCGCCGGCGGAGGGGGCGGGAATGGGCCGGCGCTCGAAGCCGCTCCGCTGGCTGGTCTCCATCGTGGGCAGGCTCGAAGACGGCCTCCGTTCCATCGGCCTCTCCCGCTATTCGGCCGCCGCTTTCTTCGTTTCCCTGCTGCTGTTCGTCTTTCAGGCCTTTTCCTTCTGGTTCATCATGAAGGCCTATGGCATGGGCCAGCCGTTCTGGGTCGGGGCCGCCGTCTTCCTCATCGTCAGTTTCGGGACGGCCTTGCCCAACGCCCCGGCCAACATCGGCACATACCAGCTGTTCTGCGTCCTGGGGCTGACCCTTTTCGGGGTTGAGAAAACGGCGGCCGCCGGCTTCTCCATCGTCGTCTTCGTGCTCCTGACCATCCCCCTCTGGGCCATCGGCTTCGTCGCCCTGGGGCAGAGCGGGATGACCCTCGCGTCCATCAGGGCTAGGATCAGGAATCTGAGGACACGCCCATGACCGGACGGAAGATCCAACGCCTAATCATCAGCTTCCTTATTTTGCCGGGCCTTTTCTCGCTCGGGACGGGTTCAATGGCCGGAAACAGCTCCGCTCAGAGCGGCCTCGAGGACCTGCCCCTCGTCGAGGTCCGCGGCCACGCGGCAGAGCGGGACGTCCTGGCCGTCCATATCACGGGCGACGGCGGCTGGGGGGTTACGGACCGGGGCCTTTCCGCCGATCTGGCCGCAAACGGCATCCCGGTCGTGGCCCTCAACGCCCTCAAGTACTTCTGGACCAGGAGGACGCCGGAAACGGCGGCCGTGGACCTGGGAAGGATCCTGACGCATTATCTGTCCGCCTGGGGAAAGAAGAAGGTCGTCCTGATCGGCTACTCGCTCGGGGCCGACGTCCTCCCTTTCATGCTCAACCGGCTCCCGGAGGATCTCCAGGCCGCCGTGGGGACGGCGGTCTTTTTGGGCCCGAGCGGCAGCGTCGAGTTCGAATTTCATGTGCTGGATTGGCTCGGCCGCTCGCCGGGGAAAAACGCCCTGCCCGTCGTCCCGGAGATCGAGAGGATCCGGGAGAGCATCCTCCTCCTCTGCGTTTACGGAGAGAAAGACGAGACCCATATCTGCGGCAAGCTCGACGCCCGCCGGACGAGATCGATCGCCCTGCCGACCGGCCACCGCGTCGGCGGCAACTTCACGCCGATCACGGCGGCGATCCTGGCTGCGCTCAATGAGCGCTAGGACGGTTTCCGCGGGCCGTCAGGCCAGGGTTTTCCGGACCGCCGCCCGCCAGCCTTCATACAGCCCCTCCGCCAGGGGCCTTTTCATGGCCGGTCTGAAACGGCGGTCGAGGGACCAGAACCGGCGGATGTCATCCGTGCTCTTCCAGAAACCCGACCCGAGCCCGGCGAGATAGGCGGCCCCGAGGGCCGTCGTCTCGACCGTCCGGGGCCTGAGGACGGGGATGCCGAGGATGTCGGCCTGGAACCGGCAGAGGAAATCATTGACGGCCGCGCCGCCGTCGACCCTGAGCTCCGCGATCTTCAATCCCGACTCGAGGCCCATGATGTCCACGACGTCCCGCGTCGAATAGGCCATGGCCTCGATGGCGGCCCGGACGAGATGGTTCCGCGTCGTCCCGCGGGTCAGGCCGACGATCGTCCCCCGGGCGTCGCCGTTCCAATACGGCGCGCCGAGCCCGACGAAGGCGGGGACAAAATAGACGCCGTCGTTGTCCCGCACCGCCTCGGCCATCGCCCGGGAATCGGCGGACGTCCGGAGGAGCCCGAGCTGGTCCCGGAGCCATTGAACGGCCGCCCCGGCGATGAAGACGGAACCTTCGAGGGCATAAACGGCCTTCCCGTCGGGGCCGCAGGCGAGGGTCGTGATCAGGCCGTGCCGGGAGTCCACGCGCCGCGGCCCGGTGTTGAGGATGATGAAACAGCCCGTGCCGTAGGTGTTCTTGATCATCCCCGGCTCGAAGGAGGCCTGGCCGAAGAGCGCGGCCTGCTGGTCGCCGGCGACCCCCGTGACCGGGATCCCGGAGGGCAGCCGGCCGACCCTAACGGTCTTTCCGAACTCGCCGGCGGACGGGCGGGCTTCGGGGAGGACAGCGGCAGGGATACCGAAGAGGTAGAGGAGGTCGTCGTCCCAGCGAAGCCGGTCGATATCGAAGAGCATGGTCCTCGAGGCGTTAGTGTAGTCCGTGGCGTGACTCCGCCCGCCGGTGAGCTTCCAGAGGAGCCAGGAGTCGGTCGTGCCGAAGCAAAGGCGTCCTCCTCTCGCCATCGCCTTGCGGGCGCCGCGGTTGAGGATCCACTCCGCCTTGGTCGCCGAGAAATAGGCGTCGACGGGCAGGCCGGTCTTCTGCTTGATCAGGGCAACTGCGGCCCTGTCCTGGTTGAGTTCGCGGCAGCGGTCCGCCGTCCTCCGGCACTGCCAAACGATCGCGTTATGGACGGGCCGGCCCGTCTTCCTGTCCCAGATGACCGTCGTTTCGCGCTGGTTGGTGATGCCGATCGCGGTGATCGCCGAGCCGGGAACGCGGCCGAGGACTTTCCCGATGGTCCGTTCGACGCTCCGCCAGATCTCCTCGGGGTCGTGCTCGACCCAGCCGGGCCTCGGGAAGTGCTGGGGGAACTCCTCATAGGCGGCCGCGACCGCGCGGCCCCGCCGGTCGTAGACGATGGCCCGGCTGCCCGTCGTTCCCTGGTCGATGGCCAGGATGTGGCCCATCTCAAATCCTCTTATCGGCCCACTCGGCGATGTCCCGGAAAACCTTCTCCCGGCCGAGGTCGACGGACAGGGCGTGAAGCATATCGGGATACGCGAGGAGCGTCTTGTCTGGCAGGGTGAGCTTCTCGAACAGCTTCCGGCTGGTCCGCTCGTCGACGAGCAAGTCATTCCCCGAGATCAAAAGGAGAGACGGGACGCGAAGCGTTTTCGCCAGGCGCCTGGCCCGGCCCTGCTCGACGAGCGTGCTCAACAGGCATTTCAAGCTGGCGACCCGCAGTTCGTCGGGATTCGCGTCCATGACCGACTGATAGCTCTTGTCACGGGTGCACATGGCCGAGGTGAAGGGAACCGGAACCGTCGCGTCCGGCTTGATGCCGATCAGGGCGGCGAGCTTCAGATACGCCGTGAGGGGGAACTTCATAGCGCTCTTGAAGGCCGGAGAGAGGAGGACCTGGCCGGCGAACGCCTCGGGATGACGGCAGGCCAGGTTGAAGGCGACGAGCCCGCCCAGGCTTTCGCCGAGGACGAATACCTTGAGGCCCGGACAATCTACCGCGATCGTTCCGCGCATCCTGAGGACGTCACGTTCCCAGACGAGGAGGGAATCGACGTGCCCCCGGGGCCGCTCCGGAGTCCGGCCAAAGCCCCGGAGTTCGATCCCGTACGAGGCGTAACCATTCCGGCCCAAAAATCCGGCCAGGAAATCCCAGCGGGCGGAGTGGGCGCCGAGGCCATGGACAAGGAGGAAAACCGCCTTGGGGGACGCGGCCGGGGGCGCGGCGTCCCATTTCCGGTAAAGGACGTCCGTTCCGATGAGTTCCGTCATGGCCGGATTATAGCAGATAATTTTGGCGGCCTGAAGCTCCACGGACTGACAGCCGGGGGGTCTTGTTGGCTTGAACCCCCGCAGTCATCAAGAGGCTGCCGAGGGCGGCCTCTTAATGGCGTCCGTGTGATCCAACTTTAGGAGGCTTTGGAGCGCCTGCACCGTTTGCGAGATTCCATGGACGTGAGTCCCAGGAATCTCGCGAACGGGGTTGACAGCGCCGCCGGAAAAAAATATCATCGCGCCATGGCATCCCCCATCCCACCCAAGGCGCGGCTGTTATCCCTGGACACGCTCCGGGGGTTTGACATGTTCTGGATCATCGGCGGCGACGCCTTCTTCCTGGCGCTGGCCAAGGTGACGGGCTGGGGCTGGGCCCGGCAGTGGGCGATTCAGCTGGACCATGTCGAATGGCAAGGATTTCATTTCTACGACCTCATTTTCCCCCTCTTCATGTTCATCTCGGGGGTCGCCATCCCCTATTCCCTCCTGGCCAAGGCGGGGGAAGGTGAGGAAAAAAGGGCCCTTTATCTCAGGATCGTCCGCCGCGCCCTCCTGCTCGTCGTCCTCGGGTTTGTCTACAATCATCTCCTCGACCTCGATTTCCGGAACCAACGCTACGCGAGCGTCCTGGGACAGATCGGCCTGGCCTACCTGTTCGCCGCGCTCATCATGCTCAACGTTAAGAGCTTCAAGGGCAGGCTGGCGGCGCTGGCGGGAATTTTGGGCGGCTACGCGGCTGTCCAGCTCCTCGTCCCCGTCCCGGGGATCGGGGCCGGCGTCTTGACACCTGAAGGCTCGATCAACGGTTTCATCGACCGGTTGCTCCTGCCGGGCCGTTTTTACGACAAAATCTTCGACCCGGAAGGGATCTTGTGCGTCCTTTCGGCCGTGAGCGTCACGCTGATGGGAGGGCTGGCCGGAGTCCTGCTCCGCCGCGAGAAATGGAACGGGTATCGGAAGGCCCTGGCTCTCGCGGGAACGGGGGCCGTGCTCGTGGCCCTCGGCCTGGCCCTCAAGGGCTGGTACCCCATCATCAAAAAGGCCTGGACCTCGAGCTTCGATATCTACGCCGCCGGCTGGTCGTTCCTTCTCCTGGCCCTTTTCTACCTGGTCGTGGACGTCTGGGGAATCCGGAAGTGGACCTTCTTTTTCCGGGTCATCGGGATGAACTCGATCACGATCTACCTCGGCAGCCGGATCGTCGATTTCGAGGCCACGAGCAGATTCGTGTTCGGCGGGCTGGGCCGGCTTTCGGGCGGGGCGGGCGTCCTGGTCCTCGGCGCCGGAGTGATCGTTCTCGAATGGCTGGCCCTCTACTTCCTTTATAAGAAGAGGGTTTTTTTAAGGGTTTAGGAGCTCCGGAAATCCGCGGGGTTCCCCCCCGTTCAGGATCCCCTCCCTGAACTGAGAAGCCCGATGCCGCCCGCGGGGTCTTTTTTCAGGTTGATCCGGAGGACTCGGCGGCCCCTTTGCCGAAGGGCCTGATAGTCGCCCCACGCCTGGGCCCGGATCAGGGCGCCGAATGTGAAATCCGTTTCCGGGACGGCCAGGTCTGTTCCCGGCTCATCGACGAACTGCAGGATCAGGGCTTCGTTCGGCCCCCCCTTGTGGAGCTGGCCCGTGGAATGCAGGAACCGCGGGCCGAAGCCCAGCGTCGTGGCCAATCCGGTTTTTGAAAGAAGCCCGAGACGGAGATCCCGGAGCGCCCGGGATGTTTCCTCCTTGGGGGCCAGGAACGCCTGGATGGCGACGTAATCCCCCGGCCGGGCCTGGCCGAGCCAGCGGTCAAAAGCCCGTCGGAGACCGGGGGCGTCGTCCGCGGGGAGTGCCTCTTCGGGCGCCGTCAAGGCAGGCCCGCCGCCGCTCCGGGCCATGGCCTTCCTGGCCAGCTCCTTGGCCAGCTCGACGTCGGGCTGGTTGAACGGATGGATGCCCAGCACAGAACCCGCCGCGGCAGCGGCGACTTCCCAGCGATAGAACTCCCGGCCGAGCGAATAGAGATCATCGACGCGGATCCGGATGACCGGGTGACCGGCCCTTTCGAGGGCATCCGTGAGCCCTCCGATCCCGCCTCCGGGGTCGCCGTCGAGGATGATCGACACGAAGACCCTGTCCCTGCCGTAAAGTCCGGGCGACACCGCCGGCTCGTCGGCGACTGGAACGATCCCCTTGCCGTCCTTGCCCGTGCTCTCGGCGATGAGCTGCTCGATCCAATCGGGAAGGCTCCGGAGTGAAGGCGACGTCAGGATGGTCAGCTTATCACTGGACAGGGCGCTCTCGCCGATGGCGGCGCCCAGCAAAAGCCCGGGGGCGTCCCCGGCGGAGGTACCGGCGGAGTTGGCCCGGGCCTCCTCCCGGGCGCCGGCCAGGAGTTTCGCGGCGTCGAGGCCGACGAGGGCGGCGGGAACCAGCCCGAACTCGCTCAGGGCGGAAAAACGCCCGCCCACATTGGGGTCGGCCTCGAAAACGCGCCGGAACCCCCTGTCCCCGGCCATGACCGCGAGCGGAGTCCCGGGGTCCGTGACGGCCACGAACTGACGCCCCGGCGAGGCCGCGGCCCGGCCCGCCAGGCTCCAGAAATAGCGGAAAAACGAGAGCGGCTCGACGGTCGTGCCCGACTTGCTCGAGACGATGAAAAGCGTCCGCGGAATGTCGATCCTGCGTTGGACCGCGGCCACCGCCGCGGGGTGGGTGCTGTCGAGGACGATGAGCTCGGGAAATCCCGACGTATTGCCGAATGTCCTCTGGAAAACTTCGGGGGCCAGGCTCGACCCACCCATCCCCATCAGCACGGCGTGGGCGAATCCCCCGGCCTTGACCTCTTCTGCGAAGGCCTGGATTCCGACGAGCCGGGGCGTCATGGTTTGGGGAAGCTCCAGCCACCCCAGACGATTGGCGATTTCGGGAACGGTCCCGGGGGCCCATAGCGTGGGGTCCCCGGCCCAGAGCCGGCGGCTGAAACCGTCTCCTTCCCAGGTCCGGATCCGCTCCTCGAAACGCGATTGGGCTTCCCCGAGGCTGAAGCCCGGGACGTCCGGAGGGACGGGCGGGACGATCCGGCCGATTCTCTTGGGATTTTTGGGCGGATTCACGGCTCCTCCACCGTCCTCACTGTAGCAGGTTTCCGGGCCGCGGCAAAGCCATTTGACTTCGCCGCCGGAAAAAATATAATACGCTTTCCAAAGTCCGAGAATCTGTCCCATGGCCCCTCATGCCCGAAGAACCCTCCGGCCGGACTTCTGGCTCGCCCTTCTGATGATGGTCGCTCCTGTTCTCCAGGCCGGCCCGGTTTTCAAGGCCGTCCGGGTGGACAAAGGCCCCCGTTTGGACGGCCAGCTGGACGACGAGGCCTGGAAACAGGCCGTGGCCTTCACCGAATTCCGGCAGGCCCGACCGAACCCCAATAATCCGCCCTCGGAACGGACCGAGGTCCGCGTCCTGTATGACGCCCGCGGCCTCTACATCGGTGTCACCTGCTACGATTCAGAGCCGCGGAAAATCTCGGCCAATACGATGGCGCACGACGCGGAAAGCGAGAACGAGAGCGACGACAACGTCAAGATTCTGCTCGACCCCTTCCAGGATAGGCGGAACGCCTATGTCTTCATCGTCAACCCCCGGGGCGCCCGGAGCGAGGGCCTGGCCTTCGGCCAGGACCTGAGCCTCGACTGGGACGGAATCTGGGACGCCAGGGCGCGGATCCTGGCGGACGGCTGGAGCGTCGAGATCGTCATCCCCTTCAAGACGATCTCCTTCAATCCCCGCCTCACATCATGGGGGCTCAACATCGAACGGTACATCGCGCGGAAGCAGGAGACGATCCGCGCCTCGGGGGCGGACCTCGACAGCCATTTCTACAACCCCAGCGAAGCCGCCCCGCTCGAAGGCATCCAAGACATCAAGCAGGGCACGGGAATCACGATCCGGCCTTACGGCCTCGTGAGCGAAACCAAGGATTATGGGGCGGGGCGCCCGACGGATTGGAACGCCGCCGCGGGAATCGACGTCTACAAGAACTTCACGCCGAATTTCGTCGGGGCGGTCAGCGTCAACACGGACTTCGCCGAGACCGAAGTCGACGAGCGCCAGATCAACCTGACACGGTTCCCCCTCTTCTTCCCCGAAAAACGGACCTTTTTCCTGGAAGGCTCGGAATATTTCAACTTCGGGACATCGTCCGGCGGCGGCCAGTATCACTCCTCATTCCTGCCCTTCTTCAGCCGCCGGATCGGGCTCGTCGCCGACGAGCAGATCCCGCTCAATTTCGGCGCCAAGCTCTTCGGCCGGCTCGGCAAGACGAACATCTCCATCGTCGACGTCGGGGCGCGACACTTCAATGATCTCGAGGCCGGCCTGGTGCTGCCGGCCAAGAACCTCCTGGCAGCCCGCATTTACCAGAACATCTGGGAAGAGAGCCGAGTCGGGTTCATCTTCACCGACGGCAACCCGGCCTCTTCGGACAATTCGGATTATAACCGGCTGGCGGGACTGGATTTTCGTTATGCCACCTCCCACCTCTGGGGGGACAAGAACTTCACCTTCGACCTCTGGGGCGTCTACAACTGGCGCAAGGACGCGGGCAATACGAAGAAGCAGGGCTTCGGCGTCCGCCTCGACTATCCCAACGACCTCTGGGACGTCAATACGAGCTACTCCTTTTACGGGGACGGTCTCGATCCCGGCTTGGGCTTCATCAGCCGGCCGGGCGTCCAGACCTACAGCGTCATGGGCGCGTACATGCCGCGGCCGGATAAGGCGAGCTGGCTCGGAAAGGCCGTCCGTCAGTTCTTCCTCGAGCCCTACGCCGAGTTCTACTGGGACCTCGCCGGCCGGTTGGAGACGCGGAGCCTGGCCTTCTCCCCCGCAGTCCAACTCGAAAGCGGGGACCGTATCGAAGGGGACATCTCCAACACGTACGATGTTCTCCCGTATGACTTCGAGGTCTCCGACGGCGTGATCATCCCGCAGGGACCTTACACGTACACGAATATGCGGATCGGCGTCGAGTCGGCCGGCCATCGGCCCATCCAGGTCGAATTCAACCAGCACTTCGGCCAGTTTTACTCGGGCCGCTTGACCGAGACCGAGGTCGGCGTCTCCCTGAAGTGCAAGGGTTACGCGGCCCTGGGGGTCTCCGCCAATCTCATCCGCGGCCGCCTGCCTCAGGGGAATTTCAACGAGAACGTCTTCGAGCTCAAGGCCGACGTCTTCCTGTCGCCGAACCTCGGCCTGATGAATTACATCCAGTACGATGACGTCTCCAAGCAGCTCGGCTGGCAGGCTCGTTTCCGCTGGCAGATTACGCCCGGCAATGAGATCTTTCTCGTCTACAACAAGAATTGGGAACGGCGCTGGGACCCCATGAGCCGGTTCGTCCCGTTCGGCGAGCACGGCGTCTTCAAGATCCAGCTGACCATCCGGCCCTAGCCAGCGGTCGGCCGGGGCCCAGCCCGGTGCATCACCGCGCAGCCTGCCCTGTTATCCTACTGCTTCGGGCCGGGCGGCATGTTCTCGACGAGAAACCGCGTCATCAGCGTATAGAGGTGCATCGTCGTCCCCTGGCCCTCGTAGATCCCGTGCGAGCGGTTCGGGTAAGCCATCATCGTGAACCGCCTGTTGTTGGCCACGAGCTCGTTGACGAGCGCCTCGAAACCCTGGTAATGGACATTGTCGTCGCCCGTGCCGTGGACGATGAGAAGGTTCCCCTTGAGCTGCTTGGCGAAGGTGACGGGCGAACCGTTCTTGAAGCCCTCCTCGTTGTCCTTGGGCAGGCCCATATAGCGCTCCTGGTAGATCGTATCGTAGAAACGCTGGTTAGGCACCGAGGCGACGGAGATCCCCGTCTTATAGAGGTCCGGGTAGCGGAAGATGGCGTTCAGGGTCATCGAGCCGCCCCCGCTCCAGCCCCAGATCCCCACCCGGCCGGCGTCGACGTAAGGCCAAGCGGCGATGGCGGCCCTGGCCGCCGCGGCCTGGTCGGCCGAGGCCAGGATGCCGATCTGCCGGTAAACGCTCTTGCGCCAGGCCCGGCCGCGCGGCGCCGGCGTTCCGTGGTTGTCGAAGCTCGCGACGATATAGCCCTGCTGGGCGAGCATCAGGTGCCAGAGATAGCCGTTCCCGCCCCAGTTGTCCTGTACGGTCTGGCCGGCTGGTTCGCCATAGACGTAGATGAAGAGCGGGTATTTTTTCGCCGGGTCGAAATCCGGCGGCATGATCCGCCAGCCGTCGATCTGGACGCCGCCCCCGATGTCGAGCTTGAAGAATTCGGCCGGCCTGCGCTTGAGGGCCTCGACCTTGGCTTGAAGGCCTTTATTGGCCGCCAGGGTCCGGACGACCTCGCCCTTGGGCAGACGGATGAGTTCGGTCACCGGGGGCGAGTCGAGCGTCGACCGGGTGTGGAAGGCCCAGCGCGCGGACGGGGACGCGTCGATCCGGTGGACGCCGGCCTGCCGGGCCGGGCCGACGAGTTCGGGCTTCCCCTTGCCGTCCATCCGGACGCGCCAGATGAACCGCTTCGTGGGATCCTCGGGTGAAGCCGTGATGTAGAGCCAGCCGCCCTTTTCGTCGACCGCGTCGACGCTCACGACATCGTAATCGCCCGGGGTGAGGAGCTTCGCCCCGGCGCCGTCGCGCGAAACCTCGTAAGCGTGTTTCCAGCCGTCGCGCTCGCTCAGCCAGAAGAGGGACCGGCCGCCGCGCAGCCAAACGAAGTCGTTCATGATCTCGACCCAAGTCGCGTCGCCGTCCGTGAAGACCTTCCGGACTTCCCCCGTGGCGGCGTCGCCGATGAGGACGTCGTTCGTGTTCTGAAGCCGGTTGAGATGCTGGAAGACGACCTCCTTGGAGTTCCCGGCCCACTCCAGGCGCGGGATGTACATGTTCCGCGGGTCGCCGGGGGCCTTCATCCAGACGGGGTAATCCCCGGAAATCCGCACCACGCCGACGCGGACGGCCGAGTTCATCTCCCCGGCCTTGGGATACTTGAAGCTCGTGACCCTCGGATACAGGGCGTCCGTGTTGTTGATCATCGAGAAAACCGGCACGCCGCGCGTATCGAACTGCCAGAAAGCGACGGCCGAGCTGTCCGGGCTCCAGCGGAAGCCGTCGCGGACGCCGAACTCTTCCTCGTAGACCCAGTCGGACGTTCCGTTGACGGTCTCCTCGTCGCCGTCGAACGTCAACTGCCGGACCTTGCCCGTGGCCAAATCCTCCGCGTAGATGTTATTCTTGACGACATAGGCGGCCAGGCGGCCGTCGGGAGAGAGCTTGGCGAACATGAGGCTCGACGGCTCGAAGCCGGCGCCGAGCTTTCCGAGACGCCCCGCGCGGAGGTCATAGGTCCAGAAATCGCCCCGCGTATTCTGCCGCCACACCCGCTTCGAGTTGGTGAAGATGATAAGGACCTTTCCGTCGGGCGACCAGGCATAGTCCTCGATCGGGAGAGGATCGGAGGCGCCGGCCGGGACGAGCCGGGCCGCGGAGACGAGAACGCGCCGTTGTCCGGATTCGGCCTCGTAGAGCACGAGGTCGCGGCCGGTCTTCGTTTCGGCGCTGGCCTCGAGGGTCGTGTAGGACTCGCCGTTCCCCATCCAGCGGGCCGGGCCGAACCGTTCGGCCGAAAACTCCCGCGAACCGAAGATGCGGTCGAGAGTCAGGACGGGATCCGCAGGTTTGTCCTGGGCGGCCAGGAAGCCAGGCGCGACAATCAGCCCCGCAAAGAGCCAAAGAATCCCGAAAACCGTTCTTTTCTTCATGGTGCAATTCTCCTCCGTCTTCCTCCGTTGCCCGGCTATTTCACGGGAGTCAGCGAATAGGCCGCCCCGGGCCACGTTTTGAATTCCCAAGCGTCTTTCTCCGGTAGGGAGAATTGGTCAAGCCCAGCTGTTTTCGTAACAGGTTTCATACATGGCCACGATGTTTTCGGGTGGGGTCAGGGCCTGGATATTATGGCAGGGGGCCAGAATGTAGCCGCCGGCCCTCCCGAGAGCCTCCAGGTTATCGAGAACCTCCCGGCGGACGTCATCGACGCTGCCGAAGGGCAGGGTCCGCTGGTTGTCCATGCCGCCATGGAATATGATCTTCGACCCGAAGTCCTTTTTCAGGGCCTCGCGCTCCATCCCGCCGCAGCGCCATTGGATCGGGTTGAGGAGGTCGATCCCGGCCGCGACGAGGTCCGGCAAGACGCGCCGGACGGCGCCGTCGTTGTGATGAAAGACATAGGCCCCTCCCTCGTGGGAGAGATCCATGATCTTCTTCATCCGGGGGAGCAGGTACTCGCGGATGTGGTTGACCGAGATCATGAGGTCGTTTTGGGCGCCCATGTCTTCCGCGACATAGGTGAAGGTGACCCGTCCCCGGACCGTTTCGAAGATCCGCCGCGTGTTTTCATAGGCGAGCGCGAAGAGCTTGTCCAGGCAGTAGTGGACGATGTCCGGGTTCTCGACGAGGTCGACGAAGGCCTGCTCCTGGCCGCGGAGGTCCTTATAGATAAGGAAGGGCTCCGAACCCCCTCCCTGGACCGGGTACACCTCCAAGCCCGAGAGCTGAGCGGGCAGCGAAAGGTAATCCCACCAGTCGGGGCTGGGCCAGGTATAGGCCCGCTCGATTCCGGCCACCGATGTGAAGGCCGCCAGGGGACTGTTGACGCATTCATCATAAACGCCCGTCTCATAGGCGATTTTCATATAAGAACGGCCGAACGCATCGACCCCCGGCGGGAGCGGAGGCCCGGCATAGCGGGGCTCCAGTTTGACGACGAAGTCGACGTGCAGTTTCTCGAGGGCGGCCCGCCGGCTCGCGCACCCCGTGTGTTTCATAAGGGCGGCGACGGCCTCGTCCGTCCCCCAGAAGTCCATGGGGACCCTGTCGGGCTTCTCCCGTTTGAAAACGGCCAGCCACCTCTCGCGGGGCGATAGAGTTTCCCTGGGCATGCCGTCCCTTAAACCCGCGGCCGCCGCCGGCCAGGTTCACTTCCCTGCCGAGAAATTGACATGTTCGTAATCGAGGTTGACGACCCCGCTGAGGACGAGCGAGACCGCTCCCATGACGGCGGATTTGGTGCCGAAGGTTGCGGGCACGATGGTCGCTTCGGACGCGGTTTTGTTCAGGGCCCTTTCGTTGACCGTTTTGCGGACCCGGTCGAAGAGGATGTCCCCGGCCTGGGCCACGCCGCCGCCGATAAAAATGGCTTCAGGATTGAAAAGGTTGATCAGCCCGGCGATCCCCAGCCCCAGGTATTCGGCCGCCCTGCCAAAGATTGTGCAAGCCGTCCCGTCACCCTGCTTGGCGGCGTCGGCGACCATCTCGGCGGTCAACCGGGAGGGATCGCCTCCACACGCCTCCGAGAGAATGGACACGGCCCCTCCCCGCAGCTCCTCCCGGGCGGCCTTGGCGATGGCATTTCCGGAGGCCAGCGCCTCGAGGCAGCCGAAGTTGCCGCACTCGCACTGGAAGGCGGAGTCCTTTTCAAGAGTGATGTGCCCGAACTCTCCGGCCATCCCGCGGAGCCCGTAGAGCGGGCTCCCCTGGATGATGATGCCCGCGCCGATGCCGTATCCGACGTTGACCATGATGAAGTTCCGGTAGTTCCGTCCGGCCCCATACCACATCTCGCCCAGCGCCATAACCCGGGTGACGTTTTCGAAAATGACGGGGATTCCGTGGCCCAGGCCCAGGGCGGCCCGCACGTCAACGTCATGCCGGTGGAAATCGGGGGAAAACTCCACGATGTCCTGTTCCCGGTTGATGAGCCCGGCGATGGCCATTCCGATCCCGCAAACCCGGCCTTTGTTGTCGCCAAGCTGGTTCCGGAGCTCGTTGATGACGTCCGACGTCCGCTCCATAACCCGGGAGAAACCCTCTTCGACGAGCGTCGGGCGCCGGATCTCGGCGAGAACCTTCGCGTCCAGGTCCGTGAGCACGCCGTAGATATTGGTCGTCCCGAGGTCGATCCCGATGATGAAATTATCGACGCCGGAGAACTTGAGAAGCGTGGGCCGTCGTCCCCCCTTGGATTCCCCGGCCCCGATCTCGATCGTCAGGCCTTCACGGATGAGGCTCTCCACGATCCGGGAAATCGTCGGCGCGCTCAAGCCGCTTTTCTTGGCCAGGTCGGCGCGGGATGTGCCGTCACTGTCCCGGATGAGGTTCGTGACCTTGACTTTGTTGATGGCGCTGATGAACTTGGCATTTCCGGCTTGGGTTTGAGCCTTTCGATGAGCGCCTTCTTTGATCATGGCCGCCAGGACAACTTTCTAAAGGACATGATTTCCGTTAGACCGCGTTCTTGGCGATATGGGCGTAATACTTGTGGACGTATTCCTCCTGGACCTCAAAGGACCAGTGGACGTCCCGGATATGATTGGCCGCTTCCTGGCGTTGCCCCTGGCGTATGAAGTCGATGAGCGCCTGGTGTTCGCCTGTGCTGGCTTGTTCCCACTCCTTGACGAAGCCCTTGGACCGCGGGAAATCGTAGAGCCGCTTCTTTAGAGTGTTGACGATCTTGACGAGGTTCGCGTTGCCGCAGGGATTGAGGAACGTGTCGTGAAATTCCAGGTTCTTTTCATAATAGCGGTCGAAGTCATTGTCCTCGATGGCCCGCTTCATGGCGTCGTTAAGGGCCTGCATGGCGTCGATGTCCGAGGGCCGGAGGCGGTCGAAAGCCTTGAGCAGGGCGGCGCTTTCCAGGGCGCCGATGATGTCATAGTAGTTCCGGATGTCCGCCTCCTCCAGGACGTTGACGACGACCTTGCGCCGCGGCAGGATGGACACGAAATCCTCCATCTCGAGCTGAAGGAGGGCGTCGCGGAGGGGAGTCTTGCTCACGCCGAGTTTCTTGGAGGTTTCTTCCATGTCGATGACGGAGCCGGGGCGGATCTCCCCGGTCCTCATCTGCTCACGGAGATATTCATAGACCTGTTCCTTGAGAGACTTGATGTTCAGAATGGGCCTTCCGTCCATGGGTCAAAATCTTGCAAGAGTCGGGACCGCCTAGAGGATATTAGATATCAGCCCGATAAGTCAAATCGGGGGGCGTCCACCCCCCGCCGGCTGACCTAGCGGAGCGGTTGGGGGGCCAGGATTCTCTCCGTATACTCCGGTTCGACGTTTTCAAAAAAAAGCCCCATGAACTGACCAGGGGCGAGCGCAGAGACGGTCACCTCGATCTCGTAGGGCGTGTCCGGCTTGAGAGACGACAGGTCGGCATAGCTTCCGAGATAGGTCCGTTTCGGCGAATGGGGATAAACGCCGTTGTAGGCTTTTTTCACGTCGACCGGCTTCCCGTCGATCTTGACGGCGACGTCCATGGCTTCCAGCGGCTCGGCGATGGCCGCGAAAAGGAGGAGCCGCCAGGGGCCGAGCCAGGGCGCCCGGAGGTCGTCCTCCGTGTAGGCAACGGGCCACTTCATCCTCCGGTCCGCGAGCTGCTTGAAGACGCGGGCCGGCACCGTGAACCTGGCCTTGACGGTCCCGCCCGTAAAATTCGGGTCATAGGCCCCGACGGCCTGGAGCCGGCCGAAAGCCTTCCCGGCGAACCGGACCTTGAACGGGACCGTGTCCTTATTTTGTTTGAACGGGTAGGAAACGCCGTTCACGGACATGGACCGGACCGTCTTCCCGGCCGGGAGAAGGACCAAGGCCTCGGAGGACGTGCCCGTTTCGCCCGAGACCCCGGTCAGAACGAGCCGGCCGTTCTGGAAAGTGATCGAGCCCGCGACGTTGAACAGCGCCGGTTCCTGGAGGGCGGCGGGGGCCGGGAAGACCTCGAAGACGCGGGCCTCCGCGCCGCCCATGGAAATGACGATTTCGCTCCCCGCCGGCCAGAACCCCTCGGCCGACCCGACGAGCCTGCCTTCCTCCGGATGGATCTCGCGGATGATGAAACGGTCGCCCTTGGTGAGGCCGATCGAGGCGTCGAGCTTGAAGCGGGCCTCGACACGGCCGGGATTGGGATTATAAAGGAAAATGAAGCCGCGGTCTTCGACGACAGCGGCCGTGCCGTCCGCCCGGCCGACCATGGGCGGGCCGATGATCGGCCGCAACGCGTGCAGGAAGCGGGCGTTCTGCTCGGTCCAGTCGAGCCAGCGCCGGAACCAGGCCTTGTCCTCGTCGGACAGGGCCTTGAACTCCTCCGGGTCGCGGGCGGGGATGAAATCGATGACGTGGTTGAACGGGGCCGTTCCGATCGAGGAGAGCACGGAATATTTCCAGCCGAGATAATCCCAGTCGCGCGGCCGGAAGCGATCGCGGCGCATGACCTCCTTATCGTCCGAGCGCTCCGATTGATGGGTCATGTAGCCGGGCATGATCTCGGGCGGGGCGAACCGCTCGACGCGATAGGTCCAGGCGGCGAAGCGTTGGCGGTCGGCCGACACCCGGTCCGTGTGAAGGTCGGGGAAGGCCGCGAAGCTCTCGGGCTGCTCGTCGGTCAGGGTCGGGTGGGGGTAAGACCCGGCCAGCCAGGTCCAGGGGCCGAAGTTCTGGTATTGCTGGCGCCCGTCGATGACGATTTCGGGGTCCTCGCGCCGGAGCGTCTCGAGGATGCGGCGGCAGCCGTACCACTGGGCGTACTTGCTCGAGGCGTTGTCGTAGGCGATCCACCAGTGGTCGAAGGAGAAGCCGGCCGCGCCCGTTTTCCGGACGAAGGCGAGGAGTTTCGAGATCCACCAGTCCTGGAAGCTGCGGACGCCGGTGTCGGCCCCGGCGTAACCGCCGACCTTGTCTCCCGCCCATTTCGTCCACTCGGGCTTTTGGAGGAAGGGCAGGGAAGGATAGGCGTAAGCCATGAGTTTCAGGTTTTTAGAGGCGGCGTAGTCCAGCATGGCCTTGAGGCCGGCCGGGACGTCGTCGCGCGCCGGATCCCACTCCCCTTTCCGGATCTTCTGTCCCAGGCCGAACCAGAGGACGTTCTCCCAGCCCCAGGCGTCGGCATTGTCTTCGAGGCGGGAGAGCTCGCGGTTCGCGGGCGTGTAAAGCAGGTAGTTCGCGCCGAGCTCGGCCGCCCGGTCCATGATCCGCTTGTACTCCTCGACGCCTTCGGGAGTCCCGACGTCGATCTGATAGTCATTCTCGCACCAGGGGATATGGACGCGGACACGGCCGGGGTAGTAACGGAGGAAGGCCTTCACGCAGTCCGTCAGGGCGTTGACCTCGTTGAGGTCGATGGCCGGGGCGCTGGCGAGATGCACGGCGTAGTCCGGAACGAATTTCCACTCGGGAACGGCCTTGGCCGGAAAGCGCGTGCCGCTGAGCTCGTGCATCCCGATACAGAGGCGGTCCGAGGCAAAGGGACCGTCGCCGGGGCTCCAATCCATGTCCGGCGTGTACGACGCCGTGAGCGCCTGCCCATCGCGTTTCCAGTCCATGAACGGATTCTGGAGCGCGAAGAACAGCCCCCAGGCGGGGGCGGACGGTGTGGAGCCGCTGGCGAACCGGCAGAATGATCCCCAGCGGCCCTCGGCGAGTTTGAGCTCGTCCTGGACGGACACGTCCAAGGAGGCGGTAAGCAGGGAAACCTCGCCGACACGGAAAGAGGAGCTCCCGGCCGAGGTCAGGACGACCTGCTTGCTCAGGAACGCCCAGCCGGGCCGCAGTTCGTAAACGACCTCGATCGTGTAGGGGTCCTGCGTATAGCGGTAGGTCAGGCGGGCCGGTTTCGTTTCCATCTCCGCCAGGCCGAGCGTGTCGACGGCGATCCTGGTCCCGGCGATGGTGAGCGAGGTCGGGTCGGCGGAGAAAACGACCTTCCGGCCGGTTCTGACGCCGGTGAGGGAAACGAGGCCGTGGTCATTGAACTCGGCCTTCAGATTCTCGTTCTCGAGCGTCAGGGAGTTGTCCTGCGCCTGGAGAGCGGCCGCCCGAGGCGGGGCGGCCAGGACGAGGGCGCCGAAAAGGATCCAGGTGGCAGATTTCCATCCGAAGACTTTCACCGGCGCCTCCTTCAACGTGTTCGGCTTCCGCAGGGCGGCGGCCATGGGCACCAAAAAGAGTAGCCCGAAGGCGACAGAAAATCAACAGGCGGAAGTCGCGAAGGGATTGACCGTCTTCTCCCGGAATACTAAGATTAGGTTTCATCCTGTTCGGGAAGGAGGAGCGGTGAAAACGAAGTCGCTCAGAATCGGCGTGACGGCCGCGGTCCTGGCCGGAATTATTCTCCCCGCGGCTCTCCAGGCGCAGGACAAGGCCGCGCTGGCGGACACGATGTTCCCCAAAACCTCGGTGGCCCCGAAGGTCGAAATCCGCGCCTATCCGTTCAACCTCAAGAACGTCCGGCTGCTCGACGGCCCGTTCAAGCAGGCCATGGAGCGCGACCTCCGATACATGCTCAGTCTCGAAAACGACCGGCTCCTCCACATGTTCCGCGTAACGGCCGGCCTCCCGTCAACGGCCCAGCCGTACGGCGGTTGGGAGAAAGCGGACGTCGAGCTCCGCGGACACACCATCGGCCATTTCCTGTCCGCTTCGGCCCTGATGTTCGCCGCGACCGGCGACCAGAGGATCAAAGCCAAGGCGGACGCCTTGGTGGCCGGACTCGCCGAATGCCAGAAGGCCCTCGGCGCGAGCGGTTATCTCAGTGCCTTCCCGGAGACGTTCTTCGACCGCGTCGAGTCCGTCCGCCAGGTCTGGGCGCCCTATTACACGATCCATAAAATCATGGCCGGCCTTGTGGATATGTCGGAGTCCTGCGGCAGCGCCCAGGCCCTCGACGTCGTCGAAGGCATGGCCCGCTGGGTCAAATCGCGGACGGATAAGTCCGACCGCTTCCACATGGAGCGCGTCCTGAATTTCACCGAGCAGGGCGGCATGAACGAGGTCCTGTCGAACCTCTACGCGATCACGGGCAAGCCCGAGTACCTGGCGACCGCCCGCCGGTTCGACGAACGGCACTACACCGAGCCCCTCTCCCGCTCGGAGGACAAGATGAAGGGAGAGCACGTCAACTCCTTCATTCCCAACATCATCGGCACGGCCCGGGAATACGAGATGACCGGCGATCCGGCGCTACGCGGGATCGCGTCTTTTTTCTGGAACGAGGTCACGGGCGCCCGCTCGTTCGTCACGGGCGGGACGAGCGACAACGAAGCCTGGGAGACCGACCCCTACCAGATTTACGACGAGCTCGGCCGGAACAGCCACGAGTCCTGCTGCACGTACAATATGCTCAAGCTCACCCGCCACCTTTTCAGCTGGGAGGCGGCCGCGAAATACGCCGATTACTACGAGCGGGCCTTGTGGAACGGGATCCTCCCGACCCAGAACCCGGATGATGCCATGATGATGTACTACGTCCCGATGATGCCGGGGATGTTTAAGACGTTCATGAAGCCCTACGACTCCTTCTGGTGCTGCACCGGGACCGGCATGGAGAACCACGCCAAGTACGGGGACAGCATTTACTTCCATGACGGCGCGGGGCTCTACGTCAACCTCTTCATCGCCTCCGAGCTCGACTGGGCCGAGAAGGGGCTCAAGGTCCGCCAGGAGACGCGCTTTCCCGAGGAGCCGAGGACGGTCCTGGTCATCTCCGCGGCCAGGCCGGTCGAGCTCGCCCTCCATATCCGAATCCCGGTGTGGATCGCCGAAGGCGGCTCGGTCAAGGTCAACGGACAGAAGCTCGCCGAGTACGCCAGCCCGTCGAGCTATCTGACGGTCAGGCGGGTATGGAAAAACGGCGACAGGGTCGAGATCGCCCTGCCTATGGACCTGCGGCTCGAGCGGCTCCCGGACCGCCGGGACATCGCGGCCGTCCTCTACGGTCCGATCGTGCTCGCGGGCACGCTCGGCGGTTCCGAAGGCCTGACCCCGGAGAAAGTCTACGGCCTCTACGGCCCGGAGGGCGACCCCGTCGCGGTCCCCACGTTCGAGGGCAAGAACGAAGCGCCCCTCGAGAGCTGGATAAAACCCGTGGCCGGCAAGCCCCTGACGTTCGAGACCGTGAACGCGGGTAAACCCAACGACGTGACGCTCATCCCCTTCTACAGACTCTTCGGCCAGCGTTACTCAATTTACTGGGAGCTGGCCAAGCCGCCCCGGCGGCCGAGATAGGCGCCGCGCGGTCGGGAATCGGGGTCAGGCTTCCGCCCGGCCGCGCCCATCTCCTTGGCACGGACGCGGACGACCAGAAAGGACCCAGGCAGGGGATCGGCTTGGGCGGCGCCATCCCATCACAACACAACCTGCCAAAAGCGGTTCGCCGTCGTCCGCAAGGGCCGTGGCCCGCGCCTCGTCATGGGAATCCCCACGCTAGAAAACCGGGTCGATCTGGCCGCGGCCGAGGCGCGGCTTCATCGCTCCCTTTGACCGAGCCAGCCAGACGGCCATCTCCCCGGCGCCGCGGTTCGCCCAGGCGCAGTATGGGACGGCCTGGAGCTCGATCGTCTTGGCTTCCGTCTTTCCGTCTTTGGTCGTGAGATAAACAGTCGCCGGGCCCTTGACAACCTGGACCCCGTTGAGGAGGTCCGGCCTGAAGACCGATTGGAGCTTGGCAATGTCGGGGAGCACGAGGTCGAGAACGTCTCCGCCGTTGTCGACGCCCTCGGCGCAGAAAAGGATGGGGCCGCGCTGGAGAGCGACCATCCCGGCGTCGGCGCTGACCTGCTCGCTGGCCACGACCCGCCGGACCGGCATGGGCAGGGAAAGCTCGATGACGTCGCCCACCTTCCAGGCGCGGCGGATCCGGGCGTAGCCGGACGCCGGGTCGAGGGCGATGGATTTGCCGTTGACCTTGAGGGACGGCTTCTCGTCATTCCGGTCGAGGAACCGGTACAGGCCGCCCGGCACGGCTTCGTCCCGGGCCCAGCCGGGGATCCGGACCGCGATCTCGAAATCGCCGGTCCCCCCTTCCGGGCTGACCGTGATCTTGACCGCCCCGTTCCACGGGTAGCGGGTGTCCTGGGCCAGTACGACCTTCGTCCTGTGGACCTCGACGCGGGCCGTGCTTCCGACAAACAGGTTGACAAATACCGTGTCATCTTTCGCCGCATAGACGTAACCGGGGAGCGAAGGCAGGAACCGGGTTATGTTCGGCGGGCAGCAGGCGACTTCGAACCAGGGGCTCCGCTGGTACCGGCCGGCCGATTCGAGAGGGTTCTGGTAAAAGAACCGGTCGCCGCCGAGCGAGACCCCGGACAGGAGCCCGTTGTACATGACCCGTTCCATGACGTCGATGTACTTCGAATCGCCGTGGAGGAGGAAAAGCCGCTGGTTCCAGAGGGCGTTGCCGATAGCCGCGCACGTCTCGGCATAGGCGTTGTTGGGCAGTTCGTAGTTTTTATCAAAACCCTCCACGACGCCGCGCGAGCCGACGCCGCCGGTCAGATACAGTTTCTTCCCGACGACGTTTTCCCAGAGGTGGTCGATGGCGGTGACGTACTCGGGATAACCGCCGAGGGCGGCGACATCGGCCATCCCCGAGTACATGTACATCGCCCGCACGGCGTGGCCCACAGCCTCGTCCTGCTCGAGGACGGGCTTGTGGTTCTGCATGTACTCCTCGGAATCGTAGACCGCGAACGGGTCGTCCTTGGCGTGATAGGGCCCCTGATGATAGTGGCCGCGCTCGTCCAGGAAGAACTTCGCCAGGTCGAGGTAGGCGCGGTTGCCGGTGACCCGGTAAAGCTTGGCCAGGCCGATCTCGATTTCCTGGTGGCCGGGGAAGCCGCGCCGCTGGCCGGGGCCGAAGGTCCGCAGAAGAAGGTCAGCGTTTTTCGTAGCGATATCGAGGAAGCTCCGCCGGCCCGTGGCCAGGTAGTGGGCGACGGCCGCTTCGTACATATAGCCCACGTTATAGAGCTCGTGGCTGACGCGCAGGTTCGACCAGCGTTCGGGCCCGGCCCCTGGGGCGGGGTTCGCGGGATCGACGGTGCGCGTCGTGTAGAGATAGCCGTCGGGCTCCTGGGCCTTGCCGATGAGGGCGACCAGGTCGTCGAGCGTTTTTTCGAGGCCCGCATCGGCATGGAGGAGGAGCGTGTAGGCGGCACCCTCCATCGCTTTGTAGACATCCGAGTCGTTGTAGCGTTTGCCCTTGTAGGGGCCGGTCATCAGGCGGGCCGCCTTGCGGAAGTTATCGACCCGGCCGGTTTCCTCGTTCATCTTGAGGGCGTAGGGGACGGAAACGGTGCGGTTCGTCTCAAGGCGCGGCGCCCAGAAGATGTCGAACAACTTGACGTCGGTGAAGGGCACGGGCCGGACGGGATAATCCCTCGGGAGGGCCTCGGGCCGGGCCTGGGAGCCGGCGTCGCCCGGCCGGGTCAGCAGCGGGAACAAGAGACAGGCCATGACGAGCGGGACAGCGGCGAGCGCGGTCAGATTTTTCGAGACAGTCATTAAGAGCCTCCCGACGTGCGGTTCATTTTGATATTATACAATAAACCCCCGAGCCGGCCGCCTGGATTCACCCTCTTATAAATCAAGAAGTTGGGGTTTGCTATTCCCCCGCGGACTTATGACAGTGGAATCCCGCGACGGGGATTGAGGTCCGACCCCGTTTTCATTAAAATGGCAGCCATGAGCGGACCGTGGCTCATCCTTATCGGCGCGGCGGCAGGAGTATTTGCCGGTCTGTTCGGCATCGGCGGCGGCATCATCATCGTCCCAGCCCTCCTTCTGTTCGCCGGATTTCCCCTGGTCAAGGCGACGGGGACGTCGCTCGCGGCCATCCTGCTCCCGGTCGGCATCCTCGGTGTCATCGCCTATTACCGGGCCAAAATTATTGACCTCCGGGCCTCGCTCTTCATCGCCCTCGGCCTCCTGACGTCGGTCGCGGCCGGGGCCTGGCTCGCCAACACCCTGCCGGTCGAAGTGATGCGCAAGGTCTTCGCTGTTTTCTGCCTTTACGTCAGCTGGAATTTCATCGACCCGGTCCGCCGAGTCCGGCGATTGCAGGGGAAGGCCGTCCCGGCCAAGCCTGAGCCGGAAACAAACCCGCGGCCGCCCGTTCCGGCCCTGATCGGGATCGGCCTCCTGGCCGGCGTGCTGGCCGGCATGTTCGGGATCGGCGGCGGCAACGTCATCGTCCCTCTCCTCGTCCTCGCTCTCGGCTTTCCCGCCAAGCGGGCCATCGCCACCTCGCTCGGGGCCATCCTCCTGCCGTTCGGCCTGCCGGGCATTCTGGTCTATTATCACAACGGAGCGCTCGATCTGACCGCCGCGGCGTGGGTGGCCCTCGGCCTTTTCATCGGCACCGTCTTCGGCGCCCTGATCACGATCCGCCTGCCCTCGGCGACGGTCAAGTTTCTCTACGGCCTTTTTCTTGTCTTCGTCGCCGCCCGTTTTCTTTTCTGGTGAGGCGTTACTCCCGGACCTTGAACAGCTTTCCGGTGGCCCGGGCGACGGATTCCCCGGCCTCGTCCAGAATCTCGCTTTCGGCAAAAAAGATTTTGTCCTTCTTTTCGCCCGTCACCCGGCCCATGAGCCGATAAGCCACGCCAGTCCGCGCCGGTTTCGTGTAGCGGACCGTGATCTCGCCCGTGACGCAACGCAGGCCCTTGCCCCAGGCGGCCTTGATCATCGCCTCGTCGAGGACCGTAGCCAGGAGCCCGCCGTGGACGACCCCCTCCCAGCCCTGATAGCGCTCGGGGAACCTGACCTCCGCCGCCGCCTCTCCACGGGCCTTGTCCATCCGGAACTCGAGTCGCAGCCCCTCGGAATTGCCTGGCCCGCAGACAAAACAACGCCCGTTATCGGTAAATTCTTTGTCCATGCCGTCTTCCCCTCGCCTCCATGTTACATCTTTTCCGCCGCCCCCGCGTCCCACTTGCCCGAAGCCGGCGATCCGGATATAATCGGGCTTCCCGAATTCGACGCCTCCGGAGGAGCGAATCTATGGCCGAAAACGCCCACGATCAACTGGTCCTCAGCCTCTTCAAGGAATGTGACGCCCTGCTTCAGGGGCATTTCAAGCTGACCTCGGGCAAGCACTCCGAGTGGTATTTCGAAAAGATCCGGCTCATCGAAAAACCAGCCGCCCTGGAAAAGATCGTCGATCTCCTGGCTGAAAAAATCGAAGCCGAGGTGCCCGATTTCGACTATGTGGTGTCGCCGGCCTACGGCGCGATCGCCATCGGCTTCCTGGCCGCGCTCAAGCTCGGCAAAAAGTTCGTCTTCACGCAACGCGCCGACGAGAAGATGACCATCCGCTCCGGTTTCTCCGGCGTCGACGGTTCCACGGCCGTCATCATCGAGGACATCCTAACGACCGGGGGCTCGATCCAGGAGGTCCTGGCCTGCCTCAAGGAACACCAGGTCGCGGTCAAGGGGATCTATGTCCTCGTCGACCGCAGCGGCGGCGCCGTTCCCATCGAGGGCAAGCCCGTCGGCAGCCTCCTGGCCCTCAAGGTCGAGGCCTTCGAACCGGACGTCTGCCCGCTCTGCAAGAAGGGCATCCCCCTCACGAAACCCGGCGCGTCCGACAAAAAAACCTGAGCGTTTGATCAACCGGCTGGAAAGGTCGCATGACCGCGTTCAGTGCAGGCCTTCCCCCCGGCATCGGGCGGTGGCCGGAACGTTATAGAGAAGAATGTAGGGGGGCTTATTTCGGATATTTACCAGTAGTGAGGCGGAGCTATTTGGAGCCTCATTGCTGCTGGTCGCTCCTGAGAATCCGCCCCGCTAAGAAGCGGTGCTGCCCGCGTCGGGACACATCGGGCAGGAGGCGGGACTGCTCCCGGCCGGCGAGGATTTTAGGGGGCGCGGGGGATAAGGGCGGCCATCAGCGCCCCCTCAATTCTTCACTCGCGTAGAAAAACTCTGGTCTCGAGACGGGGGTCGCCCGTCTAGGCCGCGGCCCCGTTCTGCGTCCCGGCCGGCACGTGGGATTCGCTCTCCGCCGGTCTCTTCTTTTTCAGGCCGATCTTGTCGGCGATCACGTAGAAGGCCGGGACGACGAGGAGACTCAGGGCGGTCGACAGGACCAGCCCGCCAATGACGCCGATGGCCATGGGCATCCGGATTTCCGATCCCGGCCCGAGACCGAGCGCCGGCGGGATGGCGGCCATGAGCGTCGCCGTGGCCGTCATGAGGATGGGCCGGAGTCGGATAGGCCCGGCCTTCTCCATGGCTTCTTTGGCGCCAAAGCCCTGCCGCTTGAAGCTGTTGGCGTAATCCACGAGGATGATGGAGTTTTTCTTGACGATGCCCATGAGGAGCATCAGCCCGATCATGCTGAAGACGTTCAGGCTCTGCCGCGTGATCAGAAGCGCGAAGGCGGCGCCGGCGACCGACAGCGGCAGGATCGTGATGATGGTCACCGGGTCCTTGTACGAACCGAACTGGGAGGCCAGGATCATGTAGGCGATGCCGATCCCGAGGAACAGGGCGAACATCAGGCTGCTCATCGACTCCTTGAAGGCGACGCTGGCCCCGCCGAGGACGATGCGGTTGCCGACCGGAAGGGTTTTGCCGAGACCCTCGACGTAGCGGATCGTCTCGTCCTGGGCATGCCCTGGCGCGACGTTGGCGTAGATCGCGATGGCCCGTTCCCGGTCCCGGCGGGTGATGGCCTGAAGGGCCGGCTCTTCCTTGTACGTGACGAGCGACGAAAGCGGGATGAGGGTTCCCGCCTTCCCCCGGACCCTCAGCCGGGCGATGTCTTCCGGCCGGGTCCTTTGCGCGGCCATGAGCTTCAGGCGGACGTCGATGCGCCGGCCGCCGGTGCTGTATTTCCCGACCCGCACGCCGCCCACGAGGGCGTTAAGGGTCGTCGCAACCGTGTCGATCGACACGCCCACGTCCGCGGCCATGGCCCGGTCGGGCTCGACCCGGAGCTCGGGCATGCCCAGCAGGTAGTCGGTGTCGAGGTCGACGACCAGCCCGCTCTCCCGGAGCTCGGCCATGATATTCTGGCTAAGGTCGATGAGCTGGTCCCAGTTCGAACCGCGCACCGAAAACTCGACCGGGAATCCGCGCTGGGCCGTGAAGCCCTGCTGGGAGAGGTCCTGGATGACGGCCCGGACGCCGGGAATGGCGTTGAGCTGGCGCCGGAGCTCGACCGTGAGCTGGGGCATCGTCAGCTTGCGCTGTTTCGGCGGCAGGAGGGTCATGCTGATGTTTCCGGAATTGACGCTGCCGTAGCCGCCGACGAACGTGAACGACTGGAGGACCTCCGGCCGCTCCCGGATGATGGCTTCGACCTTCTGCATCAGCTTGTCCGTTTCCGTGATGTCGGATCCGACCGCGGTCTGGAGGCGGATGGACATCCGGCTCAAGTCCTGGGAGGGCACGAACTCCGCCGGCATCCGGCTCATGACGACCATGGAAACGCCGAACAGGATGAGGGCCAGGACGAGCACGAGCGCCGGGCGCTTCAGGCCCCGCCGCAGGACCTTTCCGTAGCTCTTCTCCAGCCCGCGGAAGCCCTTGTCCACGGCCAGGCCGATCCGGCTCCGCCCCTCGCGCGTCGTCTTGAGAAACTGGGCGCAGCGGGCCGGGGCGAGCGTGATCGCTTCCACGTAGGACAGCAGGACCGCGATGCACAGCGTGATGCCGAACTGGAGGAAGAACTTGCCGATAATGCCCTTGACGAACACGACCGGGATGAAGATGGCCACGACGGCCAGCGTCGCGGCCAGGGCGGCGAAGGCGATCTCCTGGGTTCCGCCCAGGGCGGCCTTGACCAGGCTCTGCCCGCCCTCGCGGTGACGAAAGATATTTTCCATGACCATGATGGCGTCGTCGACGACGATGCCCACCGCCAGGGCCAGGGCTAGGAGCGTAAAGGTATTGAAGGTGTACCCCAGGAAATAAATGATGGCGATCGTCCCGAGCAGGGACATAGGGATGGCCATGAGGACGTTGAGGGTGCTCGAGAACGAGCCGAGGAACATCCAGCAGACGAGGGCCGTGAGGAGGACGGACAGGAGAAGTTCGAATTGGATCTCCTTGACCGAATCCTCGATGAATTTCGTCGAGTCGAAGACGACGTTCACGGTCATGCCCTCGGGCAAGGTCTTCTGGAAATTCGCCAGGGATTCGCGCACGGTCCGGGCCACGGACACGGCGTTCGAGCCGCGCTGCTTTTTGACGCCGATGCCCTGGGCGGGGACGCCGTCGACCCGGGCGAAGCGGCGGATGTCGTCGAAGCCGTCTTCGACCAGCCCGACGTCGCCGATATAGATGGGGGCGCCGTTGGTTTCGCGGATCACGATGTGCCGGAAGGTCTCGATGTCGATGGCTTCGCCGAGGACCCGGACGTTGACCTCGCGGCCGGAGGTCTCGAGCCTCCCGGCGGGGAGCTCGACGTGCTCGCGCTGCAGGGCGGCGATCACGTCCTCGACCGTGATCCCTTTTTCGTCGAGCTTGGTTGCGTCGAGCCAAACCCGGACGTTCCGGTCGAGGACGCCCATCAGCGTGATCTCGCCGACGCCGGGGATCGTCTGGAGCTTTTCCTTGAGGCCGTACTGGATGTAGTCGCTCAGCACGCGGGCGGGGAAGGGTCCGACCAGGCTGATCATCATGATCGGCTGGTCCTCGGGATTGCTCTTCGAGATGATCGGCGGGTCGATGTCCCTGGGAAGCATGCGCGCGGCCTGGGAGACCTTGGCCTGGATGTCCTGCATGGCGAAATCGACGTCCCGGGACAGCTCCATCTCCAGGGTGATGTTGCAGCCGCCCATCCTGGACGACGACGTGATCGTCCGCAGCCCCTCGATCTGGACGAGGGCCCCCTCCAGCGTTTCGACGATGTCGTTCTCGACGACCTCGGGAGCGGCACCCGGCCAGGACACGGAAACCGAGATGGTCGGAAAATCGACGTCGGGAAACTGGCTGATGCCGATGCGGGTTCCGGCGACGACGCCGAAGAGGATCGTGGCCGCCATCAGCATCCAGGCCAGGACCGGGTTCTTGACGCATACTTCCGTGATTCTCATGTGCGGGTTCCTCTCGTCCCGCTCTGCTGCCGCTCCTCAACGGTTGGCGGGGGCTTTCTCGGGAGCTTTCTCAGGGGCCTTCCCGATCCTGACCGGGGCGCCGTCCCGAAGGGCTTCGGACCCGCGGACGACGAGGATCTCGCCGGCTTTCAATCCGGCCAGGACTTCGGCCTGGCCGTCCGCCGTGCGCATCCCGACCGTCACGACGCGTTCGACGGCGATATCGTTCTCGACCACATAGGCGATGAAGCCCCGGTCGCTCGGCCGGATGGCCGTCTGGGGGATGACGGGATTATCGTGCGGATTGCTCACCGGGACCGTGATCTCGGCAAAGGCGCCCGGGCGGAGGGCGGAAGCATTCGAGTCGCGGACCTCCGCGGTGACGGACACCATTCGCGTCGTCTCGTCCGCGGCCGCGCCGACATGGACGATCTGGGCGCCGTATTCCCGGGTATCGTCGCGCATCCTGAACGCGGCCTTGATGCCCGGATGCATCTGGGCGGCATCGCGCTCGGGGACCTGGAACCGGAGAAGAAGCGGGTCCCGCCGGACCAGAGTGGCCAAAATGATCCCGACATCGACGTATTGCCCGGTCTGGACGGTCCTCGTCTGGAGGATTCCCGAGAAGGGCGCCCGGACGTAAGCGTCGTGCAGGTTTAGCTTGGCCTGATCGAGAGCCGCTTTGGCCTGGGCGACGTCGGCCGCGGCCAGCAGGACCTTGGTCCGCCACGTCTCCACCTCTTCGCCGGGGATCAGTCCCGGCGTCTTGGTGATGACCTGTTCCCGGCGCTTCAGCCCGGCCTCGGCGTCGGCCTTGGCGGCCAGGGCCTTTTCATAGGTGGCTTGAGCCGCTTCGACGGCCAGGCGGTAGCGTTCGGGCGAGACTTCGACCAGGACCTGATCGACAGCCGCGGCACTGCCCTCGGCGAAAAGAACCCGGTCCACAACGCCCGGGACGCGGGACGTAACCTGGACCTTCTCGAAGGCGTCGACGGACCCCACGGCGCTGACGCTATAGACCATGGTCCGCAACTCCACAGGCGCCACTTCGACGGGGAACATGACCCTCGACTTTGCCCCGGGTCCCCCCTTGGCTGAGGGGGAAGGGGCCCCACCCTTCTTGCAGCATCCGGCCAGGACGGCGGATGCGATAATCATTATGACGGCGGCGAGTTTATGACCTTTGAAAATGCTCAATGGATTGGCTCCTTCCCGAATGGATCCAGGCCCAGCGCGGCTTCCAGGTTGAGGAAGGCGATGCCCAGGCCGTAGCGTTGCGAGACGAGCGTGACCTCGGCCTCGAAAAGGCGGACGTTGGCGTCCGCGACCTGAAGGGCCGAGGCCAGGCCCTGCCGGTATAATTCGGTCGTTTCGGCCGCGTTCTTCTTGGCGACTTCGTGGGCGACGGTGGCCTGCTTGAGCGAGGCCCTCTGGCTGGCCAGCGAGACCAGCGCCTCCCGGACGTCGATATCCACCTGGCGGATGGAGGCCCGGACGTTGAGGTCGGCCACCTCAGCCTGCGCTTTCCGGTCCTTGTAGTCGGCGTTGCGCGTGAACCCGTCGAAAATGGACCAGGACAGAGTCATGCCGATATTCCAGTTGGTCGACTGCCCCGTAAGCCCGGCTTCGTTCGTGTACCAGTACTGGCCGCCGAGGCTCAGGGAGGGTAGCCACCGGAGCAGGGGGTCGAGGACCCGGGCATGCTGAGACTTGGCTAGCCAGCGGAGGGAGGCCAGATCGAGGCGCCGAACCTGGGCCTCGGCCACGAGCTTCTCCGCGTCGGCGGCTTCACCCTGGGCGGCCTGGATGAGGAACTCGGGGACGACCAGCGATTTCGTGAGGGAGGACGGGGCGTCAAGGAGATAGCCCAGCTGTAGGGTCGACGTTTCGAGCTGGCCCTCCCCCTGGGTCATGCCGACTTCAGCCGTGGCGGCCTCGAGTTCGGCAAGGGTTACATCGTTGACGGAGGCCAAGCCGGCGGAGTACCGGGCCCGCGCGGCATCCAAGTTCTGCCTGGCGAAGTCATACCGGTGGCGGGAGGCCTCGAGGACCTGGCCGGTGCTCAATGTCGCAAGGAAGGCCTGGCTCACCTCGAAGGCGAGCTGCCTCTTGCTCTCAGTGGCCGCGGCAACGGCGGATTTCTGCAAGGCGTTGGCCGAATTCAGGCCGGGGATGCTCTTTGAGTCGAAGAGAGTCATATTGAGGGAGGCGACGCCGGACAGGGCATTGAAACGCTGGACGATGATCTCCGTGGCGCCGACAGTTCTCCTCACCTCGAAGGGCCGGCGCGTGTAGGCCCCGGTCGTGGTGAGGGCCGGCAGGAAGAAGGCCCGGGCCCGGGTCACTGCGGCTTCGGCCGAGGCAACGGCCTCGCGAGTAGCGAGGGATCTTTCGTTGCGTTCGAGGGCCAGCTGGACGGCCATATCGAGAGTGAGCGGGCTCTCCTGCTGCGCCAGGACGGGATAGTAGATGAAGGCCAGGCACAGGAGGCTCGCCACCCTGCGTTTGCTGCGGCTCGCCGCGAGCGCATGTGTGATCATGTCGCCTCCTGGATCTTGAACATCTTTCCGGGTCGGCCCGAGGCCGTTATCAAACAAAACATGATACTAGGTTTGTATTTCGTACACAAGGGGTCGCGATGGCACACCTCATAACTCCGTCCTATCGACCGGCCCCGGGCTGAGAGGCGGATCGATCTTTCTTGACGTCAGCGTTTGTGGGGACATGGCGACCGCTTCGGAAAGGTGGCTAAGTGGCTTGACGCGTCGGATAGAATGCCCGAGCGAGTCAGTGGATTTCCGTGGTCTCTGAGTGGGCTCTGTCCTATTTTTTTGGCGGGGGTGTTGCGGCCGGCGCGAGAGCCCCGAGGTCCGAGCTCCGCCACCCGCCGCCCAGGGCCTTGATGAGGTTGACGCTGGCCGTCAATCGCCGGGTCAGCAGGTCGACGGCTAGTCGCTCGTTGGCGAGCGCCGTATTCTGTGCCGACACGACTTCGAGGTACGACGTGACGCCGTTCATGTAGCGGTTCTTAGCCAGGCTGAGCGTCCGCTCGGCTTCCGCGACGGCCGTGGCTTGGTACTGCGCTTCCTCCGCGAGGCTTCGCAGCGCGGCCAGATTGTCTTCCACTTGTTCCAACGCCGTCAGCACCGTCTCTCGATATTCAGCGACGGCGGCGTCGTAAGCTGCCTGGGCCTGCCGATATGTCGCGTGACGTTTTCCGGCGTCGAAAGCCGTCTCGGCGAGGGATACTCCAAGCGACCATATCCGGTTCGGCAGCGAGAACAGACTGGCGAGCGGCGAGCCATCGTAACCGGCTAGCCCCGTGAGACTTATTGTCGGGAAGAACCCTGCTACGGCGACGCCGATCTGGGCGTTGGCCGCGGCCATGAGTCTCTCGGCAGAAGCGATATCGGGTCGCCGCTCGAGAAGTTCGGACGGAAGCCCGACCGGGATCTCAGGAGGTGCCACCCAGGACGGCGTGGCCGAGACGGAGAATTCCTGGGGCGGCTTGCCGGCGAGCACGGCCAGGGCATGTTCAAGCTGGGCCCGAGTGATTTCGAGGTCGGTCGCCTGCGCTCGCGTCGACTCGAGCTGTGTCTTCGCCTGGGCGACATCGATGCCGGAGGCAACGCCTTGCCGGAAACGATTCTCCGTGAGTCCATATTCGATCTGGTAGCCGGCGACCGTCTTCTGCAGGAGCTGGATCTCCGCGTCCACGCCGTGGAGGAGAAAGTAGTCCGCCGCCGCATCCGCCTGCATGGCCAACCGGACGCTCTCGAGGTCGGCGGCACTGGCCTGGGCGCCGGCGATGCCGGCTTGGACACTGCGCCGGATCCGGCCGAAAAGGTCCAGCTCCCAGCCGAGGTCGACGGAGATCTCGTAGCCCGTGATAACGGGAGGCGCCTGCCCGGCCGCGGAAGACCTGGTCGTAAGCCCGCTCGACCGCGTGGCAGAGGCTCCCACCCCGACTGCGGGAAAAAGCGATGAGCGGACACCGCCGACGAAGGCCCGTGCGCCGCGGAACTGGGCCTCGGCCAGGGCGATCGTCTGGTTCGAAACGTTCACTTGTTCCTCAATCGCGTTGAGCGCGGGGTCGCGAAAGATCTCCCACCATTTGGCACGCCCGGCTGCGTCGCCCGGCTGCGCGGGCTTCCATATCCCGGCGGCCGCCGTCCCTTCCTTGGGCATTTCCTTGTATCCCTGCGAAACGGGCGCCGAGGGTCTCCGGTAGTTGGGGCCGACCAGGCAGGCCCCGACGAATAGGATCGGCATGACCAAAAGAGCGTGCCTCAGCCTCATGCTCCCTCCCTGTGAGAAGCAAAGCGGTGGACAAGTCTCCGCCGGGCCGCCGCCAGCCGTAGCCGGAAGCGGTCGAGATAAAGATAAACGACTGGCGTCGTGAATAGCGTCAGCATCTGGCTGAAGATGAGCCCGCCCACGATCGCGATCCCCAGCGGCCGGCGCAGCTCGGAACCCGTGCCGCCGCCAATCGCCAGCGGCAACCCGCCCAGGAGGGCGGCCATGGTCGTCATGGTGATCGGGCGGAACCGCAGCAGGCACGCCTGGAAAATGGCCTCTTCAGGCTTTTTCCCTTCCGTGCGCTCGGCGTCGATGGCGAAATCGATCATCAGGATCGCGTTCTTCTTGACGATGCCTATAAGCAGGATGATGCCGATCAGGGCGATGACCGAAAGTTCGATCCGGAACAGGAGCAGCGCCAGGAGCGCGCCGACTCCGGCCGAAGGCAGCGTCGAGAGAATCGTCACGGGATGAATCAGACTCTCGTAAAGGACGCCGAGCACAATGTACACCGCAAGAAGCGCCGCCAGGATCAAGATGTTCTCGTTGGCGAGCGAGGACTGGAACGCCTGGGCCGTCCCTTGGAAGCTGCCCCGGATGCTCGACGGAAGCCGGATGTCGGCCTCGGCGTGCCGGATCGCGTCCAGGGAAGTCCCGAGCGCCACCCCGACGGGCAAGTTGAAGGAAATCGTTACGGACGGGAACTGCCCCTGGTGGTTGACCGTGAGCGGGGCGGTCCGGGGCTCGAACCGGGTGAACGCGGCGAGCGGCACCAGGCCTGATTTCGCGGTCGGGATGTAGATCTGCTTGAGGCCTTCCGGATTCTGCCAGTACTGCGGGTCGATATCCATGATGACGTGATACTGGTTCAGGGCCGTGTACATCGTCGAAACCTGGCGCTGGCCGAAGGCGTCATAAAGATAATCGTCGATCATTTGGGGCGTGATACCCAGCCGCGAAGCCGTCGTGCGGTCGATGGTCAGATTGGCCTGGATTCCTCTGTTCTGCTGGTCGCTGTTGACGTCGGTAAGCTCCTTGAGCTGGCGCAGCTTGTCGGTAATGCGCGGGGCCCATTGGAATAGCTCATTCGGGTCGTCGCCCTGGAGCGTATATTGGTACTGGGCGGCGCCGAAACGTCCGCCGACGCGCAGGTCCTGGTTCGACTGCAGGTAGAGCGTGCCCCCGGGGACGTGAGACAGTTTCCCGCGCAGACGCGCTATCACCTGGTCGGCCGTGACATTACGCTCTTCCTTGGGTTTCAGGCTCACGAACATCCGTCCCGAGTTCAGAGTGCCGCCCCCGAGAAAGCCGGCGGTGTTCTCGACCGCGGGATCGCTAGTCACCGTGTCCACGAACGCCGTAAGCCGCTTCCGCTGGGCCTGATATGACGTATCCTGGTCGGCGATAATCGACCCGGTCAGACGGCTCGTGTCCTGCTGAGGGAAGAAGCCCTTCGGGATCTTGACGTAAAGGAAGATCGTCGCGGCCATCGTGACCAGGGTAACGGTCATCGTCAGGCGCTGATGCCGCAGCACCCAGCCGAGCGCCCGTTCATACCCACGGAGTATCGCGGCAAACCAGCGCTCGCTCGCCCGGAACAGCCGCCCGCCACGGTCCTTGCTGTATGGCCGCAGGAGCTTGGCGCACATCATAGGTGTCGCGGTCAGTGAAACGAGGAGCGACACGATGATGGCAATGGCGAGCGTAACGGCGAATTCGCGGAAGAGCCGGCCGACGATGCCGCCCATGAGAAGGATGGGGATGAAGACCGCTATGAGCGACAGGCTGATCGAAAGGACGGTGAAACCGATCTCCTCGGCGCCTTTGAGGGCGGCGGCCATCGGCGACATGCCGCTCTCAAGATGACGGGTGATATTTTCAATGACGACGATGGCGTCGTCCACCACGAACCCGGTCGCAATGGTCATCGCCATCAGCGACAGGTTGTCGATGCTGAACCGGAGCAGATACATCACGCCGAACGTCCCGATGAGCGAGATGGGCACGGCCACGCTCGGGATGAACGTCGAGCGCGCGCTCCGGAGGAACAGGAAGACGACCAGGATGACCAGGCTGAGGGCGATGAGGAGTGTGATTTCGACGTCCTGGACAGAAGCCCGGATCGTCCGCGTGGCGTCAATGAGCACGGACAAATCGATGGTCGGCGGGATCGCGGCCCGAAGCTGCGGCAGGACGGCCCGCACGCCATCCACGGTCGCGATGATGTTGGCGCCCGGCTGACGGGAAATGATGATGATAATAGCCGGCTTGCCGTTGGAAAGTCCCGCCGTACGGATATCCTCGACCGAATCGGTCACATTGGCGATATCGGAGAGACGGACCGCCGCGCCGTTCCGGTAGCGGACGACGAGGGGCCGGTACTCCGCGGCTTTCAGCAGCTGGTCCGTCGTGGATAAAGTCCACGCCCGGTCGATTCCGGCGACTTCGCCCTTGGGCCGGTTGGCATTGGCCGCAGCCAGCGCGGCCCGGACGTCTTCGAGCCCGAGCCCCGTGCTGTTGAGGGCTACCGGATTGAGGTCGACACGGACTGCCGGCAACGCCCCGCCTCCGACCGTGACTTGCCCCACGCCCGGGACCTGGGCCAGTTTCTGCTGCAGAATGGACGCGGCGATATCGTACATCCGCGCCCGTTCGACTACGCCGGAGGAGAGCGCGAGAAGCATAATCGGCGCGTCGGACGGGTTGACCTTGCGATATCCGGGATTGCTCGGAAGATTCTTCGGAAGCTGGCCCCGCGCGGCGTTAATGGCGGCCTGGACATCCCGGGCGGCGGCGTCGATGTTGCGGTTGAGGTCGAACTGAATGGTGATGCTGGTCGATCCCATCCCGCTCGACGACGTCATCTCGGTGATGCCGGCGATCCGGCCGAACTGCCGCTCGAGAGGGGTGGCAACTGAAGAGGCCATGGTCTCGGGACTCGCTCCCGGGAGGCCTGCGAACACGCTGATCGTGGGGAATTCGACCTGGGGCAGCGGCGAAACCGGCAGAAACTTGAAGGCGACCGCGCCGGCCAAAGCGATGGCGATGACCATCAGGGTCGTCGCCACCGGGCGGCGGATGAACGGCGCGGAGAGATTCACGTCCCGTCCTCCCGGGGGGGACCGGCGTCCGGCCAGGCAGGTCGGCGTCTCGCTGCCCCTCTCACTCGCTGGGACAGGCGGTCAAAGGCGAGGTAGATCACCGGCGTCGTATAAAGGGTCAGCATCTGGCTGAAGATCAGGCCGCCGACGATGGCAATCCCGAGAGGGTGCCGGAGCTCAGACCCGATCCCCGAACCCACGGCCAGGGGAACCCCGGCCAGCAACGCCGCCATCGTCGTCATCAGGATCGGCCGAAACCGCAGGCGAGCGGCCTGCTGGATGGCGGCGAGTGCGGGCTTGCCTTCCTTGCGCTGGGCGTCGAGGGCGAAGTCGATCATCATGATCGCATTCTTCTCGACGATGCCGATGAGCAGGATGATCCCGATCAGGGCGATGACCGAAAAGTCCATGCGGAAAATCATCAGGGACAGCAGCGCCCCGATCCCCGCCGAGGGTAGAGTGGAGAGGATCGTCACCGGATGGATATAGCTCTCGTAGAGTACGCCGAGGAGGATATAAACGGTGATGATGGCGGCGAGCAGCAGGAACGGCGTGTTCACCATCGACGCCCGGAAGGCCTGGGCCGTGCCCTGGAAATTCCGTTGAATGCTCTCCGGGAGGCCGACCTCGAGGGCCGCTTTATCGACCGCCCGCACGGCTTCGCCCAGTGACACATTGGGGGCGAGGTTGAAGGAAACGGTGACCACCGGGAATTGTCCCTGATGGTTTACGGCCAGCGGGACGTTGGAAACCCGGATGTCGGTGAAGGAGCCCAGGGGCACGGACCCGCCGCCGCTTGACCGCAACCGGACGTGCTCGAGGTCCTCCGGCTGTTTCTGGAAGTCCGTCTGGGTCTCGAGGACGACACGGTACTGATTGAGTTCCGTGAACATGGTAGAGACCTGCCGTTGCCCGAAGGAATCGTAAAGCGCATCGTCGAGCATCTGAGGTGTGATGCCGAGCCGCGAAGCGGTTGTGCGGTCGAGGGACAGACGGGCTTCGAGCCCTTCGGTCTGCTGGTCGCTGGCCACATCGTGGAGCTGCGGGACCGCCCGCAGGCGCGTGACGAAGCGGGGGGCCCACGCGGCGAGTTCCCGGGCATCGGGGTCCTCGAGGCTGTACTGGAATTGCGTGCGGCTGACGCGGTCTTCCACCGTCAGCTCCTGGATCGGCTGCATGAAGAGGGTGATGCCTACGACCTGGGCCAGCTGCGGCTGCAGCCGCCGGATAATTTCGCTGGCGCTGGCCTTGCGTTTCTCGAGCGGCACAAGGTTGATTTGGATACGCCCGCTGTTGACCGTCGTGTTGATGCCGTCGATCCCGATGAACGAGGAGAGACTCGCAACCGCCGGGTCCTTGAGGATCATGCGGGCCAGCGCCTGCTGCCGCTCGGCCATGGCCGTGAAGGAGACCGTCTGTGGCGCCTCGGAGATGCCCAGGATGGCGCCCGTGTCCTGCACAGGAAAAAACCCTTTGGGAATCGCGAAATAGAGCACGATGGTCAGCACCAGCGTCCCCACGGCCACGACGAGCGTCTCCCTCCGGTGACGGAGCACCCAGGTCAGCGTCCGGTCATAGAACTCGATCACCCGGTCGAAGGCCCGCTGGGATGTCCGGTAGAAACGGCTCCGCTCCGATTCCGGCTTGATTCGCAAGAGCTTGCTGCACATCATCGGAGTCAGCGTCAGGGAAACAGCCATGGAGATGAGAATGGTCGCCGACAGCGTGACGGCGAACTCGCGAAAGAGGCGGCCGACGACATCGCCCATGAACAGGAGCGGGATGAGCACGGCGATCAGCGATACCGTCAGCGATATGATGGTGAAGCCGATCTGCTCCGAACCTCGGAGGGCCGCCTCGAGGGGCGGGACGCCCTCCTCGATATAGCGCGAGATGTTCTCAATCATGACGATCGCGTCGTCGACGACGAAACCGGTCGCGATCGTCAGGGCCATCAAGGTCAGGTTGTTCAGGCTGAAGCCCAGCAGATAGATGACCCCGAATGTGCCGACGAGAGACAGCGGCACGGCGACGCTGGGGATGACCGTGCCCGCGGCGGTTCGCAGGAAAAGGAAAATGACCGTGACCACGAGCACGATCGTCAGCAGGAGTTCGAACTCGACGTCCCGGACCGAGGCCCGGATCGTCGTCGTGCGGTCCGTCAGGATCGAAACCTTCACCGCCGAGGGCAGAGAGGCCCGGAGCTGTGGCAGCAGATGTTTGATGCGGTCCACGACCGCGATGATATTGGCGCCAGGCTGCCGTTGAATATTGACGATGACCGCGGGCACCTGGTTCATCCAGGCGGCCTGATTGACATTCTCGGCGGCGGCGATGACCTTGGCCACGTCGGATAGCTGGACCGGCGCCCCGTTGCGGTAAGCGATGACGAGAGGGCGATAGTCCGCACTTGTGAGGAGCTGGTCGTTCGCCCAGATGGAGTACGCTTGCTGCCGGCCGTCGAATGACCCCTTGGCCTGGTTGACGTTGGCCAGGACGATGGCGCTCCGGACGTCCTCCATGGTGAGCCCGAGAGAAGAGAGCGCGATGGGATTCACCTGGACCCGCACGGCCGGCTTTTGCCCGCCGCTAATACTGACGAGCCCGACCCCGGGGAGCTGGGAGATCTTCTGGGCGAACCGAGTGTCAGCGTAGTCCTCCACCTTGGAGAGGGGCAGCGTCTCCGACGTCAGCGCCAGGGTCAGGATCGGCGCATCGGCGGGATTGATCTTGCTGTAGATGGGCGGGTTCGGCAAATCGCGCGGGAGGTAGGTCCCCGAGGCGTTGATCGCGGCCTGGACTTCCTGCTCCGCCACGTCGATGTTGAGGTCCAGGGTGAATTGTAGCGTGATGAGCGAGCTCCCGGAGGAGCTCGTCGACGTCATTTGCTTCAGGCCCGGCATCTGACCAAACTGACGCTCGAGCGGCGCCGTCACGGCCGAAGCCATGACGTCGGGGCTCGCCCCCGGATAGAACGTCACAACCTGAATCGTGGGATAATCCACCTGGGGCAACGCCGAGACAGGGAGTTGCCGGAAGCCGATGGTGCCGGCGATGAGCAGCCCCACCATCAGGAGAGAGGTCGCGATCGGCCGCTGGATAAAGGGCCGGGAGGGGTTCATGAGGAACGTTTCCTGGGCGGGACGCCGCTTTCGGCGCTGGCCATCGCGACCCGGGTCCCTGACTGGAGCTTGTCGACGCCGTCGATGACAACCGTCTCCCCGGCCGAAACCCCCTGGCGGATCGAGGTGTCATCACCCTGGGTGAGTTGCACGTCGACGTCGCGGATTTCGACGGTCTGGTCCGGCTTGACGATGTAGACGTACGTGGACTGGGGGCTGCGCTGAAGCGCGGCGGTCGGCACGATGACCGTGCCGCGGAGCGTATCGACGAGGAGCCTGGCATTGATCAGCTGGCTCGGATAGAGCGCATAATCGTCATTGGGGAAAAGGGCCTTGATCCGGATCGTGTCGGTGCTTGGATCAACTTGGTTGTCGATCGCCAGCAGGGAGCCGGCGGCGAGCTTGTGATTGAGGTCTTGGTCCCAGACCTCGACGGCGAGCTTGTTCCCTGTCCGAAGCTGCTGCAGGACTTGCGGCAAATAGCGGGCGGCGATAGTGAAGACGGCGGTGATCGGCTGCTGCTGCGTGATGACCACGAGCCCGCCGGCGTCGCCGGCATGGACAATATTCCCGACGTCAACCAACCTGAGACCGACGATGCCCGAGATCGGCGCCGTGATGCGGCTGTAGGTGAGGTTGAGCTTGGCGCTGTCGACCTGGGACTGGTCGCTCTTCAAGGCCGCTTCGTACTGATTGACCACGGCCGCCTGCGTATCGAGCTGCTGGCGGGGGATAGAATCGTCCTTGATCAGGGCCTCATAGCGCTTGAGGTCGACCTTGGCGTTGGCAAGAGCGGCTTGGTCCTTGGCCAATTCTCCCTCGGCCTGTTGAAGCTGGACTTGGAAGGGACGCGGATCGATCTCCGCCAGGAGGTCTCCCTCCCGGACCAATTGCCCTTCGCGATAGGCCACCTTGATGAGCTGTCCGTCCACCCGGGTCCGGACGGTGACGGTCTTGAGGGGCATCACCGTGCCGACGCCGTCGCGGTAGACGGCGAGGTCCGCGACTTTGGCGACGGCCCCGGTCACAGGGACCGCGCGCATCGCGGCGTCGCGGCCAGCCCCGCGGGTCTGCGGGGACTGGGCGGGAAGCGATCGCTTCCACAGGAACGATCCTATGAGAACGACCACGGCCAATCCCAGAACCCACGGCCATCGCCGGCGTCTGACCGTCTGCCGTATGAGTTCGTTAGCGTCCATCGAAGAATCCGACGGATGGCTTCCTGGAGAGTCCTTTTTGGGGGAGTTCATCGATCGTGCCTCCGAGCGAAATCAGAAGTGTCCTGGTAGGTCTCAGTGAAATTGTGATCGTACGGCCGTCCCTGCACCCTTCCCAGTTATCATCCAGCCCGACGCGCCGTCTATGATAGTCTCCTTGCATAGCGCCCCTGTTAAGAATTGCCCATGGCCCTACACTATTATTTTAGACGACGAGTGGGGAAAATTCTTCCTGATTTAAAGATGGGGGGACACAATACTCTGTCCCTCCTTTGCTTCTCGGCGAGGCGCGCCTGATAAGGGGCAGGGTATCGTGTCCCCCCGAGTTACTATTTTTTCGGTTTGACCGCCCGAACGCTGAGGCTGAGGACGGACGAGACGTGGTCCATCAGCTCTTTTTTCGGGATGTTCAGTTTCGCGATAATCTCGGGCGCCAGGGAGTCTTCGAGCACGAGCTCGGCCGGAAAGGCGGTTTCGCTGACGACCTCGATATCCTTGAATCCGGCGTCCCGGATCGCCCCGAGATAATCGTCCTTGACGAGGGCTCCGGCGATGCAGGCGACGTAGGCCTCGACGGATTCCCGGACGGCCCGCGGCAGCGGCTTCTTCAAGGCCAGGTCGGAAACCATCATCCGGCCGCCGGGGCGAAGGACCCGGAAGGCCTCGCGGAAGACCCGCGTTTTGTCCGTCGACAGATTGATGACACAATTGGAGATGATCGCGTCGACGGAGTTGTCGGCCACGGGCAGGTTCTCAATTTCCCCCAGCCGGAATTCGACGTTTTTGTAGCCGTTTTTCCTGGCGTTTTCCCGGGCCTTATCGAGCATCTCCGGCGTCATATCCACGCCGATGGCCAGGCCGGATGGGCCGACCTTGGCGGCGGCGAGAAAGCAATCGATCCCGGCCCCGGAGCCGAGGTCGAGGACGGTCTCCCCTTTCATCAAGCCGGCCAGCGCCGCCGGGTTCCCGCAGCCCAGCCCGAGGTTGGCGTCTTCGGGGATGTTCTTCAGGTCCTCGGTCGAGTAGCCGACCATCCGGCTGGCTTTCTCCTCGCTCAGGCCGGGCTGTCCGCACCCGCAGGGAGAAGAAGCCGGAGCGCAGCAGGGCGTTCCCGGCTTGACCGCCCGCGCATAGCGCTCCCGGACGTGCTTTTTAATTTCGTCGTCTTTCTTGGCCATGTTTATGCTCCTTCAGGAAATGATATCTTTCATCAAGGGCCCGAGCCGGCTCTTCACGATGCCGGTGAGATCGTCGGCCTTGACCAAAGTCATACAACAGACGTTCCCGTTCTTCCTCCACAGGATGAGGGCCAGCTTGTCCCCTGGACGGATCCCGGCGGCGTCGCGGACCTCCTTGGGGAGGACCATCTGGCCCCGCTCGTCCACACCGATCAGGGCTTCCACTCGGCAGCAGCTGCCGGCGTCGTCCTTCGTTTTTCCAGCCATTCGAGTTCTCCTTATTTATCTTACTATTCTGATTTATAAGAATAATACTCCTTGTCCATTGGCGTGTCAAGCATTTTCTTAAATTTTTTTGCGAGCCGGACCGGAGGCCGATGGAAGATATGCCCCGAGCGGCCGTCCAATAGACGAACGCCAAATAGGAAGGAGTCCGCATGGCCATGAGATTTCAACCGGTCCTGATGTTGGTTTCGTGCCTGGCCTTCACGGCCCTGGCGGCCTTCGGCGACGGCGCCCCGAACCCCCAGAGTCTGGACGCGAAGGTGAAGGCCTTTCTCGAAAGCCGCCGCGGGGAGTGGCGCGACCTGAACGTCCCAGCGAACGACGGACAGATCCTGTATGACCTCGTCATCAAGGGCCATTACAGGCGGGCCCTGGAGATCGGCACGTCCACCGGCCATTCGGGGATCTGGATCGCCTGGGCGCTCAGCAAGACGGGCGGGAAGCTTATCACGGTCGAGATCGACGAGGGCCGCCACCGGGAAGCGGTGGCCAACTTCGCCGCGGCCGGGCTCTCCGCCTACATCGACGCCCGCCTCGCGGATGCCCACGAACTCGTCCCGGCGCTCAAGGGGCCGTTCGATTTCGTTTTCTGCGACGCGGACAAGGACTGGTACAAGAACTATCTGGTGGCCGTCCTCCCCAAACTGGAGGTCGGCGGCTGCTTCGCCGCCCACAACGTGTCGGAAGGCCGCGGCGCCTGGGGCACGGGCGAGTTTCTCGAGTACGTCCGGACCCTGCCCTTCATGGAAACGTCTTTCGCCCCGGGCAGTTCGGCCGGGATCTCGATCAGCTATAAGATCAAATAAAGACGTGGCGGTCGGGCCACAGCAAGTTGTTTGGGTTAGCTAACTTACGAGAAAACACGGCCCGGGGTTCGAATGGTGAACGCCGAAAAAAACTCGCGGCTGTCGGAGCGGGCCCGATTATGTTATGATGCCTCGGGAATACTCGAAAAGGAGGGCTTTTGGTAAAGAGCAGCCGAGCCTATAAAAGTTCAAAGAGGAGCCGGGAATTGGCCCGGCAAAAGAAACAGGAAGAAAAAAGACTGCGCCGCCTGGCCAAGCACCTGAATCCGTCGGGCGAAGGCGAGGTCCCGGAGGAAGGACAGGAACCGGGACAGGAAACAGAAGCCGGCGCCGAGACGCCCGGGGACGAAACTCCCGGAGAGGGCACTTCCGAAACGGATTAGTCTCTCCCGTCCCTCCGGGCCGCGATTTCCGACCTCCGATCACCTCCGATTCCGCGCCTCCTCCCTCCCACCCCAAGCCGACAGAGAGTTCGAGTCACGGAACTCCTCAGCCCTAACCTTTGACAGTGTCCGGGTTTTCAGATATATTTTCGTACGCGCAGGGGGTTTTTAGGTCATTCCATTATTGACGTATTGGCACACGAGGAAATTGAGGTCGTCTCTGACGCTGCCCGTGCCCTGACGGCCATCGAGGAATACCTTGCCTAGAATCGTTTTCATCGAGCCCCAGGCGCCGAACCTGCACATCTTTTCCCAATTCCCCCTGCCCCGCCTCGGCACGCTCATCCTGGGGACGATTATGGAGCGGCGCGGCTGGCAGGTCGAAGTCTTCGTCGAAGACCTCCGGCGGGTCGACTACGACCTGGTCGCGGCCTCCGACATCGTGGGGATTTCGACAATCACATCGACGGCGCCCAGGGCCTACGCCATCGCCGACCGGGTCCGGGCCATGGGCGTCCCCGTCCTGATGGGCGGTCCGCACGTCACCTATCTGGCCGACGAGGCCCTGGAACACGCCGATTTCGTCATCCGGGGAGAGGGGGAATCCGCCCTGACGGCCTTCATCGACGCCTGGGAGCGCGACCGGGACTTCTCGGCCGTCCCCAATCTTTCCCTGAAAACGGACGGGCACGTCGTCCACCACCCGATGTTGCCCATGGAAAAGGACCTGGACGCGATCCCGTATCCGGACCTCTTGCTCCTCAAACCCGATCCGGGGCGCTTCAGGTTCACCCCGCCGATCCCCGTCCAGACGTCGCGCGGCTGTCCCTTCGACTGCTCGTTCTGCTCCGTCACGGGGATGTTCGGGAAAAAGTACCGTTTCCGCTCGACCGAGAACATCATCGAGGAGCTCCGCCGTTACGACCACCGCGGAAACGCTGTCTTCTTCTACGACGACAACTTCACGGCCAACCGGGAACGGACCAAGGAGCTCCTCCAGGCCATGATCCGTGAGCGTTTCGAGTTCCCGTGGACGACCCAGGTCCGGGCCGACGTCGCCCGCGACGTCGAGCTCGTCCGGCTGATGAAGAAGGCCGGCTGCCACTTGGTCTACATCGGTTTCGAATCGGTCAACCCCGCGAGCCTCGACGCCATGAAGAAGAAGCAAACCGTGGCGGACCTCGTCCAGGCCGCCAAGGTCCTGCGCCGGAACGGGATCCACATCCACGGCATGTTCGTCCTGGGCTTCGACCAGGACGATTGGGAGACCGTCAAGAAGACCGTCCGGTTCGCCAAGAAGGCCCGGCTGTCCACGACCCAGTTCCTCATCCTGACCCCCTTGCCCGGCTCGGAGTTCTACAACCGGATGCAGGCCGAGCACCGGCTCCGCTTCCGCGACTGGGCCCTCTACGACGCCCACCACGCCGTGTTCGAGCCCGCCCGGTTCAGCCTCCTCG